>CAJAHH010000097.1 GCA_903939515.1 uncultured Verrucomicrobiota bacterium
GCCATGTCCGAACGATGGCACGAGTAATGGTTGTTAAGAAAGACTTAATTGAGACACTACACTAGGTAGGGACCGATCTCCGAGCGGGCCTGCTCTGCGATGTTCCATGTCTGCGGACGTGGCGCTTTCGGAGAAATCGCCCCACCTCGGAGGCGCATGGGTGAGGTGGAGTTTGCAGCAGGAAACCGGCATGCAGCCCGATGAGCCTCCTAGTCCGATCCTGCTCCTAGGTAGGGACCGATCTCCGAGTGGGCCTGCTCTGCGATGTTCCATGTCTGCGGACGAGGCGCTTTCGGAGAAATCGCCCCACCTCGGAGGTGCATGGGTGAGGTGGTTTTTTTGGAGGACTCTCTGCTGTGGCCGGATGAGCTTCCGAGGTAGGGACCGATCTCCGAGCGGTCCGGCACCGCAGACATGGGCGCTTTCAGAGACATCGCCCTACCACGGAAGTGCTCGGGGAACGCTCAGTCAGCGGTGGCCTTGGATGGATGCCCCCGGCGATCCCCCAAACCGCACCTGGGAGCGGGGAGTGAGAGTCAAATCCTGATCGGTAAACTTTAGGGTGTAGGTCGTTTGGTAGGGGGTACCGCGGGCACAAATCTTAACGGTCCACGTGTCGTCTGAGGTCCACGCAGCGCTGGCACCCAGGGCTTCGTCCCCGAACGAGCCGATGGTTCCGCGCGGAGCGTCGCCCAAATGCCCATGCCCGGTCATCCACCGGGCATGACCGCAGCGCAGCGACTCTGTCTTGCCCGAAAAAGTGCGAGTCAAGAGCCACCCCTCGGGCCCGGAGGTCTCCAGGGTGAGCGAATCAAGACCACTGTCATTGGTCCCGAATCGGAAGGTCTTGCCCAGCACGGCCGCCGCGACGGGTGAGGTGGTGCCGCCCGAGGGCAGGCGGACCTGAAGGCCGAGCAAGCGACGCTCGAGGCGTTCCCGGGCGGAGGCATCGCTTTTAAGAGGGCCCTTGTGGAAGGCCGGCAGCAGGGTGTCCCAGAGTTGATTGAGAAGGCCTGCCATGTCGCTGACGCCGCTGGTGACCGCGATGACCGCGTCCTGTTCTGGCAAGACAATGCAGAACTGACCAAAAGCCCCGTCGCCGCGGAAGGCCCCGTGCCGACACCGCCAGAACTGGTAGCCGTAGCCTTGTTCCCAATCGCTCTCCGGGTTGCTGCCGTTGGACATTTGCCGAGACGTCGCGGTGCGGACCCACTGGGCGTCGATCCGTTGTCGGCCCTCCCACTTCCCGCCTTGCAAGTAAAGTTGCCCGAACTTGGCGATGTCTTCAGTGCGCAGGCGCAAGCCATAGCCGCCGAGGTTGATTCCCTGGGAATTAGTGTCCCAACGCGCCCCGGTGATGCCCAAGGGAGCAAAGAGGCGAGGTTGTAAGTATTCGAGCGTCGTCATCCCGCTGACCTTCTGGACCAGGGCTGACTGCATGAAGGTGGCCGGCGTATTGTATTTGAAATGGGTGCCCGGCTTGTGGGGAACCGGTTGAGCCAAGAAAGACCGTGCGGAAATCTGACCGGGAGCGATTGTAGGCTCGTCTTGATGACCCGTGCTCATGGTTAGGAGGTCCCGGACTCGCATGGCTTGGAGATTTCCGCTGGGTTTTTCCGGGCCCTCCGATCTTAAGTGCTTCAGCACGGGATCTTCTACCCGCAGCAATCCCTCTCCAACCGCCAGGCCGACCGCGGTCGAGGTGAAGCTCTTACTTAGCGAATACAGCTCGTGCGGGGTTTCCGCGTCATACGGCCCCCACCAACCTTCGGCTACCACATGCCCGTGTCGGATAATCATGAGGCTGTGCACCTGTTCCACCTGGTCGAGGGTCTCGATGGCCGACAACAGCGCGGCCGAAGAAACCCCCTGACGCTCTGGAGTGCTGCGCGGCAGGTGGGCAGTAGCGGCCTGAAGGCACGGGCCCGAGTGCAAAATCCAGGCGACCGTTGCGACCGCCCAGGCCTGAAACACTCGGCTGACTTGGGGCTTTTTCATGCCTGAGGGTGGTCTTGAACCGATTCCATCGACAAGAACGGTCCGTGTTCCCAATTCTCGAGTTAGAAGCACAAAAGTTTCAACAGAGGGTTGGAGTTAGCTTGCCGTACTGAGCGCTTTGGATGTCGACTAGTTGCGCCCGATTCACAAGACCCCCCTTTAGATCCGCGTGCGAGACATCAAAAACATTTCTCTGAGCCTTTGGAAAACAGGCTCGATTTTCATATATCGACGTCAGTATTGGCGGCTTTTTCTCAAGACTTTGATGGTTTTTTCGGTGCTGGGCCTGTTCCTGACGGTGCCGGCGTTCTGGATCGCCAAGGGCAAGGATGAGCGCCAGGCCCTCGAGATTTTGGAGAACCGGCGTTCCATCTTCAGTCAGACCTTCTTCCAGATGCTGCGGGTTAAGAGCAAGGTGGAGTCGGCCTCCAGTGCTGCCGAGGCGGAGATCCACATGCGGTCCATCCGCGATTCTTCGACCTCCTCGCCAGGACTTTCCGGAATCGGGATAATTTCTTGGGTGTCGTCCGAAGAGCGGTGGGACGTTCATCGTCAGGTGATCTCAGAGGGGTGCCCTGAATTGCATGGATTTCTGAGCGTACCCCGCGTGGCGGAACTGCTTCAGAGGCTTCAGACGCGTCAAACCCCGCAGTTGACCCCGCTTTTTAAGCATGCTGGCGACCGAAGCAACATGCCCAAGGTCTTCTGTGCGTTGTTGGTGCCGCTCAAACCCACGGCCGCCATTCATCCCGGTGGCCCTGGAATCGCTGCCCAGATCCTGATTATCGATGTTGCCAGCTGGGCCCAGTAGACCTACCTGCCGGTCTCCCTCCGGTCCGTGAAATTCTACTTGTCCAATGAACCGGAAGACGGTCTGCGTGTGGCGTTCAATTATCAGAAGGAAGAAGCTCAGAGACATCGTCCTGCCGATGTAATAACCATTGGTGTAGATCCACGAATGAAGGTGGATGCGCTGTCGACATTTCCATTGATGAAGGCGCGTTTGTTTGGGAATCAGCCACTCAAAGACACGCCAGCAGGCTTATTGTCTTACCTCTCCCGAGTGGAAGATTCGGTCCCAACGGCTGATGAGGCTAATGAGAATGGGTCACGATTCAAGGTGACCCGCAGTGCCTTGCTCTCATTTAATATCGCCCCTGAAACCCAGGTCCGGTGCAACGCCGAAACAACACCGGAATTCTTCAAAAACAGCACGGTTTACGCCCTCTTGAGGGTTCTTCCATTGCTATTCCTTGGACTGTGTTTAGTCAGCTCCCTGCTCGTCCTGCTCTGGATGCTCTATTCGGATGGCCGTGAGCAAATTCATCGGTTAGCCGAAGCTCAGCAGACGATTTCTAGCCTCGATCTCTACCGCAATATGGTTCAGCAAGAGTTGCACGATCATATTATCCAGAACCTGACACTCCTGGGGATCCAGGTGGCGACCAAAGGGGCGCAGGATGCCGAGGGACAGAAATTGGTGCGGGACACGATCCTCAAGCAAATTGATTACCTGCGGCGAGAGCTTCGTCGATTCTTGGCCGATGGGGCCAGCCGACTCAAAACCATTCCTGACCTCGTGGCCCAACTGCAGGGGATTAGTCGGCACTTCGAGACACAATCTCGAGTGCGTTGCCAGGTCGACGACTCCATTGCTGGTTCTCCAATCCTTTCATCCGAGGTGCTCTTCAGATTGTGCCGTTTTACCGAGGAACTGATAGGCAATGCCATTCGCCATGGTGGAGCCCAGAAGGTGCGGATCCATTTGGAGGCTGACGCTGCGCTCTCCACGGTCTGGGTGACCGTGGAAGATGATGGATTGGGGTTCGACCCCGACAATCATTCCAAAGGATTTGGTCTTCAGAACATGAGCGCATTTGCCCGGCGCTCTAAGGGGTCCTTGAGCATTGTGCGGCGTCAACCTCGGGGCATGAGCATCCGGCTCAGCATCCCGGTCACTCCTGGAAAAGAGGTTGCCGTTGTTGGTTCTAATTCTTTGGGCGACGTCGCTCAGTGAGAGTGGCTCCCCTGCCTTGGCGGCTGAAAGGGAGCTGAGAGCCTAGCCCCTTTAGTGCTGCTTCCAGACGATTCGCGCCACGCTGTCGTTGGTGGAACTCTTGGCGCCGCCACCATGAGTGATGAAGTAAACAGCGCCGTCCTTGCCGAGTTGCATTGCCAAGGGGCCCGCCGGCAGGCCTTGCAAGAAGGCCTCGCCCGGACCGGTCTTTCCGGTCTTGGGATTCACTGAGGCCGTGCGTATCGATTTGCGGCTGAAATCGGCATAGAAGAGCGCTCCGCGGTACTTCTCAGGGAAGCCCTTGCCCGAGGCGCTGGCCCGGTAAATCAACGCCCCAACGCAGGAGGCTCCGGTGTTCCGCGGGTAATGGAACCAAGGGTCAGTGAAGCCGTCCACGTGGTTGGTACGGGTGAGGGTTTGTAAGCCGGGTCCAAAGACCTTCGGCCAGCCGAAGTTGGCTCCCGGAACGATGCTGTTTACTTCATCGAAGTCATCGGTCAGGTCGCCGCCGTTCTCGGCCTCCAAAACAAGGCCGGTGGGTGCGTCGTAAGTCAGGGACCACGGTTGACGGTGTCCGCGGGTGAAGACGCGGGGGTCGGCTCCGGGGGTCTTCACGTGAGGGTTGTCCTTGGGCACCGAGCCATCAAAACCGATGCGGAGGACTTTCCCGCGCGGGTCGCCCAGCGATTGGGCCTTGTTGTTCGGGTCGTCGCAGTACTTGCGGAGATTGGCGTTTTGGTTGTTCTCGCCGGTGGTCACGTAAAGCACCCGCTCTTTCGGATGGGCCAGCAACGCGCCGCCCACGTGCTGACCGGCTTGGTCACCTTCCCATTCCACCAGCGGCTTCTCGCTGCCGGGGTCGATTCGTGAGGCGGCTCCGCTACCGGTCACAGTCCAGCGTGAGACCCGAGCCACGTATTTGTCCTTCGGGGCATTGGTGAGGTGGTAGGCCAGAAACACATGCGGAGTGCGCGGAAAATCCGGATGGAACGCGATGCCGTGCAAGCCACGGTCACCGCTGACTTCCGTTGCCACCGAGCCGACCGATTGTGCGGCGCGCGTGCTGGTGTCGATGCGCCAGAGTTGGCCCGTGCGGCCCGTCACCCAGGCCGCTCCATCGGGAGCAAAGGCCATCTCCATGGGTTCGCTCACCACTTCCGGACCGGCGACGGTCTCGATGCCGAATCCGGCGGGGAGGCTCACTTCGGCCAGGGCAGCAGAAGAAAGTGTTAGAGTGGCGACGGCGGCCGCGAGAAGGCGATGGCGAATGGACATAGTACGATCGGGGGATGGAATGGGGCTAAAGCTGAATCGGGCGGAGATCCGACGCAATCCCGCACCGTGACAGTAAATCAACCCATCTCCGCTGCTGCCGCCGTTGAGATGGGTCTCGGCTCGGGTCATCAGGCATTCCGGTATCCGCAACTGGTGGGCGGTGTCGAAACAGGGCCCGTGGGACGTGGCCTGCGGGCCGGTGAAGCCCTACCCTGGCGGGTGGCGCTGAAAACCATCGAATCCATAGAAATGGCCAATCGACCGATCGATTCATCCGCGGCCACGGCGGTGGTCACCATGGCCAGAACGGGCATCACGGTTGTTGCCAGTGGGATGCCGGTTGTGACTGGGAACACTTGGAAATCCGGAGTCGGCGGGCACTTAGCCGCGATCGCGATCGGTGCGCATCGTCCACGTGATCAACGATCCTCGTATTCGATCCGAAGTTCTGCCCGCGTCGGCAACTCCAAGGCGAGTCCGGCGCGCTCCGTGCCTGAGTGTTGCATGAACTGACGAGTCACTTCGACGGGTACTCCGTTTACGGTGACATCGCCTCCTGCGGTCTCCGGCAGCCAGAATCGGCCGCTCCAGGCTCCGTCGCCCCCGGTGTGGGTTACCCTGGTGAGGATCCGCTTTCCCATCCTCCGCTGTTCCAACGCCCATCGATGGTCACCGATGCGGATGTCCTCGAGCTTGAACCATTCTAAGGTGCGCGGGAGTTGGGGAAACAAGTCCACGCGGTTCCGATCGGGTTGTGGGTGGATTCCCGCGACTCCTGAGATCACGTTTTCCAGGAATGGACCAAACGACCACAACTGCATGAGATCGCCTCCTCCCGGGAGGGTTTCATCGAAGGCGCCGAGCATCCGTTCGCCGAGCGGTGCCTTCGCGGACTGTTGCATGAGATGCCAGGCGAGGTCGGCCCTTCCATGGGCGAACGCTGTCTGTGCCAGCACGTTGTTGTGCACCACGCCCACGCCGTCACCGGCGATTGTGGGTTTCCACTGGTGGACGAACCCCCATTGATCGTTCACCCATTCCTTCTGGATGCGGTCGAGGACGATGGCCGCCTTGTCGGGATCCGCGATGCCGACCTGTTGTGGGAAGACCACGGCCCAGAAGTTGTCCAGGGTCTGGGTGCCATCTTGCCTGAGTGAACACGCCCACATCCTCGACCGGGGGTTCCACCAGTCCCAATTGAAGTGCCGCTTGAGCTCGTCGGCCCGGCGGCGATTTTCATCGGCGCCGGGTTTGCCCAAGACCTCGGCCATGTCAGCCAGGCTCTGGAAGGCGGCGTAGAGTTGGCAGGTCGAGTCGATCCGCTCGGGTCCCATGCCGGGTTGCTCCATCAAACCGGGGCCTTCGAGGTAGCCATCCCGATCCTGGTCAGCCGTGTTCAATGCATGGTCGATGATGTCCCGGCAGATCGGAAAGGCGGCCGCCAGAAAGCCCCGGTCTCCGGTCCATCGGAAATGACTCCAGCACGCGGTCACAAGCTGCGGCGTTTCCTGGATGTGATCCCAGCCAAGCAACCGGCCGTTGCTGGCCACCTCGTGGGCACCTTGTCTGTGCTCGCCCGC
>CAJAHH010000098.1 GCA_903939515.1 uncultured Verrucomicrobiota bacterium
GGACTCAACAGCCTGTTCTCGGCTGTGAAGCGCAAGGCGCGCGGGTATCGGTCAGTCGAATACATGACCACTGTGCTCTACTTCGTCGCCGGGAAACTCACCCTACCGTGCTACTGACCCACTGAAAGTAGCGAGGAACCAAGATTATGCGAAAGATTGAAGGCTCTCGAAGGGTAGCTTCGTCCCTTGGTCAACGTAGATAAGACGGGCCATTTCACCGTCGATGGAGGGCTGAGGGATCGAGCTGCCTTTGGGAACTAGCTTCGCCGCATGGGGGTGGAGGTCGGTGGTCTGCCACCGGTAGACCGGAACGTGGAAGGGATCGTCGACGTGATGTTTGATGCAACGCACGCCTACGACAGGCCGCTGACCGCGGAGCGGTTGTTCGGCTGGCATGCGGCACTGTTTCCCACCGGCCGGAGCGGCCTGCAGCGCCTCGCCGTCGGCGCGTGGCGGAATGAGGCCACCGGACCCATGCAGGTGATCTCCGGACCCTACGGCCGGGAGACGGTGCACTTCGAGGCACCGGGGCACGAACGGCTGGAGGGCGAGATGGCCAGGTTCCTGAGCTGGTTCAATGCCCCAGCGCCCACCGACCCCGTCCTCCGGTCGGCAGTGGCGCATTTATGGTTCGTCACGATTCACCCCTTCGATGACGGCAACGGTCGGATCGCGCGGGCGATCACCGACCTGGTGTTGGCCCGATCGGAACGCAGTCCGCAGCGGTTCTACAGCCTGTCATCGCAAATCCAGCAGGAGCGCACGGCCTACTACGATGTGCTGGAGCAGAGCCAGAAGGGATCGCTGGACGTGACGGTATGGATCGAATGGTTCTTGGGCTGCCTCCAGCGCGCGATCCAGAGCTCGGAGGTGACGCTGCAGGCCGTGCTGACCCAGGCGCGGTTCTGGGAGTCGCACGCGGGCAAGCCCTTCAACGGCCTCCAACGACTCTTGCTCAACCGCTAACCAAATGCGCATCCGCGTCACGAATGCCCCCAAAGTTCGGGCCGGGGACCGAGCATCGTCACAGGCCACCAAAGCTTCGCGTTAATTTTAATTATTTTGATTATTTTTTGCATCTAATTTACGATTTTGACTTAATCCAAGCACCCCTTCTAATTGCCTACGACGGGGGCTGATAGTCAACAGCCCTCCGACTACGACAAACCTCACCGCCCGCTGACAACAATCGGGAGAAGCTTCTGGGTGGAATCGTTGGATGCGACTCACGAATCGGGAACAACATGCTGAACCGGAAAACGTTTTTCATTCGAGAACATGTCGGGCTGATAAAGCTCTCGAACACCTACGACATCCTGGACCCGGAGGGCGAAGGGTTGCTGGGGATCGCCCAAGAACGGCCAGGAGGGTTCGTCCACGTGTTGCGCCTCCTCGTGAGCAAACAACATCTCCCCACCAAGGTCTTTGTGTACGAAGGGAACGATCCTAAGGACGAGAGCCGGCTCGTCTTTTCCATCCAGCGCGGGTTCACGCTGTTCAGATCGAAGGTCCGGATTTGTGACGCCCAGGGCAATGTCATCGGAGGGTTAAAGAGCAAGCTGTTCTCGCTGGGCGGGGCATTCCAGGTGTTCGACAGCGCGGGCCAACAAATCGCGATGGTCAAGGGCGATTGGAAGGGGTGGAACTTCCGGTTGCTCGACAATTCCGAGAACGAGATCGGGACCATCACCAAGAAATGGGCGGGCCTCGGCAAGGAGTTGTTCACCTCCGCCGACAATTATGTCATCGCCCTCACGCAGGAACCAAAGCCTTCGGAAGCCATCCTGCTCCTCGCGGCCGGTCTGGCCGTAGATACCGTCTACAAAGAGAGCTAGTTGACCTCACCAGCCCATCGGTCTGCGGTCGTACCCGGACTCACCACTTGACACGGGCCATTGGAACCAAAAGAAACACAAATCATCGAGGATCTGTTTTTCGCCAGCGCCATCCACACCATAACCCGGCGTACCAGCGACGCCGGTGAAAACGCCGCTCGGACCTCGGCCGATGTCCGCCGGCAAGGCGAACTGCTGCAGTGCGACGTGGAGAAACTCTTTATGCTGACCGAAGCGCTGTGGACGATCCTAAAGGAGAAACACGGCTACACCGACGAGGAGCTTATGGGGCGGGTCAACGAGATCGACCTGCGGGATGGGAAGCTCGACGGGAAGGTGACCACGGAGAAAGTCCAACCCGACTGCACCCACTGCGGCCGCAAGATCATCGGCAAGCGTCCGGTGTGCCTGTACTGCGGGGCCGAAGTCGCCCGGGCCGACCTCCCGCCCTTCAGCCGATAAAGCCCCTCGGCACAACGACAAATACCACCGGAACGGAAGGCGATCTTCTACATCGACCGGATCGTCAGCGTCCTCGGCATTCTCAGCTTTCTCTCCACGTTCCTGTCGGCTGCAGCCCACTTTGGTGACTTCACCAACTTCGCGGAACGGGGTCGTTCAGAGGCGCTGCGAGCGGTCATCGGCATGGTGATGCTGGTCGCCGGTCGCCTCTTGTCCGGCGTTGGCAAAGCAGGCTTGGCAGACTCGGGAATCACCCTCGACACCGAACAGGCGCGACGCGATGTCGAACCGTGGTCACGCATGGCCGGAGGTGTCTTGAAGGACGCGATGGATGAGGCGGGCATCCGTGACGGCAGCAAACCGACTGACGAGATATTGACGTTCGATGAACGGCTTCGCCGCCTGAAGCAATTGCGCGACGACGGCTTGGTCAGCGAGCAGGAATACGACAGCACCGAGAAGAAGATCCTGGAGAGCGCCTGAGCGGTCCATCCTCGCGCAACTCGGCGCTTTCGGAGAAATCGCCCTACCCTCAGAGCTGCCACGAACTTCCAACGCGACCCGACTGCCCGGACCGACGGTACGGCACTACTCAATCTCCCCGACACAAACCGTCTGAGGACGACAAGGGTTTTCCGGAGCGGGCAAGGCGAAGCGAAGGGAGCATTTCTTGGCGGGCCGAGGTCCGCGGGCAAACTCCGGGTTCGCCTTTGCGGGCTGGGTTGAGCTTCCATTGGGGTTCGGCGCACTAGGCCGTTGCGTACAATGAGCGAACACTGGGATGTAGTGGTAGTTGGGGGAGGGGCGGCGGGGCTGTTTTGTGCCCGGTCGGCGGGCCTGCGCGGGCGGCGCGTGGAGTTGCTCGAGCACAATCCGCGGCCCGGCAACAAGATCCTGATCTCCGGCGGCGGGCGCTGCAATTTCACCAACCTCGGCGCGACGACGGCCAACTACGTTACCTCGGGCAGTCCTCATTTTCTAAAGTCGTCGATGGCCCGATACACATCGGCCGATTTTCTCGCGCTGGTCGAGCGACACGGGATCGCCTGGCATGAAAAGAAGCTGGGGCAGTTGTTCTGCGATCAGAGTTCCAAGCAAATCCTGCAAATGCTGGAGCAGGAGTGCGGGGATGCCGGGGTGCGGGTCACGGTGAACTGCAAGGTGGAAGGAGTGGAGCGGCTCGCGGAGGGCGGGTGGCGGATTCGAACCTCGCAGGGCGAGCGTACGGCCGATTCGCTAGTGATAGCCACCGGAGGGCTTTCGTTCCCGAAGCTGGGCGCGACGCCCTGGGGATACCACATTGCCCGCCAATTTGGGGTTCCGCTGGTGGAGCCCCGCCCCGGATTGGTGCCACTGACACTGCCGGCCACCCGCTACTCGGCATTCACAGCATTGAGCGGATTGTCGATCGATGTCGAAACCTGGGCCAGCGCTGACCGGCCGCGCTTCCGCGAGAATACGTTGTTCACGCACCGAGGCCTCAGCGGTCCATCGATCCTGCAAATCTCGAGTGTTCTCAAGCCGCGCGAATCGTTCCGAATTAATCTCCTGCCCGGCGTCGATGCGAAGGCATTTCTGATGTCGCACCGAACGGGCGGGAAGGAGCTAAAATGGGCGCTGCGCCAAGTGCTGCCGGAGCGCTTCGTCCAAGCTTGGCTGGGGCCGAATGCGGCTCCACGGCCCCTGGCACAATTACCACAACGGGAGATCGATACGCTCGCAGCCGATCTGGCAGGTTGGGAGCTCCAACCGGACGGCGACGAAGGCTATCCGAAGGCGGAAGTGACGGTAGGCGGTGTGGACACATCGGCGCTGTCGTCCAAGACCATGGAGTGCCGTGAAGTGAAGGGGTTGTTCTTCATCGGCGAGGTGGTGGACGTGACCGGCTGGCTAGGCGGCTACAACTTCCAGTGGGCTTGGGCCAGCGGATACGCAGCCGGCCAGGCCGTCTGAGTGGCGGTCCTTTTCGGCAGCTACTGCGTTGGATCGGGAGGGGCGAGTACCGCAGGGTACACGCCCCCCGCTCCGCCTTGTCCCTGCCGAAGATTCCTCGCCGCACTCAGACGGCCTCGTCTGGGAACATCGTCTGGGAATGGAAACTGTGTTGGGCCATCGACCCCGCGCCTTTCTCCGATGGCAGCAGCGGGAGCGGTCCGCAGCGAGCGTTGGAACGTCATCACCCTGATCCCCCCTCGCGCGTCAGCGCGAAAGCTCCTCCTGTCCCAACGTTCCCTGCGAACGCAGGACCGATCCCGCGAAGCCCCCGGGCACTAACCCCAGGCGCCAGCTTCAGAAGGTCTCCCGCAAATTTTATGATAGAGCGTCCCCTTTTGTGTAAATAGGTGGGACCGACCCCGCGCCCAAAAGTATCCAGGCAGCAGCGGGATCGGGCCGCAGTGAGCATTGGAACGTCGACACTCCAGCCCCCTCGCGCGTCAGCGCGAAAGCTCCTCCTGTCCCAACGTTCCCTGCGAACGCAGGACCGATCCCGCGAAGCCCCCAGGCACTCACCCCGGGCGCCAGCTTCAGCAAGTCTCCCGCAGTTATATGTTAGAGTGGCTATTTTTGTGTAAATAGGTGGGACCGACCCCGCGCCTCTTATTGGTAATTCGCTTGAGAAACCCTGCGAACACCCGCTAATCGGGGGACGGTGCGCCGCGTCCAAACATTGCTTCTCATTCTCATGGCATGGACCACCGGCGTCGGTAGCACCACCGGCGCGGCCCAGACCCCAGAACCGGCCATCCCACAGGTGCTCCGCTGGGCCAACGACGCCGAAGGCGGTGCCCCATATATTTATCACACACCGGACAACCCCGACCAACTCGTCGGATTCGAAGTCGAACTGGCCCAAGCACTGTGCGACCGACTGGGATGCACCTCTCAATTCGTTCAGTACAACTGGGCCAATTTAATCCCCGGCCTTCGCCAGGGAGGTAATTACGACATCGTCATCGCCGCCTTGGAGCGCACCCCGGAAAACCTCGCCCAAGTGGCCATGAGTCGGCCTTATTTTGCGTTCGGACAACAACTCGTCGCTCGCACAGGCGACACAAACATCCAGAGCCTCAGAGATCTGGCCGGGCGTCGGATCGGTGTGCTGGCCTCGACCTTGTCCCACCGCTTGGTCACCCAGCAAGGCGGCTTGGAAGTGCGGGTGTACGACGAGAATGTGAACTACTTCCGGGACTTGGAACTAGGCCGGATCGACGCCGTTCTCACCGATTCCCCCATCGCCGCGGTCCAGCTGCGCACTAGCCCGAACCTCCGAGCGGCCGGTCCACCCTTCGCACCCGCACACTACGCCATCGCCGCACCGATCGGCTCTTCAGGACTACTCACCCGCATCAATGAAGCCCTTGGATCTCTGATCCAAGACGGCACCCTCGAACGCATCTACCGCCGCTACGAGTTGTGGGGCCCACAGCAAGCAGCCCTGGCCACTTGGACTGCAGAGGTCGTTCCGACAACAACTTCCGGGGCAAGCACCGCTGCAACAAGACTCAAGCCCGTGCCGACACTGAGGTATGTCACCATCCTGATAGAGGCGGCAGTGACCACCGTGTGGGTAAGCCTGACTTCCATGGCCCTGGCCATGACTTGGGGACTCGGATTAGCCCTAGCACGTTGCTACGGATCCCGACCCGTCCGATGGATGGCCATGAGTTACATCGAAGTGTTCCGCGGCACCCCACTGCTGTTGCAATTGTACTTCATCTATTTCGGACTGGCCCAGCAATGGGGTTGGAAACTCTCAGCCGGGGCCGCGGCCGTACTAACACTCGGGCTCAACTACGCCGCCAACGAAGCCGAGAACTTCCGGGCCGGACTCGAGGCCATTCCCCGCGGCCAGACCGAGGCAGCCCTCGCCCTGGGCTTGTCACCCGTCATGACACTGCGACGCATCCTCTTGCCCCAGGCCCTGCGCATCAGCCTCCCCGGCATCACCAACGACCTCATCGCCCTCTTCAAAGATTCCTCCATTGTTTCGGTGATCGGCCTCGTCGAACTCACCAAAGAATTCCTCATCCGCTCGCTGGATGCGGGCGACTACATCGGCTTAGGAATCCTCACCGCAGCGATCTACCTGATCATGGGCCATACCGCTTCGCTGGCAGCCCGGACCCTCGAACGGAGGTTGCGGACATGATCGAGATCGTTGGACTACGAAAGCGTTTCGGCACAGTGACGGTGCTCGATGGCATCGATCATCAACAGGCCGCCGGGGAAGTAGTGGCTTTGATCGGACCGAGTGGTTGCGGCAAGAGCACCCTGCTCCGCTGTCTCAATTGGCTAGAAACACCCGATGCGGGATCACTGCGCCTGGGGGATGTTCGCATCGAGGCGGGCACTCCTGAGGCGGCCGACCGGCGGCTGCGTCAGCTATTGCGGAGACGGACAGGGATGATCTTCCAGCAGTTCCATTTGTTCCCCCACCGAACGGCCCTCGAGAACGTGATGGAAGCCCCGATTCACGTGGACCGCCTGCCGCGTTCCGAAGCCCACGCGCTGGCGATGGGTCTGCTTTCGAAGGTAGGCCTGGCCGATCGGGCCCACCACTTGCCCGCACAACTTTCCGGCGGCCAACAGCAACGCGTGGCCATCGCACGGGCTCTGGCGATGAAACCGCAGATCCTCCTGTGCGACGAGCCCACCAGCGCCCTGGACCCGGAACTGCGCGGCGAGGTTTTGACGGTGCTGCAAACCCTGGCGGGCGAAGGCATGACCCTGCTGATCGTCACCCACGAACTGGCCTTTGCTCGAGACATCGCCCACCGGGTCGTCTTCCTTGAAGGCGGCCGCGTGGTGGAATCAGGGCTGACTCGGGCGGTGCTGGATCAACCCCAGCATCCGCGCCTTCAGGAGTTCCTCGGGAAACATCGGGCGAGGCCCCTGTAAAATCCCTGCGGTCGGGCGCGCTTCATCGAGGTCAGACCATCAACGACAGCACCCCGTTCCCGTCAACTCCGCTAGACCTTCGGGGCCGAAATGAGTGCGAGGCGACCGTCCTGGCAACCGGCGACCACTTGGGTATCTCCCGGCAACCATCCCAGGGCCGTCACAGCACCGGCCAAGGCGGTGGCCCGCAGCGGCTGGGAAGATTTGCCCGCATTCCAAAACAACACCCGCCCTGCCTGGCATCCGCTGGCCAACAAATGCCCCGTCTTCTGGTAGGCGAGGCTGGAAACCCGGGCCGGATGCCCTTCCAAAATCCGAGGCGTGGAACCGGCCGGTCCCTTGCCGCTGCAATCCCACACCATGAGTTCCTGCCCACCGTCGGTGGCGAGGTAGCGACCCGAATGATGCCAGGCCAAGCTTCGCACCTTGGCGTCGTAACCCGACATGGCCAGTTCTTCCCCTTCACGGAACGGCAGCGGCCAAATCTGTACGCTGCTCTCTTGAGTGCCGGCCACTACCCAGCGCCCATCCGGCGAAATCGCCAGCGAAACCAGACTCGTCTTCCACGGCAACTCCGCCGTCACGCGGCCGGTTTCCGAATCATACACGCTCACTCCGCCATAGCAGGCGACGCCCAACGATCGACCGTCAGCCGACCATGCCAAGGCCGCCACCGTACTGCGATGACCGCCGAGGGTGTGAGTCCAGCCGGCCCCAGCGGCGCCACTGGCTCCACCGCCCCCACTGGCCCGCCCAATGCACACCGTCTTGCCGGAAGCCGCGGCCAATCGATCTCCTGAGGGAGAACCCGCGAGCTGCTCCACCCAGGCCGAGGGCATAGGCAAAGACTCGACTTGAGTTCCAGTCACCGGATCCCAGAACCGGACCTGCCCATCCTGACCCGTGGTCGCGAAGCCGGTGGCCGAAGAATTCCAGACGAGCCGAAACCCTCCTCCCTCATGGGCCTGAAAGGCGTGAATACGGCGTCCCGATGAGGCCTCAACCACCCAGGCCGAACCCTCGGTTCCCAAAGCCGCGATAAGACTCCCATCCGGCGAGCCCCCTAGGGCGGCGATGGGTTCAGAAAGATCGAGAACCCACTCAGCGGGTCGAAGCGGAGCATTCATCACAGATCAAAGACAGCGGCGACAATCCATCCACTCAAGCCAGGCAGCGCCGGAATCCCGCGTTCAACGCCTCGCGGTCCAAGTTGCGTCCGATGAAGACCAACTGACTCTTGCGCTGCTGTTCATCCTTCCAGGGGCGATCGGGCTTGCCCTCGAAGAGCATGTGAACACCTTGGAACACGAAGCGATTGGCCTGTCCCTTGATGTTGAGGATGCCCTTCATGCGAAAGATATCCTGCCCCTTGGCTTGAAGGAGTTCGCTCAGCCACGCGTTGAGTTTTTTGGCGTCGAGTTCACGACGCTCTTCGATGCCCACGCTGGAGACGGTCTCGTCGTGAGTGTGAGTGTGACCATGACCGCCGTGCTCGTGAACATGAGTCGGCTCAACAGTCTTACCCTCCCGCTCCACGCGCCCTTTGAACTCCTCCAACCCATGTTGAGTGAAGAGGGCATAATTGCCGTGGGTCGGAATGCGCAACGTCGCCGTGATACCATCCTCGCCGAGAATTAATTTGTAGAGCGTCTTGCCCGGCTTAATCACTCCACCCATGCGAACCGCCGTTCCGATGCCACTAAAGACTCCTTCGGCGATTTCTTCGGCATGGTGCAATGCATCGTGCAGCCCACCCCCACACTCCTCGCCGTGATCGTGGTCGTGGTCATGACCGTGGTCGTGACTGTGGTCGTGATCATGACCGTGGTCGTCCTTCGCGTGCGCGTCACCGTGATCATGGTCAGCATGGGAATGGCCGTGGTCGTGGCCGGCGGCGTGGTCGTGGCTGTGACCGTGATCGGCGTCAGAATGATCGTGCTCGTGGCTATGGGTATCCAATTGGAGCAACACAGCGCCCATCACGGCATCCGGGCCAGCATCGAGCCGCAGAGAGTAATCGCCCGCATCGAGATGAAGGGTACCGCTCCATTCGAACGGCAGTGCCTTCTCCAGAAAATCACCATCGAGGGTGAGCTTGTGGCTCAGATCGAAAGCATGCAGGTGGATCACCTGATCGACCGACAAATTGGATTGCTCGGCATGCAGTAGCTTGGCGACGGGATTGATAGCTCGAACCTGGCGTTCCAGATGAGCCAACTCGTCGGCCGTCACCAAGTCGGTCTTGTTGAGGATGATGCGGTCGGCGAAAGCGATTTGCGCCTTAGCCTCGGGTGCATCGTGGAGATGAAGGGAAATGTGCTTGGCATCCACCAGGGTCACGATGCCGTCGAGGCGGAAGCTCTCCTTGATTTCCTCATCGCTGAAGAAGGTCTGAGCGACCGGGCCGGGATCGGCCAGGCCGGTCGTTTCCACCAGCACATAGTCGAACTTATTCCGGCGCTTCATGAGCTGGCCGAGAATGCGGATGAGATCGCCGCGCACAGTGCAGCAAAGGCAACCATTGTTCATCTCGAAGATCTCTTCGTCGGCCTGAATCACCAATTCGTTGTCGATACCGATCTCACCAAACTCGTTCTCGATGACCGCAATCCGCTTACCGTGGTTGGCTGTCAGGATGCGGTTCAACAGGGTGGTCTTGCCGGCGCCGAGAAAGCCCGTGAGGACAGTCACCGGAATGCGCGTGTCGTTTTGTTCGGCCATAGAGTTCCACCACCTTGATGGAAGATTCTCCCCATGGCAAATCCGGCGGTGGCCCCTTTGGCAAGTCTTCCGCCGACACGTTCCAGAGGCAGCAGCGAGATCGATCCCAAACCCGCAGCGCAGCGGGACCGGGCCGGAGTAAGCATTGGAACGTCCACCACCTAACACCCCCTCGCGCCTTCAGCGCGAAAGCTCCACTCATCCCCACGTTCCCTGCGAGCGCAGGACCGATCCCGCGGAGCCCACCCACAAACCCGTCAAGCGCAGCGGGACCGGGCCGGAGTAAGCATTGGAACGTCCACCACCTAAACCCCTCGCGCCTTCAGCGAGAAAGCCCAACCTCATCCCCACGTTCCCTGCGAGCGCAGGACCGATCCCGCGAAGCCCACCCGCGCACTCACCCTCCGATGTTGGCCTTTTAAAAATAGTAAAGACTGGAACCTTTTGTGTAAATAGGTGGGACCGACCCCGGCCGATCCAGCGGAGCCCACGGTCACTTGCCAGCGGGCTTCGGAGGCAACATGCCCAGGATGTCCTGCTGCTTGAGGTACCACTCACGCAAAGTCCGCGAGAGCATCGAGTCCTTGAAGTCTTTGAAGTTGGCGATGTTCAAGGCCCCATCGATGTCGTCTTTCAGGGACTTGTTGAGGTCCCCCTTGGCGTCGGTAGCCCAACCGCGATAAGTGCCCGTCTTGTCATTGAGCATCTTGGCCGCGGCCATGCGAACCTCGGGCTCATAACGGAAATCCACGACCTCCACGAGGCTCTTGTCGACCTTGCCCTTGAGGCGCTTGGACTCGTCCTTGGCGGTGAGAACTAGGCGGGCCGTGTCGATGATGCGCTGCTCGAGTTTGGCAGTAATATCAGCGTCTTCGAGATTCTCCTGGGCGACGATACCGAGGTCGCGGGAAGAGTTCTCGAGGCGAGCGCAGACCTGCTTGACCAACTCCTTCTCGAACTCTCGAAAAAACTTCTCACCACGCTTCAGGATGAGCTCCTTTTCGGCGGCACTGAAGGCATACTTCTTTTCATCCAGACCCACGAAGTTGGTGTAGGCCGGCGCATCGAGGAGCTTGCGGAGGCGACCCATCAAGTTGGTTTCACCCACCTTGTCGGCAGTCGGAATTCCCTTCGACGGATCCTTCAACTCGAGCTTCAAATCCAGAGGCAAGAAACTGAACAGAGCACGATCAACACCACCAATCCGCTCCACCTGATCGTTGAGATCCTTCCAGTGGGCCTTCGCACGGTCTTTCTGGTTTAGCTCACCGATGAACTCGAATTGATTCTCCACCCGCAGCGACCGGGTCGAGGCACGAAACCAACTCAGCATCGAAGCAAAGTGATTGGCCGTCTGGGCCGCATAGCGAGCGGGAGAAAGGTTCACCTCGGCGATGGGCGTGGCATCACGTGAATCCCGCGGAGCCTTGGCCGAAATGAAGGTCTCGATGAGACTATTGGGCAGGAGTCGAATATCGTCCGCCAACTGCGAGTAAGCGCCAACAACGGGTTCAACACCCTCGTCGAAACGCTGCAAATCACCATAGGTGCCGACCAGTTCGTCCGAGCCAAAGAGCATCTTCTTTTCACGTGGTTCTTGGCCACCGAAGTAACCCCACTGAATGGTCGCCTTGTCATGGGGGAGGGGCTCCTTGCGGGTGCGAATGAACCAACCCACCTGCACCGCCGACTTGAAGACGGTGTACTCCATAATGGACGACGACGCGTAGTGGTTGGTGTACGCGTCCAGGCTCTGGCCCGTCACATAGGCCTGGAACCACTCGTCAATTTGCTGGCGGCTCATGTTGGCTGAAACGCTGCCGGCGAAGTTGTGCCGCAACCCGAGCACGTGACCCACCTCATGGGCTACCACCTCGCGGACGTAATCTTGCGAAGCTCTCAGTGCGCCGGCATCGGTCAGGGATTCATTGGACAGCAAGTCTTCCAAGCCTTGGGCGTATTGATGCGCGAACTCCACCGACTGCATGTGGCAGAGGCCATTGGCCGTCATCCACGGGAAGCCCTGCGCCGCCTCGCCTCCCACGGCGTCGGCGGTGAGCTTCTTCTTGTCGGCCACAATGTCGCGCATGGAACGCAGCAGGGCGCGGGCGCGGGCCTTACCACTGAGAGCGAAGACGCTCGTCATGTAGGCCTGACCGTGTTCGGACTCGCCGGTGCGCGGGTCGATGAGAATGTCGGCGTAGGCGAAGCCGGCATTGTCCCAGGGAACCCACTGCACGATGTTGTATCGGGCGTCAGGAGCGGTGACACCGGCAGGAGCCTTCTCGGCCCGGACGAGGTTGGTACCGAAGGCCCGGTTCCAATATAGGATACCATCTTTGACCGCCTCGACGTAGTCGACCGGGGTATTGGCGCTGTAGTGGAAGACCACCGGCTTAGAGATATCGAATCGGGCCATCTGCGGAGAGGGCCGACCAGTGCTCTCCTCGAGGCGAGCCTGGGTCTCGAAGAAGCGCGAGTACCGCAAATCTGAGCCAGGAGCTTCCTTACCTTTGTAAGACCCAGCCTCGTAGGGCGTGAAGAAGTAGCGCACCTCGAAACGCTGCTCAACATTGGCCATGGCCTCACGATCCCGAACCTGAACGCTCTGGCGGATGACGAGTTGGTTGTCGAGTTTCTCCGCTTGAAACACACGCGACTGCGGGATTTCTAGAGATTCATCGCGCGCCATAGGATTGAAGCCACGCCCCTGACCGTACCAAATTTCCGTATAGAGCCGACGCATGCCTCGGTTGAAGTCGATGACCACCTTGTTAGCATCCTGCTCAACAATCGGGAACGTCGTCAGGATGCGCCGAGCCGGCAAATCCTTGGTCACCACCAGGCCGTCGGTCGCCTCGTACAAATCGACACCATCGTGGAACAATTCAAACTTCACGATTTTGCCAGAGAGACCGGTCGAGGTCGCAGCCAGCGACTGCGGAATCCGCGAGGCGGACATTAAGTGTTCCTTGCCGAAGACCGTTCGCGGCAGGACCAGGGTATAATTGGTGCCCGCGCTGATTTCTAAGACCGCCTTCTTAGCCACCGACTGAGCCCTCACAGGTTGAGGGGCACCGACGGCGGCTGTGAGCAGAATTAGGGACAATACGGAAGAAAGACGGGAACAAACGTCTGGGAAAAGCATATCTGAATTTAGTTCTGGTGGAGGGGATGGGAGTTCAGGTGGGAGCCACCTGACACCAAATCGTCAATAGGCTCCAGAACATCCGATGTGCAACTCCCGATCGGTTGACAAAAAACTTTGGCCCACGGGCGGATGGCATCGGGACGACCGGGAATGAACGTTGACCTAAGTATGGAGCTCACCGGCTCACCGGAGCGCCGCCAAGGCATCGTCCAATCGCTTGGGCGACACCGGTACAGCGGTGCCTAGTTCTTGCGCAAAGAGGGACACCTTAAATTCTTCCAGAAGCCATCGAAACCCCTCGATGCGACGGGATGCTTCTGAAATCGCCGGCGGGGCCGCTCTCAACCGCGCCAGAGCCGCCTGATAGGGCGCCACGGCCTTGGCTCGCTCGGCGTCTTTGACCGGGTTGTTGGCGGCCCGCTCGGCGCGCAAAGTCAATGCCTTGAGATACCGGGGCAACTGGCGCAGCGATTCAAATTCCACGCCGTCGAGAAAGGAGGGCGGCATCAGGGAAGCTACCTCCTCGGCCAACGTGGCCGGACGGGCCGCGGCGGCAGCGAGCGGAGGTTTGCCGCCCCCTGAAGGAGCCACCAGCAACGAGCCCAATTGACTCAAATCATTGAAGGTCCGGGCCTTGGGGGACGCCACGGGAGCCGGGGCCGAGAGCCCAATGCGGCTGCGGGCCATTTGAAGAGCCTGAAGAACAAGCGCCAGCTGATCCATGAACTTGGGAACCAGTCCAGGGATGCGCTCCCGACTTTGAGTCACCGCTAGGTCGAAGGCGGAAAGGGTCAATACCTCGGGCAATTCCGCAGGCAAAATGTAGCGCAGAAGGTGTCGGAAGGCGCTCTCGCGCAACTCGGACGCCGTCCCGATGGCGGTATAAGCCGCATCGAAACGAGCCAAGGCGCGAAGGTCTTTCTCCACCCAAGCCAGATCCTTGGAGAGTGCGAGTTCCGCGAGGCGAGCAAACCCCACCAACGAAGCGGTTTGGCAGGCCTCCCGGGTGCGGAACAGTCGAACATTCACTCCCGCTCCTTCCCGCTCCAACCCCGGCCAAGCCATGACCGGAAAAACCGAATCCTCTACGATGGTGATGCGTTCGGGCAAGTCGCCGCAGCTCCAAGTGGTCATGGCCGGACGTTCCCAGCGTCGCACTGCCTGAAGCCAGGCCGGTGGATCGCCAACGGTCTTGGGGGCCGCCTTAGGCAGTAGCTCGCGGACTTCCTGAAAATCTCGACCGGCCACTAGGGTCCGACGGTCAGACCCCAACAATTCGAACCGCAGCTTCAGATGGGCAGGCACGGTGCCGGCACCCCAAACGTCTTCGGGAATGGGCACCCGATAGCGCTGCGTCAGGAATCGGGCGAGGTCGGCAAAGAACGAAGATCCTTGCGGCTGAAATTCGCGGACAATCTCCAGAACCTTGGGCGGAAAGGGCATCAATTCGCGGCGGAGCGACTTTGGTAGCGCCCGGAGCAACTCTTCGATCTTGGCCTCGCGCAAACCGGGAACTGCCCACTCCAAGACCGAGGCCGCAGCACGTTGAGCCAGCGGCGCCGGCAACTTCACGGTGACCCCGTCATGGGCTTCGCCGGGGGCATAAGCATAGACCAACGGAACCTTCTGGCCATCAATCGTCACGCTGTCGGGAAAGGCATTCTCATCAAGATGAAGGTCTTTGCCGCCGGTGATCTCTGGTTCGGTGGCGCACAAGTACCCCGCTTCGGTGTGATCCCGCATCCATCGATGCAATTCATGCAGCGACGAGATGTTTTCGAGGTGTCGGGCATAAAAATCAAAGAATGCCTGATCGAGGTCCACCGACGTGCGACGCAGGCGAGTCTGCCAATTCTCTACCTTTTCGCGCAGCGCACGATTGGCTGCCATGAACCCCGGCTCTGCCGACGGCGCGGAGGTCTGCATGGCCCGCACTACGGCCCGTTCATCGTCCCCGTCAAAATCGTCGTTTCGTCCCGAGAGGGCCGGCGGCAAAAGATCGTCTTCGACCAGCGCCGACCGGATGAAAAGGACCGTGGCTTCGCGGGGCGCAATAGTTCCGTAAGCGATCTTGCGGGCAAAGACCTCCAGGCCATGGAAGGTGGTTTTCTCCTCGACCAACACCCGGCCAGCACTGGCACTCCAATGCGGGTTTTGGTGGGTCACCTTGCAGAGGTGCGGCGCCAAGCGAAGAATCCACTGGGGATCAATTCCCGCCAACGTTCGGGCGAAGAGTTGAGAGGTTTCGACGATTTCTCCGCAAACCATCCAGGCAGGCTGACGCGACTTCTCAGGCTTGCCCGGAGGAGTGCCTGCAGGAGGCGGACGACGATCCTGTCTTGGCGAGCGCTCAGGTCGGTCGTACAGCACTGATCCTGGAAACACAGCCATCATCCGATTGCCGACGCCCTTGTATTGGTTGCGCTCTTGGCGAACGGACACATGCCCCAAAAGCCCGGCCAAGATGCAGCGATGGACCGCGTCCTCATCGGCCGGACGTTCGTTAAGCTTCACGCCGTCGAGATTTTCCAGGGCCCCTTGCAACTGCGCGTGCAAGTCCTGCCATTCACGCATGCGGAGGTAGGAAAGGAAGTGCTGGCGGCAAAACTTCCGCCGAGCTCCCTGGGTACGCAGCAATTCCCACTGATCATGCACCCCATTCCAAAGTCCCAGCAGTGACAAGAAGTCGGACTGGGAGTGCATGAAGCGGCGGTGCGCCTTGTCGGCCGCTTCGCGTTGGTCGAGCGGGCGTTCGCGGGGGTCCTGAATACTCAGGCCAGCGGCAATGATGAGGAGTTCTCGACCCGCGTGCTCGGTTTGTGCCTGGAGGAGCATCCGACCCAATGTGGGATCGATGGGGAGCCGGGCCAGGTCGCGACCCAACGGCGTCAGTTCGTGCTGTTCATCTAAGGCCCCCAATTCCTGCAAGAGCAAGTAGCCACCACTAATGGCCATGGGGGCCGGTGGATTGAGAAAGGGGAAGGTCTCGATGTCTCCCAAGCGTGAGGCCTTCATCCGCAAGATGACCTCGGCCAAATTGGCTCGCTGGATCTCTGGCTGAGTGAAGGGACTTCGGGATTCAAAATCCTCCTCGGAGTAAAGCCGAATACAAACACCCGCCTCGACACGGCCAGCGCGCCCCTTCCGTTGATTGGCACTGCTCTGCGACACCGCCTCGACCGGCAGTCGGCGGGTGCGGGTGCGGGGGTTGTAACGACTCATCCGAACCAACCCGGAGTCGATCACAAAGCGAATGCCCGGAATGGTCAGCGACGTCTCGGCGATGTTCGTGGCGATCACCACCTTTCGCCTCGAAGACGGACTGAAAACCTGTTGTTGCTCGCCAGAACTCAGTCGTCCGAAAAGCGGAACCACCTCGGCCTCAGAGCCCAGTCGACCTTCGATCAAATCCGCACATTCCCGAATATCCCGCTCACCCGGCAGGAAAATGAGCACATCCCCGACACCCGTCTCATAGAAGAGGCGCTCACACTCACGGGCAGCCGCATCGACGAAATCGGTGTCGGCCGGATCCGACGAAGCCTCTTCACCGCCGGGCGGGCGGTACTCCACATCCACCGGAAAGGTGCGCCCGGACACCTCAATGATGGGGGCGTCGTTGAAGGCCTTGGAGAAAGCCACCGTATCGATGGTGGCCGAGGTAATGATCACCTTCAGGTCCGGGCGCTGAGCCAAAAGGTTCTTCAGGTGCCCCAGCAGGAAATCGATGTTCAGCGAGCGCTCATGGGCCTCATCGATGATGATGGCCTCGTATTCGGCAAGGGTCGGATCCCCCTGCACCTCGGCCAGAAGCATGCCATCGGTCATCAGCTTAATGACCGTGTCCGACCCAGATCGATCATCGAAGCGGACCTTACAGCCCACTTCGCGACCCCAGGTCACATTGAGTTCCTCAGCGATTCGCTGGGAGATGGACAGTGCCGCCACCCGCCGGGGCTGCGTACAACCGATCATCGCCCGAGCGCCCAGGCCCGCTTCCAGGCACATTTTGGGAATTTGAGTCGTTTTGCCCGACCCCGTCTCACCAGCAATAACCACCACTTGGTGCGCTCGAATCGCGGCCACGATGTCCTCCTTGCGGGCGGAGATAGGCAGCCCCGGCGGATACTCCGGGCGCGGCAGGGTCTGCGCTCGATACTCTCGACGTTCGATGGAAGTGCGAGCCTGCTCCAGAAGACGATCCAGCGGATGAGCCCCCTCGCCCACGGGCCGGCCCTCCCTCACCCACCGGGCCGCGCGCGCTCCAAGCCGAACCCAGTCCGAGAGCATACAGCACGGCAACAGTTGCCGGAGTTCATCAATGCGCGGGTCGGTCATGCGGTTGGGGCGCAGAGCATGGGACAAGACCGGCGCGAGGCAACGCCGAGGATGGCCGGAAATCGCGACACACCTTAACGCAGGGGACCCTAGATTCATGACGTCGCCGGACCGATCCCCACTCTTCGAAGCGGCTCAAGGCGTGAAAGGCAACCAAGGGATCGATCCGGACAACTGCGGAGGAGCCCGCGATCCGTGGACCTCTAGATTTCTGGCCCGGAACGGTCGTGACCCACCAAAAAACGTCGGATCACGCGGCCCACCCGGTCTCACATCCTGCAACCCGTCGTCCACCATGCTCTCCAAATACAAAGTCACCTACGACATCGATCCGCACGGCAAGATGCCTGCCTCGCACTTCATCACCGATGACCCGATCGCCTGCGAAACCTTCCTCACCGATTTGTTGGACCGCAAACTGCACATCCGGGACATCGCCCACGAGGGAGTGGCCCTACCACCGAAGCAGTTCGATGAGATGCTCCGTTCGGCGGTGCTGCAGTTAGCATCCCATCACGTGTGCGCCTCACTGAAAATCTCCAGTGACGATGCTCATGTCCGATTCGGGTTACCGTCCTGATCGCCACCGTCCCCATTGTCGATTCCTGGGTCCCGCGATTCAGGAATCCCGTCTCCCTCGGAGGAATCATCGAAGGACTGAGCCTCCTTTCACCCTCCGCAAACTATAGAACCTCGGTGGAGGGTCCACGGTTGATGTGAAGGGTGGGAGCAGTTCAGGCTGGAGTCGCGACGATGAGCCAACCCCTACTTTCTTCCCGCCCCCCTTCCAACACTCGAGCGTTGGCCGCAGCCGTTGCAGCGGCCCGCGAGGCTGGGGAATTGATGAAAAAAAACCTGAGCCGTGCCAAGCAGGTCAATGAGTCGCATCAACACGACATCAAGCTCGAGCTCGATGTGCAGTGCCAAAAACTCATCACCCGAGCACTGGCCACTGTCTTTCCGTCCATCCCCGTTTTGGGTGAAGAGGGGATCGACGCGGCCAGCGAAAAGGCGGTTGCACGCTGGGTCGTGGACCCCATCGACGGCACTGTGAATTTCGCCTACGGAATCCCCCATGCCGCCGTGAGCATCGCCCTGGAAGTGCGCACCGAGGACGGTTTCAAGAGCGAGGTCGGCGTGGTGTACGACCCCTTCATGGACGATTTATGGACGGCGATCCGTGGCAAGCCCGCCCGACTCAATGGCCGCATCACCCAGGTGAGCACCCGCGCCCGATTGGATGAATCCATCGTCTCGCTCGGCTTCGCCAAAAACCAAGACAGCCTCCAGGCGGCCCAAGCCGACTTTTTAGAACTCACCCACCGCGTGCGCAAACTCCGCATCATGGGTTCGGCAGCACTGGCCCTGACTTATGTCGCCTGCGGCCGCTTTGACGCCTATGTCGAGGCCGGGGTTCGCCTCTGGGACATCGCGGCCGGTGGCCTGATCGTCGAATGCGCCGGCGGATCCTTTGTCACACACTCCCTGCCCGGTGAACACCGCTACGGCCTCATCGCCAGCAACGGGCTCATCCACGACCAAATTCCGCATGCGCGGACAACGGGAGCGAAATTAAAGTCCCCAAGCCCCAAGGGCAAATCGCAGACCCGGACCCGCTCCAAATCGCAAACCCAGTCCTAATTAAACCCAGTCGTAATTGAAGCTGATGCTAATGCGCTCGGACTTCAGGGGGTTGGAGGGAACCTCGTGGCGCAGCCAGCTTTCAAAGAGCGTCACATTGCCCGCGGTGGCCGGATAGGTGACATAGCGGCGAGATTGCGGACCGCCCTCCGCCGACACGGGCGGGGACGCCATGAACCGGCTCATCCGGGGGTCCTCAAATTTCAGCCCAGCGCAACCGCGAGGCGTCGCCACATAATAGGTGCCACTGACGACGGAATTGGGATGGAGGTGCAAACTGTGGGTCACCCCCCGAGGCATAATGTTAATCCAGCAGTCGGACATCCGCAGCCCCCGGCCACCGAGGTCCCATTCCAGAGACTTCGCATAAGCCCGCACATGCCGGTCAATCAACCGTTCCAGTTCAGTGAACGTGGAGGAAATGGTGTGCAGCCGATCAATGCTGCCATAAGAGGTATACCCTCCGGGGTAGTTCTTCTTGGACCACTTGCGCCCGGCCTCATCGAAATCACGAAACTGATGGCATTCCCGCAGTAGTTCACGATTGAACACCGTCCCACTGGGCCGCAATCGCGCGCTGTAGATGAACGTAGGGAACCAAGCTTCGATCCGTTTCACGCAGACCAGCCTGCCTCAGAGAGCCCGGTCGATGAAACCTTTTCAGCCCAACCCACGTCCGACAGAATAATACTTCAACGATGGACCGTCTTCTGACCATTCCGCTGGCGTTGCTCTTGTTGTCCTTGGGGACCAGCGCGCAAATTTCCGGGTCTCCCGCGGCAGGCATGGGCGCAGAGACGAACACTGCTCCGAAGGCAAATCACTGGGCCTTCGCACCTGTCAGTGATCCGAAATCGCCCCCCGTCCGAGACTCTTCATGGCCGATGAACCCGGTCGATTCGTTCATCCTGGCTCGGCTCGAGTTGGCCGGATTGAAGCCAGTCCGCGCGGCCTCACCCTTGGAGTGGTTGAGGCGGGCCAGCTTCGACCTCACCGGATTGCCGCCCACCCCGAAGCAGGTGAGCGCCTTCCAACCGGACGACACCGGCACAGTGCCCGATTCGCGCTACGCCGCGCAGGTCGACGAATGGCTCTCGAGTTCCGCCTTCGGCCAACGGTGGGCCCGTCATTGGCTCGATGTCGCCCGATTCGCGGAAAGCGCAGGCAAGGAGCGTAACCACCTCTTCCCCGAGGCCTGGAGGTATCGTGACTGGGTCGTCGACGCCTTCAACACCGACAAGCCGTATGCAGAGTTTGTTCGGGAGCAACTCGCCGGCGACCTGCTGGCGACGACAGCCCCGCCGGAACGGCGCGATGCCCTAATTATTGCCACCGGTTTCCTGGCCATCGGCACCAAGGGCCTCAATGAAGGCCGCCGCGAGCAATTCATCGCCGATCTGGTCGACGAGCAAATCGACACCACCACCCGAGCCATCCTTGGCATCACCGTGGCCTGTGCCCGTTGCCACGACCACAAGTCGGACCCCATATCGCAGCGCGACTACTACGCCTTGGCCGGAATCTTCCGCAGCACCGAGACTTGCTACGGCACCACCGGCGACAAGGCCCGCAACCGGCAACCCTCGAAACTCATCCCCCTAGAACGCTCCCTGCGCGCCGAGTTGGCCCTGGAACCCCAGCGGGGGGCTCCGCCTCGAAAACGTCCGTCCGAGCGCGCGGCAAAACCCCCGAGCATTCCCGACAACCGAGCCACCAACGCCCTGGCCATGGGGGTCCGCGAAGGGCGGTCAGAAGACGCCTTTTTCCTTGTCCGCGGCGAGGTGACCCAACGCTCCGGTCGGGTACCCCGGAGACTCATCCCACTGCTGGGACCGTCCTCGATGGACCCCATTCCGGCCCTTGAAAGCGGCCGCCGCGAATTGGCCGAGTGGCTAACTCACCCCAGCAACCCACTGACCGCGCGCGTCGCCGTCAACCGCATCTGGCTGCACCTGTTTGGGCGAGGCTTGGTAGCCAGCGCCGACGATTTCGGTCTCAATGGACACCGGCCCACTCACCCAGAATTGCTCGATCATCTGGCACGGCGATTCCAAGCGGGGGGCGGATCCACTAAATCTCTTATCCGCGAATTAGTCCTTAGCCGCACCTACCGGCTCTCGTCCGAGGCCGATCCCGGGTGCCAGGCGATCGATCCCGACAATGAGCTCTTGTGGCGGGCCAGGCCGAGGCGGCTCGATGCCGAATCTATCCGCGATACCGTTCTTAGCGCCGCCGGAACCCTGGATACCCGACCGCTCCGCGGGTCGCTGGTTGCCCAGATGGGCGATCCTCAAGACGGGGCCCGCCCGTCGGGAGGTCGGTACTTGGTTGAGCGGGCCAGCCAGAGAATGAACCAACGCAGTTTGTACCTGCCGGTGATCCGCGATGCCGTGGCCGATGTGCTAGATGTCTTCGATTTCGCCGAGCCCAGCCTGGTCGTCGTGCAGCGGGATGAAACCCTCGTCCCGGCCCAGACCCTGTTCCTCATGAATAGTCCCTTTTCTCGGGATCAGGCACGTGCCTTCGGGCAGAGGCTGCTGCAACAACCCGATGGCGATGCAGCCCGGATCCGCCTGGCCTACCGACTTTCGCTCGCCCGCGATCCGGCACCCCGGGAGGAGTCGCGCGCCCTCGAATTCATCCGCTCCGAGAGCCTCGCTCGCGACACCCGCACCGGAAAACCTGCCGGCCGAGACGAAGCCTGGACCCTGTTCGCCCAGGCCCTCTTCGCCTGCGCCGAATTCCGCTACCTGCCCTGACCCATGACCCCTCCGGATTCCACAACCCCAACGGGCAATCTCCCTCTAAACCGACGGGCGCTGCTCAAGGCCGCCGCCGCCGGATTCGGGTGGATGGCCTTCCAAGGCCTGGCCGCAACTGCCTCGGGCTCCACTGAAACCGGGCACGGCACCACCCCAGGGCACCCCATCCGCCACCATCGCCCCAAGGCCCAGCGGGTCATCTTCTTGTGCATGCAAGGAGGGCCCTCGCACCAGGACACCTTCGACTACAAACCCCGCCTGCGCCTAGACCATGGCAAACCTGGACCCAGCCGCGGCAAGGGCACCCGGCTCATCGGTTCACCCTTCGCCTTCCGGCAGCACGGACAATCGGGCCTCTGGATGAGTGAACTCTTCCCACACCTCTCCGGCCAGGCCGACCGGCTCTGCATGGTCCACTCCATGCGGACGGATATCCCCAATCACCCGCAGGCGTTCACGCAACTGCACACCGGCAGCGCCCGTTTCGTTCGCCCCTCGATGGGGTCCTGGGTTCTCTACGGCCTAGGCCAAGCCAACGACAACCTTCCCGGATTCATCAGCATCAGCCCTCCGGCCCAGTCGGGCGCAGCCAATTACGGCAGCGCCTTCCTGCCGGCGATCTACCAGGGAACGCGCATCGGATCGGGCCGAGAGGGTTCGGCCGACACGGGCATGAGTCACGTCAGCCACCCGCAACTCACCGCCAGCCAGCAGCGGCGACAGCTCGACCTGATCCAGGCCATGAACGAGGACCGCCGCTCGATGCTGGCCCCGGAAGCCAACAGCCCCATCGAAGCGGCCATTGAGGCCAGCGAACTGGCCTTCCGCATGCAATCGGAAGTCCCCGACCTGCTCGATCTTTCCCGGGAGAGCCCGGCCACCCGCGCCCTTTACGGCATCGGTGAAACCGGCATCGATGGTTTCGCCCGGCAATGCCTCCTCGCCCGCCGCTTCGCCGAAGCCGGCGCACGATTTATCGAAGTGAACCTCGGCGGCTGGGATCAGCACCGGAACCTGGAAGCCTCACTTCGCAAGAACGCCCGAGCCCTTGACCGCCCCGCCGCCGCGCTAATCCAAGACCTCGCCGCCCGCGGCCTCTTGGACGACACCGTGGTGCTCTGGGGAGGCGAGTTCGGCCGCACCCCCGACAGCCGCCAGGACGACGGCCGTGACCACAACCATCAAGGATTCACTGTCTGGATGGCCGGAGGCGGCCTCCGCGGAGGGCATTCTCATGGACGCACCGACGACCATGGTGCCAAGGCGGTCGAAAACCCCGTCCACATCCACGACCTCCACGCCACCCTCCTTCACTGCCTCGGACTCGACCATGAGCGCCTTACCTACCACTACGGCGGCCGCGACCATCGTCTCACCGACGTCGACGGCTCCGTCGTCCGCGCCATCCTGAGTTGAGTCCCTCTCGGAACCCCGAAACTGCGCAGAGCTAAAACCCAGTCTGCACCGCCCTCCTCTTCCCAGCAGCAGCGGAACCGGGCCGGAGCAAGCACTGGAAGCGATCAAACTCTCCCTTCGCGCACAGCGCGAAAAGCCCATCCTCCCCCCGAGTTTCCCTGCGCGCGCAGGCCCGGTCCCGCGGAGCTCTACCTTACAGCGCGCCGCAAAAAACGATTCCCTTCAGAGCCTATCGCCCATCACTTCAAAATATGAGACAGTGTCCCCTTTTGTGTAAATAGGTGGGACCGACCCCGAGACGACCCCGAGACAAGACAGCGACACCCGAATTGGAGAAACCGCCCAAAAACCTGTTGCTGGAGATTCCCCAACCGGTAGGGTCACCACTCCTGCAGGTGATTTTCACCCGTAGGCCACGGCCTTAAACCGGCCCAACGCAAGTGCGTGGGGTGGCCACAATCGTACCCAACAGAATAATCCGGCCCTTCCGCCGGATGGGAACCTCAGCCGCACCCGTGCGAGCGTCGTCGCCCAATACCAGGAAGTAGTGTCAAATACATGAGCACCATCGGAATCAAAGAACTCCTCGAAGCAGGCGTTCACTTCGGCCATCAGACCCGTCGCTGGAACCCCAAGATGAAGCGTTTCATCTTCGAGGCCCGCAACGGCATCCACGTCATCGACTTGTCCAAGACGGTCGTTCAGATGGAAGAAGCCTGCAAATTCCTCGCCGCCACCGCGGCCAAGGGCGGCAACATCCTCTTTGTTGGCACCAAGAAGCAGGCCCAAGAAGCCGTCAAGGAATCAGCCAAAGCCTGCGGCCAACCCTTCGTCACTGAGCGCTGGCTCGGCGGCACCCTGACCAACCTCAAGACCGTCAAGCGCTCCATGAAGCGCATGAAGGAAATTGAACGCATGGAGGCCGACGGCTCGATCAACCAGTACGTCAAGCAGGAGCAGTCCATGATCCGCCGCGAACATCAGCGGCTCTTCAAGAACCTCGACGGTCTGCGCACCATCGACGCCGCCCCCGACGTCATGTTCGTGATCGACCTCAAGCGCGAGCACAACGCCGTCGCCGAGGCCCGTCGCCTGCGCATCCCGCTGGTAGCCATTGTCGATACCAACGCCGACCCCGACCTGGTGGACTACCCGATCGCCGGCAACGACGACGCCATCCGCTCCATCAAGATTCTCCTCCAGACCGTGACCACCGCCATTGCCCAGGGCAAGGCTGAGGCCGACGCCAAGAAGAGCCGCCGCATTAACCGCGACGAGCCGACGACCGTTCCCGTTCCCGCCCCCGCACCGGTTGCCCCTGCGGCTCCCGCCGAGGTCGCCCCGACGGTCGCCTGAACTTATTGACACTCTCGGACGCGCCGGAGCGGATAACGCTCCGGCGCTTTTTCTCAGAACACATCACCCACAATCGATATTCTTCATGCCTGAAATCACCCCAGCCCTCGTCGGGCAACTCCGCGCCATGACCGGTGCCGGACTGATGAACTGCAAGAAGGCCCTGGACGCGACCCAGGGCGACCTGAACGCCGCCGTCGATCTCCTGCGCAAGCAAGGAACCGCCGCCGCAGTGAAAAAGGCCGACCGCGTCGCCAATGAAGGCCTCATCGGACAAGCCGTCCTGAGCGGCGGCCAAGTTGGCGCCCTCATCGAGGTTAATTGCGAAACCGATTTCGTCGCCCGCAACGACTCCTTCAAAGCCTTCGTCAACGAGCTCGCTTCCAAGGCTGCCACCCAACCGGGTGTCGACCTCGATCCCGACCGCGTCGCTGCTGTAGCCAAGATCGGCGAAAACATCCAGATCCGCCGCGTCACCCGCCTGGAAGTCCAGGGCATCGGTGCTCTGGCCGCCTACATTCATACCGGCGGCAAGGTCGGTGTGATGGTGGAAGTCGGTGCTACTCAGGCCGCATCGGTCCACACCGAGGATTTCAAGCAACTCCTGCGCGATGTCACACTGCAAATCGCAGCCGCCAGCCCGGTGGCAGTCAGCCGCAACGATGTACCCCAGGAGCTCGCAGACAAGGAACGCGAAATCGCTGCTCAGTCCGACGCCCTCAAGGGCAAGCCGGCCGCCGCGATGGAAAGCATCCTCAAAGGCAAAATGAACAAGTACTTTGAGACCAACTGCCTCCTCGAGCAGGGCTTCGTGAAGAATCCAGAGTTGAAGATGGAAGCCCATCTGGGCGCCGTCAGCAAGCAACTGGGTGACACCCTGAGCATCCGCCGTTTCCTGCGCTTCCAGATCGGCGAGTAATCCGGAATTCTTCAAACTACCGTCCGGGTCTCGCACCCGACACCAACAAGGCACCCCAATCGGGGTGCCTTTTTATTTTCGCTTCAGTTCCTCAGTTCCGGACGGAGGTCCGCTCCGCGAGCCAGATCACATCCACATTGTTCGGCGAGGCCACATTCAGAGGCATGTCGTAGAACTTCACCGGCTGAACCGTCCGCGGATCCAGCCACTTTTTGATTTCCGTGTGCCCGTCGGCAAAACTAATGCCCGCCGCCCGATTGTGATAGCTGGCCGGGTAGTCAATAATTCGCGCGGAACCCGGGCTTTCCACCATCTGGTTGGCGTAGCCGCCGGCATTAATGCTATCGGGGTGCTCATCAAGCAGCACATACATCTGCGAAGCCCCCACCGTAGCGATCTCGGAGGACTTCTTGAAGATCTTGTAGCGCTGCTGGCCATCCTGATAGCCGGAGCCCGGCGGCAACCATCCTCCGGGCCCCCCCATGGCCTGGCTCATACCCATGCTACGCACCCGTGCGTATTTCTGGCCCGACAAGGTCACCCTGCTCAAGTCGGCCGGGCACTTGTAAATCGCCGCAGACTGAAGGAAGGGAGCCAACCACGAGTTGGAGGGATTGAGCAGCATTTGCTGATTGGTGTTGTCACCGGGGAACGGCCCGGGCCAACCCATCCACCCCCCGACCCACTGGTATTTCTCGTCGCGTGAATTCCCCGGCTGGGTGATGCGATCCTCGTTGTCCATGGGATACATCAAGTGAGCCAACTGGATCTGCTTGAGGTTATTCATGCAGCCCGTCCCCATCGCCTTGGCCTTGGCTTTGCCCAATGCCGGCAAGAGCATGCCCGCCAAAATCGCGATAATCGCAATCACCACAAGCAACTCGATGAGAGTGAACGCCGCGGAGCGAACACGAAGAGACGATGACATTCCCTTTCGGTACGCAGTCAACCGCTCGGCGGCAAGCGAGGAATTCTGCCCCGGAAATTCTATCAAGGACCTACCCTGACCATCGGGATCGACCGACCTACTCGAGGAAGGCCTTGTGCAGGGCGCGCATAGCCTTCTCGCCACAAGCCAAGTCGATCACGACGCTGATCTTGATCTCGCTCGTAGAAATGAGGCCAATGTTGACGTCCTCAGCGGCGAGGACAGTGAACATCCGCGCAGCCACACCGCTGTGGCTGCGCATGCCCACGCCGACGATAGACACCTTGCCGATGGACTCATCGGTGGATACCTCCCGGAAGCCCAACTCCGTCCGGAGACTCTCCAGAACCTTGCCCGCCTTGGTGAGGTCGGGCTTGTCCACCGTGAAGGTCAGGTCGGTGGCCGGATTACCCCCCGCATGACTCGCATTCTGTACGATCATGTCCACGTTAATGGTGGCCTCGGACAGGGCGTTGAAAATGCGGGCCGCACGGCCGGGCTGGTCGGGCAAGCTCCACACGGTGACCTTGGCCTGGTTCTTGTCGAGCGAGACGCCGCGGACGACGACGTCCTCCATGCTGGAGGTTTCTTCTTTCACGATGGTACCGGGATTGTCGTTGAGACTGGAACGGACTTCGAAGACGACGTTGAACTTCTTGGCGAACTCAACTGAGCGGAGCTGCATCACCTTGGATCCAGCGCCCGCCATCTCGAGCATCTCGTCGTAGGAAATTTCGGGAATCTTGCGGGCCGCAGGGACCAGACGCGGATCGGCCGTGTAAACGCCATCGACATCCGTGTAAATCTGGCAGAGGTCGGCCTTCAGCGCGGCGGCCAAAGCGATGGCCGATAAATCGGAACCCCCACGACCCAGAGTAGTGATGTCGCCGTCGCGGGTGCGACCCTGGAAACCGGCCACGATCACCACATTGCCTTCGTCGAGAGCCTTGTGCACCTCGTCGGGCGTGATGTTCTGGATACGGGCTTTGGTATGAGTGCCGTCGGTCACGATGCCCGCCTGGGCTCCGGTGAAGGAAACCGCCTTCTGTCCCTGGGCCTGAAGGGCAATAGCCACCAGCGCGATCGTCTGCTGCTCGCCCGTGGCCAGCAGCATGTCCATCTCACGCTCATCGGGCAGCGGCGTGATCTCCTTAGCCAAACCGATGAGCTTGTCAGTGACTCCGCTCATGGCGGAGACCACGACAACCACTTGGTCGCCCTTCGCCCGATATTGGGCGACGCGTCGAGCGACATTCTGGATACGCTCCGTATTGCCGACGGAAGTTCCGCCGAATTTTTGCACAATCAGGGCCATGGCCGGATCAAAGAACGTTGTTTCTGGCGAAAACCAAGCGCACACACAAAGAAAAAAACAACCGAATGAGCAAACCCCGTAACGAGGCCGTCCTCGGGGCCTGTCCTCGAGGCATGGGGGAGTCGCGCAGCGGAATGACCCCGAGGTCTCGTCAGAGCGGTCGGGAGTGATTCGGAGATTCTCCTTCGCGAAGCTCCAGTTCCGGACAAGGCCATCGCTGCATGAAGGCCAACTGGGCGTCACGGTCGGGGATTCCCTCGCGCCAAGACTCCAGGAGAAATCGAACTGGGAATGAAGGCTTCAGGGCCCGGATTTCGATCTGAAGATCGTGCACCTGAAACTCCGCCCGCCAAGTACCACAACCGATCACCAAGTCGCCTCCCGAGAGGCGCCGGATGCGGCGGGTGCGATGCGGCCGGGGATCACGCCCCAAGATCTCGACCAAGCGCTGCTGAAAGTCCACGGACCACGCCGCCTTGAGCCACTCAGCTTGCTCGCGTGCCTGTAAACTCCAAGAAACCGCATAGGCCGGAGGCTCGGCGTGCAAGGCCTCCACGGTGTCAATCCATCCGGCGGCCGACTCAGGAAACGCATCGTAAGCCGGAACGTAGGGCTTGATGTCCAGAATCGGGGTCCCCTCCAGCAAGTCACAGGGGCCCAGCAACAACCGCAGGCCTTCGATGCCCAAAAGGCGGGCCGGGGTCATTCCGATGGGATTGGGTCGATGCGGCGAACGGGTGGAAAACACACCGCGCCGCTGCGACGGCCCCCGGGGCGGCAACACCAACGGTCGCCAAGATTCCGCCCGGTGAAACCACCAGAGAAGCCAAACCCGCTCCATGCCCTCCAAGTCCCGAAGCGCCTCGCGGATACCTGGAGCCGGGGTTAGTTCCAGCACGTTCGTCTCCGCTGCGGCTTCATCTGGCTGGTGCAGCGTCTTAAAGCGCACCCCCTTTCCGGATCGCAGGAAACCGATGGGGCGGATGGTCAAGGACGAGTCCAATGCGCAACAGCCTGAACCCGAACAGCAATCCAAGGCAACGGCTGCGAGCGGAGAGCGGCGATCGTCACCGAACCCTCATCGGAAGACGACGCAGCCAGCAGGACTAATCCAGCAGAACTCCGCTTGGCTGAGTATTCCCCGGGCCGTTTTCCAGATGGGGCGATTTCTCTGAAAGGACCAACGTAAGGGGACATGGAACGTCTGCAGACACGCAACGCCTGCAGACATGGAACGCTTGCGGACGCGGTACACCTGCAGACATGGAACGCCGCAGACATGGACCGCTCGGAGATCGGTCCCTACCTCGGAGGTCATCGGACTAGGTGCCTCATCGGGCTACATCCCCGGTTCCTTCGACAAACTCTGCCTTACCTGAGCACCTCCTAGGTGGGGCGATTTCTCCGAAAGCGCCAACGTAAGGGGACATGGAACGTCTGCAGACACGCAACGCCTGCA
>CAJAHH010000099.1 GCA_903939515.1 uncultured Verrucomicrobiota bacterium
CAATGAGCAGCTCACGGTGACCAAGGAAAACCTCAGCGCCGCTATTTCGCGCATCGCCGACGTCGACGTCGCCGAAGAGGCCACCTCCTACGCCCGCTACCAAATCCTCGTGCAGTCCGGCACATCGATGTTGGCGCAGGCCAACAAAATGCCCCAGAGCGCCTTGCAGTTGCTCCAGGGCTGATCTTTCCAGCAAGTTTGACGAACCGTTCATCCTCAGAGACGGCCAGTAAGGACACAAGCGACCCCTGCTAACTGACTGTAAGTTTAACCTAAAATCTAACCCGAAAAACTATGGTCATTAATACCAACGTCCAGGCGCTGCAAACAGCGAACAACCTGAACACCAGCTCAAACGCCCTCGCCAAATCCTTGTCCCGACTCTCCTCGGGTTCCAAGATTATCGCTCCGTCCGACGATGCCGCCGGTTTGGCGGTGAGCAGCCGGTTGGAATCGCAGCTCAAACGTCTGGATGCTGCAATTAACAACGTGGTGAATGCGGTGTCCTTCACGCAAACCCAAGACGGTTTCTTGAAGACGATCGACAAGGCGTTCCGCCGTATGTCCGAGCTGGCGATGTTCGCTCAAGATTCCACCAAGAGCGCCAGCGATCTCACCTTGTACTCTCAGGAATTCGTCCAGCTGCAAGATTACGTCAGCCAAAGCGTGAAGCAGACCTTCAACTCGGTGAAGCTGTTCTCCGCCACCCCACTGGCCGTCACCATCGACTCCAGCGGCACGACCTTTGACATGGCGCCGATCGACTTGGGGAAGAGTGAGTACACCTCGTCACTGAACATTGCTCAGAGTTTGACCAACGCCAATGTTTCTAACATTGCACGATTGAGCGGCGGCAAGATTCAATTGACGGTGACAGATGCTGAGTACGCGAAAATGAAGAAAGATGGTTCATTGACCATTTCTGGACTCACCAAAGCCCTCCCAACAACAGCATCAGCTGGCAGCGAGGTGGATATCTCCAGTTTAAATGGCACTTTCGATATTCAAAATGCTTTTAAAGTTGGGGCCCTTAACATCATTGAGCTGGATGGATCTGCCGGCGGTACCACCGCTCTAGGCGTGGCTGCGAGCTGGACTTCGACCGTGGGATCAGTTGGTTCTACGCAAACATCCTTTGTAGAAGGCGCCGTTCTCACCGTACCAGTGGCAGCGACCGGCTTGACCTATACGGGAACTAATGCAACCGGTCTTGCCGCCAAGACCGGACTGGACATCACCTCTGTTCCCCGCGCGCAGGCTTCACTCACCCGTATCCGCAACTCGATCGACAAGCTGGCTCAAGATCGCGCGTCATTGGGTGCTGTGCAAAGCCGACTCAACTTCACCAATGAGCAGCTCACGGTGACCAAGGAAAACCTCAGCGCCGCTATTTCGCGCATCGCCGACGTCGACGTCGCCGAAGAGGCCACCTCCTACGCCCGCTACCAAATCCTCGTGCAGTCCGGTACATCGATGTTGGCGCAGGCCAACAAAATGCCTCAGAGCGCCTTGCAGCTGCTCCAGGGCTGATCTTCCCGGCAAGATTAACAAACCTTTGCAAAAGGGGATCCCAGTTCATGGGATCCCCTTTGTGCGTCCCGGGGTCAGTGGGGTGTTGATGGCAGTATTGCTGGGGGCAACCCAAGCAACAAAAAGCCCGGCCGAAGCCGGGCGTTTTTGTAGTCAGAATTTTGGTGGACGACCGATGGGGTCACCGACCGGATTCTTCAAATCGCGGATCAGCCGTTGTTGCCAATGGCTTCGACCGGGCAGCCTTCCATGGCCTCTTTGCAGGCGGCTTCTTCTTCGGGGGTCGTCGGCTGCTTCATGACGTACGAATAACCGCCGTCATCCCAGCGGGTGTAATTCTTCGGCGCGGTCTCGCGGCACAGGTCGCAGTCGATGCATTGGTTGTCGACGAAGTACTTGCCCGTGACGTTCTCGGAATACCGATTTGCAATGTCAGCCATAAATCAAAAAGTGGAGTCATTTATCGACCGAGCAAGTCTCGGGTGCAAGCCGCTTTTTCCTTATTTTGCTCGGTTTCCAACCAATCTTGTCATCTCCGGAGGATGTGACCGGTCAGAACACCGTCATCGAGCGGCCTGACGGACCAGTGTCTCCACCAACCCATCGATCGTATGCACACGGGCTTCGGCCGTAGGCTTCAACCCCAGGGCCTCCAGAGCCTTGCTCGTCTCCGGTCCGATGCTGAGGGTCCGAGGCGCCCCCGCCTTCCGAAGTGCCCCCGGCAAGTCGAAGCGCTCGTGGAAATATTGAACGGCCGAGCCGCTGGCGAAGGTGATCCAGTCGGCGCCTTCTTCGCGAAAACGGGCAGCGGCTCCATTCAAGTCGGCCGTCTCGGGAACAGTGCGATAGCTCGCCACTTCGTCCACAATACCCCCGCGCTCCTCAATTAAGCGGGCGAGTTCTGAGGGCGTCTCTTCGGGGCGAATAACCAGGAAGCGCAAGTTCTCAATCGACTCCACCTTGGCGATGGCGTCGGCCACCTTGGTGGCCACGAATTGCTCCGGCATGGCATCCACCTGCAAGTGCAGTTCGGTGAGCTTGGCAGACGTCGCCGGACCCACGGCGGCGATGCGCAAATTGCCCACGCTGCGAATGTCCGGATAGGCCTTGAAAAAGGTGTCAAAGAACGTGCTGACGCCATGCGGGCTCGTGAACACTAGCCAGTTGTATTCGGTAATACCCACGATGCACTCGATCAACGGCTGCAGCGCCTTCGGTGGCTCAATTCGCAGCGTCGGGATCTCCAGAACATCGGCCCCGAGTTCCCGAAGGCGACGCCCCAGTTCCGACGCCTGACTCCGGGTTCGGGTCACCACCACACGACGGCCATGGAGAGGGCGTTGCTCGAACCAATTCAACCGTTTGCGTTCGGACACCACTGCGCCGACGACAATAATCGCAGGGCTCGAAACACCCGCCTTCTCAGCGGCCTCCGCGAGGGTGGCCAAGGTTGCGTCCACCGAACGCTGCCGAGCGGTGGTTCCCCATTGGACCATCGCCGCAGGCGTTTTCGGATCCTTGCCGGCCGCGATGAGCAAACTCGAAATGTCCCGAAGTCGCTCCACACCCATCAAAATGACGAGGGTGCCAGGCATTTTCGCCAAGGCCCCGTAATCGAGGCAGGTCTCTGGCTTGGTGGGATCTTCGTGCCCGGTGATGACCGTGAACGCCGAACAGTGGTCGCGATGGGTCAGCGGAATCCCTGCGTAATTGAGCGCAGCGGTGACCGAGGAAACACCGGGTACCACCTCAAAGGGAACTCCCGCCTCCGCTAGTTCGTTGGCCTCTTCGCCCCCACGGCCGAACAAGTACGGATCGCCTCCCTTGAGACGAACCACGGTCTGGCCGGCCTTGGCCTTCTCCACCAGCAATTGATTCAGGTCGTCTTGCGGTATGGCATGCGCCGCGGCCCGCTTGCCCCCGTAGATGCGCTCAGCAGTGGCGGGTGCCAGCGCCAAACAACTGGGCTCCACCAACGCGTCGTAGACGACAACATCGGCGCGCGCCAACACCTCGGCACCGCGTCGGGTCAGCAAACCTTCGTCGCCCGGACCTGCTCCCACCAAATAGACCATCCCCTTGGACTTCATGAGTGGGAGAGGGTAACTAGAAAACTCCAAGCCACCAAGGCAGGAACCCGAGCCCAGCGCTTTCGGAGCCACCTCCCCGGTAGGGCTCGAGTCTCTCGGGCTATCCGGTGCTGCTGCTGTTGTCTGTGTCTGCGGACGTGGCGCTTTCGGAGAAATCGCCCCACCTCGGAGGTGCTCAGGTGAGGCTGAGTTGGCGGAAGGACCCAGGGATGTAGCCCGAAGGCCTCCCCGGTAGGGCTCGAGTCTCTCGGGCCATCCCCACCCCGATAGGGCTCGAGTCTCTCGGGCCATCCCCACCTCGCCCGGCAGCCCAGGGAGTGGACGGTGAGACACCATTCCTACCAGACCGGCAGGCCTCCCGCTCAAACTGTTCAGACCGGCTTTTAGAAGTCCAAGGCCACGCTGTCGGCCGCGACGGCTGCTTCGAGACAGCGACGAGCCCGCACCAAATCGGACGAGTGCTTCGGGGTTTCAGGCTGGGAGGACGCCGGAGTTGCCCACAATTGAGATAACGTTTCGATCAGCGCTGCGGCATGAACCCGGCGGAAACGACGAAGAACTCGAGCCTCAGGTGCATCGCCCGAGCACAAATACCGAAAGTCGTCCTCGTTTCGGCAGGCTTCTTCAATTTCTTCAGAAGCAAACCGGCCACCCGAGTAAGCATGAACCAAAACACTGGCCAGCATCCGAGTCGCAAAGAAACTGCCTCCCGCCTCAGCCCGAAACCCGAGAGCGGGCCACCCGACGGCACCGACGGCGTCGAAGACCTGTCGCAACCGGTCTCCCTCCGGGAAGCGTGCGTCTGTATCACGCCGGCTCGAATCAGGACTCAAGTTCATTGATAAACGTTTGACCCGGGATGTGACAGTCCGATGACGACCCCGCAACAACGACGTCAGGACTCCCAGGGTAAAGAATTCCACCCCGTGCGAGCCGCGCCCCGCTTCGCCTGCAAATCCGCCGCAGCGTCTGCGTCTGTACGCTAAAAATACATATCAACGAATCGGGATGCGTTGATTTATCTGTTGGCACCCTGCCAGAGGGAGGATAACCTGAGTCCATGTCGAATCGTTCCGAAGCTCGGAATACATGGACGCGTGGTCAGGGATTTGTGGACCTGCTGGATCAGCGCATTGCCATCATTGATGGAGCAATGGGAACTGTCATCCAGCGTTACAAGCTGGGCGAGGCCCAGTTCCGAGGCGAACGGTTCAGCGATTGGAAGGGGAAGGACCTCAAGGGTAACAACGAGTTGCTCCAAATCACCCAACCGCAGGTCATCGAAGAAATCCACCGGCACTATTTAGAGGCCGGGGCCGACCTCATCGAAACCAACACGTTTTCGGCCACCACCATCGGCCAGCACGACTTTTTCTTTCGTCATGCCGAGGGCCGCAAAGATCAGGCGTTCTTCAATGATGTGATCCAAGATCCGTTCCTGCGCGACCTGGCGCGGGAAATGAATCTGACTTCGGCCCGACTGGCCCGGAATGCGGTCGATACGGTGTTCAAAGCCACGGGCATCCCCCGGTATGTTGCCGGGGCCATTGGACCGATGCCGGTCACCACCTCGATCTCTCCGGATGTCAACGATGCCGGATTCCGGTCCGTGAGTTTTGAGCAATTGGTCACGGCCTACACCGAACAGGTGGAGGCGCTCATCGAAGGGGGCGTGGATGTCCTGTTAGTAGAAACCATCTTCGACACGCTCAACGCCAAGGCCGCGCTCTTGGCCATCCAGCAAGTGCAAGATCGCTTGCAAGTCCGACTGCCGTTGATGATCTCGGGCACGATCACTGACCTGTCTGGCCGCACGCTGACGGGGCAAACGGTCGAAGCCTTCTGGAACTCGGTCCGCCACGCCGAGCCGATCACCATCGGATTTAACTGCGCCCTCGGTCCCAAAGAAATGCGGGCCTACGTCCAGGAACTCCACCGCATCGCCGATACCAAAATTTGCGTGTATCCCAATGCCGGATTGCCCGACCCGTTGTCCCCGACGGGTTTCCCGGAAACACCGGAGACCCTCGCTCCTCAAATCCGTCCTTGGGCCGAAGAAGGTTGGCTGAACGTCGTGGGCGGTTGCTGTGGCACGACCCCGCCGCACATCCAGGCCATCGCTGAGGCGGTGAAGGGCCTACCGCCGCGGAAGACCCCTCAACTCCCACCGCTTCTGCGCCTCAGTGGCATGGAAGCCTTCAACCAAACCCGTGAGACCAACTTCATCAACATTGGCGAGCGTGCCAATGTCACGGGCTCACCGAAATTCTCCAAACTCATCTTGGCCGGTGACTACGATGCCGCGTTGGCGATTTGCAAACAGCAGGTCGAGGCGGGGGCCCAGATCATCGATATCAACATGGACGAGGGAATGCTCGACGGCGCTGCGGCGATGTCGAAGTTCCTCAATTTGATCGCTGCCGAACCCGACATCGCTCGGGTGCCGATCATGGTCGATTCGTCGAAGTGGTCGGTGCTGGAGACGGGCCTGCGTTGCCTCCAAGGCAAGGGCATCGTCAATTCCATTTCGCTCAAAGAAGGCGAAGAGCGCTTCCTTGAACAGGCCCGACTCATTCGTCGCTATGGCGCGGCGGTCGTGGTGATGGCCTTTGATGAGCAGGGACAGGCCGATTCCTTTGCGCGCCGCATCGAGATTTGCCAACGGTGTTATGACCTGCTCACCCAGCGCGCACAGTTCCCGCCGCAGGACATTATTTTCGATCCGAACATCCTCACCGTCGCCACCGGGATCGAGGTTCACAATAACTACGCCGTCGACTTCATCGAGGCGACTCGATGGATTAAGACCCACTTGCCCTTCGCCAAGGTCAGCGGCGGCGTCTCCAACATCAGCTTTAGTTTCCGGGGCAACAACCATGTTCGGGAGGCGATGCACAGTGCCTTCCTCTTCCACGCCATTCAGGCCGGGCTCGACATGGGCATCGTCAATGCCGGGATGCTCGAAGTGTACGAGGAGATCGAGCCGGAGCTTCGGGACCTCGTGGAGGATGTGCTCCTCAATCGCCGTCCGGACTCCACTGAGCGTTTGGTGACCTATGGCGAGGCGCTGCGTCGTAAATCGGGACCTGGGGGCACCGCCGAAGCCAAAGCCGACGAGGCCTGGCGATCGGAACCCGTTGAAAAGCGCTTGGCGCACGCCCTAGTCAAGGGCATCGACGCCTTCGTGGAACTCGACACCGAAGAAGCCCGCCAAAAGCTTGGGCGACCGCTGTTGGTCATCGAGGGGCCCCTCATGGACGGGATGAACCACGTCGGCGACCTTTTTGGCGCTGGCAAAATGTTTCTCCCGCAAGTGGTGAAGTCTGCCCGAGTGATGAAGAAATCGGTCGCCTACCTCACTCCGTTCATGGAAGCCGAGAAGGCGGCTGCGGTGGCCGGCGGCTGCGAAGTTCGAACCCAAGGCAAAGTGCTCATGGCCACCGTCAAGGGCGATGTCCACGACATCGGCAAGAACATCGTCGGGGTGGTTTTGGGGTGCAATAATTACGAGGTCATCGACCTGGGCGTCATGGTGTCCTGCGAGAATATTCTCAAGGCGGCTCAGGAGCATCAGGTGGACGTCATCGGTCTCAGCGGCTTAATCACTCCGTCGCTCGATGAGATGGCCCACGTCGCCCGCGAAATGGAACGCCTGGGCATGCGCCAACCCCTTCTCATCGGTGGTGCCACGACCAGCAAAGCGCACACCGCCATCAAGCTCGCGCCGGGATATTCGCAGCCCGTCATCCACGTGTTGGATGCCAGCCGCGCTGTGCCGGTGGTGAGCAACCTCATTAACCCGGACTTGAAGCCCGCCTACGTGGCTCAAATCCGCGAGGAGTACCAAGTCCTTCGGAGCAGCCATGCCGCGGCCAATACGCCGCTGCTGAGTTTGGAACAGGCTCGCAGTCAAGCCGCCCGGTTCGACTTCTCGGACCTGCCTCACCCAGAATTCACCGGAATCCGCGTCTTGGAAGACGTTCCGCTCGAAACGCTCCGGCCCTACATTGACTGGTCTCCGTTCTTCCACACTTGGGAACTGCGCGGGCGCTACCCGGCCATTTTGCAGCATGAGAAGTATGGCGAAGAGGCCCAAAAACTCTTCGCCGATGCGCAAGCGCTGCTCGATGACTTGATCGCCCGAAAGCGCATCCGAGCCTGCGGAGTGTATGGAATTTTTCCGGCCAATCGCGATGGAGACTCCGTGCAAGTCTTCACCGACGAATCCCGCTCCAGCGTTCAAACCACCTTCCACATGCTGCGTCAGCAAGTGGTCAAAGAAGATGGAACACCCCAGTGGTCGTTGGCCGACTTTGTGGCTCCCAAGGGATCCCAAGACCATGTCGGCGGCTTCGCGGTCACCACCGGCATCGGACTGGACGAAGTGGTGGCTGCCTACAAAGCCGGGCACGACGATTACAACGCCATCATGGCCGAGGCCTTGGCCGACCGCCTGGCCGAAGCCTTTGCCGAGTACTTGCACCAACGGGTCCGCAAGGAGTGGGGCTTCGGTGCTCAAGAACAACTGAGCGCCGAAGACCTTCTCGAAGAACGCTACCGAGGGATCCGGCCCGCCGGAGGCTATCCGGCCAGCCCCGACCACACCGAGAAACGGACACTGTGGTCACTCCTCGATGTGGAGGAGCGTACTGGCATCCGACTCACGGAGAGCTGCGCCATGTGGCCCGGCAGCAGCGTCAGTGGACTTTATTTTGCTCACCCCCAGTCTAAGTACTTTGGAGTGGGCAAGCTCGGGCGCGATCAAGTCGCCGATCTGGCTCGCCGGAAGTCTGTTCCCGTGACCGAGATGGAGCGTTGGTTAGGACCCTGGCTCGCCTACGATTCGTCTCGTGAATCTTGAGCCCGCGTTTCCCAGATTGCGCCTGCGAGTATAACTGCCAAGTTCCCGAAGAATTTTTATGTCAAAGCCTACGATTACTGCCTATTTGAAACCCTCGTGCGGATGGAGTGCGGGTGTCCGCGCCGTCTTCAAGAAGTACGACCTCGCTTTCGAAGAGCGCGACATCATCAATCGCTCTGAATTCTTCGAAGAAATGGTCCAAAAAACGGGCCAAACCAAGCAGCCCACCATCGAGATCAATGGCCAGATGCTGGCCGACGTTTCCGGCGAAGAGGTGGAAGCCTGGTTGCTTCAGAATGGCGTCGTGGGTGCCAACAGTCGGATCCCCGAAGTGCCCATCAATCAACCCTGCGCCCACGAAATGCCCGGGGCCTCAGGATCCGCTGCTCCTCAGTCCTCTCCGTTGGCCTTCAAGCGCTGAGGCTGCGTTCGCACCACACACTGTACTGGCAATCCCATGCAACCATCCCGCACCGGCGTTCGGTCGTCCATCGGGGGCTGGTTGCTGGCGTTGCTGGCAGTCTTGGCGAGCCTCCCGACCACTCAGGCTGAACCCACGTTCGACGAAACCATCGACTTCATCCGCCGTACGGTCGAAGAGCATGGTCAGTTTCGAAACATCGCCGGGGGCGGCCGCATCCGGGTCAAACTGGCCCAGGTCCTGGGGCGTCGTTTGCGCTTCCGGACCACCGCCACCGATGGAATCCCCGGCAGTCTGGACCGCAGCGAGTCGACTGAATTTTCGCTGGCCGATTTAGATCCCGATGCCACCCATGTGCGGTTGTGGTTTGCCGGCGAACGTCAGGCCTTTGCCGTGTGGATGACCGATGCCGGTCGTGTCAGCGGGGTGCGTCGATGGCAGGACGCCAATGAAGAGATGCCCGCCCGCACAGTCTCCTCAGGTTGGATCGCTGTCGATGACGAGGCCCAAGCCCAAGCCCTAGCCAAAGCCCTCAATCACGCCATTCGTCTGGCCGGCGGCGCCTCGCGCAGCAGCACGGCCGACCAATTCTTTGGGGCATCCCCTGCCCGTCGCAATTACCCCGCCACCCCAGTGACCGGCCGTGTCCACCACGTGCTCTCGTTGGATGACGCCGTGGCCCTGATGCGTTCTCAATTGGAGCACCATCCCGAATCCTTCTCCTCGGTAAGCCCCACCGCCCCAGAAGTGGCTGGCCTGCCTCAAATACCGCTCAAAGGCTCTCCGCTTCAAGTCACCCTGCCCGGCGATGGACGAGACTTCGAAACCAACATCATCGACGTAGTCCGCTTCACCTGGCCCACCGACTCCAGCGGTAATGGGCTCACCGCGCTGCTGAGCGAATCCGAATCCTTTGTGGCTGCCGGCGTCTCGCCGCGCGACCCAACGGCGTTGCGTTGCCAATTGTTGCAACTGCCACTCACCGCCGGGCAATTACCCCCATTGGGAGCCCAAATCGGTGCCAACACGCCCGTTCGATTGTGGATGTCCATCGGCGAACCGTGGCCGAGTGGCGTCGAGGGTTTCTTCTGGCTCGCCCGAAAACAGGATGGGGCGCGGAACTGGCCGGTGCGCCTGGCCGTGTCCAAAAAAACCAAAGAGTTCGGACCGGACGCTGTAAAAAACGCGGCCACGGCCTTGGGTCTCAAACCCTCGGAAGGCCTCACCCGCATCCTAGAAGAAAACGCCAAGGCCGAGAAAGCCGCCCGCAAAGCCGACAAGTAAGCCCCGGAAGATCCGGGTCGCCGTGGGGCCAGTTTCATTGAGCGTTTTCTCTAAACGCCTGCTAAACCCCTCACCCCATCCTTCTGGAGGCCCAGGCTCGCGGGATCTCTCGACCCACGCGGATGCCGATCATCCCCTTCCCGCCCTACACTCCCGAACCGAACCGAACCGGGTCAAAGGCCTCAGGTACGGCTTAAGGACAAGCCATGGACCTGAGTGTTCCCAAACCGAAGATCCAGGTTCAATTCCTGGTCGGGACACCACTTCAAAAGACCCGTTTTCATTGGGGTTTTCGATTTTTACGGTTTCCGAGAGGACCTGAATCCACTGCTCTTTCCTCCAATTTTCCTCCAACCGAAGCTCGAATGGAGCCCGGTCCTGCGCGCATCAAGTCTGATCGGCGAACTGGCCAGAAGTCGGATTGCCTGCTACCTTGCGTGAGTGCCGAAGGTTTTAGAAAAAGACGGATTTGTTTTCTTTTTCTACAGCAACGACCATGACTCGATTCACATCCATGTCCGTCGCGGAGGTGGAGAGGCGGTGTTCGATTTGGACAACGGTGTCGAGTTGCGGGAATCGCAAGGGATGAAGTTGAGTGATATCGCGAAGGCCGAGGCGATTGCGACCGAGTACAAACAACTGATGATCAAAAAATGGCATGAGCACCTTAACCGATAGCGCCCAGTCGGCCGAGCACCTCAACGGCATGATCGTGCTGACGATGCGCAGCGGATCGGAGGTGCGATTTCCGGTGGCACTCAACCCCCGACTGGTACGCGGGACACCTCAGGAGTTGGCCAATATAGAACTTTCGCCGTTCGGTTTGCACTGGCCCGATTTAGACGAGGACCTCTCGATCCGCGGCATCTTGGCAGGAGACTACGGGCAACCGGCGACGGTCAGACTCTAAAGACGCTTTCAAGCGCTCAAGCTCGCACACGCCCTCACTGATCAGGAAACCCTTCCCTGTTTTCGCAAAGATCGGTTCCGCGGCGAATCGATGCTGCATGGCCAAACCCTCAGCCATGAGTTCCTGAAAAATCGGATCGTCTTCCAAGTTGCTTACTGATCCATCCGGCATGGTCAAGATGCTAGCAGTTGGCTCACTGGGGGCAACGGTCCCGTCGACGCCCAACCAGCCCTACACCCAACTCGCCTCAACCCGACGATCGCGGGCCGCCCCAGCAAACAGCCAAGAAACCCAACAGGCATCGAAGGCCTAGTTTTCGAGGAAAATTTGGGACAATTTGGGACAACTTAGACGTTAGATGCCGCGGAATGCTGCGAGCTGTTTTTGATTTTTGCTCAGTCTTTATGCATTTTCTAGTTTGTTCCCGTAGCATTTAGTGGATTCCTAAACCGTTGCTACACCCCAAACACGCGCCGGACGAATTCGCGGCTGCGGCGATGATTTTCAACAGCATTCCGAGTGACCTTAGTCCCTCCCTCCAGCGCCAGTTCCACGGAAAAACGCCGAGGCAAGTTCCGAGATTTGGCAAAGGCGGCGATATCGGAATAGTCGATATCGCCTTGATCGAGGTCTTCCCACCAGACCTGCCCACGGCTCTGGCGCAAATGCCAAGACACCACTCGCTCCCCGTACTGTCGCAGCGCATCCATCGGCACAATGCCGCCCCGGTACATCCAATGAGTATCGATGCAAAAGTCTACCTCGCCGGCCCGAGTCACCGCAAAATTGTGATGATACTCACGCCCCTGACGGCCCAACTCCGGAGTGTGATGATGCACGCCGAGTCGCAATTTCAAGGACTTCAGCTCATGGCCCAACCGGCCTAGTGCCCGACCCTGATTGACCAACTCCGCATCGGTCTTTTCACGACCAATGGGATCCACGTTGCACACGATCACCTCGAACCCCGATTTGGCGGCCACCTTGGCACCCGCCACCAAGCGCTCAACAACGCCATCCGCCCCGTCTGCGTGAAGAGCGCCTCCCGTGTACAAGCTCACAGGACGCAATCCCTTGGCCCGGAGTTTGGACGCAAACTCGGCGTTCTTTTCGGGGTGCACCGCATCGAGATTCCCCTCGGCATAATCATAGCCGGCATCCCGCAGACCCGAAAACACCTCGTCGAGGTGAGCGTTCATATCCTTGCCCTCGCGCTGGTAATATTGCCCCCAGCCATAGAGCTGACTCCCTACCACCCCAGCGGCCTTCGTCTCAGCCGCCCCAAACGCCACCCCAGCCATCGCCCAGGACGAAGTGCCCAAAAATTCTCTACGCGACCACATGCTCATCAACCGACTAAAATCCGAATCCGCCCTCCTTCCAAGGTTCAAAACCAGATCCGGAAACATTGAAACCCATTCCCACAAGACCACTGATCCCTCCAATCCACAGACAGAAATCCCCTTAACACTCCTCTTCCCCACGGATGTGCCGCTGGCTTAGCGGGGGTTCAGTCGGCCGCGAACCAGGCCGTTTCCAGCCCAAAGCTAGAAACTGGCGATGACTCCCAACCCACTGCGATTCACGGGAGTATTGCCAAAAGAATCTCTCGAACCAGAGGAGCACGTCTCCGTGCATCCGGCTCTACGAGACACGAACCGGACAGGTGATGAAATCCGTCCCCTGAAGCTGGTTGGTAACCCGTGTTACCGGGTGTTCGCGCCCAATTGGCACCGCCTTGAAAAGCATTTGCTGACCATGACGACGACAAGGCAAAACCTTGCGCCAAACACCCTACCAGAACGGCGACCTGGTGCCAGCGCCGCAATCAGCACCGAACTGTCGAGCAGCACACTCATCGACGCAGGGCGTGCTCGGCCTGCTCCTCACGATCAGCCTGAACGGCCGCTGCGGCGTCCATTTTGATGCCGAATCTCGGCAGCACGAGCACTCCGTCCTCCAGCATCCCTTCGGTCACCTCAGGAAGAACTTTCACGATCTCAATACGATCCGCAGTGACCTCCGCCCGGACGCGAATGCCGGGCTGGGCTCCGAAAACCCGCTTGAGCGTGTCTGGCAGATGGATCTGCCCAGCATCATCCAAGGTGAATGTCGCGTTCATCGACATAACTCTGCGTCGCAGCGGTCGGATCCGCAAGTACCTCTCAGTCTCCGCCGGCACTGTTTGTCCGTCAAACCGGAGCAAATGAGAGACGACCCACCAAGCGTCAGCGGATCGAGCCGAAACGAGCATTGGAAGCGAACACCAACACCCCTCGCGCACAGCGCGAAAGCCCAATCCTCCCCCGAGCTTCCCTGCGAGTGCAGGCTCGATCCGCAGAGCCCACCCGCCGACTCACCGTCTAACCCACGACAACCCACAGCCAAACACCGCGAATCTGTTCAACGACAATTATTCTTCCCCACGCCCCCACGAACCAACCCCCGAACAAACCGACCCCACCCCCAGCCATTGGCCCCTGATCCCCGACCGAAAACTGACCGAGCGTCAGCGGATCGAGCCGGAACGAGCATTGGAAGCGAACACCACCACCCCTCGCGCAACGCGCGAAAGCCCAATCCTCCCCCTGAGTTTCCCTGCGAGTGCAGGCTCGATCCGCAGAGCCCACCCGCCGACACACCATCCAACCCACAACAACCCACACCCAACCTCCTCAGCCCTCCTGCCCCCCTGATCCCCGACCCACAACCCAAACACCCCGAACCTCCCTTCCATCGCTAGCTCACCCCAAGTCGGATCCGAGGTTGCCATAACCCAGCCGCCTACACTTTGATCGTCCCACGTCCATGGCTGAATCGCTCCAAACGCGGGTATCCCGCATCGTCCAGGCCACCCCGGTCCATGACATCCATACTCATCTCTACGACCCCGCGCAGGGCGAGATGCTGCTGTGGGGCATCGACGAATTGCTGGTGTACCACTACCTCGTGAGCGAGGCCTCTCGGCAAATGGCGCTCCCCCTCGAACGTTTCTGGAGTGCTTCCAAACAAGAACAGGCAGCCTATGTCTGGGAGGCGCTCTTCACCGAACATTCCCCCATCTCGGAAGCCTGCCGCGGAGTCCTCACCACACTCCACTTGCTCGGTATCGACGCCCGCAAGAACGACCTATCGAGCCTGCGGGGGTGGTATGCTGCCCAAAAGCCCGACCAGTTCATGAACCGAGTCCTGGAGACCGCCAATCTGGCATCGGTGTGCATGACGAACTCTCCGTTCGATCCCATCGAACGCCCCACCTGGGACCGTGGTTTCGCCCGAGATCCCCGCTTTGTCGCAGCCCTACGCATCGATCCGCTGCTCGTCGCCTGGCCAGAGACCTCCGTTTGGCTGCGAGAACAAGGCTATGCCGTTTCACGCGAACTCACCGCCCAAACCCTCGGCGAGGTGCGCCGTTTTCTGGCCGATTGGACGGCTCGGATCGACAGCCGCTATTGCATGGTGTCGCTACCTCCGTCCTTCGCCTGGCCGGCCGACACCGAAATCGCCCGATTAATTGAAGGCGCCGTCTTGCCGCATTGCCGCGATCAGGGTCAGGCCTTTGCGTTAATGATGGGAGTGAAACGGGCCGTGAACCCCCGTCTTCGGATGGCTGGAGATGGAGTGGGCCTGGCCGATTTGAATGCCCTTCAGGCCCTCTGTGCCGCGCATCCAGAAAACCGCTTTGTGGTGACCTGCCTCGCGCGTGAGAACCAACACGAGCTCGTCGTCTTGGCCCGTAAATTTTCAAACCTTCATCCCTTCGGCTGCTGGTGGTTTACCAACACCCCCCAACTCATCCGCGAAATCACCACGATGCGCCTGGAGCTGTTAGGGACCTCCTTCACGCCGCAGCATTCCGACGCCCGCGTCCTCGATCAGGTGCTCTACAAGTGGCAACACTCTCGGGCAATCCTCGCCGAGGTCTTGGCTGAAAAATACACAGCAACCGCTACGGCGGGCTGGGAAGTCACCGATCCGGAAATCCAACGCGATGTGACCGAACTCCTGGGTGGTGGATTTCAGCGGTTTCTCTCGAGCGCTCGCATCCGTCCCGAAAAGCAGTAAACTGCGCGCGTGCGCTCCACCCTGCTCTTCCTCTGCCTTCTGGGACTAGCCTCGGCAGAGGCTGCGTCGCTGAACCCCAAGTCGCCGCCGCAGAAGCCCGTTGGTAAATCGCCTGCCCGAAGCACCAAGACCACTGCGGAACCAACTGGCCGCACAACGGCCCAATTGGTGGACAAAACCCGCACGGCCATTGTCCGGATTGACGGTCGAGGCCGTGACGGCACCCAGGAGGGCGTCGGCACCGGGTTTATCATCGATGCGGAAGGACTCATCGCCACCAGCTTGCACGTCATCGGCGAAGGGAGATCGGTGCAGGTACGCCTGGCCGACGGCAGCACTCCGGAGGTCATCGGCATCCACGCCTGGGATCGGCCGCATGATCTAGCCATCCTTAGGGTTCGGGCTACCGGGCTGAACGCCTTGCCTTTGGGAGACAGCGACAGCCTGCCTCAGGGGGCATCGGTCATCGCCTTAGGCCATCCGCTGGGCCTCAACCAGAGCGTCGTGGAAGGAGTTCTCTCTGCGCGTCGGGATCTCGAAGGGCGCCCCATGCTGCAGTTGGCCATGCCGATCGAACCCGGTAACAGCGGGGGCCCCTTGCTCGATCGATCCGGGCGCGTCCACGGCATCGTGAACGCCAAGAGCCTGCTGACCCAAAATCTCGGTTTTGCCACGCCCGCCAATCACCTCAAGGCTCTACTCAAGCAACCCAACCCCATGGCCATGGATCGCTGGTTGCGTCAGGGGGCTCTCAACACCAACCAGTGGGAATCCTTCCTCGGTTCCCATTGGCGCCAGAAAGGCGGTCGCATTCTAGTGGAGGGCACGGGCGCAGGTTTTGGCGGTCGCGCCTATCTCTTGAAACGCGACGCCGCTCCGGAAGGCACCGAACTTCAGGTTTCCGTTCGTCTCGACGACAATTCCGGAGCCGCCGGATTAATCTTCGCCGGCGACGAGAACGGTCGGCACTACGGCTTCTACCCGACCGGCGGAGAACTCCGTCTGACCGCCTTCGAGGGACCCGATGTCTTCTCGTGGAGGATCCTGGGCACGGTGCCTTCGGCCGCGTATCGCAATGGCGACTGGAACAGCCTCCGAGTGCGGCGAACCGACGGAGTCTGGGAATGCTCCGTCAATGGTGAGGTGGTTTTCCGAAGCAAGGACAGTGCGCTCAATGGCTCTCGGGTTGGGTTGGCCAAATTCCGCAACACGGCCGCAGAGTTCCGCGACTTTCGTGTGGGCAAGGCCACGGCCGACGCAGAGCTGCCGCCGGATGTGGTGGCCAGCTTCACGGCCGGCCGCGAACCACGGGAAGCACTCAAAGCTCACCCGGGGCCCGCCGATCGATTCCTCCAAGAACGTGCTCAGCGCCTGGAGAGCGAGGCGACCCGTTTGCGCAAACTGGCGAAGGAGCTGCACCGCGAAATCGCTCGTGAAGCCTTGGTGTCGGAGTTGTCGCGCTCGCCGTCCGAGATTCGCCTGACCCACGCCACACTACTGCTGGCCTGGCACGATCACCCCGGGCTCAATATCACCGACACCGAACGTCAATTAGCCGAACTCGGCACGGAAGCTCGGTTGATGGTCAGTCAGGCCAAAACCGGACCAGACCGAATCGCGGCCCTGCGCCGATTCTTGTTCGAAGAGCAAGGCTTCCATGGCAGTCGGGGCGACTACCGCAATCCGGCCAACAGTCACCTGCAAAGCGTGCTCGAAGACCGCGAAGGCATTCCCATCACTCTGAGCATTGTGTTCTTAGAAGTGGCCAAAGCAGCGGGCATTGAGCATTTAGAAGGCCTACCCCTGCCCGGTCACTTTTTGGTGCGCCATGCACCGCCGGGAGAACCCGCCCGACTCTATGATCCCTTTAATGGCGGCATCCCCATCACCTTTTCCGAGGCCGACGAACTGGGTACAGAAAGTGCCGGGGTGCCCATCCGCAGCGAATTTCTCGAAGCAGCCAGCCCACGATCCATTCTCATCCGAATGATCAACAATTTGCGAAGCTTCACGATGGAGCGCTCGGGCATCGAAGCGGCCCTCCCCTATTCCGACCTACTGGTCGCACTGGCCCCAGATGCACGCAGTGCGGCCGCAGAGCGGGTCGATCGAGCCCGGCTCAAATCCCAAATCGGAGATCGTGACGGAGCCGCCGCCGACCTCCGAGCAGTTCTTGAAACCGTGCCGACGGGCCCTCAAGAGGCGCGTATCCGAGACGCCCTAAAAGCCCTAGAAAATCGCCCCTGACAATCCGGAGACCGGACCGCCTTGGGGTGACCCCAGTCTTTTTGTAGCCCGCTGGCTAGCGGACCGGTGGCACCTTTGAGAGTTTGCGTTGCAGGGATCGGCGGTGGATGCCCAACCGACGGGCCGCCGCGGAGATATTTCCATCGCAGTCACTCAGGGCGCGCTGAATGTGAACCCACTCGAGTCGTTGCAACGACTGCATAGAATCTTCTGGAGGCTCCTTCATTTGCCCAATGCGCCTCAACTCGGCCAAGGCTTTGGAGGCCTCGTCGACACCCACCATCCAGACCTCCGACGCACCGAAGGTGCCTTCTATCGAGGGAGTTTCAGAACCAGCGACTCCCAGGTGGCGCCGCTGTTCACCCCAAGGCAAAACCCGCAGGCCTAACGATTCCAACGCAACCCGGACCCGCTCGGCCTGGCCCGGGTCTCCTGCTATTACCAGAGTTGGCAGGCGCGACCCGGACGAATCGGATCTTGCTGTCGCCTCAGGGGTGTTTACGGCCATGGAAGCTCTAGAAAATCGATCACTCAGGGACAAATTAGACGCGCGGCCGGGTAAGTACGAAGAGGACCACCCCGGACAGGCTCAACCCGAAGATACCGGCCGTTCCGATAACGAGAATTCCATCGCGCAGCACCTTGTTGGGAATAAAGGACAGCTTGTGCAAGTTGCTGAAAATGTTCGCCTCCCATTGCCGACCGTCGTCGGTAAAGCGGGTCACGCTTTCGGTCATCGTGCTCACGTAAACTCGCCGTCCCGCCGGATCCCCCGTCTCCATCCGGTACACCGGGAGCATGCGGAAAATTGGTATGTATTCGGAGTCGAAGGCCGTCAGGAAAGCCGTTTTCCGGACCGCCGCACCGCCAAAAAATCGTGTGGCAATCTCAGCGGCGAAGACCTCATCGCGCTCCGGAACTAACTTGCCCGTGGCGCCGCTAACATAAGCGGGGGCCTTGGCCTCCCGCGCCCAAACCACGTAGGTGGGTTCTCCAGCGATCATCCTCAAGTTCACGGCCCGAACCCCACTCGCCGCCGCGGGCACCGCTTGGACGGCGTGTGCCAGCGAAATGTGCACCGTGTTCACCGGTATTTCAGGGCCACTAGGAATCGCCTTGGGCGGCGGATCCTGCGTCCATGTCATGACCTGATGAATAACGCCGCTGGAGGAGGCCAGTAGCGCACTCAGACTGAAGACCAATCCGAGCCATCGATGCAGTTGACGAAGAGTTTTTGGGTTCATGGAATCTCGAGAATACAGCGTTTGGTCAGAAGCGGATCTCGACCCCGCCAAAGAAGGATCGCCCGTCTCCTGGGTTGTAGGCGGCACTGGCCGGAGTCGCTCGATTCAGGACCCCGGTGGTGGCGATGTAGGCCTTGTCGGTGAGGTTCCGAGCATCGAAAAACAGCGAGACTCCACGCCGCGTCTGGTATCCGACACGGAGTCCAAGAATCGCATATCCCGGCGCATTGGCCGCATCCGTGTTGGCCAAGTCGATGGCGTAGGACTCAGGAGCCCACTCAACATTCGGTCCGAAGTAAAAGCCGCTCGGGTGCTGGTACTTCAACTCACCCCGAAGGTAGTGCCGAGGAACACCCGGCAAACGGTTGTCGCCATAGGTTGTATCCCCGTCGAAGCGGAAATCGTTGAACAAGTAATTGCCCTGAAGGCGAATACCGTCGTTCGGAACCTCGGCTCCCGTCGCCAGAAGACCATCGACCACTCGCCAACCCCCACCCAACTCCACGCCCCGGTGGATGGTCCGTCCGGCATTCAAGGTCTGGGTGATGGGGGGATTAAAATTACCCACCTGAAGGCTCAGAAGTTCATCTTCCAACCACGCCTGATACAACGACGCGTCCCAGTCGAAACGGCCCAATTTCCCCCGCGTTCCAAATTCTAGCGTGGTGCCCGTTTGGGCGTTTAATTGCACTAGCCCATTGGTTGCACCCGGGGTCGCTGGCCGGCTTAACTCACCGAAAGTGGGGGGTTCAAAATTGCGGCTCACATTGCCAAAGATCTGAACGCCGCTGGCGGCCTCCCAGATCGCTCCCAGCTTGGGATTGAATCCGAGGTAGTCTTGAGTGTCGGTTTGATCACCGTCGGCAAGGAACCGGTCGGCGAACTCCCGTCGGGAGTAAGTGACCGAAGTGCCCGCCACCACGCTCCATCGGTCGTTGAGTTTGAGCGAGTCCTCGAAGTAGGTGTCCAGATTGGCCGAGGTCTGAGTGCTCTCGGCCGTCTTAGCTCCGCGGCGGGGGCGTCCCGCGAAAGTCCCATTCACGAAGCGATTGTCCTCCGCCCATCCATAGACGGGTGCGAAACCGGCGGTCAGGCGGTTGCCGTATCCGGCGATCTCGCTCGAATGGACCATGCGAGCATCCAAGCCCAGATCGTTCGAGTTCTGGTCGAGAACCTGAAAAATGGGATGGTCCAAATCCTTGTAGCTCCAAAATCCGGAGACCTGTGCCTGAGTTTGATCCGAGGTCCAAGCCAAGCGATCACTCAATCGGTACAGCGAGTAGTCTCGCTTCTGGTCACCAGCGAAACTGCCCAACCGGGGATTATTTAGGGCGTTGCTTAGCGATAACGATCCGGGCAACTGGGAATCAGAACGCACCGCGGTGAACCACAGGCGATTCTCCGCCTGATCCGAAATCCGGTACCCCACATTAGCCATCACTCGATCGGTGTCCTGCGCGGCGTGTTGGCGGTAGCCGTCTTGAGTGAAGTGCGTGAGACTCGCGTAGTAGTCGGCGGGCCCCGAAGAAAACCCACTGCTGACCTGCCCGCGCACGTAGGCGAAGGATCCTAATTCGAGACGGGATTGGAACGGACTGGCATCCCGCCCCGTCGGACTCACAAAATTAACAGCTCCACCCAGCGTCGTGCCTCCGTAACGCAGGGCATTGGCACCGCGCCACACCTCAATGTAGCGGGTCGACAAGGGTTCAATGGACTGCATGTCCACACCGCCATCGGCCAAGTTGAGTGGTGTGCCATCTTGAAGAATCTTGAGGCCGCGTCCGTGGAAGGTGCGTTGGAGACCCGATCCGCGGATCGAAATGCGGGCCTCCTCAGACCCGAAGCGGGACTGAACGTAGACCCCGGTTGTGAAGTCGAGCGCATCGCGCAGCGTGGAGGCTCGCCCTTGGCGCACTGTGTCGCCATCGACGAGGCCTGTGCCACCGGGGACGCGGGCTAGGTCTGCCGCCGCCGCAGTCATTGAGGGCACGGTGAGGGTGGGCTCCAACACGCCTTCGACCATGACTTTGGGCAAGGTTTTGGATTCAGCGGCCTGAAGAATGGAAGCGCCTAAAATAGCGGTGACGCAGGACGAAACGGAAAGAGCAGAAAACGAAGAATTCATGACAGGTGAACAGCGGACGATTGAGACAGAGGACTCCGGATGGGTTTCCCGGAAACGGAGCGCGCCCAACCGGAAACAGGCGCGACCCAACACATCGGGACAGGGGTTTCCGGCGATTCACGAGGACTGAGTCCTGTCAAACGACCCACCGCGCGGCTTACTTAAGCCAATAGGGACCTGTGTGCGTTTGAAGGAGGATTCGGGACGCAGCCCGAACCCCTCAAGATTCACCGAAAATTAGGCGTGCCGAGGAGGCTGCCACGGCGGTGAGCCAGAACGACTGAGTGCACGTTGATCCCGGGCGGGCGAGTGCTCGAAGGAGGATATTTCAGGCACGGGCAACTCAAAGGCCCGATCTGACGGGACCATGTCGGTCTTCGCAAAGGAGAAGACGAGGGTGGTCTGCTGCTGTTGGTTGTCGCGGCCCTGGCGGACCACCTTGCATAGAGCGCACGGATGGTGTCCGTCAAAGGTGGTTTCGATGGCCTGCACCCAGTCCATCTGAGTGCTGCGATCGAGGAGCATGACCGTCCAAGCAACGGACTGGAGCAAGGTCCATTGAAACCCGAGGGATATCCCCACGAGTCCAATCACCAACCATTGGCTCCACCGTTTCCTCACTTTGAGGTCAATGAAGCATGGGGGTTGGAAGCGCGTCAACCTTCACTGCCTGTTTGAGCGCTGGAGGGTCTGCGGTTTTTTGCCGCAGACCCGGTGGGAACATCCCGTGGTTTGCCTCGAGATCCTCAATAGGGTGTGAGTTCGGAGAGGGGCTGAGCACTCCAATCAACGCATCACCCAAGTCGCAGCGGCGATGGGATCGCTGGTGTTCATGGAATTTAATTCGGACTGCCCCAAAGTGATCAACCCGTCTACGTCGCCGTACTTAGCACCGCCCGGCAGGAAGTCCGGCGAGTGGATATCCAACACCCGGCCGAATCGAAACTCTCCAAGATGCAAGGCCACCCGATTCAGCGCTGGGCCCGACTGCGCTCGGGCAGCGGCGGCAATCGGAGCCGTCGCATCCAAGGCAATTAACGAGACCTGGCTCGAGGGCTTCTCATGCCCGCGGATGTACTGCACCGCCGTGAGCACGTCGTGGACTCGGTGCGTGAACACGGCCGGATTGTAGCCAAAGGTGTACGCCGCGGCCTCCCGTGGGTTTTTGACGCGCGGTGTGCGCGTGAGCGGTCGGCCATCGAGGGAAGACTCACCTTGATGCAGCAAATCCAACCCGAGCACCGTTGCTCCACCGTCGACCAATTGCTGGACCGCAGGGACCAGCGAACCCGCAGTGGTATACAACCCTGATTTTCCATCCGCCGTGAGCCAGACGACGGTCTTGCCGTTCCACTGCTTCGGATGACAGAAAACCACGGGGATCTCTTCCCGACGGGACGTGTTCCGAATCAGGCCCGCCATCTGGATCCAGGCTCCGCGGTCTTGCTTGTCCTTGAGAACCCAAGTGAGGGAGCTCGCCGGAGCCGGATCGCGGGCATCCAAGACCACATCCCAACCCACCTTCAAGACCTGCCGGTATTGCTCGGGGGAGGCCGAGGCCATGCTCTCGAGCTGACGATTCGAATCCGCGGTCCACAGTTTCAGAAGGCCTCGCTCAAACTGCGGATCCGCCGCCATCGGCGCCGGATGTCCGTCATCCCAGACACTCAGTTCCGATCGAGACGAAACCGTGTAGTCGCGCTCCAAGACCGGCTCAGCCTGACCCAGGTGGAAGTGTTTATTCAGCCAGTTGTAGAAGGCCGTTCGGGACACCGCATTGTAGTTGTGAGGAAAGTGCTCACCACGCTGCAGCATCACCCGGTCCGCGCCACCGAGGAGGCCGTAAAGGCGTTTGAGTTCAGGGAAGCCTTTGGTGGACATCTCCTTGGTCCAATCATCGGCGGTGGTCATGCCTTGAGGCTTGGGCGCAAACAGACCGGCAAACTCCACATTGCCCGTGCCCACCCGCAGTAAGCTCGCATTCTCGCAGGTGCAGCCCCCTTGCATGGCCGTGCTCACCATGACCGCCGGAAAGGAAAGCGCGATGCGAGGATCGATGCCCGCCAGCAGCATGGTCTGGGTTCCGCCACCACTGGCTCCGGTGATGGCCACGCGCTGAGGATCCACCTCCGGCAACTCCAGCAGGAAGTCGAGAGACCGCACCGCGTTCCAGGTCTGGAGGCCCATGATGCTCTGGAGATGCGCCTCGGCCTGCGGACTATAAAGCCCCCAGTTCTCGGTGGTGTTCATCTCGGGCCGTTGTTTAGCGAAGCTGTGGACCAGTTGACGGGAAAGCTGTTGGGAATCGGAGTCGCCCAACATGTCCCACTGCCATACCACACAGCCCATGCGAGCCAGTTGGACACACATGGACTGAAAGCGGCTCTTGCCTCCCTCAAGAAAGCGCTCCTGACCCGTGGCGATTTCATTGCGCAATTCCGCGTCGGTGGCCTGGGACAGTCGTGCATCGGCCCAGTGGCCATGCGCAAACAACACGGCGGGAGCCTTGCCGCCCTGAATCTTCTTCGGCCGGTACAAGTTGCCGGTCACGAAAAACCCCGGCGCGCTCTCGAACTGCACCTTCTCCACGGTGTAATCACCGCGATCGATTCGCCCGTAGATTTGAGCCTTGAGGTCCGACTTGGTCGGCATGGGCCACAATCCTTGCGACACCAAAATCCGCTGGCGCACCTGTGTTGCACGTCGCTCCCAAATCTCCGGAGTCGCGGGGGGCTGAAAGGGAAAATATCCGTCTAGATCCTTGGGTGGCTGAAGTCGCTGATCCTCGGGGTGTTGACCGACGGCCAGCGCTCGGGGGCCGTCGGCGGCCATGTTGGAGCTCCAGGACAAGGCAATGGCAACCAACGTGAGAACGCGCAGCGGGGACATGAGCCCGAGGCTAACGGGCCGCCAGCCAGAGACAACCCCCAGAATCATGGCAGCCATCGGTAGGCACCGTCGCCACCGTCGACGCAGTCCTCTTCCTCACAGGGTCTTTAGCACCGCTTCGGCCGCTCGGATCGTCGCTTCAATCTCCGCCGAGGTGTGCGCCGTAGAAATAAAGCCGGCTTCGAATTGGGAGGGTGCCAGGTAAACTCCGCGATCGAGCATACCATGAAAGAATCGAGCAAAGCGCGTGCGGTCGCTGCGCATCGCGTCCGCAAGGTTCCAGACCGGGTGCTCAGTAAAGTAACCGCAGAACATGGATCCGATCCGCTGGAACTGCATGGGGATCTGGGTCGCCTTTGCGACACCAACCATACCCTGCTCCAACTCACTCCCCACAGCCTCCAATCGATTCCAGGCATCGGACGACTGCAAGGCATCCAACGCGGCTAATCCGGCCGCCATGGCCAATGGGTTTCCGCTCAGGGTGCCGGCTTGATAGACCGGACCCAGGGGCGCCAGTTGATCCATGATCTCGGCCCGCCCACCGAAGGCTCCGACCGGAAGACCACCGCCAATAATCTTGCCGAAGCAACTCAAGTCCGGCGTGAGCCCGAACACGCCTTGGGCACCGGCTGGACCCAGTCGGAATCCGGTCATCACCTCGTCGGCGATGAGCACGCTCCCGTGATCTCGGGTCAATTGCCGGAGCAGTTCCAGGTAGCCGGGCTTGGGCAAATACAGCCCAGCATTGGCCGGCACCAATTCAAGGATCACTGCCGCCAATTGACCGTCATGCTTCTCGAAAACCCTCCGCAGCGCCTCCGGATCATTAAAGGGAAGAACGAGGGTTTGACGCGCGACATCCGCAGGCACGCCCGCACTGTCTGGACATCCCAGAGTGAGCGCACCGGAACCTGCCTTCACGAGCAACCCATCTGAGTGCCCGTGGTAGCAGCCATCAAATTTGACAATGAGATCCCGCCCGGTAAATCCACGAGCCAAGCGGATGGCCGACATCGTCGCCTCGGTACCGCTATTGCAGAAACGCACCTTCTCCACCGATGGCACCAGGGATTTGACGCGTTGAGCCATCGTCACCTCCTGCGCGTGAGGAATGCCAAAGCTGGTGCCGCGCTCAGCAGTGCTCTGGATCGCCCGAATAATCGCCAAGGAAGCATGACCAAGGATCGCTGGCCCCCAGGTTCCGACGTAATCGATGTAGGTGTTACCATCCACGTCGGTGACCCGCGCTCCGGAAGCCGAAGCTGCAAAGAAGGGGGTGCCGCCCACCGCCCGAAAGCCCCGGACCGGAGAGTTTACGCCGCCAGGTATGTGCTTGAGGGCCTCAGCAAACAGGGCTTCGGATCGCGATCGAACGCTCATGTGTCGAAGGACTGTGCCTTGCGGAACGAAGGGTGCAAAGCGCGCGCCGTCCAAGATCCCGGGTTGATTTAATTCTCAGCGCCCCTGCCGAACCCGTATTCTTGGAATCTAATCGATGGACCGGGATATCCCGACCGCTTCGAACCATGCATCCCTCCCGACAGTTCCATCATTGCCCGCGCTGCGGAAAACCCATCACCCCGCCAGAAAACGGGGCTCCGATGAAGTGCGCCGCCTGCAAATTCCAATTGTACTTCAATCCTGCGGTGGCGGTTGCTGTCTTCATCCAACGGGACGATGGGAGCATCTTGTTAATCCGGCGTGCGAACGATCCAGGAGCGGGGCTCCTGGCCCCTCCCGGCGGGTTTATTAATATGGGCGAGTGCGCCGAGTCCGCGGTGCATCGAGAGATTTTCGAGGAAGTAGGCATCCGACTTTTTGACCTACGATTCCTCTGTTCTCAGCCCAACGAATACCTTTTCGACGGGGTGACCTACCCAGTGCTAGACCTCTTTTTCACAGCTCAACCTCTGGAGACCGAGGGCCCTTGCAATCCGGAAGAGGTTCATGCCGTGGAATGGCATCCGGCCAATACTCTGCAAGGTGAGGCGCTGGCCTTTCAGTCGATGCGGGCCGCCTGGCAGGTCTGGCTTGAAGCCGATGCAAAAATCAGTAAGCCCCCGGGCGATGGTGCGACCTCACTCAGCCCCAGTTCTTCGGATCGGCTCAACGGGTAAATCCTGCGTTTGCGAGTAGGGCCACCAGGGATAGCTTAGCTCGGTGATTCGCAATGTGATCTTCGATTGGTCTGGGACGCTGGTGGATGACCTTCCGGCCGTCTGGCGGGCATCGAACCATGCGCTGCAACAGGCTGGAGTGCCGGAGATGGCTCTGGAGGACTTTCGGCGAGAGTTTCGTCTCCCTGCTCGGGACTTCTACATGGAACGGGTACCGAAGGAATCGCTTCCTGAATTAGAGGGTTGGTTTTTGGAGGGATTCAAGCGGGTCCAAGACACGGTCACACCCTTGCCGCATGCTCGGGAATTTCTGGAGTTTTGTCGGCAGCATGGGCTACGGACCTTTCTCCTCAGTGCGGTGCATCCGGCCTTGTTTGCTCACCAAGAAAAAAGCTCAGGATTTGGTCCGTTCTTCGACAAGACCTACCTCGGTGCCCACGACAAAAAAGACCTCATCGGACAAATCCTTCGGGATAACGAACTGGACCCAACTCAAACCGTGTTCATTGGCGACATGCAGCACGACATCGAAACCGCCCACCACGGAGGAGTGAAGTCAGTCGCAGTCCTGACCGGGTACGATAGCCTCGATAAACTGCGCGCGTCCAAGCCCCACCTGATTGTCGAGCACCTGTCTGAACTCCGCCGGCACTTGGAAGCCAATCAATTATGCTTGAATCCGGGTCCCGCGCCGCGTTCGGCGTTTCCGATTCCGACCGTCGGGGCTCTCATTCGAGACGATTCGGGCCGCATGCTTTTGTTCAAGACGGCCAAGTGGTCCGGCATGTGGGGAATTCCCGGCGGAAAGATCGAATGGGGTGAACCCTCTGAGGAGGCTCTTCGACGCGAGGTTCGTGAAGAGACTGGCCTGGAAATCGATCAAATCCAGTTCGTGATGGTCCAAGACTCGATCGCCTCCACCGAGTTTTACCGGGAGGCCCATTTCATCCTACTCAACTACACCTGCCTCGCCCTGCCTGGCCAGTCGGTGACCTTGAATGAAGAGGCTCAAGAATTCGCCTGGGTCCATTGGGAACAAGCCTTCGAACTCCCTCTCAACACTCCCACCCGACGATTACTGGAAATGGTTCGGGCTCTCTGAGTACACCTCTTTTTATGGACATCATCACAATTGAAGACCTTGAGGTCTGTTACCACATCGGCGTTCCGGACGAAGAACGGGTCCATCCCCAGCGCCTGCTCATCAGTGTGAAAATGGACACCGACTTCACCTTGGCCGCTGCGGGTGATGACCTGAGTCACACCATCAATTATTACGCTGTCAGCCAACGGTTGCTTAGCCTCGGCCAGGGCAGGACGTGGAAGCTGCTGGAAACGTTGGCCGTCGATATTTCTGAATTGGTTCTCCGCGAATTTGGAGCCCGTCGGGTCCACGTCGAAATTAAGAAATTCATCATCCCGGAAGCCCGCCACGTCTCGGTTCAGATCATTCGGCCTCAGTGATCCCGGCAGGTCCCCTGCGAAAAGCGACTTGTCAGGGCGAATTGAATGGTCAATTTGCCGCCCTCAGCCGGCCTCAAAGGCACCCCTTTTCGAGGCCAGCGCATGAAATACGGTATCTCATGGAAGACCACATCGAGGTTGAGGGAAAAGTGATCGCTGTTCTGGCTGGAACGATGTTCCGCGTCGAACTCGACAATAAACACATCGTCTTGGCGACGATCTCCGGCAAAATGCGCAAACGTTTTGTCCGTTTGACGCCCGGCGATCGGGTGAAGATGAAAATGTCTACTTACGACCTCAACAAGGCCCGGATCATTTGGCGCATCGGCTGACCGGCCAGTCCGCACCAGGGATTTTAGGCCGGGCGGTGCATCTGCCTTGCTCGGAGAATATCCGATCGCCGATGCTTGCGGCAGGATCTGGAGCATTCAGGGCCCCAAAGGGCCCCAAAACAAGGCGGAGAACCAAAGGTGGCGCAGACCGATGTGCCTCGCTCGAACTAATGACTCTATGAGGCGACCAACGGCCTCTCCGCTCGAGTCTCGAGCCTAGCCGAGAGTCTCGTGCCCAAGACGTTGCCTTTTACCCGCTGACAAGCCCTTGGGCTCTTCTGATCTGAAGCAACCCGGTCTGAAGCGACCCGGAGGTCCGCACGGGGTCTTTTTAGAGCCCCCCGTGCGGTGAAACCCGAATGATTACTTCGCCTCGGTGGCGACAGCGTCTTCTTCTTGCGATTCGCTGATCACCGGAGCGATGGCTTGCAACTTGTCCTTCTCGGCCAGGTTGATGAGCTTGACGCCCATGGTGTTGCGGCCGGCTTCGCGGATTCCCTTCACCGGGATTCGGACCATTTGGCCACCCGAAGTGATGAGCATCAGCTCATCGGAATCACGGACAGTTAGTGCACCCACCACATTACCGGTCTTGTCACCGGTCTTCATGGTGATGATGCCCTTGCCGCCACGGCTCTGCTGACGGTACTCCTCGAAGTCGGTCCGTTTGCCGATACCGTTTCCGCCGGCAACCAACAGCGTAGAATCGGGATCCACGAGGGCCAAAGCGACGACCGCGTCCCCCTTCTCCAGCTCGATGCCCTTCACGCCACCGGCGTTGCGACCCATCGAACGCACCTGATCTTCCTGAAAGCGGATGCTCATACCCTGTTTGGTAATGAGAACGATCTCGTTGTTTCCGTTGGTGAGGCGAACCTCCACCAAGTCGTCGCCCTTATCGAGAGTGATGGCGATGATCCCTCCCTTGCGGACATTCTGGAAATCGGACAGCTCGGTCCGCTTGACGGTTCCCAGTCGGGTCACGAAGAAGAGCTCGTTGGCCTGCTTCCAGGTCAAATCTTCCTTGTTGGAGCCATACTTAGAAGTCACCCGGACGAGCGTCTGAATCTTTTCCTCGCCGCGGAGCTCCAGAAGATTGGCAATGCTGCGACCCTTGGCCGCACGTCCCATATCCGGAATCTCGTGCACGCGCTCCACATACACGCGGCCCAAGTTCGTAAAGAACATGAGGTAATCGTGGGTGCTGCACGTGAAGAGATGCTCGATAAAATCGCTGTCTTCCAGCTTGTCCGTCTCCCGCGTGGTCATGCCGATGACCCCCTTGCCACCGCGCTTCTGAGCCCTGTAGCTGGAGACGTTCGTTCGTTTGATGAGCCCGTTGTGGGTCAATGTCACGATAGCCCCCTCATTGGCGATGAGGTCTTCGATAGCCATCTCCCCCTCGTCGGGGACGATTTCAGACATGCGCGGCGAAGCGTGCTTGTCCTTAAGATCCCGAAGCTCCTTCTTGATGATAGAAAGCACTCGGGACTCCTTGGCGAGAATGTCCAGCAAGTCCTTGATCCGCTCGACGAGCTCGTAGTACTCGGCCGTGACCTTGTCGATTTCGAGACCGGTGAGCTGGTACAGACGAAGTTCCAAAATGGCGTCCACCTGACGCTCGGTCAGCGCATAGCGACCCGCCGCGTTCAGTCGCTCTTCGCTGCGAATCAGGATGCTCCAACGCTCCACCTGAGCGCGGGTCCATTCGAAGGCCATCAACTTGATACGAGCCTCATCGCGGGTCTTGGAACTGCGGATGATGCGAATGAACTCATCTAAGTTGTTGAGGGCGCAAATGTAACCCTCCAGCAACTCGGCCCGCTCTTCGGCCTTTCGCAATTCGAAACGGGTCCGACGGAGCACCACTTCGCGCCGGTGCTCAATGTAGCACTGGATGATCTCCTTCAGGTTGAGCGTCTTGGGCTTGCCGTGGTCGATGGCCAGGGCATTAACACTGAAGCTGGTCTCGAGCTGGGTGTACTTGAAGAGATTGTTGATGACCACCCTCGGGCTGGCATCGCGTTTGAGCTCAATGACTAGTCGGCAGTTCTCATCCGACTCGTTCCGCATCGCCGAGATCTCGGTGATGACTTTCTCTTGGACCAAGTTGGCGATTTGCTCCTCCAACCCGGCCCGGTTCACATTGTAGGGGATCTCAGTGATGACCAACTGCTCCCGATTGCCCTTGAGCTCCTCCACCCCGATTCGGCCCCGCAGCTTAATGCTACCCCGACCGCACCTGAAGTAATTGTGGATACCCTCGATGCCGCAGATGAAACCTCCGGTCGGGAAGTCAGGGCCTTTGATGAACTTCGTCAGTTCTGGAATGGTGATCGAGGGGTTGTCGATCTGGGCACAAACACCGTCAATCACCTCACCGAGGTTGTGCGGCGCCATGTTGGTGGCCATGCCGACGGCGATACCGGTACCGCCATTGACCAGCAAGTTCGGGAACGCGGCCGGCAAGACCGACGGCTCCATGAGTCGCTCGTCGTAGTTGGGAACGAAGTCCACCGTGTCCCGATCCATGTCGGTCATCAAGGCCGCGCCCAGATGAGTGAGGCGGGCCTCAGTATAACGCATGGCCGCCGGAGGGTCGTTTTCGACCGATCCGAAGTTTCCCTTCCCGTCCACGAGTCTCTCCCGCATGGCCCACGGCTGAGCCATGTGAACCAAGGTCGGGTAAATGACCGCCTCACCATGGGGATGGTAATCGCCCGAGGTCTGACCGCAGATCTTGGCGCACTTCATGTGCTTGCGACCTGGGACCAGGGACAGCCCCTCCATCGCGAAGAGGATGCGTCGCTGGGAGGGCTTCAGCCCGTCACGCACATCGGGCAGTGCGCGAGAGATGATAACGGACATCGAGTAGTCCAGAAACGAGGCCTTAATCTCGTCTGCGACGTTGATCGTGTGGATCTTCTCGTTGCCCGTGTAGGCACCACCACTGGCTTGCGGTTGTTTCGGTTGAATCTCTTCAGACATGGGGCGGAAAGTGAGGGATGGAGCAGGATCGGTGTCGGTTTCGTCGCTTCAGCTCAGACATCCAGATTGCGGACGTTGAGCGCGTTGTCCTCGATGAATTGGCGTCGCGGTTCGACCACATCGCCCATGAGGCGGGTGAACATCTCTTCGGCCTCAACCGCATCGGTCAGTTCGATTCGCAGGAGCTTGCGCTTCGGCGGATTCATCGTGGTCTCGAAGAGTTCCTTGGCGTCCATTTCACCCAATCCCTTGAAGCGGTAAATCTGGATGCCCTTCTTACCCACTTCCTTCACTTCGTTGAGGATTTGCGGAATCGAGAAGATCGGAGTCACGTGGGCTCGTTCACCTTCCCCTTCGATCAACTCGAAGAGGGGCTTGCTCTGAGTGGCGTAATGATCAATCGACAGACCCTTCTTGGTCAGCTTCGCCAGAAGTTCGCCAATCGCCCGTGACTCGAGGTGCAAATGAACATAAGTAGCACGGCGGCTCTGGCCCTTGGCCTTCTCCAAACGCTCCTTGGCCTCGATGTCGCCGAACAGGTCAGGATTGGCCACCTTGAAGGCCTCCTGCTCCTCGTTGGTCATGAAATAGTGAACGGTCTCCGCGTTGCCTTCGCGCACTTTCACCAAATGCTGCGGCAGCGCTCCGTCCGGAGCCCGACAGGCCACATATTTGGCAAAGTCACCGCCCTGACGTCGAATGAACGTGGAGTGCTTGTCGAGAGTCTCGAGCAAGCTGAGAATCTCTTCCAACTGTTTGGCAGGCACTTCCTTGCCGTCGGCCAGATTCTTTAGGCGGACTTCCTCGGTACCATTCTGGAGGAGGATCCGGTTGAGTTGATTGTCGTCGTCGACGTAGTCGGTCCGCTTTTTGCGGGTGATCGAATAGAGCGGCGGCTGGGCGATGTACACGTACCCATCGCGGATGAGTTGGGTCATCTGGCGATAGAAGAACGTCAGCAGCAACGTACGGATGTGGGATCCGTCGACATCTGCGTCAGTCATGATGATGACCTTGTGGTAGCGAAGGTTCTCGATCTTGAAGGCCCCCTCGCCCTCTCCGGCTCCGATTCCCGTCCCGATGGCGGTGATCATGGTCCGGATTTCGTTGTTCTGCAGAACCTTGTCGAGACGAGCCTTCTCGACGTTGATCAGCTTGCCGCGGATCGGAAGAATAGCCTGGAACTTTCGGTCACGCCCCTGCTTGGCAGAGCCACCTGCCGAATCGCCCTCGACGATGTACAACTCGGTGTTGGCCGGGTCGCGATCGGAACAATCGGCCAGCTTGCCGGGGAGACCACCGCCGGTGAGGGCCGTTTTGCGAACCGCCTCACGCGCCTTGCGAGCCGCTTCACGAGCCCGGGCTGCATTCAGAGCCTTTTCGACAATCTTCTTAGCCACCACCGGATTGTCGTCGAAGTAGTTCATCAGCCCTTCATACGAGGCCGACCCGACAATGCTTTCGACCTCCGGAGAGATGAGTTTGACCTTCGTCTGGGACTCGAACTTCGGATCGCTGTGCTTGATGGATATAGCGGCCGTCAACCCTTCGCGAACGTCATCCCCAGTAATTTGAGGGTCCTTATCCTTCAGGATACTGTTGGACTTGGCGTATTGGTTGACCGACCGGGTCAAGGCGGTTCGGAAACCCGAGAGGTGCGTGCCGCCATCCGGATTGTGGATGGTGTTGGTGTAGCAAAGAACCTGGTCGTTGTAGCTGTCGTTGTACTGCATCACGACATGGATGTGGACCTCGACCTCTTTCTCGGACGTGATGGTCTTGCTCTCCTTGAGGATGCTGATGGGCTTCGGATGCACGGTCACCCGATTCTTGTTCAGTTGGCGTACGAACTCTTCCAACCCCTCCTTGTAAAGAAAGGTCTCGAGCTTCGGATCCGGCTGACGCTCATCCAAGAAGGTGATCTCGAGCCCCGAATTGATGCACGCCAACTCGCGGAGACGCTGAGTAATCCGGTCGGCCTTGAATTCGATGGTGTCGCGGAAGATCTCCGAATCCGGCATGAAGGTAATGAGGGTGCCGCGGCCCTTGGCCTTGCCGATGACTTCTAGCTTCTTGGTCACCTGGCCGCGCTTGAACTCCATGTGGTGGATCTTGCCCTCACGACTGACCTCCACTTCGAACCATTCGGAAACCGCATTGACGCACTTGGCGCCAACGCCGTGCGTACCTCCTGAAAATTTGTATCCGCCCTGACCGTATTTGCCGCCCGAGTGCAGCGTGGTCAGCACCAGTTCAACGGCGGGCATCTTTTTCTGCGGATGCATGTCCACCGGGATGCCTCGACCGTCGTCTCGAATCGAAATGGAACCATCCACATGGATGACCACTTCGATCCTCATGCAGTGTCCGGCCAAGTGCTCGTCGACTGAATTGTCGAGCACCTCGGAAACACAGTGGTGGAGCGCTCGCTCGTCGGTACCACCGATGTACATGCCGGGTTTTTTCCGGACAGCTTCCAACCCCTCCAATGTGCTAATTTGGGAGCTATCGTAGGTTTCCTTCGGAGGAACGTTATCGGCCATAATGAGTATCCGTACGACCGCCCACGATGAAGCCGCAGGACAGATCATCGCTATGTTAGCCGGTCGGAGCGGCTGAGGACAACAGCTTTCGAAAAAGCGCAACCTGTTGTTGTTTGAATTCGAGAAACACCCAACCGGTAGTGGGTCCGCACCGTAATCGGAAGACAGAAAACCCACCCAGAGACGACCCAGAGATCACTCGAAGCGAGTCAGACCGGACTCAATACCCCCAGCCCACTCAACTAAGTCTCTCAACACTCACCCCACCTCGGAGCCTCGATCTGGAATCGCGGCTTGATCTGCGATCAGAGTCTGAAATTAGGGCTTAAATTCGAGGCTAGGATTTTGGGCCCAGATTCAAGGCCGGGGTTTAGGG
>CAJAHH010000100.1 GCA_903939515.1 uncultured Verrucomicrobiota bacterium
ACCACGCACGCACCGGCGGCAGCGGGATCGGGCCGGAGCGAGCATTGGAACGTCGACACCCTGATCCCCCCTCGCGCGACAGCGCGAAAGCTCCTCCTGTCCCAACGTTCCCTGCGAGCGCAGGACCGATCCCGCGGAGCCCCACCCGCGACCCACCCGCGACTCAGCCCCATCGCCAGACCGGCACCGCACCCGGGGAAAGGGGGCAGGTCACTCTTCGTAAGTCATCCCAAAGACCGTGTCGGTGAGCCAACCGCGGAAAGATTCGTTGTCCTGGAATTGCTTGAAGAGCTGGGCGTCGTCTTTAAAAAGCGCGGTGATAACTCGTTTGAGCGCCTTGTCGTGCTCGATCTTAGCGTTTTGGCGATCGGAGTTCTTTTTCGCATTCTGATATTTCGCATCGGCCGCCACCTTCTGGGGAATCTCGCCCGTGATGCGTTGCTCCATCCGTTTCGCGTCCGCAAAAAGCCCACCAAACTGGTCGTTGAACTGCTTCACGATATTGGAGAGCCGGTCCAATTCCGGCTCTGCCTTGCGTCCGCCGCCTGAGGTTGGTACCGGCTCGATCTCGGCATCTGCATCGGGCAGAGCAATAGCCATCGTGGCTTTCTTCTCGGCTCGGTAGCTGTCCATGTCGATCGCTTCGAGGATGCCTTTGGCGAGGTCTTCCTCGATAGGTGCCGGCAGCTTGGGGATTAAGAAGTTCAGGAATATCGAAAGCTTTTCCCAGTCTTGAATGCCATAAGGCAGGATGGTGGCTAGGAAGTCGTAGGAGCGAGTGAATCCCTTGGCTTTGCCCTTGAAATCCACCTGTCCGTCTTCGTCGAGGTCGGTCACATAAACGGCAACGCAGTCGTCCAGGATCGGGTCGAGTTTGTCCCGATCGACTCCGCCCAGATACAGTTCCACAAGTGCGTTGATCTGATGCGGTGAGTAGACCTGATAGGCATCCAACTCACCCTTAACCGTGTGGAGTTTGTTCGGGTCGGTCTCCTTACTGAGGATCGTGGTGCGATAGTAGTCGGCGAAGGATTTCTCAATCGTCTCGGTGTCGTTCTGGAAATCGAGGACGAAGACGTCGTGCTTCTTCGGGTGCCCCCGATTCAGGCGAGAGAGTGTCTGCACGGCTTTGATGCCACTGAGTGCCTTGTCCACATACATCGTGTGAAGGAGCGGCTCATCGTAACCGGTCTGGAACTTGTCCGCGCAGATGAGGAAGCGGTACGGATCTTCCTGAATTCGGTCCGCGATCTCCCCGCTGGGAAATCCATTGAGCTTCGATTCGCTCACTTTTTCACTTTTGTATTCCGGCTCGCCAGAAAAGGCGACGATAGGGCGATATTGGCTTTTGATCTCCGTGAGGTAGGTATTGAAGGCGACGAAGTATTCAATTGCCCGCTGGATACTGCCGGTCACCACCATGGCCCTTGCCTGACCGCCGATTTTGTTCTGACCGATCACCTGTTCGAGGAAGTGGTCCACCATAATCTCCGCTTTGTCGCGGATGGCCTTGCTGTGGCTCTCGACATAGACCCGCAACTTCTTGCGAGCCTTCTTCACGTCATACTCGGGATCACCATCCACCGTCTTGGCAAGCCGGTAGTAGCTCTCCACCGGCGTGTAGTGCTTAAGTACATCAAGAATGAAGCCCTCCTGAATCGCCTGCTTCATCGTGTAGCCGTGGAAGGGGCGGTGCTTTACCTCTCCGCCTTCGGAATACGGCACGCCGAACATCTCCAGCGTCTTGTTCTTGGGAGTCGCGGTGAAAGCGAAGTAGCTGGCGTTTTTAGCCAGTTTCTTCTTCTTGATACGTTCATCGAGGGCGTTGTTGATCTCGTCTTCACTGTCGGCCACCGCCTGACTGACGGCTGAGGACGTCTTGCCGCTCTGGCTGGAGTGCGCCTCGTCAATGATGATGGCAAATTTCCCGCCGCGATGTTCGTCGCCGATGCTGTCGAGCACATGGGGGAAGGTTTGCACCGTGGAGATGATGAGCTTCTTGCCGTCCTTGAGATACTTCGTGAGCTGCTCGGTCTTGGAAGTGCCCCCACCTTCTTTCACCGCGCCAATAACACTGCCTACTTGGGCAAATCCCTTGATCGTTTCACGGATCTGTTTGTCGAGCAGGCGGCGGTCGGTGATGACGATGACAGAATCAAAGACCGCTTTCTCATCTTTGGTCAGGCTGATCAACTGATGCGCCAGCCACGCGATGGAGTTCGACTTCCCGCTGCCCGCACTGTGTTGGATGAGGTAGCGCTTACCGGCGCCGTGCTCCTGCACGTCGGCTAAAATCATCCGCACCACATCGAGCTGATGGTAGCGGGGGAAAATCTGCACCTCCTTCTTCTTGCCCGTCTTCGGGTTCTCCTCCTCTACGACCTGCGCGTAGTTCTCCAGAATCTCCGTCAGCCGTGCGGGAGTGAGGATGCGCTTCCACAGGTAGTCGGTCTTGAGGCCGTTCGGGTTCGGGGGATTTCCCGCCCCATCGTTCCAGCCCTGATTAAACGGCAGAAACCACGAATCCTTGGCCGTGCCGTTCTTGCCTTTCAGCGCGGTGCACATCGCCACCTCATGGTCATCCACTGCGAAGTGGACGACACAGCGACCAAACTGGAACAGCGTCTCACGGGGATCGCGGTCGCGTTTGTATTGCTCGATGGCGTCCTCCACCGTCTGTTTTGTCAGACTGTTCTTCAGCTCAAAGGTTATCACCGGCAGCCCGTTGATAAAGGCGCACAAATCCAGCGAGCGCTTGTTCTCCCGGCTGAAGTGCAGTTGCCGCGTGATGCTGAAGCGGTTCTTCGCATGGCGCTCTACCGCCTTGACGTTCTCCGCCGAAGGCTTGCCGTAGAAGAGGTCAAAGCTCAGCGCCCCGTGCTTGATGCCGTGGCGCAGCACGTCGATCACCCCGCGCCGCGTGATCTCCCCTTGCAGGCGAGCGAGAAACTTCTGCCGCGCCATGCCCTGCTTGTCCTTGTAATCCGCGATACCCAGCTTCGCCCATTCTTCCGGCTGCGTGGCGATCAGAAAGGCAAAGAGCTGCTCCGTATCCACCGCAAACTCGCGGTCATACGCCGAATCATTTCCAGCCAACCAGCCACTGCCGCCCTTGGCAGGAGCAGTTTCGGCCAAGACTCCCGCCGCGCCGGAGGCCAAGCCATCCGTCCCGGTCATGTGGCGCATGATGAGGGTTTCGAGTCCTTTTTCGGTAGTGTCGGTTTTGCTCATGATTTTACCCGACTGCCCGGGTTGGGCTTTGTTTGAACCTTGGTTAAGGCTTTGTTTTCATCGTCGATCAAACAAAGGCCGAATCGCCTGTAATCAGGCAGTTGCACGCTTCTCCTTCGATCATGGTTGGATCGAATCTTGACTTTTCTTTGTTAAAATCGGACGGGCCCGCTGTGTGCCAAGCCGGCTGAGCCCGACTGCCAAGGTTCTCGATCTCCCCCTATTTGTCATATCGGCCATCAAGTCGTTTCCCGAGGCTCTTGATCGTGCTCCGCGATCTTCTCTGCGACCTCTGCGGCAAAGTGCTTTGCCTCATTCTCGCGAATAATTTCATGCTCGACGGGCGTCTTGTGCAGCACGTTGAGGGCTTGCTCGAAGGCGCGCTTGCTACCCTCCTGTTGTGGCTCACCCACGAGGAAATAAACCCGGAACTTATCCGCCGAGTCTTTGACGCTAGTTAAGCGGCCCAGCCAAGAGTGCGCCTTGTCCTTGATGCTCTGCGGCTGCATCAGATCGAACGAAAGCGTCTCCATGCAATGCCACTGCTGGTTCTTCCAAGCGTGGCTGAACTCCACCTCGTCGTCTTTCACAGCGATGACCTTCGTTCCGAGGCGAGAGAGGATCTGCTTTTCTTCAAAAACCTTTTTAAACGTCTTCCATACCACTTCGTCGGATCGGCTGGGATTCTTTTGCGCGTCGTCATACCGCTCGACCATGCGCTCGTAGATGGATTCCGCCGTGGCGGCCAGGTCGGCAGCCAGTCCGCTCCCCATCGGCGACCATTGGAAGGAGCTGTCATCCGGTGCAATCACCGCGAACGCCATCTCGTGCGCATTCACCGGTTTCTGGCCAAGCTCCATTTCTTGCCGCACGCGATCGGCAATTTCGTCGAAGCGCGACTGTAGGTGCCGGACCACCGTGCGAAAATGCTCCCCGTCAAAGCCCGGAAACATCTTCGAGAGCCGCCCATAGGTCGGGCGCAAGATCGCGCTCGCATAGCGCGCCGCCGGAGAAGAAAGGACGACACCCACATTGGCGAATTCCCCCGTGCTGGTGTCATGCACGTAACGGAGAATGGTGTAGGTATAGGGATGCTTATTCATAAAAGAGTCTCCAACTGTAGTCGGATGCCTTGAAAATTAACCATGCAGTCCGTCAGGTATGTTTGGATTTTTTTGCCCGTGCTAGCCTGCCCGTTCCACTCCGCCGGAATTGATTGAATATATTCGGCTATGCGGGCTTCGCCAATGGCTTCCAGCGCTCCTTGAAAACGGTCCAGCGCGAGATTTCCGCCACGCAGCGCGTGGAAAAAGATGTGATCCTTGAGAAAGCCCAGCCCGCCGGCTTCCCAAGGCACGACCGGCACGATGGACATGAAGTGCGAGAAGGCGGATTCATGGTCGAAGAGCACGAGGTCGTTCCCCAGGAACGCACAGTTCGGGTTGATCTGGCGACGGTCCGGATTTTGGATCAACCCGTCGAAGGCAAAGACCTCCATCAGGCTCTGCTTCATGTCACGGGAAGGGGTTTTGTCCCTCGGCCAGATCGTGCAGCCCGGTGCCCACTTGGCGCAGCCAAAGTTCAGGCCCACGCTTTTCTGGATGATCGCCCGCAGACCGGCATCTGGGACGGTATCCGCAAACGCTCTTTCAATCGCAATCCGATACGGCGTCTGCACCGGGAGATCGAGATCCAGCGCGAGCAAAGACGCCACGGCCTCGGCCAGCAAGCCGCCCGGCATGATCTGCGGATGGCCGCGAAGCTTCGCCACCACCTCGACCTCTTCGCCCGCTTCGTTCTCACACACGAGCAGGCAAGGCTGGGTGCGACCGGAGCCCATCACCTTTTCAAAACGGGTGGCTGACAGCAGTTCGAGCATTATTCCCTGTCCTCCCAAATTGAGACTCCGACTCCCGCCGCGCCGGAGGTCAGGCCGTCCGACTCGGTCAGGTGGCGCATGATCAGGGTTTCGGGTCCTTTTTCGGTGGTGTCAGTTTTCATAATTTGGAGGCAGCTCGGTTAGCTCCATCATTTCTCGTCGTAGCTACCGTAGAATGAACTGGTGTCTACCGAGATACTCTCCCGTTTGATCTCGATCTGGGACGGGTCGCTAATCGGCGCTTTGCCTGAGAATTTGAAAGGGAACGAGGCCGAGCTTTCAGCTCCGTCGCCTCGCTTTACATCACCGTCGGAGCCCCATTGGAGATCGCAGTCAACAGAGCCGGTTCCGCTGAACTCGATCCACTCTTCGTCGAATGTAAGCTCACCGACTGCGACGTCTGAAGCCCCTTGCAGATGGGTGTGTGACGAGAGGCAGTCTAGCTCATCGAAGAAGTCGGCTGTAAAGATGTCGTCAAGGTGTGTTTGGATATCAACGGCGATGTCCTGTTTGATGAGTATCTTTGAGGTTTTGATTGCGCAGACCAAAAGTATGAATTGCTGCATTACCGAAGCGAGGAGTGGCGCAGCGTCCGTGTAGCTTTTCCCGAGCACGTCTTCGGTGACATGAGTCAAAGCAGATAGCTCTCCGATGTGCTTCAACAACTGCGACGCAATTTCGTCGGCCTGTTCGGAAAACGTCTTCGGAAACTTGTCGAGGGTGAGGTTCTTGAAGATTGCATAGTCGATTCGATGACGGCGAGTGACTCCACTCTTGGATGTTTTGTCGGCCTGAAACCAAGGCGCATTCTTTACATCCTCATCAGGCGCGACGGCCGCCAAGAACTCACGCAGCAGCTCTCGGAGCGCTGTGCCCGCGTTTACGAAACGCAGAGAGTTACCGGCATCACGATACGATTTTAGCGCTCCGCGGAGAATGATTTCCAAGTGCCCGGAATAGGGTGCCAATCGGGAACACAGTCTTTCCTCAAGGCTTTGAAGCTCCTCGTTGTGCGTGGCGAGCATTTGCTTCAAGGAGTCGAGCCACGTCTGCGTTTCGGGCGGACTTTCCGCGATGAGTGCCGATACCCCCGCCTGAATAGTCGATTGGATTTGATCGCTATAGAAGCTTCTTCCGGAACCCGGCGGCGACGCCTTGAACTGCTCACACATCGGAATTGCCATGCTGGCGGTTGGGAAAATGGTCGATTGCGCGGCGCTCTGGTAGAGCGAGCCGCTGCTGTAGCTGAATATCTTCAGGCTTTCGTCCACGAGGCCCTTTGAATAAAGCAAAGCGTCAAGTTGCTCTTTCGAACGCTTCGCTTCGAGTTCAGCGCTGTTCACTCCGGATGCAAGGTGGCTGCTGAGTGTTTTCAGCATCTCAAGATTGGGATTGGGAATCGAATCCATGGCTTATTCGTCCGGATTGGTTGGCGATGCGTTGCGCGTTCTTCGCCCGAGGCGAATCCGTTTCTCGATCTCAGCGAGATCAAAATCCGGCGGGGTGGGTTTGTATTCCTTCGAGTCCTTTTGAAGGCCATACCGCTTGAGTTGGTGACTGCGCAGCTGTTGGAGAGGAAGCCGCATCGTGAGAAACGTCTGGTTGTCTCCGCCTTTGATGCGCAGGGGATTCAGCTTTTCAGTCTTGGAAGGGCTGACCACACGCGAGTCTCCGAATTGAGCGCTGTTGACCTGAATCACGTAGCAGTGGAGGTCGCGAGCGGCGGACTCTACGATGTTGGAGAAGTAATTGACGTCCCTGTTGAACTCAGAGCAGACGATGAAATCCACCATGCCTTTGAAGCGGCACCGATCCGCCAAACTCGCCAACTCGTAGCAATTGTAGACGGCAAAACTTGCGCCCCTCCATTGAAAGAGCTGGTAGCGGCTCCTTGAAGGCAGGTCCGGAACCTCGAAATTGTTGTTCGTTAACTGGAAATCCTCCTCCGGTGAGTAGTGCTTTTTCAGACGGCGAACAGGCGCACATTCCTTGGAGCCGTTCGCACCCCGAAAGGGCAGTGCAGCCAGCAGTTCGTTCCATGCATGGCCTTGGTCATCAACGCGGTGCTCAAGCCCGCAGATGACTCCCACTTGATGCTGCTTCGCCCACAAGGTGATGAACGTTGCCCACCTGTGCGGAACTGACACTTCTGGGAGAACCAGCAAATCCACTCGTTGCTTTGGGTGGCGAACGCCGTGCTTCACTACATCGTTTAGCAGTTCTGAAAGCACCTTCTTCCGCTGCCGCGAAACATTCGGCGAGCCCATGAAGCTGCCCTCAATGTTTTTTTCGTCCACCGTCAGGTGCCCGACGGCGACCCGCAAGCCGCCATGCAAATCAGGAGTGCGGGCACCAATCGAAATCTTGAGGAATGGCTTCATTTCGACTCCTCCTCGCCGATGAGTTCGCTGGTTACATCTTCGAGTTCCGAACCATGGAACTGTTCGTAGACCTCGTTCGCCCTTGCCACCGCATCCGTCTTGTTGGTTTGGGCACAGCCGGAATCCACGAATCCGAGACACTCGTCGAAATGCACGAAGCGCGGAGTGTTCAACACCTTCTGCTGGTCAATCACCAGGCTGGAAGCGCCCGATGGCGATGCCAGGTTTCCTTCGTAGTTGGTGTAGTTCAGCAGCGGTATCGCCACCAAGTGGTGCCGGATGAGATTTGATTTCCTCCAGAGTCGCGTTGCTGAATCACCGCCTTCGCCTGTGGATTTTGTCACCGCAAGGCTGAGTTCCATGCAAAGATCCAAGTGTGCCGTCAAAGCCTGCCGAAGGTGGATGGAGACCCCAGACCGAATATCCGCCGTGGCCTCAATCGAGGACGAATAGTTTAGCTTCATAGTCTCGCTGCGCATCGCTTTGCTGAAACGCTCAGCGCCATTCTGGTCTCCCGCGATCACGAGGAAGCAGATAACGCGCTCCCACATGTCCAAGTAGTCAATCGCGTTGCGGCCCTTGAAGAACCGAAACAGCTCGTCCTTCAAATCCCTGTCGACGGGACCTTCCGTCATCAAATGTAGCTGGGTTTGCTTCGCGAGATGGCCCGCCAATTCCCAGCGGTTCTCCGCGACCGCTTTCACGCTGCGGAACTTGTTTACCGAGCCGTCATACAACAAGTCGTAGGCGACTTGAGCCACCGGACTATCATCGCCATCTACCGGCAGGAGCGCGAAGTCGCTGGCGTTTTCCTCGATCTGCTTTTGGAACTTTTCCAGTCCGGCGGTTGAATGCTCTGCGTCGAAGAACTGCAAAATGCATTTCCCCTTCTGCAAGAAAAGGCCGGGTCTGGACCGAAGTTCGAATCGTTCATGATTTTCATCCCATTCGAGAACCCCCGCGTTTACAAGAACCCGGTCCATGAAGCTCATTATGGGGTCCGACTCTTCCGGCGGCTTGGGCATCGCTACGACCATTAGAATGTCGTCAACGTAGCGTCCATAGTAAGCTGGTTTGACGTTCTCAAGGATGGCGTCGTCAAACGCCTTCAGATACCAGTTCGCGATCACCGGCGACGCACAGAACCCAATCGGCAGACATGTTGCCGCGTCCGGCAAATCGGGATGCGTTACGGCAAGCAATGGATTGAGCTTCTCACGGTAGCTCTTGCAGACCTCCTCGATGCACTTGAAAAGTTTCGCCCCCAGTAGCTGGCGCTGCATGAAAAAGGCTTGGAGCGGCCCTTGGGGGACAGGGCGCTTGATTTGGGTGCGGAGAGTTTCCCAGTCGAGCTGGATGCGGTAGTAATACTCCTGCACATCGAGTCCAACCACGCAGACGCTCTGTCGATCCTCGGAGAGGAGGGCTTGCGCCTTTTGAATGCCGGAATCCCGCCAATTCGCATACATCTCGTGATACTTTTTGAAGAGGTAAGCGGAATGGTCTTCATCATTTCCAACGAACTGGTGAAGGCGAGAGCCTGAGCAATGACTGGTGAGCGTGTGGTCATACTCCGGCCCCTCAATCATCAGCCACAGCACCGACAGCAGGTGTATCTCGACCGGACCATCGAACATGTAGTTTACCTTCTCCACCCGGTGCACAGGCGCACTCGTGACGTTGGACACAAACGAGCCCTGACCCTCCTTCGGCTTCGCGGGTCCCATGACACCCTTTGGAATGACATCGAAGCCGATGTCCTCGATCCACTTTTTGAACTGCGTAGTCTCGTGAGGCGCTTTGGATTCAGCGACCTTTGCGACCACCATGAGCCGCTCTTGGAAGTCGGCTTCGCATTCAAACTCGGCCAGTCGCCGCCGCAGCGTGAGCGGATGCTTCTCGAAGTGAACCATCTGCTTCAGCTTCTTGTAGGCAACTTTGACGCGGTCGTGGATGTCGAGAATCATGCTTCAATTTCCTCGGTTTCGATTTCTTCCAGCGAGTCGTCGGGTGCTGGTTCGTCGGAGGTGAGGGCGGGCTGAGCGGGGAGATGGGCGGCGGCTTCGCGCACGTCCAGCTTGCCCGTCACAAGGTCGGCGGTGAGGCGCGTCCGGTATTCCTGCATCAGCGCGATTTCTCGCTCGGTGCGGGCAATGGCGGTGTTGAGGACGGCTGTTTCTTTGGCGATGAAGGCGACGATCTCCTTTTGCTCAGCGGGAGGCAGCGTGAGATTGGGCATCTGCTTGAAGCTGTCCCAGTAGAGCCGGTTGCGGTCGGAGACGATGCCGGTGGACTGGCGGTTGACCTGCTGCTTGTAAACTTCGGTGTGAAAGATGAAGTCGTAGAATTCGGGGCATGTGTCTTTCCGAGGCTTCAGCACGACGTAAGCGGGGCTCACTAGGCCATCGCTTGGCGACACGCCCACGGCGCCTTGCCACATGCGCATGGTGTTATAGGCCACGTCACCCCGGTGGATGCGTTTGTATTTCGTGGCATCGGCAATCAGTCGCTTGGGGCGGCCAAACTGATCGAGTTCCGCGGCGGTGATCCCAGAGCGCAGACTCACTTGAAGAACGGTAAGGCCTGTAACGCCGGGTTCCACGCGATGAGAGAATAGCGCCATGTTGCGGAGGATTCCCCAATGATTCGGGATGTCGCCGAGCCAGGGGATGCCGGAGGGCTTGAGGGGGCCGTCGGGGTGGAGGCCGCGGGTGACGGCGCGGTGGATGATAGCCTGCTTTTGCTCGTTCAGCAGCCCAATCAGCTTCCGCTTAGCGCGGATGAAGCTGTCGATCTTCCGGTTCGCGTGGTCCAGAAACCGCACGATGGCCGTTTGTTCGTCGGGCGGCGGAATTGGAACACTCACGTCTTTGATTGCACCGTGTCCGAGCCCATATCGGGTGACTCCGTGGGCTTCGACGTGGAACTGCGCCGCGACCAGATGGCATTGAAGTGTTCGGAGTAAAAAGGCTCCTGAAACAAACGCAGGCCGCGGACGAAGAATGGCCAAGTGATAGCCGCATACAAAATCTGGCGCTTCGTGTTCGACCAGCGCGGGCACGCCAATGTCTTTCCAGTCCTCGGAATCTTTGGTGATGACTACATCACCGTGGCGCAAACGAAACCGTGCCACTTCATCCTTCGATGCCGTGGCACGCATGAAGCGAAGTCGCGGATGTACTCGCTCATTCTTGTAAACATCGACGTAATTGCACAAGAACACTGGCAGTTCATTTGGCTTCGTGTGTTTGTCCACATTGCTGACCAGCATTTCGCATGCGTGTCTGAGCCGATTCACCGACCAATGTCCGGGGGTCTTGGTAATCCAAGGCAGTCCCGAATCCTTGTATTCCGCATACGGCTTGAGTCCCTCGATCATGCCATGGCTCCTTTCGTGATTTCGTGGAGCAGTCCCTCCGTCTCCTGCTCCAGCGCGAGAATGTCGGCGCTGATTTGGGCGAGGGTGCGGAGCTGGGGCGGCTGGTAGAAGTGGCGGGTGAAGCTGACTTCGTAGCCGATCTTGGTGTCGGCCTCGACGAGCCAGGCATCGGGCGTGTAGGGCAGGACTTCGCGGCGGATGAAGGCTAGAATACCACCTTCCTCCAGCAGCGGGATTTGCTCGAAGTCGCGGAGTTCGCTGTCGGGCTCGTATTCGACGACGCAGGTCTTGCCGTCAATCTTGGCCTCGAACAGGCCGTGCAAGGGGTCGGGCTGAGCCTTGCCAGGCTTGTGGATTTTCTTGATGACGCGGGTCGCATCTTCTACCCGCCAGCTAACGGCGGAGATGATTTGCTTGAGGTCGGAGGCGCTGGGTTTGAGGTCAAGTTTCTTGAGCGCGGCTTCGACATTTTCCAGAAAGACGTTGTGGTCCTCGAAGAGATCATCTCCGAGGGCCTTGCGGAGCTGGTTTGCAACATCGAGGAGCATGGCGTCGCGCTTCCACGTGGCGTCGCTGAGGAGCTTCTTTTTCTTTTTGTCGGAGAGGCTCTTTTTCGGGGTGTCGGTTTCGCCTTCCTCGTCCTCGTCGCCTTCGCTGTCAGCCTTGCCCCAGTCGTTGACAAGCTTCTCCAGTTGCGGGCGGACGGAGGCAGGGTCGGTGAAGAGGGCGTCGCCGAGTTCGGCGTAGAGGGCAGCGCGGATGTCCTCATCGCCAGAGGTGAAGCGCAGCGGCTCGATGCGCTGCCGCGTGAGCTGGCTGTGGAGGCGAAGCGGGCGCTCGACTTTCACTTTCCAATAACCGAACGCCGCATTGGGGAAGATTTTTGACTGCGGCGTTTCCTTGAAGGTGAGGAAGGTGTCGCAGATGCGCTGGATGTCCTCGACGGCGAGTTCGCAGTTCTTCTTGCCCATGTTCTTGCGCAGGGGCCGGAACTATTGAGTGGCGTCGATGAGCTGGACCTTGCCCTGGCGCGGCGCGGCCTTGCGGTTGGTGAGCACCCAGACGTAGGTGGCGATGCCGGTGTTGTAGAACATGTTCAGCGGGAGGGCGACGATGGCCTCCAGCCAGTCGTTCTCGATAACCCAACGACGGATGTTGCTCTCGCCCTGCCCGGCGTCACCGGTGAAGAGGGAGGAGCCGTTGTGTACCTCGGCGATGCGGCTGCCGAGCAGCGTGTCGTGCTTCATCTTGCTGAGCATGTTGGCCAGAAAGAGCATTTGGCCGTCGCTGCTGCGGGTGATGAGGGAGTATTCGGGATCGCCCGCGTGCTCGATGAGAAAGCGTGGGTCTTTGACATCCTTCTTCGAGCCTTCGCCGCTCATGCGCTCCAGGTCGCTCTTCCAGCTTTTGCCGTAGGGCGGATTGGCGAGCATGAAGTCGAAGGTGCGGGAGCGGAACTGATCGTTCGACAGGGTGGAGAAGGCGGGGCCTCCGACGATGTTGTCCGCCGCGTCGCCGTCGCCTTTGAGCAGGAGGTCGGCCTTGCAGATGGCGTAGGTCTCGGCGTTGATCTCCTGTCCGTAAAGGTGGGTGGCGACCTGTTTGCCGTGGGCGGTGGCGATCTGCTGGAGGGTTTCTTCCGCGACGGTCAACATGCCGCCGGTGCCGCAGGCGCAGTCGTAGAGTAGGTAGGTGCCGGACTCGATTTTGTCCGCCACAGGCAGGAACATGAGGCTGGCCATGAGCTTCACAGCATCACGCGGCGTCCAGTGCTGGCCGGCTTCCTCGTTGTTGTCCTCATTGAACATGCGCACGAGGTCCTCGAAGACGGTGCCCATGGAGTGATTGTCGAGGCCGGGCAGCTCGCCGACGGGGCGGGGGCTGAGGTTGATGTCCTTGTCGAGGAACTTCTCGATGAGCTGGCCAAGGCCGTCTGATTCGGAGAGCCGGGGGATCTGATTGCGAAACTCGAAGTTCTTGAGGATGTCCTGCACGTTCGGCGAGAAGCCGTCGAGATAGGCCATGAAGTCATCCTTGAGCGTCTGCTGAGTCTTGCGGGACTTGAGGTCGCGCAGGAGGAAGGGCGAGGTGTTGTAGAAGGCCTCGCCGGAGGCGGAGCGGAGAGCGTCGTCCTGATTGGTGATTTTCTCCTGGTCTAGGGCAGCCTTCATTTCAAGCACGGTTTGCTTCGTCGGCTCCAGCACGGCATCGAGGCGGCGAAGAACGGTCATCGGCAGGATGACGTCACGATATTTGCCGCGCACGAAAACGTCGCGCAGAGTGTCATCGGCAATGCCCCAGATGAAGTTGGTGATCCAGTTGAGTTGGGCTTGGTCCATGGAGAAATGCTTTCGGTTTAGGCCGCTAAGAAGAGTAAATTGATCTTGGTGCTGCCGGGGGATTAGACAAACTTTTACAGTTGAACAACGCCTAGCGGGGTAGCCCTGTCCTTTTCCACGACGTCCACGGAGCGCAGCCCGCTCGAAGGCAAACTTCCGGCCGAGCCGCAGACGAGGACTTAGATAAGACCTTTGAAGGAGGTGAGCACAGGGAAAGTTTGAAGGATAATGAGGGGTGTTTGACTATTCCTCCAATAGTCTCGCGGCGAACCCGAGAATGCGGAAGTCCTTCCTCTTCAGAGCTTCCCTGCGAGCGCAGAACCGATCCCGCAGAGCCCCACCCACGACTCAGCCCCATCGCCAGACCCGCAACGCAACCGGCACCCAAAAACCTCAACCCATCAGCAAAGCGTAAACCCAAGCGTCCGATCCCAAAAGACCAGCAGATAGCCACCCACCACGCACGCACCGGCGGCAGCGGGATCGGGCCGGAGCGAGCATTGGAACGTCGACACCCTGATCCCCCCTCGCGCGACAGCGCGAAAG
>CAJAHH010000101.1 GCA_903939515.1 uncultured Verrucomicrobiota bacterium
GGACTCAACAGCCTGTTCTCAGCTGTGAAGCGCAAGGCCCGCGGGTATCGGTCGGTCGAGTACATGACCACCATGCTCTACTTCGTCGCTGGTAAACTCACCCTACCGTGCTACTGACCCACTGAAAGTAGCGAGGAACCACTATTTTCCAGTCATTCAAGGGTTCTTAAACACTCTTAAGTGACATTCGAAAGACTAACTGGCAACATTTTGAAGACGCGCCGCGTGGCGTGAATTGAAAAACTACGAGGCGATGGCTCAGGACAACATGCAGTTGCAGCGGTGGGAATTGAAGTACCTCATTCCCGAAGAAGTAGCCTTGGCTCTTCGTGAGTTCGTTTCCTCATATCTGGAGATTGATGAGTACGGGGCCCATCGGCCCAATCTGTCCTATTCGATCCATAATCTTTACCTCGATTCGGAAGACCTTCGGATTTATTGGGGCACGATCAACGGCAACAAGAACCGTTTCAAACTCCGTTTGAGGTTCTACGCCGACAGCCCCGATCCCCAGGCCCCCGTCTTCTTCGAGATTAAGCGTCGGATGAATGATGCCATTATCAAACAGCGCTGCGGTGTCCAGCGATCGGTGGTGGAGTCTGTCTTGGGAGGGCAATTGCCCGATGTAATGGGGTTGGTGAGTCAAGATGCCCGTCAATTGGCGGCCATCCAGCGGTTTATCGAATTATCTTGTGAACTGAGGGCCTACCCGGTCGCCCATGTCGCCTATGATCGGGAAGCTTGGATTAGCCCCCATGATAATTCAGTCCGCGTGACATTTGATCGGAATGTCCTGATCTCCCCGGAGTTCAGCGCTCGCTTCACCTCTGAGATGGACGATCCCTCGTCGGTCTTTGGCAACTGTGTGATCTTGGAGCTCAAGTTCACCGGTCGATTTCCGGATTGGTTTGGTGAGATGGTTCGGGTCTTTGGTTTAAGACAAGGATCGGCTTCCAAGTATGCCGACGGTATCGCAGTCAAAGGGGAGCACCACTTCCTGCGGAACCTGGGTACGGGTGGCAAAAACTTCGAGGTTGGGCTGGCGGCCGAGCACAAACAGGCGCGACTATCCCGCCTCGCGCGATGGCTGGGTGACACCAGCTTTTCACGAACATGAATCTTTCCGACCTGATTCTCAGAGGTGATTTTGGAACTGCTCAGGATGACCTGAGTGGTATTCTTTTGGGCCTCCTGATTGCCTTTTTGTGTGGGCATGTCGTGGCTTGGGTCTACATGGCCTGCCACTCGGGGCTCAGCTATTCTCGGTCCTTCGTCAATTCGTTGATCGTTCTTTGCGTGATCGTCGCGTTGGTGATGGCGGTGATGTTCAACAATTTGCTGATGGCCTTCGGAATGATGGCCGTCTTCGCGGTGGTGCGGTTCCGCAACATCCTCCGCGACACCCTCGATACCACTTACATCCTTGCCAGCATCAGCACCGGGATGGCGGCGGGCACCCGCAAGTTCAGCACAGCGATTCTGGGCTGCCTGATCTTTGCCTTGGTCATGCTCTACTTGCACTGGACCTCCTTTGGCGCGCGGCACCGGTATGATTTGATCCTCAACCTTCATTGGGGACGTCCACTCGACGAGTTGCCTCGATTGGTGGATTTGCTGGCTCGCCATGGGCGTCGCAACCAGTTGGCCAGCCAACGGGCTGGAGGCACTTCCGACGGTGCCGACCTTTCTTATCGTATTCTTCTGAGAGATGCGTCGCGCTCCGGAGAATTGGTGTCTGAGCTCAAGGCGTTTCCCGGCGTGTCCCGGGTGACCAGCCTCAAGGCCGAAGAAGAATCTGAAATGTAATCGAATGCAGGACCAATCCCCATTGAGTTCCGGAAGTGCGTTGACGCCGATTCCGACGCCGGCTGGAACCCTGTTCCGAGAGTTCCGGATTCAGGCTTTCCCTTACATCGCCTTCATGTTGGTGGTGGGGTTAACCGTTTGGCTTTGGCGCGGTTATGTAGGGCCGGCTACTTGGGTGGGAGAAGTCGAGTCGGTGCGAGGCGTTGTGTCCAGCATGGGCCCCGGCCGCTTAGCTCAACTGCAAGTCGACGCATTGCAACGGGTAACGGCGGGGCAGGTGTTGGCCCGGGTGATCACTGTTGAGCCGCGCATTTTGGAAGCCCAGATATCCCTCAGCAAGGCGCGCATCGACCTGATCCGCGCAGGGACAGATTCGGATCTGCGGAAACAAAACAGCCGAGTCAATCTAGAGAGCCTCCGCATCGATTGGATGTCCAAGCGCGTGGATTGGCTCTCGGCCAAAGCGCGGAGCACCTACCGACAGCTCGAACTGGCTCGTATCGAAAAGCTGCGATCCGGAGTCGTCAATGGGGTGGGCTCCGTACCCTTGCCAGTGGTGAGTCAGAACGATCTCGATGCTTCACACCGTGACACCGCCATCGAAGAGGCAACCGTCAAAGAATTGGAACAGTTGGTGACGCAAATCGGCGCAACTATCCAGCAACTGTCGGCCCATCGAATCGAGGACCAAGACTCGTCGTCCACCACTGCTGCCATTGAGGTAGAATCTAAGAATCTCGACCTCTTGGAGTCGCAGATGATGCCGATTGATCTCATGGCGCCCTTTGATGGTGTCGTGAGCGTGGTGCATCGCTGGAGCGGAGAGACTATTCAGGCAGGTGAGCCTATTTTGACCGTCTCCCAAGAGAAGCCTTCCCGGGTTGTGGCGTTCATTCGGCAGCCCATCCAAATTCAGGCCCAGCCCGGGATGAGGGTAGAAGTTAGGGCTCGAGGAGGAAGACGCGAAATGGGTGTCGGTGAAGTACTGCGAGTCGGATCTCAATTAGAACCCATTTCGTCGACGCTCTTGCCCAGAACTTCCGGCCTGCCCGTAGGCGGTAGCTCCGGGGGTAGCGCGACTGAAAATGGGCTTCCAGTTCTGGTTTCTTTGCCCGCTAACCTCACGCTGTATCCGGGCGAGGTCGTGGATCTGCGAGTCGTAATCCCCTAAGGATCGTCGGCATTGGGGCTCTGGAGCCGAATCCGATGGAGGCCGTTAAACGGGTGCGATTTCCGAAACGATGCAGCCCGGATGTAGCCCAATGACTTCCTAGGTAGGGACCGATCTGTGAGCAGTCCGGCCCTGCGGTACTGCCCGTCGAGATTGCCTACCATGGAGAGTGACGTATCTCTGTCCTTTTCGTCGACGTGGCGCTTTCGGAGAAATTGCCCCACCTCGGAGGTGCTCGGGTGAGGCTGAGTTTGCGGAGGGACCCTGGGGTGTAGCCCGAAGAGCTTCCTAGGTAAGGACCGATCTCCGAGCGGTCCGTCCCTGCGGCGTTCCGGCTCAGCGGGGGGGCAGAGTCTGGAGGATTCGATCTGCGGTCTGTGAGGGCGATTCGTTGGTTCCCACTTCCAGCCACGCCAGATCGAGTTGGCCCTGCATCCAGGTCATTTGCCGTTTGGCGAATTGACGCGTCTTAGCCTGAACTCGCTCGACGGTCTCGCGCAGCGACACGACTCCCTCCAGGTGCTCGACGACTTGCCGGTACCCGATGGCTTGCAAGGCGGTGCGGTTCTCTCGCAAACCGTGCTTCAAAAGACCTTGGGTTTCTGTGACCAGTCCGGCCTGGAACATACGGTTCACCCGCTCGTCGATTCTGCGAATTAGGGTGGGTCGGTCGCGCTGGATCCCAAAGGCTCGGCCTGCGGTTAGGGTTCCGCCGTGTTCTGGCCAGCGGGCTCGCTGGACTGAGAAGGGTTGGCCCGTAAGTCGGATGACTTCCACGGCTCGGACCAAGCGACGTCGATTTTGCAGGTCGATCTGGTCGAGAGTGATTGGATCTTTGCGGGCCAGTTCCTCCAAGAGCTCCGCGGTCGTGGCCGCTTCGAGTTCGGCTCGCAGGAGGGGATCGGGAGGAGGCGCCGAACCCAGTCCGCCCAGCCACGCATTAAAGTAAAGTCCGGTGCCACCGCATAAGATCGCAGTCCGGTTCCGCCCTTCGATGTCTTGGATCGCCGCCGTTGCCGAGTGGACGAATCGGGCTGCATCGAAAGACTCATTCAGACCCACGACATCGATGAGATGGTGAGTGACGAGCGCTCGCTCTGCGGCGGAGGGCTTGGCGGTACCGATGTCTAACCCCCGATAGACTTGCATCGAGTCCACCGAGATGATCTCGCCACCGAGTCGGAGTGCCAATTCAAGGGCCACGGCCGACTTTCCGGAAGCCGTAGGGCCGGTCAGGAGAATGGGTCTCATTTCGGAGTGCTGCCACCGACTGGCTTCCCGGAGTGGGCCACCGTTTCCGCCTGCCAAGAGAGGATCAGAAGAATGGCCACTGCGGTGCAAATCGCCGAATCCGCTACGTTGAAAGCCGGAAATCCGAGTTCCGCGCCGCTGCGCCGGTTCCAATAGAACCGGAGAAAATCCACCACGTGCTCATGAACAATGCGATCGAGCAGGTTGCCGACGATACCGCCAAAGAGCAGACCCAAGGCGATTTGCCCCAGACGTTGATGGTACTCGAAGTGACGTCGCCAACCCCACAGCGCGAGCATGGCAATGGCTGAAAACACGGCCAGCCAGTTATTGTGATGCCGGAATATGCTCCAAGCCGCCCCGGTGTTGCCCCAGTGAACGAGTTTGAAGAACCCCTCGAGGATCGTTTGCTCGGCACCGAATTCCATCCAACGCATCACCATCCACTTGGTCAGTTGGTCCAGACCGAGAATCGTCACGGCAAGACCCAGGGTCAGGCGGTCCGATGAAATGGGGGATCCGTTGGATGTCATGTCGGGGGCAGGCTAACCGGTTTGGCGTCGCGAACCGGGCGATTGAATGCTGGCAAGGGCCTCCACGATCTCGAGAGCGGCGTGGGCGGCCTCGATGCCGCGGTTGGTCCGTGGGTCAATGCAGCGCTGTTCGGCCTGCTTTTTGGTCTGGATGGTTAGAACCTCATGGATGCAAGGGATCCCGGTAGAGAGGCTTATTTCCATCAGGGCCCGGGTGACGGCGCTACCGATTTGTTCAGCGTGGGAGGTTTCGCCCTGCCAAAGAACTCCCAGGCAAACGACGCCTCGGACCGGACTGCGTTTGCGCCGAGCCAGAGCCGAGGCGGCCATCGGAATCTCAAAGGCTCCGGGTACCCGGACGACCTCCACGATCGAGGCCCCTGCCGCCTCCAACACCGACCGGGCTGCCTCCAGCATCGGTTCGGTGTACTCAGAGTTGTACCGAGAGCAGACGATGGCAAAACGGCCGTCGGTGCGCAGGGGATCTTTTAGGGTCGGAGCCTTGAGCATGGAAATTTAGGCCGCAGCGATTCAAAGCGAGGAACCTGTCAGCAACCGGTAGGCGTCTAGGTACTTGGCCTGTGTCTTGGCCACGATCTCGGTTGGCAGAGCGGGTGCCGGAGGGGTCTTGTCCCAGTCGAGGGTCTCGAGGTGATCACGGACAAACTGCTTATCAAAGCTCGGTTGTCCTCGACCCGGTGCATAGTGCTCGGCAGGCCAGAATCGCGAAGAATCTGGGGTCAGCACCTCATCGATGAGAATTAATTGCCCATCGACCTGTCCAAATTCGAACTTGGTGTCGGCAATGAGAATACCGCGGGTTCGGGCATAGTCGCGGGCAAACCGGTAAAGTCTCAGGCTCAGGTCGCGAGCTTGTTGGGCAATTTCGGGTCCGGTCAGTCGGGCCGCTTCATCGAAGGAGATGTTTTCATCGTGCCCGGATTCGGCCTTGGTCGCAGGCGTGAAGATGGGCTCCGGCAGCTCCGACGACTCTAACAATCCAGGGGGCAGCGCAATCCCGCAGACCGACCCGGACTTCTGGTACTCTTTCCAACCCGATCCCGACAGGTAGCCACGAACTACGCACTCGATGGGTAGCGGTTGGGTTTTCCGTACGATCATGCTGCGACCATTCAAGACGGAAGCGAACGGCTTCAGTCGGTCGGGCAGGGGATCCTTGGCCTTGAGTAATCGATGGTTGGGGAGCCAGTTCTCGGTCTGGTCGAACCAGAAGTGGGAGACTTGCGTGAGGACTTCGCCCTTTCTGGGGATGCCGTTGGGCATAACGCAGTCGAAGGCAGAAATCCGATCGGTGGCAACGAAGAGGAGAGAATCTCCCAGGTCGAAGACTTCACGCACCTTACCCGATTTCACCTTGGTGATTCCGGGAAGGTCGAGGGAAAGGATGGGATCCGGCGACACGGCGAAAACGTAGTACCTGAGTGGGGAAGGCCGAAGCGAAATATGGAGGGGAGACTCCGGCTCACAAGGGGGTCCAGGCGAGGCTGTCCGGAGTGTCTATCTTCAGGGCAGTCGCCGCCGGCTTTACTTCCGTGGCCCTGCCAGCACGCTCTAGGGATGTCCGTGATCGCCAATGGCGAAACCGTTCCGACCGAGTTTCCGACCACCATCGAGCAGTTCCTTGTGCGTCGGGGGTTGCTTCCTAGAAGTGTGGTCGTGGAGCACAATGGAGACGCCGTGGCTCCTTCTGAGTTTTTCGAACGCGCCCTCAGCCCCGGAGACCGTCTCGAGATCGTTCGGATCGTGGCTGGAGGTTGAAGTCTCACTCCAAGTTGGCCCGCCGACTTTTTCGGCGTAGGACCTCTCCAACGGGTCAGCGACGTGAATGCCACTCCGGGTCTCCATACCGGGCTGACAAAGCTGCTTGCGCTCGCTCGATCGGGAATGGAGATTGGGCGGGTTCTGCTCCCCAACCACGGACCCAGCACTCACATAGTTTTTCCGGTGTGACGGGAACATTCCGGACAAAAGCCAAGTGATCGCGACTTTGCCGGTAGCCGGGCTGAGCGGAGGGAAACCGGAGAAATCTCGGGATGAGACTCAGCGGGAAATCGTGCAGCAGAGTTCCGTGGAACAGCAGGTGGTTTCGCTTCCGGCGCTGAGCATTGCCCGAACACTTCTGTCCCTCGAGTGCCAGATCCGTGTGACCTTCTACGGTGACCGATTGCTTCAGCAACTCCTGCAAGAGCTGTCGGTTCCGTTCCATAATCCACTCGTTGGTGCCGGTGATCGAAGCTAAGGGACCCGATTCAGGGATGCGCAGGATCAGGCCATAGTTCCAGCAACCTGGCCCTTGTAGCACCGCCCCGCCGCCGCTGCAGCGACGCAGCACCGGCACACCGTGGAGAGCGCAGGTCTCCAGGTCCGCCTCGACGGCGGCCTGCTGGCCATATCCCAGAACCACACAGGGAGTTGGAGATTCCCAGAACCAAAGGGCTTCACCGCCCTCTCCGGATTCGGCTCGCTCAAGAAACGCTTCATCCCAGGCCAATGGCTCGGCGAGCGACTTCATTTCGGGTGTCTGGAACCATTCCATGGTGTGGGGTTCAGCAGGCCTCGAACCGAGGGGTTCCTTCAAGCGGGAAGCGTCAAGATCGCTTGCGGATGGGAGGTAGGGAACGCTTTCCCCTTTTCGAATCGGCGGTGTGGCGGTAACACGGGCCTACTGATGACCACTTGGATCAAGGGAATCGCCGCCCTGTCATTGTTCCTGCTCGCCTCGCTGTGCCTCCAGCGGTTTCGTTCCGGTTTCTCCGCTGTGGAGGTGAAGCGCGCGGGGCTCGAGGCCACGGAATCTGCCCCGGAGCCGGTCGCCGAGCCCGCACCCGATTCCCTGCTGACCACCACCAACGCTGCAACGGGCATCATTACAACGAATGCCATGAGCAGTGGCGTCGGTGCCGCAAGCACGAACACCACCCCGGGTGGATCGGGCTCCAAAGCCAAGGCGCCAGACAAGAGCCGAAGTTTTCTTTGGATGGGGGGATTTGTTGCGTCGCTCCTGGGTTTAGCTGGGTTGGTGGGTTGGGAGGTTGCGCGGTGGTTCTCACGACGGACCGGCGATGTGCTTTTGTCTGAGAATGCTCCGGGGACCACCGATGCCGAATACGAGGAGGCTGAAGCCGAATGGGCCAATGGGAATCCCCTCGAAGCGATCCGGATGATGCGCGAGTACCTCGACAAGAATCCATCGGAACAATACGCAGCGATCCGAATCGCAGAGATTTACGAGAAAGACCTCCACAACTACGTGGCCGCCTCGTTGGAGTTGGAGGAGGTTTTAGGCAAACGACTCAGCCGAGAGAAATGGGGTTGGACTGCCATTCATTTAGCCAATTTGTATTCCGGAAAAATGCATCAGCCCGATAAGGCCGTGGCTTGGCTGGAGCGAATCATCCGGGATTATCCGGACACCGCAGCGGCCAAGAAGGCGAGGGTTCGACTGGGGGTTCCTGAAGGTCAGTCTCTCCCCGCTGAGCCGCCGGTGCCGGAGGCTGGATCGGAGTCCGCAGACTCGAACTTGCCCAAGGGGTTCACCTCCAAGAAACGCTAAAAGGAGGGGCATTTGCGGAACCAGAGCATGGAGACACCTCGAGTCATCCTGCATCTGGATATGGACGCCTTCTTCGCCGCGGTGGAGCAGCGCGACCGTCCCGATCTGAAAGGCCTTCCAGTCATCGTCGGCGGTTCACCGTCGTCGCGAGGGGTGGTTTGCGCGGCGAGCTATGAAGCCCGGCGATTTGGAGTTCGCTCGGCGATGCCCAGTCGCACGGCCGGTCGACTCTGCCCTCAAGGTGTTTTTCTCACCCCCCGCATGGATCGCTACCGGGAGGAGTCGCGAGCGATCTTTGGCTTAGTCGGAGCCAGTGGCGTAGAGGTGGAGCAGGTGTCTGTGGACGAGGCGTACCTCGATGCTTCAGGCCTGAACCCCGCTTCGGACCCCGAGGATGCTTTGGTGTCGGCCGTCGGGTGGGCTCGCGAACTCAAAGCCCTCATCCGCTCCGAGCGCCAACTGACGGCCAGCATCGGCATCGCCTCAAACAAACTCATGGCCAAGGTGGCCAGCGACTGGGGCAAGCCGGACGGATTGCTGCTCATTCCCAATCGGGATCGGGCGGCCTTCCTGCGTCCACTGCCGGCGCGAACATTGCATGGGGTGGGACGGGTGACTGAGGAGGTTCTGCAGAAAGCCGGGATCCGCACGGTGGGAGATATCCAAGACTATCCGGGAGATCTGAAGGCCCTAGTGGGTGCTTGGGGACCAATTCTCAAATCGTTCTCGATGGGAATCGATGAGCGGCCGCTGTCCCAGGATGACACCATCAAGAGCATCAGTAGTGAGAATACCTTTTCCAAAGACACCGCCGATCGCCCGGTGTTGCGGAGTGTCTTGAGAGAGCAGGCCGATGAACTGTCTGCCAAATTGCAGCGCCACGGGATCTCCGCTCAGACGGTGCAGGTAAAGGTGCGCTACAGTGATTTCTCCACTCTGACCCGGCAATTCTCCGTCGACGAACCGGTGGCCGCAGCCCGGGATTTGTATCGTTTGGCTTGCTGGCTGTTGGCGCGCCATCAGCTGGTGCACCGGCCCCTGCGCTTGCTAGGTCTTGGGGTGAGTGGACTGGTCGAAAACCGCGGGGGACAAATGGTTTTTGACTGGAAGCCAGACACACATCGCTTGAACCCGACAGGGCCCACCGGCTAGACAGGGCCAGATGCCGTGGATCCCAGCTCTCTTTTGATGGGCACCGGTGTGTCTGGTTTTGATCCTTCTGGGTGGCGGGTGTTCCACTCCGTTTTCTGCGGTGTCGGTCAACCCACTTCGCAAGAGTCTCGTGATTGATTTTAACGGCTTCCCATCATCTGGGTCGGTGCGTAGTTTTCCGCGTCCTTTTTCAAACCAACATGAGCAAGCAGTTCTTCCCCAAGATCGGCCGGATCGCCTACGAAGGTCCGGATTCCAAGAATCCCCTGGCCTTCAAGCATTTCAATGCGGATGAGGTGGTCGAGGGCAAGACGATGCGCGACCATATGCGCTTCGCCGCGGTTTATTGGCACACCATGCGCGGCACCGGCGGCGACATGTTCGGCTGGGGAACCGCCGAGCGCTCGTGGAACACCGGCGAGTGCTCCACCAAGGACGCAATCACGCGGGCGCGTGCGTTCTTCGAGTTCGCCTCCAAGCTGGGCGTTTCCTATTACGCCTGGCACGACCGCGACCTCGGCTCCCACGGCAAGAACCTCAAGGAGGCCAATGCGCAGTTCGATGCGGTCGGCAACGAATTGAAGAAGCTCCAGAAAGACACCGGCATCGGTCTGCTCTGGGGTACGGCTCAGAACTTCGTCCATCCGCGCTACATGCACGGCGCGGCCACGAGCTGCAACGCGGACGCGTTCTGTTTCGCTGCAGCGCAGGTGAAGAAGGCCATGGAATGGACCCACGAGCTGGGCGGTCAGGGCTACGTATTCTGGGGCGGACGCGAAGGGTATTCGTCGCTGCTGAACACCGACATGAAGCGCGAATTGGACCACTTGGGGCAGTTCATGCACATGGCCGTCGACTACAAGAAGAAGATTGGATTTAAGAGCCCGTTCTACATTGAGCCCAAGCCCAAAGAGCCGACGCGCCATCAGTATGACAGCGACGCGGCCTCCTGCCTGAACTTCCTGCGGGAATACGGCCTGCTTGAGCACTTCAAACTCAACATCGAGGTCAACCACGCGTGGCTGGCCGGCAAGACCATGGAACATGAACTCGAAGTCGCGGGCGCTGCCGGAGCGCTCGGGTCCATCGATGCCAACATGGGCGATTACTTCTTGGGCTGGGACACGGATCAATTCCCAACCGACATTTACCTGACGGCCAAGACCATGCTCACCGTGCTGAAGTACGGCGGTCTCACGACCGGTGGCGTGAACTTCGATGCCAAGGTTCGTCGCGAGAGCTTCCAGGCCGACGACTTGTTCATCGCTCATATCGCGGGCATGGACACCTTCGCCCGCGGTCTGAAGATCGCGGCTGCCATCCGCAAGGACGGCCGCATCGATGCCTTCGTCAAGAATCGCTACCGCACCTGGGATTCGGGCATCGGCGCCAAGATCGCGGCCGGCAAGGCCTCCTTCACGGACTGCGAGAAGCACGCGCTGGCCTTGGGCAACGTATCCGGGCTCGAGTCCGGTCGTCAGGAGCTCTTGGAAGCCATGTTCAACGAATTCATCCGCTGATCGCGGGGCTACCCGTTGGGGTGGCTGCAGAAGGGCCGGAGTCTCATACCCACGAAGACTCCGGCCTTTTCTTTCTCCATGACTCCGCCCGCACCCGAGTTTTCCCTGGATGGGGTATCGACCTCGGGCGCGAGATCCTGCCATTCTTTTCCTCTAACCTGCCAATTCTCCCATGACCTCCGACTGCACCGTCTTTGGTACGCTGCCCGATGGCCGCGAAGCCCACCTTTTTGTATTTCGCAACCCCAACGGCACGACGCTGAAATTCACCAACTACGGCCTGTTGGTGACCGAATTGCATACCCGAGACCGTCATGGAAAGCTCGGGAATGTGGTGTTGGGCTTCGATACTCTGGCTCGGTATCTCCAGGGGCATCCGTTCTTCGGGTGCATCGCTGGACGGTTTGCCAACCGCATCTCCCAGGGCCGCTTCTCGCTCGACGGCAAGGACTACGTCTTGGCCACCAACAATGGGCCGAACCATTTGCATGGTGGCTTGGTGGGATTCGACAAGAAGCTCTGGACGGCAGGCCCCATCCAGACCACTCCGGATGCGATCTCCGTAGATCTTACTTATACAAGTCCCGATGGCGAAGAAGGTTACCCCGGAGCCCTGACGGTCACGGTGACCTACACCCTGACCCGAGATGATGTGTGGCGCATCGACTATCGGGCCACCACCGATGCTCCAACCATCCTCAACCTGACAAACCACAGCTTCTTCAATCTAGCCGGATTTGGCGATGTGCTGTCTCACGAATTAGAAGTCGCCTCGGACCAAGCCACCGAAGTGGACAGTGGTCTGATTCCAACCGGGAAACTGTTGCCCGTCCTCGGTACGGCCCTGGACTTCACTCAGCCCACCGCCATCGGCGCCCGCGGGATGAATACCGGTCTGACGCCGCCCGGCTACGATCATAATTTTGTCCTCCGCCATGGAGGCAAGAGTTTCGGCCTCGCGGCTCGCGCGTTCGAACGCAGCCAGGGTCGCATGATGGAATGCCATACCAGCCAACCGGGTGTCCAGTTATGGACCTTTAACCGGACGCCCGAGGCATTGATTTGCACTGGCGGCGTGCCGGTGCCCAAGCATGGCGGGTTCTGCCTGGAGACGCAGAACTTCCCGGATGCCATCCACCATCCGGGTTTCCCTTCCTGCGTCCTGCGGCCGGGTGAGGTGTTCACCAGTCGCACCGAGTACCGCTTTGGAACCTGCTGAACCGTTCTCGGCCCATGGGTGTTAAAATCAGCCCGGGGGCCAGTTCATCGGGCGCTTGCCGAGCAGGTGGCAATGGAGGTGAGGGACGCTTTCCCCACCGTCGAGGCCATGATTGATCACCAGCCGGTATCCGCTGGATTCTAGCCCCAAACTGCGGGCCACATCCGCCGCCTTGAGCAGCAAATGTCCCAATAGGGCTTGGTCTTGGACCAAAGCTTCGCCGATTCGAGGGATCGCTTTTTTGGGGATCACCAGCACATGCACCGGCGCCTGCGGTTGGATATCGTGGAAGGCTAGAACCTGATCGTCCTCATAAATGATTTTGGCCGGGATTTGGCGGGCGATAATACGTTCAAACAGCGTCATAGGCTCAGGCAAAAAAGGGTTCGGTTGCCACCGGACGGTGCAGAAGCACTTGGGGCTCGGGGCACTTTACGAACGCAGGGTCGTCAGCGATGGGGCTCAAGGCAATGCAGGGCTTTCCCAGAATGACATTTGACCCGGCGACCAATGACTTCCTAGCTTGCTGAGAGTTCAAGAACTCTCATCTATGAGCACTACCTACGTTCCCCTCATCAGCTCCGGCGTTGCCGGTCCGCTGGGTGTCCTCCACTTGCCCCGCCTGTGGCTCAAAGCCTCGCTGGAGGCCCGCAACAAGAACGCCCCGGGTTATCCGGCCCTTTCCAATGGGTACGACTCCATGGTGCTCAGTGCCCTAGGCCTGGACACCGAGGCTGTCCGGAAATTCATCGCGGAGCTGCATCCGACCTATCCTCAGTTTGAGGCCTGGATTCAGAAGCAGCCCGGCGTGAACCTGACGGTGGGTAACATTCACCAACTGAATGTCTCCATCGCCGGATATATCCACACCCCGGACGTGCGCACTTCGATCCTGTCGGCCAACGGAATCCCCGACAATGGGACCGTCAAGCCCGACGCCATTAGCCTCAACGACCTCGATGACTGGTTGGAGTTCCACCAGGCCGTCCTGAAGTGAGCGGGAGGGTCTAATCCTTAGACTGTCTTCGACACGGGGTGCCCTCGGAAACGGGGGCACCCCATTTGTTTGGAACTCAGCCAGAACGATTCAGTCGGGAGGGATGGGAAGACGCAGCGGAAGAAGACGCAGCCAGCACAACCGATCCAATTGAATCGTTTCGGCTCAGGGCAGGATCAACTCGGCGGGCAGCCGGGCGATGTGTTCATCGGGCATTCGGGAGTCCTCGGAGCCAGGAGCAGGGATGGTTCCAGCAACATGGCCGTCGGCGAACCAGGTCTCGGCACGATGGGAATGTCGGAAGTGGACGGTGGGTCCCTCGAGGTCAAAGTAGTAGAACTCCTCCAGCAATGGATGGTCTGGAGACGCAGGGGGCTGGAAGTCGTTGACCTGGGCGCAATCAGCGAAAATGGCGCACCCTGCGGGAGAACGCAGTGTTGCGATGGTGATCCCGGAAGTGCCCCGGGTGCCGACCCTCAGGTTGTAGCCGTAGCCGAAGGCCGCCCCGCGGGCTTTGCTCTTAAAGCGAGGATTGGCGCGGTTGAGGGCTGGGCAGACTTCGACGCCGCGCGACTGAAGGTAGGGCCACAAGGCGCCGGTGTTTGGATCAAAGCGGCGTTCTCCTTCGGTGCCGTCTTCTAACCATCCGAACCAGTAGCTCCATCCATTGTTGGTGCGCGCACCTCGCTCAACGAACGCGATGCCTGCGTGATCGTCCCAGTAGAGTTGGGTGGCCAGTCCCACTTGCCGGAGGTTGGAAGTACAGACCGACGCCCGAGCCGCGGAGCGTGATCGAACCAAGGCCGGCAGGGTGAGTGCAGCCAGGATGGCGATCACAACGAGGACCACGAGGAGTTCAACGAGCGTGAAGGCCCGCACCGGGCATTCCGTCGAGATGGTCCGCATCGGCTTCATGGACGCACGGCGACGACGCGGTAGAATTGCGTCGTAAACCACCCATCTCTCAGGTCCCACAGTTCGAGCTCTCCGGGTTTTGCAGCGAGGGTTTCGGAGACCGTGGTCCAGTCTGTCAGGTTGCCTGAGGCTTCCAGTGTGTAGCGCCAGCCGCCTAAGGCATCGAATGCCACTCCGCCATCGAGCGCTCGGAGTCGTAGGGTCGGAGGCTCTGGGAAGGTGATTGCAATATTATCGATCCAACCCCGGGCTAATACGGAACCGGCATAGAGCGGGTTCTGGCCGACTGCGGAATAGCTGCTGATGGCGAAGGTATCGACTTCGAAGCGCGTGAAATTGGAGGGCAACACCACATCCGCGAGTTCCGGGCCGGGTTTACCATCGGTCGTCATGGACATCCGGGCTGTCCGAAGCGTTGCTGTGTAGGTCAGTTCGAAGCGGTAACGGCGACCGGGTTCGAGCGTTAGATAATTATCGGAGTAGCCCCAGGGCAGTCGCCCGTCGGACGGGACAATCACCGGAGAGACGGACGAGGAAACGGCGCCCGATTCGCCGAACCAGGTCCACTCCACGGTGTTCTTGGCCCCGGGGAAGGAACCCCGGGAATAGTTCGTGGCGAGGACATCCGCCTGTCGGACGAGGCCTGCCGCAATTTGGAAGGTTCCGGATTGGCCGGCGACCACACCGACGGCATGGGATTCGAGAGTGAGATCGAAGGCGAAGCTGAAATTGACGTGGGTGCCCAGTGCGGTGGGCAAGGGGAGTGCAAAAAAACTATTCGGACGCGACGAGTCCCAGACCACCCCCAGTTGCTGGCCCGAGGCATCCCAGTGAAACAGTGTAGGGTCTCCCCAGGAACGCCATCCGCGAGCGGACGGATTGGTGTCGAAGGACTCTTTGAGGGTCGCACCCTGGGCCAAAATCCCGAGGCAAGCCGTCAGATAAAACGCCTGAGCGGCAAGTTGGCCTCGGTGGAGCAACGACTTCATGGCGACGGGTTGAGTTCGGAAATCGCGGTCAGGTTTTTCTCGCCGTAAGGGCAGTGGCGGCAACCATTTTCACAACAGTAGCCGCGGCGAAGATGGTAGGCACGGGTGAAGACCATGAGGCCTTCCTCCGTAAAGTAGGTGTCCGGCTCTTCTGTCTCGGGCAAAGGCCCACAGCCGGACGATTTGCATCCCGCGCATGCTGGGCAAAGGCAGGCCTTTTGTTGGAGATGCGGCGGAATGCTTTCCAGCACCTCTGAAGGAATGGTCACATCTTCGCACCAACACCGTTCCGGAGAGGGGTCGGCTCCACCGGCCCTGCGGCAGGCATTGGCCTGACCGCAGAGCGGGCACTGATTTTCCGAAACGGTGGTGACACAGTCCATATCAGCGGCTCGCTTACGAGAGCGTTTGGGAAAACCTGCGCCAGACCCACAGTCCGGCCATTGCAGACGCCATCAACGCCCAGGTTTGCGGCTCTGGCACGGTGCTGACCATGGAAAACCCGTCGATATCCGCCTTGCCGCTGAGTACCTCGATTCGAATGTAGGAGGCCTCGGTCAGGCCCACCGGTTTGCCCGTGGCGTCTAGGGCCCAGGCCAAGTCAAAACTCGTTCCTCCGGCCGAGCCTCGGTAGAGCTGGCGGATCTCATCGAGAGTCTTTCCAGAGAATTCGGCCGGCTGCAGAGAAGCACTCATCGGAATACCGAAGTCCCCGGATCCGTCGGTCGGATAATAATGATCCACCTTGGGCGAGCGCGCTGGGTCCAGCACGTACCAGGTCTTGCCGTCGCTGCTCACGCTCATCTTCTGGGTTCCCGAATTGGGGTTGAAGAGGGACCCATCGGTGGCTGGCTTGCCAATGGCGTTCCAATTGGCATCGAACTCATTGGTCATTAAAAATCCGGTACTGCCAAAGACGGTGAAATCCATACCGTGCGGATTTCCTGGGGCATCCTTAAGGGGTGAATCCCAACGCAGCGTCAGAGATCCGCCCGCACCAATGCTGACGAGTTGGTCTCGGGTGTAGGGCGGCGAGAACGGATCCACTGGGCCACCGAAGTCGCCGCTAGTGGCGCGGCTGGGCATTCCAATCGCAGCCGTGGTGTTGGTGTAGCCTGGGGAGAATCCGGTTCCGGACCGGTAGTCCACCACAGAGGCGGGGTATTGGGCTTGGACTGAGAGGACTGCGCAGGCGGCGAGGATCGCCTTCGGAGTGAGGCAATCCATCAGGGGACTGCTCGATTTGAGGGTACGGACTGTTCGGATGGTGTTCATGGTCTCTAGTGCACGGCAACGGCAGGCCTGGTTCAGGGGCTTGCCTAGGTGGTGTCAATGGAGACCAGGCCGGGGAATAGGAAATGGGTGAGTGTCTGAAACACAAAACGCCTCCAGTCCACCGGCAAAACAGGGAATGAAGGCGTCAGACATTCGAAATGTTTCCACCCCAGCATACAGGCAGGGATGGTCTGGCCTCATCCTTCGCTTTGCGGCGAAGCGGTTGCGGCACGAAGCCGAAACCTGACGAGCATCGTTGGCGCGATATCCTGACTACAGGCTTCGAACCTCGCCCCCGCCTTCCCAGACTCGCGTCCAGTGACTGTCGTGTACGACTAGGGGGTTTGTTGCCTGATACAGTGGCGCAACCGTCGCCGATTCTCACGGCGTTCCCGCACTTCCAAAGATGTTTTGATATTGGGGTATCCCTTCGTGGGGACAGCCCGTCAAAGAACTGGGACGTAAAGACTCTAAGCGCCGGTCCAAATCAAGTTTTAAACGTATCGGCCGCAAGAAAAGGGCCGGTCCCGCCGGAAGAAAACGGCCAACAAAATGACCAGATCTCTTCCTGCCTCATAAGGGATCGGCTGACAGGGCGGTGGAGGTCGTTTAAGTGATTGAAGGGGGGCACAAGAGGTTTCATCGCAGGCACGCTTGAGGCTTCCGTTGCCGACCGGTAATCCGCAGCCTCTGACCATGCGTTCCCGTGGTTTCACCCTCATCGAACTCCTGGTCGTCATTGCGATCATTGCCATTTTGGCTGCCCTCCTCCTGCCGGCCTTGGCGCGAGCAAAGTCGAAGGCTGGAGGCATGGTGTGCATGAACAACGCCAAGCAGTTGCAGACGGCTCTCCAATTGTACGCCGACGATCATCGAGACCGGTACGTCAACAACCACGGCGTGGGTGAGACGCGGTCGCGGACCAACAGTTGGGCCAACAATGTGATGGACTGGACCGGGAGCGACGGGAACACCAACCTGAATCTTCTCTCCAGCGGATTGCTTTCGCGTCATCTGGCTAGCACTGCGGTATTTCACTGCCCCTCGGATCAATCGCGGGCCGACAATGGACTGCGTATCCGCAGTTATGCGCTCAACGCCTTGGTCGGTGATCCGGGTGAGTTGACCAACCGGTTCAATCCTTCTTATCGGCAGTACTTCAAGGGGTCCGATGTCAGTTCCCCATCCAAGGTCTTCGCGTTCTTGGACGAGCATCCTGACACCATCAACGATGGGTTTTTCATGAACCGCCTGGAGGAGGCCCCTAAGTGGGGTAATTTGCCGGCGTCGTATCATTCCGGCGCGGCTTACTTCACCTATCTGGACGGGCATGCCGAGGGGCATCGGTGGCAGGTGTTAGGAGCCGAAGGAACCATCCGGGCCAATGTGCGGGGTGGGGCCGGGGGAATCTTCGCGGCCAACCCGACGACGGATTGGGATTGGGTCAAGGCCAACAGCGGGGAGACTCGGTAAGACGGATTGGAGAAGGTAGGGTGATTTTCCCATGTCCCCATCACTCGGTGACTGATAGGAAAAGCGGAGAATGAATCGAGTTTCGATTGGTTTTTTAGGTGCTGGCAAGATGGCGACCGCATTGGCTCGTGGAGTCATCAGTGCGGGTGTAGTTCCGGCCGAGAGGGTCTTGGCCAGTGATCCGATTCCGGCGGCCCGCCAGGCCTTCGCCCAGGCGACAGGAGCCCGAGTCACCGATCAGAATGCCGAAGTCTTGGCAGGCTCAGACATTGTGGTGATCGCCGTGAAACCCGACCAAGTCGTGGGCCTCTTGGGTGAATTGGCAGCCAGTTGGAATACGGAACGGCATTTGGTAGTGAGCATCGCTGCCGGAGTTTCCTTGGCCCGTATGGAAGCGGCAGGACCGAGCGGCCTTCGGGTGATCCGGGTGATGCCCAACACACCGGCGCTGGTCGGGGCGAGCGCCTCGGCCTACTCGGTGGGTTCGTCGGCGACGTGCGCCGATGCCGAGGTGGTACAGGAGTTCTTGGCGTCCGTGGGTCTGGCCTTGGAAGTGAAGGAAAAGCTGCTCGATGCAGTGACGGGGGTCAGTGGCAGTGGGCCTGCCTATGCGTTCCTAATGATCGAAGCGTTGGCCGATGGGGGAGTGGCCGCGGGATTGCCCCGGGACATCGCCCAGCGTTTGGCAGCGCAAACCTTGTTGGGGGCCGCCAAGATGGTGCTAGAGACCGGACAACACCCCGGAGCCCTCAAGGACGCTGTTTGCAGTCCGGGCGGCACGACCATCGAAGCCATTCATGTGCTTGAAAAGGGCGGGGTGCGTGCGGCGTTGATCGGAGCGGTTCGAGCGGCCGCCGACAAGGCCAAGGCCATGGCCTGAAAGGTTTCAACATGAACTCTTCCCTCCCGCCTCCGCATCCCACCCAAGTCCGCATCCTCTGGTGGACTGCCACGGCCTTTGCTTTAGCGGTTTTGGTGGCGCTGGTTGCCGGACTGGTTTGGGGAGTGGGTCAAGTGCTGGGCGTTTTGTCGCCTGTCCTATGGCCTTTGGCCTTGGCCGGGGTGCTGGCTTATCTGCTAGACCCGGTGGTGGATTTGATAGAGCGGCGGGGCATCGCGCGTGCCAAGGCCATCAGTTTGGTTTTTGTTTCAGCCATGGTGATTGTGGTTGGAGTGTTCGCGAGTGTGGCTCCTCAGATTTACCGGGAGACCCGGCAGTTTGCCGAGCGGGTTCCAGACTACAGTCAGAAGTTTCAGCACCAGATGGAATCCTGGGCAACTAACCCACCGGTGTTGGTGCGCAAGCTCATCGAGTTGCGGTCAACTTCGACAGCAGGGAGTAGCTCGACCAATCTCAGTCCGCAGTCCGTAGCAGCACCTACCGAAGCGCCTCAGCGCGAACCTCAATCACGGATGTCCCTGCAGTCGGCTTCTGCCTGGCTGATGGATCTTATGCCCGCCAGTGGCGCTTGGTTCTTGGGGCAGGTGGGTAAGTTCAGTGGTGGGCTGGGAATGCTCGCCGGACTTTTTTTGGTGCCGGTGTATGCCTTTTATTTCCTCCTCGAAAAACATGGAATTGAGCGGGAATGGACGGATTACCTGCCGCTGCGCAATTCGGAGTTCAAGGACGAGTTGGTTTTTATTCTGCGTTCTATTAACGACTACCTGATTGTTTTCTTCCGAAGCCAACTGCTGGTAGCCATGTGCGATGGGCTTCTCTACACGTTGGGATTCCTGATCATTGGGTTGCCCTATGCCTTCATCATCGGCTTGATGGCGACGGTGTTGACCATGATCCCCTTTTTGGGAGCCATCACGACGTGTGTCGCAGCATTATTGATCGGTTTCGCGAGCTCGGGCGATTGGATCCTTCCAGCCAAGGTGCTCGGTGTGTTTGCTGTGGTCCAAACTTTGGAAGGGTTGGTCATTTCTCCGAAGATCATGGGCGATCGTGTGGGATTGCATCCTTTGACCATCATCATTGCGGTGATGGTAGGGACCACGTTGTTGGGTGGACTCTTGGGAGGCATTTTGGCCATACCGCTGACGGCAGCACTGCGCGTCCTGATGTTTCGCTACGTCTGGCGACCTCTGAAGCGGAATACAGGGGGTGGAAATATTCGCTCTTCGGTAGTTTGAACAGCGCCTCGATTTTGACCTCTGAGATGGGGTCCCAACCGGAACTTCGGTTGGCAAAGCCGAACTATCGAACCATACTGTCTGCAATGAATCATTGGGTGTTGTTAATCCTGGGGAGCTTCTGGCTCCAGTTGGGGAGCCTGGCCAAAGAGTCATCACGACCTTCAACCAGCGCCTCGCCCACCAACACCGCTCCAGTCGCTCATGCGGCTACTTCCGATACCGGTGTTTTGCCCTCCAAGTTTACGGATCCGAAGATCTTGGCACCGGAGGAGTCCAGCGGTGAGATCGCACGACTGGCAGCTCGAATGATCGAACGGTCCCACTTTTTACGCCGAGAATTTGATGATCGAGTTTCTGAGCGCTTTTTTGAGAGGTATATCGAGTCGCTCGATCCCCAGCGGATGTATTTCACCCAGAGTGATTACGAGCAGTTCAGCGCCTACCGCCAACAACTGGATGATCTGACGATCCGGCGCGGGGATACCCGGCCCGCCTATGAGATCTTCAATCGATACCTTCAGCACATCGACCAGCAGTATGCGTTGGTTCAAGGCGTGATGAAGACCGAGAAGTTCAATTTTGACACGGACACCAAAATCCTGCTCAACCGCAAGGATGCGCCGAGACCGAAGGATCTCACTGAACTTCAGGGTGTTTGGAAAGATCGCCTGCGCTTCGAATATCTTTCCGAAAAGCTGAACCGGGACTTCGCCACGCTGGCAACCAATGTTTGGGCCCAGATGAGCACCGCGCCAGAACCGGAGGTTGACCCCGCAAGCAGCACGAACGGGGCACCTGCAGTGGCTCCGGCGAAGTTGGTGACCAAGGCGATTCTTTCAGGCGGCAAAAAGGTGGCCGACTTGTACCTAACCGGTTTGGAGACCCGCCTGCACTCCAACCTTTCCACCAACCGTGCCACAGTGGTGGCCAAGATGGCCGAATCAGGAAAGTTTAAAGGCCCTTCCGATTTGCGCAGTTACTTCGAGAGCAATCTTCAGGGTGATCGCCACGACGAAATCGTGAAGACGCTCAACCGCCGGTACAACCGGGTGATGCGGAATTTGAAGCAGTTCGAGTCCAAGGAAGTGTTGCAGTGGTACCTTGATGCGCTGGCCCATTCTTACGACCCGCACACCAACTATTTTGGCCCCCGCGAGGAGGAAGCTTTCAACATGTCGATGACCCTTTCGTTCGTGGGTATCGGGGCCGTGCTCACCAGTGAAGATGGATATGCCACCATCACTGAGGTCAAGCCGGGAAGCCCTGCTGAAAAGAGCAAGATCCTCAAGTCCGGTGACAAGATCGTTGCGGTCGCGCAAGACAAACAGGCTCCGGTGGATGTGATCGACGAAAAGCTTCAGAAGGTTGTGGAGCAAATTCGCGGACCCAAGGGTTCCAAGGTCACGTTGACCTACATTCCCTCGGGCACCGACCTCAGCACCCGCAAGACGGTGACCATCGTCCGAGACACCATTCCGCTGGAGGACCAGGAGGCCAAGGCCAAGCTGGTGTTGTTGCCCGGTGGTGCAGGCAAGACCAACCGAATCGGTGTGATCGATCTCCCGGCGTTCTACAGTGGAGCCATCGGCGGCAACGGGGCCACGAAGAGTCCCACCGCCGACGTCGCCAAGCTATTGCGCAAGCTCATGGCCGAGGGTGTCGATGGCGTGGTTTTAGATTTGCGGCGTAACGGAGGCGGATCTCTCGAGGAATGTGTCAGTTTGACCGGGTTGTTTATCAAGACAGGGCCGGTCGTTCAGGTGGTCAACTCGCTCGGGCAGCAGCGGGTTTTGGAAGATGACGATTCCTCCGTGCTGTATGACGGCCCATTGGTGGTGCTGACCAGCCGCTTCAGTGCCTCGGCCTCGGAGATTCTGGCTGGAGCCCTTCAGGACTACGGACGAGCCGTGGTGGTGGGCGACAGTTCAACCCATGGCAAGGGCACCGTGCAGAACCTTCAAGGATTGGAACCCTTCTATCGCGGAACCGGAAAGCCGGGACAGGTGAAGGTGACCATCAGCAAATTCTTCCGCCCGTCGGGCTCCTCGACCCAACTCAAGGGCGTGGTTCCGGATGTGGTGCTACCCAGCATTAATAATTTTGCCGACATCGGTGAATCGGCGCTGAGCAATGCACTGCCGTGGAATACGATTTCGCCGGTGCGTTTCGATAAAATGGACCGAGTGACCCGGACGCTGCCGGAACTCCATCGCCGATCCACGGATCGGTTGGCCAAGGATCGGGACTACGCCTACATCGGTGAGGACATTGAGCGCTACAAGAAGCTCTTGGCCGATCGGAGTATTTCGCTGAACGAAAAGAAGCGTCGGCAGGAAATGGAGACCGATCGCAACCGTGCTGCCGTTCGCAAGGCGGAGATTAAGAGCCGAAATGAGACGGAGCCTGTCGCCTACGAAATCACCCTCAAGAACGCAGCCCAACCCGGGCTTCCTGAGCCCAAGGTCGCCAAGCCTGTGGTAGCCGCAACGGCCCGTGATGCCCGCGCCCTAAAAGCAGGCGCATCGAAAGAATCCACCGCTGAGCGGCGCCGATTGCGGGAGGCAGGTCAGGAGGATGGAGACGACGACCAAGATGGAGTTGTAGGTGATGTGAATCTTCGGGAGGCAGAAAGAATCGTGATCGACCTCTTGGAGTTGTCCAAGGCCCGCGGCAGTGCATCCGGGGCGACTGCGAGCGTTCAGTCCGAGCGTTGAGACAACGTAGCGAAGCCTTTTGGAATCAATTTACTATGAGCAATCGAATCGCCTGTGTGGGAGTGGGACGCATGGGGGCCAATATGGCCCGACGACTGAAGGAGTCGGGATTCCATGTGAGCGCTGTCTATGACCTTCGCCGAAAGCAGGCCCAACTGCTGGCCCAAGAACTCGGGTGCGAGGCCCCTTCGCGACTATCCGCGGTGACCGCCTTGGCTGACGTGATCCTCACAGTGGTGTCGGACGACGACTCGATGGAGGCGCTGTTTGCACAGAAAGGCGACAGCCTGCTCAAAGGGGCCGCAGGAAAATTATTCATCAACTGCGCGACCGTGAGTCCTGCCACCCATGTGATGGTAGAATCCAGATCTCAGGCAGTGGGCGCTGAGAGTGTGGAAGCCTGCATGGCGTCCAGCATTACACAGGCTCGCCAAGGCACGTTGTATTTGATGACTGCAGGCCAAAAGAGCGCATGTCAAAGGGCTGAGCCCATCTTGGCCAAGCTGTCGGCTTCCCGGCGCTACATTGGAGCCGCAGGAACAGCCGCGCAGGTCAAGGCACTGGTCAACATGGTGATGAACATCAACACCGCAGGCCTCGCCGAAGGGTTGGGCTTGGGGGCAGCCATGGGTCTAGACTTGGGAATGCTCCGTGAAGTGTTTTCTCAGACTGGAGCCAATTCTCGGGTGTTGGAGACCGATGGCGAAGACATGCAAAAGCGCGATCACGCCTGCTTCTTTAGTTCGGCCCACGCTGCCAAGGATTCTGGGATCGCTGTCAGTCTTGCCAAGAAGGTGCGGTTGAAGGTGCCTTTGGCTCAGGCTGCATTGGGCCAGTACACTCGGATGGTCGATAGCGGACTCGGAGAATTGGACAAATCCGGCGTCGCTGAGTTGACCTTCCCAGGTCGCGGCCCCAAGCCAGTCAAACCGGCTAAGGCCATCCGATAGCTCAAGAAATAGCCCACTGGATGGCTCTTTTATTCGTCGAGGGCGACCGAGCGGCCCCGGGGGGCGACCGAATATTGAAGGAAACGGTCTAAGAGCAACTGGACACCGAAATTGTTGACGCCGGAACCAAAGAAGATCGGCGTGAGTTTCCCCATCAAGACCTGCGGGTGGTCGAATTCGGTGCCCGCCATTTCCACCATCTCGATTTGCTCTCGGACTGAAGCGTAGGTGAGCTCATCGAGCTTCGATCGAACAATGGGGTCATCTAGGCCGGTGACATTAACCGGTGCTCGGTACATGCCGCCCACCACTCGCTCAAAGAGGTGAACCCGTTTCTCAGCGCGATCGTAGATGCCGCGGAACTCTGGGCCATTGCCCAAGGGCCAATTCATGGCGCAGGAGCGGATTCCTAGTACGGCCTCCAACTCATCCATGAGTTGGATGGGGTCCCGGGAAGGGCGATCCAACTTGTTGATGAAGGTGAAGATAGGAACGCCGCGTCGAGCGCAGACCTCGAAGAGTTTGCGGGTCTGGGATTCTACGCCTTTGCCGGCGTCGATGACCATGATCACCGCATCCACAGCCGTGAGTACGCGGTAGGTGTCTTCCGAGAAATCTTTGTGCCCCGGTGTGTCCAGCAGATTGATGTGGTAGCCGGAGTATTCGAACTGCAGCACCGTAGAACTGATGGAAATACCGCGCTTTTTCTCCAGCTCCATCCAGTCCGAGGTGGTGGCTCGTTGATTTTTGCGGGCTGTGACCGAACCGGCTAGCTGGACAGCGCCGCCGTAGAGCAGAAGCTTTTCAGTGAGCGTCGTCTTGCCGGCATCCGGATGCGAAATGATCGCAAAGGTCCGCCGGCGCTGAATTTCCTCCTGCTGGGTCACTGGAATCCGATTGGGGTTAGAAGATTTGGAGTCTCAAGAAAAACGGCACCCCGGAGGGTGCCGTTCACGATTTTTATTGGTCGGCCTAGATCAGACGGCCTGAGGCGGATTTTCAGGAGTAGTTTCGCCGGAAACTGCCGGGTGTTCAGCTTCTACTTCTGCGGCAGGAGCCTCTTCGGCGAGGGAAGCGGAGACATCGTCGACAGCGACGGTTTCAGTGGCTGACGCCGGAGCGACCTCTGCAGTCACAGCCTCGGGAGCTGCAGGCTGCTTGTCACCTTTTCTAGGGGCCTTCGGGGTCGGAGTAGGACGCGGTGCGGGCTTCTTGGCCGTCTCCAACATTCCGCTGGCGAATTCGATCACATGACCTTGGTGGATGAGCCAGTGGAGGTCGTTCAGGACCGCCTGCTGTTCCAGTGTCAGCGGGGACGGGGCCGGAGCTGCTCCGCCTTCGACCGCCGCCTCGGCCGGGGCCGGGCTCGGAGCGAGGGTCTCGACCAAGCGCTTGCGATTGGTTCCGAGATTGGTGTTGATATGCTCAATGATCTTCTTGGTCGTCTCAGAGACCACGCTGTTCTCGGTATCGAGGTGATGCGGGCGGGCCACCGCCACATGGACCACAGTTTTATCGCGCTTGAAGAACTGAAGGCCCATGGAGGCGAACGTATTGCTCAATGCGGTGGCGATACGGATTGGGAACCGCTTTTCCTTGTCGAGCGAGACGCGCAGCAGTGTCTGAAGCGCCGCCGGCAACTTGGCATCCGCCTTCGGCGTGAAGGAGTCTACCTGCTTGATGAACGAGGGCTGATGAACCTCAGCGAAGTGGGCCCGGACCTCTTCCATCGATTGAAGCACCTTGGGCTCAGGGACGTTGAGCGCCGTGTACTCGAAGCGGAAGCTGACTGAATCGGTCCATTGCTTCACAATCGCCTCGTCCTTCACGATCTTCACGCGGCTCTTGTACATGTCGAAGTTCATCCGGGAGAACCGCTCGGCGTGGAGCTTGCGGAGTTTCTCCTGGTAGCCGTGGAAATTCGGTGGCCCCAGCAAATCGCCAGTCATACCGCACTGAGCCACCAGGGTCCAAACTCCCTTGGGCGGATCACACGGCATTTTCTCGGTTTGATAGAAGGTCTCGAAATGTGCTTTGAGCGCGTGCTCGGCAGCAGCCTCTTCATTCAGCCAGAGGGTGTCGTCGAGATTGCAAACAAAGAGCGGCTGGACGGCCACATCCTTCTTGCTCGTCTCGTCACGGTGCTTAATGACCTTGAAGCCCACGGTGTAGCGTTCGGGCTTTTGCATCACCAAGCCGGCTACCTCGAAGAGGGGATAGGCGCGACCACTGAGTTTGATTTGTCGGGCCAACGAGCTGACGCCGCCTTGTTCAGGAGTCAGGGTCAGTTCGATGGGAATCAGCGGTTCAGGACGGAAATCCGGACGACGTGGGCCACGACCGGGTCCATCGCGACCGGGTCCATCCCGACGGGGGCCGTTCTTGGGATCCCAAGCGATGCCAGGAGCGCCGCCACCAGGTCCACCCTGCGGGCGCGGACCGCGGTCACCACCGGGGCGGGGGCCGCCAAAGCCACCAGGGCCACCGGGGCGAGGACCACCGAAACCACCGGATCCACCCGGGCGGGGGCCGCCAAAGCCGCCAGGACCACCGGGGCGAGGGCCGCCAAAGCCACCGGGGCCACCGGGGCGGGGGCCGCCAAAGCCGCCAGGTCCGCCAGGGCGAGGGCCACCGGGGCCGCCGGGACGATCCCCGCGGCCAAAGCGCCGGTCGCCACGGGATTCGCCTTCAGTTCCATCGTATCGGGCGTACTTGTTAGGGTCCGTCGGCGATGTAGCCCAGGCGGGCTGAAACAGTTTGTTCAGGTCGAGGTTGATCTCCAGTGATTCGCTCATATCAAAAAGACCGCATCTAAGCGGGTGTTACCAAAATGGTTCGGCACAATGGGACCCGGAAGGGGCGAAAGCAAGTCTGTCAGCAAAAATGCCGCTTTTCTAAAAACCAGCGGTTTGGACTGGAATGGAGCAGGCCGGCGTTGGCCGAGGATTCATAGTCTGAGTCCGCTTGGAGACGGGGCTTGGATGAAAGGGTGGATTGATGGCATCCTCTCGACAGGTTCCCATGCGTTCAAACTTTTCCATTTGTTGCTGTCAGCGCGCTCGGTGGGCGCCGTTGGAAAACTCTTGGCTGCGCCGAGCGTGGGTGGGCGTTTTGACGGTGGCGTTCGCCCTGAAGATTCTTGCGGCAGACGCAGTGAGCACAGGGGTCGCCTCCAGTGGTCTCAGTTCCCGAGCAGCGGCGCTGTGGTCACTCAATCCTCTATTGTCTCCTCCGGTTCCGACGGGCTTGGGTTCAGAGCATCCGATTGATCGGTTTATTGATGCGGCCTTGGTCACGCAGGGGTTGCACCGGGCTCCGGAAGCACAGCAGCGAACCTTGATTCGGAGAGTGGCCTGGGATCTTACAGGGCTTCCCCCCACGCCCGGCGAGGTGGACACCTTCCTCTCGGATCCCTCTCCAGAAGCCTTCGAGCGCATGGTGGATCGGTATTTAGTTTCGCCGGCTTACGGTGAACGGTGGGGGCGCTGGTGGCTGGATTTAGCGCGCTATGCCGACACGAACGGCCAGGACGAAAACAAAGTCATGGCCAATGCCTGGCGCTACCGCGACTGGGTGATCCGCTCGTTCAATGCCAACCAACCGTACGACCAATTCGTTCAGGAGCAGTTGGCCGGAGATCTTCTCGACCGAAAGGAGGTTTCGGAATCTCAGTTGTTTGATCGGTATATGGCCACGGGATTTCTTGTTTTGGGGCCCAAGATGTTGGCCGAACAAGACAAGCCCAAGTTGGTGATGGATCTGGTGGACGAGCAAATCGATGTCGTCAGCCGGGCGTTTCTGGGGCTGACGATGAGTTGTGCCCGCTGCCACGATCATAAATTTGATCCGATCAGCGCCCAAGATTACTACGCCATGGCCGGAATTTTCCGTAGCACGAAGACTCTGGAGAACTTGGCCTTCGTCTCCAAATTCAACGAGCGCCGTATCACGGGCAGCCAACGCATGTCTGCCATCGAGGCTCACAAGGCATCGATGAGCCAAATCCAGAAGCAGTACGATGAAGCGGTTCGTACGGCCAATGCCGGATTGCAGCGCGAATGGCAGGCGGTGATGTCGAGGGATCTTCCGCTGTGGATGGATGCGTCTCGCTCCGCGGCGACCAACAGTCTCGAAGGACGATGGAAACAATGGTGGCAGGGTAAATCGCCGACCCCGGGTGTCCGGCGCACCTTCGAAGAATTGGCGAAAGATGCTGCGGTCCGCGAGTCCTGGTTGGCTCCTATTCGCGCCGTCAGTGAATTGAAGGCGGGCGGGGTTCAGTTGGCTTCAGGTCGGGTGGGATTTGGTTTTCAGGCCGATGGCCGAAATCATATTAATCGCCCTTCGAGTCCCGATCTCGAGCCCAAGCAGTGGACCCTCCAGACTTGGGTTTATGTCGATGAGTTTGGCAAGGAAGGCGATGCCCGCCGTTGGTTGGTGGCCAAGAACGACAATGAATGGGCTGAGGGACATTACGCACTGCTCCTCGATGGAAAACACCCCATGGCCTACCTGAACATCGGGGGCGGCCCGGAGCGCGTGGTTTCCCTTCGGGCGACCAAGACCCTCCAGCGACGGGAGTGGCATCAATTGACGGCCACCTACGATGGCAAGCTCTTCAGCCTGTTTGTGGATGGAGCCCCTGCTGGACAACTCGAGGTCGGCAAACCTCGCGTGGCGGGATCCGGGCGTTTTTCAGTGGGTCAGCGGCCGGATGGGTATGTGCACTTTAAGGGGCGTTTGGATGAAGTGATTTTGTCAGACGAAGTCTGGACGGCAGAACGCGTGAACGAGGCGTTCAAATCGCCGGAGCGGGTCCGTGATTGGCCAGCGTTGCTTCGCTTAGACTTCGACCACCTGACCGACTCCGAACGCCGAGAAGCCGAGTGGGCCGAGGCTCGTGAGGCCGTCTTTGGTGTCGATGGAGTTCTCGCGTTGCCGAAGGATCCGAAGCCCCTCTACCCGCAATCGGTCCGGGATGCGCTTTCGCAGAAGGAACAAGAGCGCGAAGCCTTAAAACGCCAAGATCCGGGAGCGCCTGAATTTGCGCTGTCCGTTGAGGAAGGGACGGTGGCGAACTTGCCGGTTCACATCCGGGGCAGCCATCTTCAATTGGCGGCTCATCCTGTCCCGCGCGGTTTTCCCAAGGCCATTCAAGTGAGCCATGCTCCGGTCATTGCCGAATCACAAAGCGGGCGGTTGGAACTGGCACAGTGGTTGACCCGACCCGACCATCCACTCACGGCGCGAGTGTTGGTCAACCGAGTTTGGCAGGCTCACTTTGGCAACGGATTGGTCCGCAGTTCTGACAATTTTGGTTTGCGCGGTGAGGTTCCAAGCCACCCCCAATTGCTGGACTGGTTGGCGCATGGATTTGTGAGTGGCGGTTGGAACCTCAAGCAACTCCACCGGCAAATCCTCACCAGTGCCACCTGGCGGCAAGCGGGTCGGATCCACGGCGATCCGAAAGGGTTTGAATCGGATCCGGAGAACCGCTGGCTTTGGCACTATCCTCGGCAACGGTTGGAGGCAGAGATGATCCGCGACGGAGTCCTGGCCGTATCCGGACGTCTGGATCGCTCGATGGGTGGAAGCTTGGTCTCGTGGGGGAATGACGAATACACACCGGAGGATTCGGTTTCCGAAACCTCCCGTCGTCGCACCCTCTACCTGCCCGTGGTGCGAGATCGCGTCTATGATTTGCTGACCCTCTTTGACTTCGCCAATCCCAGTGTCGGGGTGTCGCGGCGGACAACCACTGTGGTGTCGCATCAAGCGCTCTTCTGGATCAACAGCCCCTGGGTCAAGGATCAGGCGGGAGCTCTGGCTTCAGATGTTCGATCGGGGGAGCCACGGCCCGTGACTCAACGTGTGAGCCTCGCCTATGAGCGGGTTCTTGGCCGCTTGCCGACCGAGACGGAGCAGGTCCGCGCGGTGGCGTTTTTGTCAAAACCCGGAACCACGGCCACCGCACCGGATTCTGCCGAACGGTGGCTGGCCTGGTGCCAGGTACTCCTGGCCAGTTCTGAATTCCAATACCGCGATTGATTCCTATGAACCCGGCCATGCACTCACGGATTTCACGACGCCAACTTCTGCGACGCTCGGCCCTGGGCTTCGGCAATCTCGCCTTGATGGGATTGATGTCTCCGGGTTTGCGCACTCGAGGTTCGGATGTTCAACCCAACCCCTTGGCTCCGCGGGCTCCGCTGTTTCGGTCCAAGGCCAAGCGGATCATTTTTCTCTTCATGCATGGGGGCCCCTCGCATGTGGATACCTTCGATTGGAAGCCCCGGCTCTTGAAGGATTCGGGCAAGCCCTTGCCCTTCGATAAACCCCGGATCCAGTTCGCCAAAACTTCCAATTTGCGGCGTTCTCCGTGGGAATTCCGGCCCTACGGGCAGTCGGGTGCGATGATCAGCGACCTCTTTCCCTTAGTGGGCGCCCGGGCCGATGACTTGTGCTTCATCAAGTCGATTCATGGAACCAACGAAGCGCACGGCGGCGCATTGCTGAAGCTCAACACGGGTTCCGACACGGTGGTTCGACCGAGCATGGGCTCATGGATTACCTACGGACTGGGAAGCGAGAATCGGAACCTTCCGGGCTTCATCACCATCAACCCCACGCTGGGTCATGGCGGGGTGGGCAATTGGTCGAGCGCCTTCTTGCCGGCCGTTCATCAGGGCACACCCATCGGCGGTGGTGTGCCGGTCGATCGGGCCACCATTCATTACCTCCATGACCCGAATGGCGATGCCAAGACGCAGCGGGCTCAACTGGATTTGCTCGGTGACATGAACCGCGATCACCTGGCTTCGGTCGGCACCGATGCGGTGTTGGAAGCCCAGATCGAGGCCTTTGAATTGGCGTTCCGCATGCAGTCCGAGGCTCCGGAGGCCATGGCCATCGATCGGGAGACGCCGGCGACTCGCAAGTTGTACGGTTTGGATGATCCCAAGACCTCGTCCTTCGCCCGGCAATGCCTGCTGGCGCGTCGGCTCAGCGAGCGCGGAGTGCGCTTTGTCCAGGCGAGCCACGGCTATTGGGACCAGCACTCGGATCTTACCCGGGAGCACGGTCGATTGGCCTCTGAGGTGGATCGTCCCATCGCCGCGCTGCTCCAGGATATCAAGGCCCGTGGGCTTTGGGACGAGACGCTGGTCATGTGGGGTGGAGAATTCGGACGCACGCCGACCCTTCAAGGAGACGATGGTCGTGACCATCACCCGCATGCCTTCACCATGTGGTTGGCAGGCGGAGCCGTGAAGCCCGGCTTCAGTTACGGTGTGACCGACGACTACGGATTCTACTGTGTGGATCAGAAGGTTCATGTGCACGACCTCCATGCCACGCTGTTGGCACTGCTGGGGATGGATCACGAGCAACTGACCTACCGTCACGCCGGACGAGATTTCCGACTCACCGACGTCCACGGCCGTGTCGTACAAGAGATCTTTGCCTGACACGCAAATCGGTTGGTAAATTTTGGTCCGGAGCGATCCGCATGGACCGACACCCACAGCTCGCCCTGCGGGCCGGGTCCCCCGACCCGGCGTCCCCGCCCAACCCACAAACCCGGTATCGTCCGGTATCGTCCGGTAATGGTGCGATTCCGACCCTCGCCTCCAAAAATATCAGTTGTTTTCCTCAGGAAATCAGCGGTTTCAGAGCATCGCCGCAGGCAATGCCACGGAAATTGCCACTGGAGATGGGTCGGAATCACCTTCCGCCACCTTCCTTAAGTCACCACCTACTCAGGGGTAAGGAGAGCGAGGCGGACCATTCTAGCCTTTGGACCGACATTATGAACGTCATTCCAAACGCCTACCGCATCTACCTCCGCCAAGCTTCTGGGTACTTCTACCTTGTGGATGAAACTGGGAAAAAGCCCAAGCACATCAGCCTAAAGACCAAGGATCTTCAACACGCCCAAAGGCTCCTTGATGCAAGGATCTTGGGTAGGGTGCTGCCCGAGATTGCAGCAGACGTTGGTAGGACATTCCTCCGAGGTGGAGATCCGGATGCCGCAAGCCACACCTGGCGCAGGGTCATCGAAGAGTGTCTCAAATGCAAAAAGCGAAAACTTCCCACTCAGAAACGCATCGAGAACGCAAGCAAGGACAAGGCGCTGATCCCGCTCTTGGACCATCCCGTTTCCGAGACCACGGCGACGGACCTTTTCGAGGTCATTCGCACCGGGGGAGTCGCGACCAACGTATTCCTCAGGAGATTCCACAATTTCGCTCTCGAATTAGGCTGGTTGCACAAACCTATCCTCAGCAAATCCTTTTGGCCCGATGTGGAATACAAACCAAAGGTTGCGATTACTGCCGAGCAGCATCAGGCCATCTTAGCCCGTGAAACCAATTCGGAGCGCCGGGCCTATAACCAACTTTGCTGGTTCCTTGGCGGCAGCAACTCTGACGTAGCTTTGCTTAAGCCGGAAAACATCGATTGGGAGACCCGCACCGTAACGTTTGTCCGGTTGAAGACGGAAGCCGTCTGCCATATTGGATTCGGTACCGAATGCGCCGCAGTGCTGATGCGCTTGCCGCAGTCGGGTTTTCTGTTTCCTTACCTTTCGACGGTTCGGGAAAGCGACAGGGCGACAGAGTTCAAGCAGCGCTGCACGGGACTTGGCATCCTCGGGGTTACCTTGCACAGCTACCGATACAGTTGGGCGGAAAGAGCAGCCGTGGCCGGAATGCCCGAAAGATTCGCCCAAGCGGCTCTTGGACATGGGAGCCGAGCTGTCCATCGAGCCTATGCTCGAAAATCTAAAATCACCGTGCCAGATCTGGAGCAGCTTGTTGATGAGCGCAGACAGGCAAACCTGCGAAACCGGCGACTGTCGGGAGGCGATGAAGCTTCCATCGCAGCCTGACAGATCTGCGACTGATGGAGGGGCTATCCTTTGCGGTAGCCCCTTCCACCTAACTCGAAATTGTTTCCTCCCCTTTGGACAGATTTCCTTCCTCTTGGTCAAAAGTGCAATTTCAGGCCGTTTTCAGTGGTTTTTTGCAGTTGGTGTTTGGACAGGCTTGGACCCCAAGGGACACGATTTCCCTCGAGGAGGCTACAAGTCGCGCTCAGCAAATGGTCACTGGTTAATTCTGTTCCGCCCAAGAGAATCCATCTCCCAACATCCCGAGTCGGTGTTCAGGGCAACCCGACACCCACTCGCCTCTTCTCGTCCGTTTTCCGGCAGGGGAGACGGCAGCTCAGTACGGCAGCCCAAGGTCGTTACAAGCCTCTTCTCAATTTTTAAAAAAATTCCACTACCAAGTAAATTCCACCCGAGCATCATTAAAACAGCTCCTAGGAAAATTAACCGAACTCCAGCCCTTGCCGCAGTCATGACCAATCACCTGATCTACGACTGCCCAAACTGCGCGTTCAGTTGGCTCGTTTTCACAGATTCACTCGGCACCCAAGAAGATCCCAACGAATACCATCCTAAGTCAGAGGTGCCTAAAAAGAAACAAATGATCGTTTTAATATTTAAATTATAAATATTCGGAATATAGAAGCTGCACAATTCAAAGCAGCCCAGAAAAAACCAAAAATATAAAGCACCAAAAAAACGCGGTTATATTACAACAAATAAAACGCGCAGACTTTATGTCTATTCCTTCAAATATAAATAAAAGCGTTCCGAAAACCTGCGCTAACTGCCAAGGGGAAGTAAGTGTAACAAATCCGAAAGCAAAATCTGGATCTATAATTCGATGTTACCTATGCGCCCAAATATCCACCCTCCGAGAGAGGGAGGTAAAAGATTTTCAAACCGATTTCGAAGAAACAGATCAAGATGCAACTACTATTAATTGGAAACCAATTTGGATAACAGTTGTAGCGGTAATTACTATCAGCCTTGGATTAGGAGGTTACATTGGATTCAAAAGGGCTTCTAAATCCACCGAAATTTTAACCAAATCTCAAACAACCGGCCCGGAAAAAAACAGGCCGGAAACCGAGGACTCTGACCTTAAAAAATCAACAAACAAACCATCAAATATAGACGTCAATACAGCGATAAAACCACCAGAAGATAAAAACATAAACGAACCGAAAGAAAAAGAGAAACAAATTGAAACACCATCGCCAGAAGTATTGTCGCTATTGGTAAAAGATAAATGGCTTAGATTCTTGTGGAGCGAAAGTTTAAGATCCAAAGTCACCATAAAACGACAAGACGAAACAAGTGCTACAATATCATATCTTAAGGAAGAGCGAAAAGTAGCTATTCAAATGTTGCCACAGTGGTTACAAGAGATTGTTAAAAAACAATTCTATGAGGAAGGTGTAAAAAATGGGTCAATCAGAATTGTAAATGATCAAAAGTATGACATTCGAACTGATAAAAACTGGGTTACAGTAAGAGGCTCGATCTATCGGGTCCTAGAAAATAATGATGGATATTTAGTGCAAATCGACGCAACGGAAACTAGTCGTGAAACAACCTTCAACCAGTTTGGGAGACCAATTTGGGTTAATCGCCAATGGAAACCAATTCTTGTTAAGATTATCTCCAATGACAATAAAACAGGATTGCACGAAAAACAAATAATTAAAATAAAAGCGCTATTTATTGGAAACCAACAAAGTCATGGAAACCAAGAAAGTTATCCGACTTATGATTCTGGAGTAGCAATAAGTAACTACACTCAGCCAAGGTCGTCTGGTCCAAAGCGACTAGACAGGAGCGGATCATCTGGAAGTGGTTTTTTCATAACATCAGATGGATTCTTTATTTCAAATCACCACGTTGTGGAATCAGCTACAGAAATTCAAATTATACACAATAACCAAACATCAAAAGCTAAAATTATTGTATCTGATTCAAAAAATGACATAGCTATCCTAAAGGTAGACACTGAGTCTCCGTTGTCTTGGTTAAATCTAGGAAACGCTAGCAAAGTGAAAGAAGGAGAAGAGGTGGGAACATTTGGTTACCCTCTTACCAGTCTGCAAGGGGTGAATCCAAAATTTTCAAAAGGCGTTATAGCTAGTCTTACTGGCATTGATGATGATTCAACTAACTTCCAAATCTCTGTGCCCGTTCAGCCGGGTAACTCTGGGGGGCCATTATTTCAAATGGCCACTGGAAACGTAATCGGAATCGTAACTGCAAGATTAAATGATAAAGTAGCGTATGGTCAAAGCGGTTTCATTCCACAAAATGTTAATTATGCTGTAAAAATAAACTACGCTCTGGCTCTTATAGAATCTAGGCGAGAGATATTTTTAAAACCAGCATTAATAAAATTAGATAGTCAAGATTCAATTATTTCCTACATTAAGAACTCTATTGGCCGGGTTATAACCAACAACGAGTAAATATCATGAACGTCAAAACAGTTCAAAACATAATTTTGATCTCATTGGCAATGGGCGTTGCGGCTCTAACCGTAGCAATTGCTATTGGAAAAATACAGGATCTTGATAATTTTGGAAACATTAAAAACGGTCGTGATGTTCTAGAGCAAATACTAAAATATAAAACCGAATGTGACGCTCTAAGAAATAAATTAAGTGAATGCGAAAAAAATTATGAAACCAATAAAATAAAGTTAGCGGTCCATGAAAAATATGTTTTTGATGTTTTAAATATAATCGAAGACAAGAAAATCCCTACC
>CAJAHH010000102.1 GCA_903939515.1 uncultured Verrucomicrobiota bacterium
AGGATGAGTTGGTTGCTGGTGGCATCATCGAGAACGAGTAAATCCGACAGGGCTAGGTCGGGCTGATTGCGGGACTGATCGTCGTAGAGTTGGCGGACCCGAGCCGACATCTCTCTCACCTTCCCCTGACGGAGTGTCACCACTTTCATGCGGCGGTCCGGACGGGCCCCAAGGGAGGTATCGAGCTGCTCGATAATGGTGGAGACGGCCTGAAGTTCTTTGGGGTCGCCCGTGACGATGAGGGTGCGGCTTTTGGCGTCGACGGAGACCGTGGCTCGCTTCTGGGCGCGGCCAAAGGCGTCGTAGCGGACCAGCGCCGTGGACAGCACCTCCGCGACCTTCTCCGGCTCGGCGGATCGGATCTTGAACACCCGGGCGGTCGCACTCTGGGATCCTACTTTGTCGAGCTTGCGAACTAGTTCTTCGATGACGGCGAGTTCATTGGTCTCGCCAACAACGATCAAGCGGTTGCTGCCGGTGTCCGAGGTGACGGTGGTGTCCGGTGGGGTGCTGCCGAAGCGGGCCTTGGCCTGGTCGAGGTAGAGGCTGCGGACGGTCGTGGCCAGTTCAGATGCGGTCGCGGTGACGAGGTCGATGATGCGGACATCCCGGGAGTCTGCTCCAGGCTTGGCCGGGTTAGTGCCCAGTTGCTGGAGGATGGATTCGATCTTCTGCAAATGGTCGGGACGACCCGTGACGATGATGCGTCCACTGCGGGGATCTCCAAGAATTTGAGCGTCGGCGGGATCGGTGTCTGAGCGTTCCTTCCACTGGTCGGTGTAGAGCTTTTGCAGGAGCGGTTGCACGCGTTGCACATCGCTGGCCGAACCGACTTCAAAGGTGCGCGTCTCTCGCCCGAGATTGGTGGCACTCGTGGTCGTGAGGTTGTTAATGATCTCGGAGATGCGGTCGAGGTGGGAGGCCCGCCCCGAAGCAATGATCCGTCCCGAGCGCGGTTCGGTGATGAGTTGGGTGTCAGCGGGGCCATCCGAAGGGCGGCTTGAGGCCTGGTCTTTGTAGAGTTGCTGAATGATAGGGAACAGGCGTTGGACCTCGGCGGGCTTACCGATCTCAAACACCCGATTGGTTCGAGCCTCGGGCAGCTCTGTAGCAACGGTGGTCACGATCTGGCGCACGGCCGTGGCCTGCTCTGCGGTGCCAAACACCATCAACCGTTCTCCGGAGGGATCGGTGTACAAGGTGGCAGGTTTGGTGCTGCGCCCTTGGTTCTGCTCGGCGTAGATCTTGTTGACCATGGGCAGGAGGTCGGCGGCACGGCTGCCCTGAGGCTCGATGGTGTGCAGTTGACGCTGGGATTGGTCGGGGCGCGCATCGAGGGCCGAAATGACCGTCTCGACTTGCTGCATGAGAGAGTCCGGGGCTAGCACGATGAGGCGGCGGCCGTTGGGCTCCGGGGTGATGCTCACCAAGTTGGTCACCGATCGGCCGGCGTTCTGGGCCATGAAGACGCGGGTGGCGACCGTGGCTAGGGTGTCGGGCTCGCCGACGACCTCTACCATCTTTAGGCTACGGTTCTTGGATCCGCCGCCCGTCCCACCAGAGCCTTCGCCTCCTTCATTGTCGAGGCGCTGGATGATGCCCTCGGCATCCTTCAGATCCTGACGAGAACCCGAGACCACGATGCTGTTGGACTCGCGGTCGAGGGAGACTGAGGCCCGTCGAATGGGTTGGTTGCGCGCGTCGAACTTCACCATGGCATTGGACACGACGTTGACGACCTGGGACGCATCGGCATTGGTCAGCCGGAAAACCCGCGCGCCGCCGGCTGCCTCAGGAGCTTGGTCCAGGCGCTCCACGACTTGCGTAATGAGGGCGATCTCCTCGCGGGGTGCGGAGATAATCACACGGTTGGCCGCAGGGTCGGACATGATGCGGCCCTTGGGGGTGTATTCGGCTCCGCGCTGGCTCTTGAGCAAATCGGTGGCGAGCGTGGTGGCCAAGGTAGCCAGCGCCGCCGCATCGGCCTGCTTGAGTTCGATGACCTTCATTTCACGCGGTTGGACATCCGAAGGGATGTCCAGTTCGCGGACGATCTTGGCCGCGGCCTCAACGGCGGTCGGTTCGCCGGTGATTACCAAGCTGTTGCTGCGGGTATCGACGAGCACCTTCACCGCCTGGGTCTGGGAGCCGAGGCTCTTTTCAACGAGGCTCGCGATGTCTGAGGCGATGGCGGTCTTCAGGCGGATGATCCGGGTTTCCTCCTTGGCGCTCTTCTGACCGGCCGGATCCAACTGCCGGATGATGGCCTCAACCCGGACGATTTCCCGCTCGGCACCGCTGACCATGATGCGGTTGTTTTTAGCATCGGTCATCAAGGTGGCGGGTCCACCCGGAGGTTCAGAGGTTCCTTTGATTTGCTCCTGGTAGAGTTGCTGGATCAGGGGAGTGAGTTCCGCCGCGTTGCGGTTGTGCAGTTCAACATTGCGAAACTGTCGGCTAACGGCCGAAGAAGTGGTGGCGTCCAATTGTTGGATCAGAGTTCGGACGCGCTGAATATCGACGTCGGAGGCCAACACGATGATTTGCTTTCCTGAGGCATCAGGAATGAGCTTGGGTTCGAGTTGAGGATTGCTGGGCTGCTCCCCCAGTTGGCTCATCATTTGGCTCGCCAACGCGATGAGTTCAGCCGGGGTCTTGCCGTTGACGGGGATGACTGCCATCTGGCGTTTCTGGCGCTCCGGAGCGACGTCCACGACGGCCAAGATCGCCTCGATCTCCTTCTTCTGTTCTTCGGTCGCCGTCACCAGCAGGCGGTTGTTGGCGTTGTCAGCAACCACTGATGGCTTGGGCTGGTCTTCAAAACGCCGATCGGACATGCGCTCATTAATCAGGCTGTTGAGGCTGGTGAATGCGGTCTCCAGTCGGGCATTGCGCAGCGCGAGAATATGCAAGGACCGCTGCAAGGGTCGGGATTTCTCGGCACGGAGGTTGCGGACGATTTCCTCGATTCGAGTCAGGTGCTCCCCGGAGGCGGTGACGATGAGTCGACTGGTGTTTGGCTCGGCCATGATCTTGGCGTGGGCGGCTCCGCCCGAGCTGCCGTCGGCCACCTCGCTGCGGTAGATTTGCTCAACAAGAGGGACGATGCGTTTGGCTTCGGCTACACTGCCTAGATCGATGAAGCGGGTCTGTTGAGGGCGGGGACTGGTGGAACCGGTCTCCAGTTGGGAGATGATGTCCATGGCAGTTTGAACATCACCCGGAGAACCGGTGACCACGATACTCTGACTGCCCGGTTCTACCGAGACGTTGGCTGTGGCCACCTTCTGGCCATTGGGCAGCGTCTTGGTGAGGGCCTCAGTGAGGATCTTACCCACGTTCTTTGCTTCCGAGGTGCGGGTCCGGAACACGCGGGTGACCTGGACGACTTGTGCCTTGCTCGGTGTGCCGGGGGTCGTGGTACGGCCCGAACCGTGGACGGGCTTGTCGAGCCTGTTGACGAGGGCCTCGATTTGGTCGGCCATGCCGGCCAACGGAGCCGCGACGATGAGTCGGTTAGTATCTTTTTCGGCGATGACCCGGGCCTTGGTGGCGGCTGCAGATCCCGTTTCGTTGGCGGCAGCTACTCCGGGGATCGCCTGTCGGATCATGTTGGCCAAATCTTCGGCCTTAATTACCTCGGGGGTGTAAATACGGACATCGCCCGCACCGGTTCCTCCGTCTTCAAAACGGGAGATGAGTTCATCGGCCAGGCTCAACCGCTCACGGGGACCAAAGAGAACCAACGTTCGGGAAGCGTCATCGTACACGGCCGTGACGTAGTCGTTCGGATCGGCGGGCAGGACGTCGAGTTGCTTTGAGTTCGGGTTGAACTGGGTGCGCTTTGGAGCCGTGGTGACACCGAAGGTGCGGTTGATGAGATCGGCAACAACGGCCCCGGAGGCATGAAGCAGCGTGTAGGTCTTCATCTGCCGTTGGGCAGCCGTCTCATTGTCGACCGAACTAATGAGTGACTTGACCCGCTGGATGTTGACCAAGCGGTCCGTGAGAATCAGGCCGCGTCCGCGGGACAGGGTGGCCACCGATCCGGCTGTAGAAAGCAGGTTGGTGATCGATTCAGAAATCTCCTTCGCGTCGAGGTTCTTGAGTTCCAAGACCACGGTGACCACCTCTCCCGGGCGGACGCCGTCGGCCTTGTCGCCGCCGCGTAGGATGCGCAAGGGCGTTTGCGGCAGTTCTTTGAAGGGAAGCACGCGCAGGAAATTCCCCTCCTCGACGACCATTTGTCCCTTCATCGACAAGATGACGTTCAGTGTGTCGAAGGCCTCCGCGTAGTTGTAGGCGTTGGAGTCGTTGAAGGTGATGGTTCCCGGGATGTTGAGTTCACCCACTACGGGTTTGCCCGACATTTGGGCAAAGCGTTCGATGACATCCGCATAGGGAATTCCATCGAACTGGAAGCGGATGTTTTTAGAGTTGGCTGGGGCTGCCGCAGGAGCGTTGGTGGGGTTGCTCGTCGCCGTCGGTGTTAGAACCGGCGTTGCGGCGGGTGCGGCCGGGCCAGGAGTGGCTGGCACAGCGCCAGATTTTGGGCTGGCCGTCTGCGCCTGGGCAAACGGGTTGGGGACGCTCAGACCAAGACCCACGCTGAGGGCGAGAGCCAAACGGAAGGGCCGTTGAATGTTCATGGAGAAAAGGAGACGAAAGTTAGAATTGGGCGATGCCCGGGGGCAGTTGCTCCGGTTTGAGTTTGTGCCGTTGGGCGAAGGTGCCACCGCGTTCGATGGCCCAGTATTCATTACCGATACGCAGGAGGACTCGGCTGCCGGACAAAACGTTCTCTCGCCCCGGGGTCGGCATGGGGCGGTAATCAACCTGGACGATGACTCCGCCGGCGATGGTGTCCCCGACCTTGTAGCGGACCGTTTTTTGCGCAGTGAGGTCCCGGACGTGGATCTCCGACTCGCCGGCCCATTCAGACAGGGAGACCAGACGATAGGCCTCTAGGCCGGGACTTCCCGGGGGAGGCGGGCGGGGCGGGGCCGGGGGTTGGCCGGCGGGTGGGGCCGGGGCCGGGCGGGGACTGTAGGGGCGCAGGAGATCACGAGTGATCATGGCGTCATAGACGCGGCGCTCTGGGCTCTCGGCGTTAAGACGGGATTCGAGGTCACCGCGTTCGACCTCGGGGCACGGCATGGGAACGAGCGTCAGGTATCGGAAACTCACCTTCACCCGTCCGGGTGCATCGGAGGGGGAGAGCGTTAGGCCATCGAGTCGATGGACTGGAGTCGCTCGGTCGAGCATGAAAATTAGATTCACCACCTGGTGCAATGGGCCGTCACCGCGGACGGTCCAGCCGGTTTCCAAGGCGCCTCGGATCTTGCGGGTGCCGGTGGGGAGGCGGCTAAAATCGGCCTCCCGAAGTCCACTGTTGATGAGGGTGCGTGTCAGCATCTCGCCGAACCGCGCACTGGCCTGATCGATGTCGTCGGAGAAGGTGAGTGTGGCTACGGTCTTCACTTCGTCTTCGGCGGCGAAGTAGTCCCGACGCTCTTTGGCCAGGCGATCGAGTTTCTCGCGGACACCCGCGATGCGGCGATCGATCTCGTTGAGTGGCTTGAGAAAGATGCTGCGGCCGACGACGAAGAGGAGCACCAGACCCACCAACCCACCGATGAGGGTGATGAGTTTCTTTTCGCGGTCGTTCATCGGGCTCCTCCCTTCCGAGGGGCTTCTAGGGAGACATCATCGGCGGGCCGGGCCGGCGGCGTGAGCTTGGTGAGGTCGAACTTGAGCTTGGATGGTACGGTGAGTTCCACGGTGGTGCGGAAGTTGTAGCCGTTGCGATCGGCCCCCGGCGTCACGGCCAGGGGTTTTACATCGTAGCCAGCAGCGCGGAGGAGTCGGTCGACCTTGCCGAGGACCTCGCCGTTGCGAGCTTGGACTCCCAGTCGGATCGCCCGGTTGGGACCGAAGGCGACGCTGGTCAGGTAAATCTCTTCGCTCCGGGGCAGTACCGCGCTGAGATGGGCGTAATGGTCCAACCAATCGCGCTCCTCGGCCGACCAGGCTTTTAGGGTGGCCGCCTGTTGGATCATTTGTCGGTACACCGGGCGTTTCTTTTCGCCGGTGGTCAGTTCGGTCTGAAGGGCTGTGAAGGTGGCCTCGCGACGATTCATGAGCGTCTTGCGGAGACCGAGCACCGCCACCAGGAGCACCAGGGCTGCCGTCGCTCCGGCGATCAGGCGGATCTTTCGCAGATCGGGAGGCGGGGTGGGACGCTTGGGATTGAGGAAGTCAAATTCTAGCCCCGCGGGATCGGTGGCTCCCAGAGCCAATCCGATGCTGGAAAATCCGCCCGCCACGGCCGCGGCCTCGGAAGAGTCTAGGCCCGACGAACGCGCCAGAGTGACTTGAGGGACCTTGAATCCTAACCGTGTCTCAAGTGAGGCCGAGAGAGCTTCCTCGAGACCGGTTCCTCCGAGGATCAGCGCCGACTCGGGCGCTGTTCGGCCCGGGGTGCCGCCAAATGCATGCAAGGTCCGTACGACCTCGATCGTTGCCGTGCGAATCCACTGTTCGGCCTCCGTGTCCTTGGAGGAGGGCATGGGCAGGCCTCGGCTGAAGAGCAGGGAGCGTCCTTCCAGAATTTCGATGCCCACCTCTTCTGACTTAATGGCGACCAGCGCACGCGCGCCGGTGTGAAGTCCGGGGGGCTCGTTGGCGGCTCGGAGGCAGGTGGCATTGGCCTGAGAGATCCAGCCGACGGCGGCTAGAGAAAGTCCGGCCGCCTCGGTGACCCGACGCAAGAACTCGAGAGACTCTTGCCGGGTGATGGCCACGAGCACCTCGACGCGATCCACTGAGTCGTTGGCTGCCACGGTGGATACGGTGGTTGTTTCAGTGTCTGAAGCCAGGCGCGCGGGAAGTCTCCGGAGGATCTGGAAGTCGATGATGGCCTCATCAAGTCGAAAGGGCAGATCGCGCGCCACCTGGAAGCGCACGAGCGCAGCGATGGTGCCGGTCAGGCCTGTGTCGGGAACCACCACGGTGCGGAGGATGACTTGAGAGCGGCCGATTCCTAGGACCACTGGGCCTGGCTTGATCCGGGCTTTTGCCAGCGTCTTGGCGATGGCGGATCCGAGAACGGAGGCATCGGCGCGATCGGCATTCTCCGGCAATTCCAGAGGGAGCGCCCGAACTTGATCGATGCGGTTGGAGTTGCCGGACCTCGAGGCTTCAGCGATGCGGAGGGTGAGACCGTCGATCTCGAGACCCATGGCCGAGGGGAGCCCTCGTAAGGTCGGACGAGAGCCTGCCGCTCCGGGGATGCGGGAGCGGATCTGACCGGTCAGTTCTGTGAGGGAAATACCCATGTTTCGTTGGACTCAGGAATCACTGCGAGACTGCCACATTGTTCGGCGAGTCGCCAACACCCGACGCTAGCGACGGGCCGCTTATTTCAGCTGATTTTTTGAATGGTCCGGATGTTTTTGAGGCGCGAACGCTCTTGTCCGCCATCCGACGGGCCCTACCACGGCTTAGGGCTGAGGCAGATTTGCCGGTTTTGGCCCGGATCCAGAGGGGTTTTGAGCCTCTGAAGACGAGGTGCCCTCCTCGGATTCCAAGGCGATAGGGAAGGGCAATCCCAAGCGGGTGAGGTCGCGAAGATAGACCAGTCGAGCCGGTTGGCTGGCGGTATCGATCACTGCTTCTAGGACGCGGAATCGACCGGATCGGGCCCCGTAGCCGACAACGTTGAATCGAAACTGGAGACTGCGCGTTGTTAGGAAGGGGGCGATCTCTCGAAATTTTTCGGCCTCAACCACGTTCTCGACATGGATCCAAGCGGTGGAACTGCGCCGCTCGACGGGCAAGTTGCGGCGTGCCGAGAGGATGCTTTCGGCCAGAGCGTTGTCGATGCCGGGCACGAGTTGGAGGACGCTGGTCGGTGCCGTGTTGACGTTGATGCGCCCTACCAGTTCGGCCTCCGCTGAGCCAGTGAAACGGTCGAGGATCATCCCGAGCGAATCCTTGCCGATGCCGGTGGGTACCGCCCGTTCCGGACTGTCGGGTCCGCTCAGGGAAATTGTGGCATCCAGGAGTTCTGCGGGATCCATGATCACGCTCTTGGAGGATCCGAGTTCGGACACAAATGCCACGAAGGCCGGTGGCAAATCGTTGGTCTCCGATAGTTTGGCGCCCGGGGTGTTTAGGTTGAAACGGCGCTGCCCGTTCTTGTCGGAATTGGGTTCCCGGGAATAGACCGTGAGCAGCGGAAGTAACCCGGGCTGGAGGCGCCCATCCGCATCGTCGGGTGGATCGCGTTCGTCACCGTCGTCCTCGTTGGGATCGAGCGAGAAGTTGCGGTTGGCATCCTCGCCCAGAACAACCGAAGGAGTGAATCCGCGGACCAGCAAGAGTTGCTCGACAGTGGACAGAGGTCCGTTGTGGATTCGATAAGGCTGGGGCAGCGCGTTGTAGTATTCCTGTTCGGCGCCTTCGGCTCGGGGCACCTCATCGGCATCGATAAAATCGAGCAGCGCATCGGTTAGCGAAGTCTTCATTCCGGGCAGGCGGCTGACCATCGAGGTGGTGGCCGAGTTGAGGTTCAGCTTGGAAGCCTCGTCGGTCAGTCCGAAGCGAATGCCGCCTTCGGGGTTCGCGGAGTAGAGAGTCCAACGCCACTCGTCGGTACCGTCGTCGTACAGCACGCGATCCTTGAATCGTTCTGGGGCGTCCATCCAGGTCGTGTCTCCAGGTTGAAATATCGGAGCCAGACGCATGGCCTCACGAACCCCGCTCATCGCGGTCGCCCAACCTTGTTCGGAGGTTGAACCCGTGGCTCCGGCGGTCTCCTCCGAGCGCATCCTGAACATCACGCTGAGGGCGATCATCGATAGGAGCATCACGACGATAAGCACGCCCACCAGGACGAACCCTGAGCCTCTCCGGACGGTGTAAGACTCGGGAGGTTTCATAGGGGCAATGGCGCGTCAGTCGTTGCCGGCTCGAGCTCTGTTGAAGACGGTGTCAGCGCCGCAGGAAGTGCGATGACCCGGCGGAAAACTTCGAAGGGATATTCTTGGCCGGGCCCTTCTTCGGAGTCGGTCGCATCGCTCGTAAACTCCTCTTCGATGGGTTCCAAACCGAGGGAGATTTCGACTGCGATCGGAGGTTCGAGTTTATCCCAACGGGTCTGCCAGCGGGTTCCATTCCAGTAGCGGAATCGCAGGAAAGCAATGGCCTCTGAGAGCGGAATTCCTCCGGAGGGAAGGATCGAGTTGGTGCTGTTTGCGGGCAGCGGTTCAATCTCAGTTAACAAGTTGGTCGAAACCGGCGCACTGGCGGTGTGGGTTCGCTCCTGACGGAAAAGCCCCGGCTCATTGGTATCGGAGGACCAGCGATAAGAGACTTCTACCCAGTCGGCCTCCACGATGCTGGCGCGGCCGAGATTGCCCCCGCGCCACGGCGCTTTCGATGGCACGGCCGTGTGAAGGATTCTCAGAGATCGGGAATCCCCAGAAAGGATCGAAACACCGGCGGTGCTGGGTGGCACTGTCCGCAATTCTGTACTGACCCGGTCCATGACCAGGCGGACCGCGGACAAGGCATCGGCCTTGCGCAGGATCTCTTCTCGGAGGACGGCGGCCTGCTGGTAAAACATCAGGACACCCGTGAACAACCCGACGCCGATGACAATTGCGAGAACCACCTCGATGAGGGTGAAGCCTCGGAAGCCTACGCCGTTGTGGACGGAGATCTTCATAGGGCTGGGACGGTTTCGTCCGAAAGAGGTTCCTCGGAGGTGGAGCTCGCCCGCGAAGGGGTAAGAATGACTTGGGCGAGTCGGCGCACCAGTTCCGGATCCGCATGGCGGATGACGATTTCGTGCGGCGATCCCGGCGTGTCACCACCGGGCGGGATGATTTGCCACGTCCAGTTGGTGAAGGGGGCTTCGAAGGGAGTTGGTCCTAGAACAGCCGGCGAGCGAAGGCCTGTCTCCAGTTCGGCGACCACCGAGGCTGCCAAGTTGTCGGCGTGGACGCCGAGTCTGAGTCGTTCTTCGCTGTCGATCGCCGATCGGAGTGCACTACTGACAACCGCGGCCGCGGCGACGAAGAGAACCAGTGCCAACACCACTTCCAGTAGCACCGCGCCCTGGGTCGGTCTGGGATGAATGTGGGACCGATTCAGCATCACGGGAACTTGGGGACTCAGAGAGAGGACAGGGCGATGCCGCCGCAGAAGGAAACGGTTTAGCGCCGGGCTTTGCTCGTCGCTGGTGAGGTAGCAATGGGGGAAGTGGATTTCTGGTTGGATCGAGCGGGCGCTGAGCCTAGATCCGAGGAGGCCGGGTTCGAAGGAGAGAAGCTAGTTTGGGAGACCCCCAAGCCCGTGGATTCTTTCCAATGGCGGCGGGTCGTGCCGGTGACGCTCTCGAGGTGCACGGCCACCTCGCGGGAATCGTCACTGTCGCGGGATGCCAGAACTATCGTGGCTCCGTCGCAGGATCCGTCCGGGTAGAAGGTAATGGTGGTTTCGCCCGGGTTGGCGCCGCCGCCGGATGGGCGGGAAGCCTCGGAACTCATTTCAGAGTCCGATGTGTCATTAGCCGAGAAAGAGGACCCGCTGTTCATCGAGTTGTTGGAAAATTCGAGGCTGTCAGAAGCAGTCGCGGTCTGCGTTCGAGGGTTGCCCACGTCTTGGGAGTCTTGGGTCGTGGAGCCGTCGTTGGACTCAGAATTTTTCGACTCTCGACCCACCGATCGGATCTCGACCAGTTCAGAGACGTCGGCGACATCACCCGAAAGAGAAGGGATGGATTCGAAGACGCCCGGTGCGCGGGCGGGATCGGCCTCCCAAAGAATGCTCAGGGAGTGGAGGGGTTCGTTGCCATTGCTGCTGCCGTAGTTATTGCCGTTGCCGTTGGAAGCAGCCTTGTCAGCAGACGAAGCCGACGACGGTGAGGCGTTGGCGTCGATGGTCGTGGTAACAACCACTTGGACCTTACGCCCGGTATTGGCCGCATGGGCCCGGGCGAATCGCATAGCTGTCTCCACCCGCTCCACTCCCTCATTGAGCTGAGCGCTGCGCTGCAAGCTGGAGAACCCAAAGACGGCGGCACCCATTAACCCGGCCAGCAAGGTAACGGCCAAGAGCAGCTCCACCAGAGTGAAGCCGCCGTGCCGAGACCGAGAATGGAAGGGTGCAAACTTCATCGAGTCGATTATTTGGTCGAACTACCCGTGTTGCCGCCAGCATTGGCGCCCCCGGCTCCCGAGGTGTCGGATTCGGTGGCCAGCTTGATATCGTCGTCGTTGTCCGGCTGACCATCGGGTCCCACGGAAGAGAGCTTGTAGGGCAGGGCAGACTTGGCGCCGTCGGCGGCTTGCGAACGATCCACCATTTCATAGCGCAGAGGAAATCCCCAGGGATCATCCAGACGGGTGCCCGGCTTCAAGTAGGGGCCTTGCCATTTCTCTCCTTGGCGCTCGTTTTCGAACGTGGGCTTGGTGAGCAGCGCATTGAGCCCGCCTTCTTGCTCGGTCGGGTAATGACCGAGGTTCAATCGGTAGGTGTCCAAAGCGCTGGAGAGGTTATTGAGCAACAGTCGGGTGGTGTTTTTCTCTGCGCCTTCTTGCTGCGGCAGCACAAACACCACCAAGGCACCTGCCAAAAGCAGGATGATGACGATGACCAATAGAATTTCGATGAGCGTGAAGCCTGCGGCTTTGCGGACGCGACGTGCGGTAGATGATAACGAGAGTCTCATGCGGTTCAGAACTGGATCCTAATGCTTCCCGACGGGTCGCGCCTAGAGACAATTCAATCCAATTTCTTTTCCGATGAGGAAAATGAGGAGGTTCAGCCTTTCGACACCCAGTGGGTCGGAACGTAGGCTGGAGGAGACCCGTCAAAGAAAAAGACCGAAACCATAGGGTTTCGGTCTGTTCGGTAATGACCGGAGATTAATTTCTACCGGTGATTGCTGCAGCTAGAGGTCTACCAGCGCATGTCGGCGACGGTGCGGCCGGCCGGGATGAATGGCAGCACGTGCTCCGTGTAGGGCGTGATGACATCCAACACATAGGGGGTTTCAGCGGCCAGCATTCGCTCGAGGGCGGCGCGCAGGTCCTTGCGGTACACCACGCGTTCGCAGGGGACCCCGAAACTGGTGCACACCTTGACGTAATCGGGGTAGATGCCGGATCGATTGTCCGGGTTGCCGAGATAGGTGTGACCTCGATTGCCGTCGAAGAAGTTGTCTTCCCATTGAACAACCATGCCTAGGTGCTGGTTGTTCAGCACGATGGCTTTGGCGGCGATTTTCTCGACGTGGGCGGTGGCCAGTTCCTGAATGTTCATCAGGAAGGATCCGTCGCCATCGATGTCGACCACTTGCTTGTCGGGCCGGGCCACCTTGGCGCCCAGAGCCGCCGGGTAACCGTAACCCATGGAACCGAGACCGGCGCTGGTGATGAACTGGCGGGCGAACTTGTACTTGTACCACTGACCGGCCCACATCTGATGCTGGCCGACACCGGTGGTGATGATCGCCTCGCCCTTCGTGAGACGCCACAGCTCCTCGATGACCATCTGGGGCAGGATGAACTCCTCGCCGTCCTTCTCGAACGGCTTGATGTGGGCAGAATCGATGATTTGCCCCTCGGTCGTGTAACGGAACGGAGCCTTGGCCTTCCATTCGGCCACTTGGCTGTGCCAGGCGGGGAAGGTCTTCTGGATGCCCTTGCGTTGGGCGATGAGCGCGTTCATGCGCTGCAAGGCGTCCTTCAGGTCACCATGGATGGCCAGGTTGGCGCGCTTGTTCTTGTGATGCTCGGAGGGGTCGATGTCCAGGTGGACGATGGTGGCTCCCTTGGCGAATTCGCTGAAGGCTCCCGTCACGCGGTCATCAAAGCGGACGCCGAAGGCCAGTAGCAAATCGCATCCATCCTTGAGCTTCACCATCGGCTCGGACGGATCCTTGCGATGGGCATACTCTCCATTGACCGCCCAATTGGCGAAGGCGGCTCCGTGCATGCCCAACCAACGCAGGGACAGCGGGTGCTCCTCGGGGAAACCACCGATACCCATCAGCGTGGTCGTCAGCGGGATTTGGGCGGATTCAGCGAATTGCAGCAGCTCGAGCGAGGCTCCGGCGGTGATAATACCACCACCGCTATAAATCACCGGTCGTTCAGACTTCTCGATGAGTCCGATAATTTCATTCAGCGCCAACTCGTCGGCGGCCACTCGGTCGGTGTATCCGCGCAGGCCGGCCTTAACCTCATCCAGAGTGGGCCACACGGGGCGGGCCTTCTGCTGCTGCACATTCTTAGGGAAGTCGAGGACCACGGGTCCGGGGCGGCCGCTCTCAGCAATGTAGAAGGCTTCCTTCACGATCCGCGGGATAGCATTAATATCCGTGATCAAATAGGAGTGCTTCACGATCGGCAGCGTCACGCCAATCATGTCTGTTTCCTGGAAGGCACCGCGGCCGATCATCGACTGGGCCACCTGGCCGGTGATGGCGATCAGGGGGCACGAATCGACGTAGGCGTCGGCGATGGCCGTCACTAAGTTGGTCGCACCGGGACCGCTGGTTGCCATGCACACGCCGGCCCTGCCGGTGGCCCGGGCATAGCCTTCGGCGGCGAAGCTGCCGCCTTGTTCGTGACGGGGCAGGATGGTGCGGATCTTCGACTTCGTGAGCGACTGGTGGATCTCCATGCTCGCGCCGCCGGGGTAGGCGAAGATGACCTCGCAGCCCTCGCGCTCCAGTGCTTCGACAAAGATGTCGCGCCCAAACATTAGGGGGCCGATGTCTTTGCTGCTGTTGGTTTGATTGCTCTGCGTCGGGGTGGCCGTGCTCATATGATAAATTTCCTTATTCTTGGCCGGTAGTCGTGAGTTTCCCTGTTTGGAACGAAAAACCCACGACCGTCTCCGGCCGTGGGTTCTTGTGAAAGCTGCGTCAAGCGTTACGACAAGTCCCATCGGCGGCCGGTCGGCCACCTACCAATACTGGTACTACTGGGTACATTTCGCTCATGACGATGGGATAAAGTGGCCTGAACAGGGTGGAGTGGTCAAGCCCTAGCCCGGGGTCGTTATCAATCGGCGCCTTGCCGCGGGGGAGGCGCTGCGGTTTCATTGGCCCGACATGGAATGCCTCCCCGGTTTCCGCGAATTTTATCCCGAGCCGCTGCCTCTAAAGGACGCTTGGTCCTGCGATGCTCGCAATCACCTCTTCGACGCCTGGCGGCATACCGCCCGCTGCTACGGATTTCGAGAATATGATGGGCCTCCGCTGGAGCCCCTCGAACTCTACACAGCAAAATCTGGGGCTGAGATCGTGGGCCAGTTGTTCAATTTCGTGGACAAAGGCGACCGGGCTGTGTCGATGCGTCCGGAAATGACACCGACGGTGGCTCGAATGATTGCCGCTGCCGAGCGGGCTTATAAAAAGCCGATCAAATGGTTCTCGATGCCGCAACTCTTTCGCTACGAGAAGCAACAGCGCGGACGTCTTCGGGAGCACTTCCAGTTGAACTGCGACATCTTCGGCGAGGCCGATGTCGCCGCAGACGCCGAGATCATCGCCCTACTCATCGATGTGCTGCGCCGCCTCGGGTTGGACTCCCAAGATGTGGTGGTTCGATTGAGCAGTCGGCAGGCGTGGCAGCGTTTCTACGAATCGCATCAGGGCGATCCTGCCCGGGCCTACGAGTTTTATCAGATCATCGACAAGATTGAGCGCGAGAAACCCGACGTCACCGCCGAGAAGCTTCGAGCCTTGAGCATCGATGTGGCGGATGTTCGGAGTTTTATTAAGGCTGGAGTGCCGACTCCCGAATTGCAGGCGGTGCTCGACAATTTGTCCGCCCGGGGGCTCCGCGATTATGTCGCTGTAGACTACAATGTGATCCGCGGCCTGGCCTATTATACTGGGGTGGTTTTCGAAGCGTTTGACCGAAAGGGGGAATTTCGAGCCATCGCCGGCGGTGGCCGGTACGATCAGTTGGTCAAGCTGCTGAGCCATGGCAAGGTAGACTTGCCCGCGTTGGGTTTCGGCATGGGTGATGTGGTCTTGCTCGAACTGCTCAAGGCCCGAGGCAAGCTACCCTCCTTCAATGCTGGGTTGGACTGCGTAGTGATCATTGAAGACGAAACCCTCCGTGCCGAGTCGTTGAATCTGGTCCAGCAATTGCGCCAGATCGGTCGTTTGGTGGAGTACAGCCTGACTCCGACCAAGAGCGATAAACAGCTCAAGCGTGCCCTTGAAATGGGAGCCCGCTACAGCCACTGGGTTCAGCGCGACGCCAGCGGCAAGATCGTCTATCGTACTCGTCACATGGTCAGTCGATGTGAGTTGACCGGTGATCTGCAGTCGGCCCTGACCACGAGTGATCCTCTGAGATAGTTTCGCCTTCGGATCCCACCATGGCGTTCCTGTCGTTCCACGCGATCTCCAAGGCTTATCCGGGGGTTCAGGCACTCTCGGAGGTGTCCTTCTCCGTCGCGGAGGGCAGTTGCCATGCTCTGATGGGTGAAAATGGTGCAGGCAAGAGCACCTTGGGAAAAATTCTGGCCGGTATCGATGTGGCGGATGGGGGCGAGATTCGCCTGAGGGGCGTTCCCATCTCTCCCCGGAATCCGGGCCAGGCGCGGGCACTGGGCATCGCCATGGTCCACCAGGAACTGGCATTCTGCCCTGAGCTTTCTATCGCCGAGAACTTGTGTCTGGGGAGTTGGCCACACCGACGGGGTTGGGTCGATCGGGAGGCCATGCGCAACACGGCTCGTCGTCTGCTGTCAGAAGTGGGCTTCGATGAAGAGGTGGATCGGCTCGTCGGCGAATTGACCACCGGCCAGGAGCAACTCCTCCAAATAGCCGCCGCCGTCGGTACCGGGGCCCGGATCTTGGTTTTTGACGAACCGACTAGTTCGCTCTCTGCGGTGGAGAGCGAGCGCCTCTTCGCTTTGCTGGCCGATCTCAAGCGTCGGGGGTTCACCGTGGTTTATGTCTCCCATCGCATGGAGGAGATTTTCCGTCTGTGCGACACGATCACGGTGCTTCGAGATGGTCACCATGTTGCGACCGAGGCTGCGGCCCATTCTGACCAAGATCGCTTGGTTCGACAAATGGTAGGGCGATCGGTCGACCATCCGGAGCCGGCCCATCTTCGCCAAGTGTTGGGAGATCCGGTGCTGGAGGTGGAGCAACTCTCGTCGCCTCACCGCTTCCAGGATGTGAGTTTGAGTTTGCGGCGTGGAGAGATTCTGGGGATTGCCGGGTTGGTGGGAGCCGGTCGCAGCGAAGTGGCTCAGGCTATTTTCGGGTTGGATCCGAGGCGAACCGGAACGGTTTCAGTGGATGGACGAGTGATCCCTCGAGGCGACGTGGCATCGGCCATGGAGGCCGGGGTTGGTCTGCTGCCAGAGGATCGCAAGCGACAGGGTTTGGTGCTGGGGCTGAACTGCCGTGAGAACGGGTCGCTGGCAGTCCTCCAACGTTGGTCCCACTGGGGCTGGCTAGATCGCCGCCGCGAGCGGGACCAAATCGAGGGGTTGTTCCGCCGGTTGCGGGTTAAAGCCCCTTCCATTGAGGTCCCCATTGCGGGCTTGAGTGGCGGGAATCAACAAAAGATCGCCTTGGCCAAATGGCTGGCCCGCGAGTGTCGGGTGCTGGTAGTCGATGAGCCGACCCGGGGTGTTGACGTCGGGGCCAAGGCCGAGATCCATCGATTGCTCGACCAGTTGGCTTGTGACGGGATGGCTATCTTATTGATTTCCAGCGAACTGCCCGAAGTGATGGGGTTGAGTCGTCGGTTGATGGTGATGCGGGCTGGGCGTGTGGCGGGTCACTTCGAACGATCAGCATTTAATCAGACCGACATTTTGCGCTGCATGGTGGGGCCGTGAAGTCGGAGTCACTCAGCGCGTCGGTCCGTCGGGGTCTCCGCTGCGGTGACGGTTCTTGGGGAACAGCCGCGCCTTGGGTCTAATCCACCGGGTGGAACCCGCGCTCGGCGAAGCGGGCAAGGGTCCAAGCGTACTCGTTGACCAATTGGTCCACGACATCGCGCTGCTTCATGGCAGCAGGCATAACCTCCCAGGTGTAGGTCTCCATTTCAAAATGCTGACAGAGCTCGGGCTGTGCCTTGACCGCATCCAAGACTCCAATCAAGTGGTCGGCTGTGGTATCGAATCCTCCTTGGGGAGCCGAGTGCAGCGGGATGTGGAAATGGATCCGCCACTCGGGCAGGGGAATTCCCGGAGTGGGTGCCGGGGTGGCCAGTGCATCGTGGAGATCAGCATGCCGAATGAGGGTGCCGTCGGCCCGTCGTTCGATGACCTGATGGAAATAAATGTCTTCGGCGAAGGCCTGGAGCGATTGGCGAATCTCGGTGGTAGGACGAACGCTCAGTGCGTTGCTGAGGTGGATCTTGCTCAACCGGATACCCGCGGACTGCAACCGTGCCAAGGCCTCGGTCGGAGTCTCGTACTCGATGGCCAAGTGGCAGCAGTCGTAGTTGACGCCCAGATGACGGTCGATGCGCCGGTCTCCGGGGCGTAGGGCGCGCAGTTGGTTGAAATAACTCACGCACTCGCTAGTGGTCTCGAGGGTGCACAGCGGCTCGGGTTCTAGTCCCAGATGCAGATCATGGCCGGATTGCCGGGAGAGCTCATCAAGGAAATCCACGCATTCCCAGAGTTGCAGCAGGGCGCGTTGCTCATCATCGGGGGAGCGCTGGAAGGCTTTGTACGACACCGGAACGGTACTGACGCTGCCGGACACTCCCGGCGGCAGGAGGTCGGCCAGGATTCGGAAGAGCCTTCGAGTGTAGTCCAACCGTTCGGGCTGCGACCAGTCCGGGGCATAGACCTGTTCCTTCACCCGTTGCCCGTGGAACTGGCCATAAGGGAACCCGTTAATGGTGAACACGTAGGCATTGTTGCGTTTCAGCCATTCTTGAAAGGCCCGGAAGGTGCCCGGTTCGATGAGTTCCCGAGAGGCGCGGTCGCTGAGTCGAAGTCCGATGGCGTAGGGTCGGCCCGAGGAGACCCGGGCTTGTACCGCTCGGGTGTGCAGCTCCAGACCTGCGAAGGTTTCCATCCAATTCTCCCCCCGATGGATATTGGCGCAATAGGCCAGGTGCAGTCGGTCTGTCAGTTGCATGTGCGAGAATTGAACCCTGGCAGCCTTCCGAGAAAAAGCCCCGTTTGGGGAAAGCATCTCCAGCAGACTTTCCTGTTTCTGGGTAACCGTTACCGTTGTGACGTGCACAGGAATTGGATGATGGCGATTTTTGCCGCCCTGCTGGGATGGGCTAAGACGCTCTCTGCGCAGTCGGTGGTCATCAGTGAGGTGATGTACGATCCCCCCGGCGGCTCCGCTTATGCCGAGGCGGAATTCCTGGAACTCTTTAACCCGGGATCCCGACCGATCGACCTTTCGGGTGCGAGTTTTTCTGCGGGCATTACCTTTACGTTTCCCAGTTCATTTATTCTGCAATCCAAGGCTCGGGCCGTGATTTGTCGCAACCCCACCGTGTTCGCGGCGCGGTACGGGTCGGTAACTGGATTGGTGGCCGGCTCCTATTCCGGGGCTCTGAATAATGGCGGCGAGACCCTCATTCTGAACAACCCCAGTGGGTCGATCTTGGCTCAACTCAAATACGGGATCGACGGCGACTGGCCCACACGGCCCGCCGGTCAGGGTGGCTCCATTGAATTGGTGGATCCCACGGCAGATTCAGTGCCCGCTGCGAATTGGCGGGCCAGCGCCGAATACTTTGGTTCTCCGGGAACAGCCGGGGCCGGCATCCCCAATCGGGTGGTGATCAACGAAGTGCTGGCCCACACCGATCCGCCCCTCGAGGACGCGGTCGAATTATTTAACCGCACAGATCAGCCGATAGATGTCGGAGGGTGGTTTCTTTCCAACGAGCTGACCGACCCATTCCGCTTTCGTATTCCGCCGGGGACTGTGGTTCCGCCCCGGGGCTTCCGGATGATTTACGAATATCAGTTCAATCCGCTCCAACCCGCTGCGGGTCGCACGGCCTTCACTTTTGGCGCCGCGCGGGGTGGCATGGTGACGCTTCTGTCGGCCGATGCGGCAGGTGTTCCCCGTCGCTGGGAAGATGTTCAGGAGTTTCCGGCCAGTCCGAATGGTGTGAGCTTTGGGCGGCATCCCGATGGAGAAGGGCCCTTCCAGTTGATGCAACGCATGACGTTGGGAACCGGGATAGACAACTCCATGGACCCGCTACTGTTGAATATTTTCCGTCAGGGACTGGGAGGTGCTAATTCTCCGCATGCCCTGGGGCCGGTGGTTTTTCGCCGACTTCGGTATGCCGCGCCTGCGGGGGAGATTGAGTTCGTAGAGTTGGAGAATGTGTCTGCGGAGACGGTACCCTTGTATGATCCGGCCTATCCCACCAACGGGTGGCGCATCGAGGGCGGTATTAGTTTTGCATTCACCGAACCGCAGGCAATGGCACCGGGCGCAAAATGGATCATCGCCAACACCAACAATGGGGCTGCAGTGCGCAGCCTATTAGGTGCCTCCGATGCCCAGGTTGTGTTGGGGCCCTACACCGGCCAATTGGCCTCCGGCGGGGAGCGATTGACTCTAGTTCGGCCTGATAATCCCCAGTTGCCGCCCCGGCCAGACGCTGGATTTGTGCCCTACTTCGTCGTCGAACAATTGGATTATCAGTCAGTGGCACCATGGCCCACCGAAGCAGCCGTGGCGGACCGATGCCTGGCCCGAATTGTTTCCACGGAGCCGGCTTATTTGCCTTCAAATTGGCGCGCCGAAGCGCTGAAGACGATCGGTCCGGTAAAACCCACCGTGTTGGTGGAGAGGCTCTCTGGTAACCAAGTTCGTCTTCGAACCCGGGGTCCGCGAGATCGGGGATATGTTTTGGAGCGCATCACGCTCTCGGGCACCGCCACGGTCACTGTGAGTGCCACCGTGCTGAGCGGAATTTATTCGGTACCCCCGGGGGCCCTTCAAACCGATGGCTCGGTGGAGCGGGTCTTTGAGTTGGCTGCGGGCGAATCCGCTGAGCTGTGGCGGATCCGCCTGAATCCGTGACCGGGACTGGGCCCCGATCGGCTGCCGATATTCCAGAGGGCGATCCGGGCCGCGCTCCCCTGAACTCTTTGAGGGTTTTGCGCTCCCGGTTCGTTGTTTTGGATGATAATCCAATGGGTCACCGTCGATGCCCGTGCCCCAAAGCGATTACTTCAGTTCGTGGGATTCGACCTTCACGCCCTTCTTGAAGGTGTTGAAGCCGAACATCGAGGGTTCGAAGACACCCACAGGATTCACATCGGCCTTTTTCGGAACTTCCAGCCCAGTGAGGGAATAGGTCGCATTGACGAAGAGTCGGCGGAGGTCTTCGCTGCGCAGATCGGTGGCGGCTCCGATGGTGGAGCAGAGTACCTGGGAAGTGTGTCCTGAAGTTCCCTTATAGTCGCGCAACCAGATCAACGGCATAGCCGGTTTGCTCAAGTTCGGCGGATCGTTGGGTTGCATGCCGGTGAGAACCTGACCGTGCATCAAGATAGCGGCGTCCTTGGGGAAGTCCGCGTTGACCCCATAGACGTCGCTGGGTCCAAACACATCAAAAACCCCGTTCAAGATCGGGTGTTTGGCATAACGACCGTCGATCACACCGCGCGTGGCTTCTTTTCCATGATGTCCATGGTGATAAGTCCACGTCTCGCCCACGGTCTTGCCTCCGAAGCCGCCACCTTTGGCCGTCCATGAATAATTGGCGTAAGGGCTCTGCTTGTTCCGTTCATAATTGAAGGCGTGGGTTGCCGTCCGGAGCACCATCATGGGCTTGCCGCTGTCGAGGTACCGGACGAAGTGCTCCATGTCGGCATCGGGCAGTTCGCGGAAGCGGAACTGATTAACCACCAGATCGGCCGAGGCCAGCAGATGCATGCCTGGGATATTGGTCTGGTTGTTGGGATTGATGATCCCGTCAGCGTCCTGGCTGAAAAGCACGGTGCACTTGAAACCATGCTTTTGGCTGAGAATTTTGCCCATTTGCGGCAAACTTTCCTCGGAACGGTATTCTTCATCACCACTCAGCATGACGATTGTCTTCCCGTTAGCCGTACCGGCTTTGGGTTCATAGGTGACCCACGAACCCGCGAGGATGGGTAGCGTTGAAGCCAGCAAGGAGAGCAGCGAACAGGTCAAAACACGAGATGGGGCGTTCTGTTTCATAGGCGTGGACTTAAGTTCACCATTTCCCAGTGGAGCAAGCCAGACTTTCAGGATTTTCAGAGCCTGTCCCTTATCGAAGCCTGTCCCCTATCGGGCGGAAGTAGGGCGGAAGCAGAGCCTGTCCCTTGAGAGTGCGGAAGCAGGGAGGAGCTTTTAGAGCCTGTCCCTTATCGGGGCGGGCGCTGGGGCTCAGTGGGGCTCAGGGTGCAACGAATCCGAGTTTTAAGAGCCTGTCCCTTGTAATTGGGGACGATTTCGGTCCAGGTGCGAAATTTGGGTCAAGGAAGCAGAGCCTGTCCCTTGAGTGGGGAGTGTCCCTCTTGCAGTGAGCCTGTCCCTTGTATTGTGAGCATTGGGGAGAGAGCTTGTCCCTTGTATTGGAGGCGATTTCGGTCTTTGTGTGGAACACGCGTCAAAGTGAAGACCCAATCTGGCACAAATAGCGCCAAAATGACCCAGTCTGTCTCCGAATAAAGGGGTATAAATAAGCGATTGAGGCATCGAAGGGCATGAAGCTGCCAAAATCGGATTGGCCCTACGAATGCTTAAGACGGTTCAATCGGTCTCTGGAGGCGAGTTTCTCCCGAAACCTCTGCCTCCCGGAATGAGTCCGATGAAACCAGTGAACAAAATCGCCTCGGGCGACTCCAACGCTTCCAGAGAGATGAAAACAATTTTCAAGACCAAGCGGACCGGAACCGATTCCCATTCGAGTTCTGGTAAAGCCAAAGGGCTTCGGGCTCGGACCTCTTCATCAGCGAAATCGCGGCCGCGCCGTTCACGTAAGTCGGTCATTTCTAAGCGCTCGCGTCCTATTGTTCAGCCACCAACCCCCGTTGCCGAGCGGACCCGAATCAGCGTCCCGCGTGGACCACTGCCGCCGAACGAGGCTCTGATTCCCATCGAAACCCTGTCGACCACCCGGGCCATACCGGTCCAGGTCGAATCCGACTTGCGCCGTGTTGCCACTCTACGCGAAACACGCCTTCCCGAGTCCGTCAGTCGCGGAGTCTGGGACGAACATTCCTCTCTGAGGCTCTATCTTCGCGATGCCGTCGAGACTCCTCTGCTCACCGCCAAGGAGGAGGTCGAGTTGGCTCGCCGCATCCAGAAGGGAGACGATGTCGCCCGAGAGCATATGATCCGGGCCAACCTGCGATTGGTAATCAAAATCGCGCGTGAATACGAAGATTACGGCCTACCTCTCTTGGACCTCGTTAACGAGGGTAATATTGGACTAATGCGCGCTGTGGAGCGGTTCGACCCCGACCGCGGAGCCAAGCTCTCGACCTACGCTGCCTGGTGGATCAAGCAGTCCATCAAGCGAGCGCTCTCCAATCAGTCCAAGTCTATTCGGTTGCCCATTCATATCGTCCAAGAACTGGCGCGGATGAAGAAGGCGGAGGTGCGTCTTGAATCCGAGTTCGGTCGTCCTGCAACGGATGTCGAATTGGCTGGGGAGTTGGAATCAGATGTCGATGACATTCGTCGCTGGCGAGAGGCGGCTGCGGTGGGAGCAACCTCGTTGGATGCCCCAATTGGCAATGATCCCGAATCGAACCGCATTGCCGATGTGATCGCTGACGAATCTGCGGTCATGCCTTGGGCCGGTGTGAGCGAATCCAGCAATGCTGAGCTAATGCGCGAATTGGTGGGTTCACTCAATGCGCGAGAGCAGGTCATCCTCAACCAACGGTTTGCGTTGGAAGGTGGAGATCCCCGCACCCTGGAGCAGATCGGGGTCGATTTTGGCCTCACCCGTGAGCGGATCCGTCAGTTGGAGGCTGCCGCCTTGCGTAAGCTCCGCGAACGGTTTCTAGCCCGCGAAGCAATGGCTGAAGCCTAAACGGCGGCCGAAAAAGTGGCAGATATTCTGCTTCGAGGAAAGTACAGGGGAGCCCTTGGGACCGACTCAGTGAGTTAGTTCGAAGGAGCTCCCCAATTCTTTGGGCGGGTAACTCGTGCCTGAAGCGTCAATAACGCGGGCAACAGGGTCATTGCCGCGATCATGCACGTCGCTGTTCCCACGGCCATCACCCAGCCCAAACTACGAATACCCCGGTGGTCGGCGATAATTAGGCTGCCGAATCCGGCGATGGTGGTCAGCCCCGAGATGAGGACTGCCTTGCCGGTGCTCTTGCCAAGAATGGCGGGGCTCCGCTCTTCGGCGAATCGGTTCAGAATATGGATACCGTTGGTGACGCCAATCCCGATGACCAGCGGAAGGGTCATAATATTGGCTGGATTGAATGGGATTCCCGTCATTCCCATGAAGCCCACCATCCAGAGTGCCCCGATGGCGACCGGTAGCAGCGACAGCACCACCCGAGTGGGCGAACGAAAGTGGATGAAGATCAACAGGACAATGGCACCCAGTGCCCATCCGGCCGCCTCCATGTAGGAAACCTTGAGCAACTCGGTGTAGTAGTAGAGTTGGACGGGGGTTCCCGTGGCCGTCGGAACGACCGCGCTGATTTCCCGGACAAAGGTTTCCTGAGACCGTCGCTCCCAGACATCCTCCTTGGGATAAACTAGGAGCAGTTGTTTGCCAGTGATCCCAATGAATCGGTTGCGAAGAACCAGCGGCAAGTCGGACTCCTTGAGACCACTGGAATCATCTTGCTGCTGCAACGTGTCAAAGGTGTCTCGGATATCCCGGAAGAGCGCGTACTGGAAATGACCCAATTGGCGGGCATTGGCCTCCCGGTCGCCCCGGAACATGGCTGAGCGCAATTCCGAAATGGTCACACGCAGTGACTCGAGATTCTTGAGGAGTTGCTTTTCGTCTGGAGCGGACTTGCGCACATCATCGGCCGCCAGCGCCAGAAGGCCTTGGAGTCCCCAGAGGCGTTGACTGAAGCTATTGAGGTCCATCGGGCCGTCGGCCACTTCGGGGAAGTGGATCGTCCGGGTTTCCGCTCGAATTTCACGAATGAGCTTCAATTGCTCGGTGGCGTCCTGATTCAGGTAATGGCCCATCGAGTCCACCCCGGCGACCGTCGGCAGAGCCTTCAGTTTGGCCTCGATCGCAGGCACCTCGGCCACGGTGGGAACCATCACGACTCCAAACAATACGCCCTGCGCCCGTTCCTCGGAGGCTCCGTTCTTGCGCACCCGGGCCGCCTCCACCAATTTCTTTTCGAAGATCACCGAAGAGAGCCCGTCGCTCTGCATGTTGAGCAAGTTGTAGTCGAAGGACACCCGCAAGGCATACACGGCGCAGATTGCGCTAATGCCCACTCCGGCACCGAGGACCCACCAGGGGCGTTCGAGCCAGAAGCGTTCGGTCCTCTCCCGCCAATCGGGTGCCGTTGATAGGTTAGAATTCAGCGCGGCGGGCCTAGGATCGGAGTCATTGTGCCTCAGGCCTTTTTCCCGCAGCAACAGCGCCGGCAACAAAGTCATCATCGGGACCAGACAAATCAGCATGCCACCGCCGGTGATGATGCCCATCTCTTGGATGCCACGGAAATCCGTCAGGCACATGGCAAAGAAGGCTCCTGCGGTGGTGAAGCAGCCAGTGAAGATACCCTGTCCGGTGTTGACCACCGCTCGGCTGATGGCGGTGAACGCCGTTTCGCCTTGCTTGAGTTCTTCCTCAAAGCGGCTGATGAGATGGACACCAAAGTCGATGGCCAAGCCGATGAGCATGGGCGCAAAGGTGATGGTCAGGATGTTGAGATGGCCCACCGCCAAGGTGGTGTACCCCATCGTGTAGCACAGCCCAACGAGCAACGAAACGACGGTCTTTTGAGGGCGTCCCCGATGATTGTAGCCGATTAAGAATAACAGGCCGCACAGTATCAGTGAGAGGAGAGTCGCCCAGGTAGAATCCTTGGTGGATTGCTGCATTTCATCGACCTCGAGCACGGGCTCTCCAGTCAGCCCCACATTGACTCCGGACACTTCCTGGGACGTTTCAGCGATCAATGTGCGGAAGCGGTGGACAGCCTCCTCGTTCAACTCTCCCTGCCGCCACTTGAGATCGGCCTCCAGTTCCTGAGGTGTCTTGGTATGGATCCGTCCCAGCCATCGTTCCCCGAAGTTTTGGGAGGTCGTGGGGATATCTTCCAATGTGGCCAGGCGCGCCTTGGCATTGACCAGATACAGACGCCCTCGGTCGAAGGTGACGTACTTGGCTCGTTCTGCCTCAGGCCCGGCCCCAAAGAGGGCGTCTACTCCGGGCGAGGGCGGGACTCCCGGTCGCCCCATGCTTTCACGGCACCGTTGTACGATGCGTTCTAGGGCCGGAAGCGCTCCGATTAGGGATTCATTGGACGCATTGGTGGATCGGTCAGCCGAGCGGATTTGCACGCTAACCTGGTGGAAGACCTCCGTCAGGTTGGTGGCCCTCGAGAATTGTTCGATGAAGGGTCTGAAGCTGCGGAGGGCCTTCAGCATCTCCTTCAAGTCGCCCTCCGGCACAAAGAGCAATGCCTTGCGCCCCATTAAGGGTAGGTCGCCCTTGTAGAACACATCGGTGAACAGGTTGGTGGGCGAAGCTTGGGTGGATTCCCGATCGAGGCGCGCTCCCAGTCGTTCCACAAACTGACGGTTCTTCTCCGGGTGATCGCTTTCTACGATGGCGACCAGATCGTCCTGACTCGGAAACTCGCGTTTCATTTCCAGGAAGTTCCGATGATATCCCTGGTCGGATCCGACGAGGTCGTTCCGGTCCACGCTGAATTCCAGTCGAGCGACGGTGTACCAGACGCAAATGGCTGCGAGGAGGAGTTGCGGTGCGACGAACCAGTTATGGCGCCGGTAAATCACCTGCGCTAAACGGGTCAGCACTCGGACAGAGATGGAAGCGGAGGAATCCGACATGGATCGGGCGCGGAAGGTACGGCAGAGCCCACAAGTTGTCGCCTGCGCTTTATTCGCATCCCCGAGATGCTGAGAGAGGGAGGATTACTTGGGTGTTTTTGCTCCAGTCCGTCACCGTTTCCGAAGGACAGTCTGCTGCAGCCACTCGGTAGCCGAGTCGGTCCAACGGGTCACGGGGACCTCGGACCTGCGTAGACCGTAGCCGTGGCCGCCCTTGGGAAAGAGGTGGAATTCGACCGGCACCTTGTTGCGTTGGAGGGCCGAAAGGTAGCCGAGGGCGTTTTCCACCCGAACGGGGTCGTCTTGGGTGATCACGGTCCAGGTTGGCGGTGTGTTGGTGGAAATCGGTAATTCGGGAGCCACGGCGTCGGCCTTGTCGGGTTGGGTCAGGTACGCGGGGTAAACCAGGATCGTAAAGTCTGGACGACAGGATTTTTGGTCGGCCGTATCCACTGGGGGATAGCTGCGAGTGTCATAGTTGTTACTCAAGGCGGCCGCGAGGTGTCCTCCGGCCGAGAATCCTAGGACCCCCATTCGCCGTGGATCCAGGCCCCAACTGTCGGCGTTTTGCCGCATCAAACCCAAGGCGCGCTGCGCATCCTGAAGGGCTGCTGCGTGCTTTTCACGCCCTTCCCGGCTCGGTACTCGGTATTTGAGTAGGACTCCGGTCACGCCAATCGAATTAAGCCACTGACACACTTCAGTGCCTTCCAGGTCCATCGCGAGGATGTGGTAGCCACCTCCCGGACAAACCAGCACCGAGGCTCCGGTATCCTGTTTGGGGGAAGGTTTGTAGACGGTCAGGGTCGGGCTCCAGACGTTTCCTAGGCGGATGACTCCGCGTCCTGCCACCAGACCTTCGCCCGGCTTGGTGAGGTCGCGTTCGGTTTCCTTCGGGGCGCCGTCGCCAGGTGCTGATCCGGGCCATAACGTGACGGGTTGGGTGGGGGCCGCGGCCCAGAGTTGAGCGCATAGGAGCCCAACACTCATCAGTAAGGCATGACAAAAAGGGGTGAAGCGCATCCGCCGATGTAGGCGTAGAGTTCGCGGAAGGCAATGGGCAACCCGGTGGAGCCGACCAAGTTCGCATCACTGAATGTAAATAATTCTCGCGCTACGTCGTCGGAGCCCCACGCTCTGCGCACCCAATGTCCGTTGTCGAACGTGTCATCTCGGTTAATTACCGGCATCAGCTCCATTTCACCGATCGCGTCTTCGCCCGGGACAATCCCGTGCTGGCGTCGGTGCTTGTGGGCGCTCAATCCCAGCCAGCCACTGCCCGGGTGAAGGTGTTGCTAGTGCTGGAGGAGGCTCTGGCTACTGCCCGTCCGGAATTAACGCCTGAGATAGAAGCCTATTTCGGAGCCCATCCGCAGCGACTACAACTCGTTTGCCCGCCAGTTCAGGTCAAAGGTGGTGAAGTCGTGAAGAACGAGTGGTCTCGTGTGGTGGAAATTCTTGAACTCATTCACCGACATCACATCGACCGACACAATTACGTCGCGGTGGTGGGTGGCGGAGCCTTGCTGGACATGGTAGGTCTGGCGGCAGCAACGGCCCACCGGGGTGTTCGTCTTATTCGCATTCCTACGACCACGCTGGCTCAAGATGATTCCGGCGTGGGGGTGAAGAATGGTGTCAACGCCTTCGGAAAGAAGAACTTCATTGGGACATTTGCGCCGCCTTTCGCGGTCATCAACGACTTTGACTTGTTGGCCAGCCTCTCCGATCGGGACAAGCGCGCCGGTTACATCGAAGCGGTCAAGGTGGCTTGCATCCGAGATTCCGAGTTCTTCGTGCGGCTCGAGCAAGATGCCGCAGCCTTGGCTGCCTTCGAGCCGGAGCCGATGAAGCACCTCATTCGACGCAGCGCGGAATTGCACCTCAACCACATTGCCAATGGCGGTGACCCCTTCGAGATGGGCAGTGCACGGCCTCTCGATTTCGGACATTGGGCTGCTCACAAACTCGAGCAGATGAGCGGTTACCGGCTCAGGCATGGTGAAGCGGTGGCCATCGGCATCGCCCTGGATGTGTTGTATTCGGTCCGGCAAGGACTGCTCGCCCGTCCGGCTGCCGAACGCATCTTAAGCCTCTTGGAACGGTTGGGGTTCACTTTGTTTGATATCGAACTCGAGTCCGTTTCCGCTTCGGGCGAGTTGGGGGTGTTGGAGGGACTTGAGGAATTCCGCGAACATTTGGGCGGAGAACTCACCATTACTCTGTTGAGCGACATTGGGCGCGGCCTAGAGGTTCACTCAATGGACATCGGTCACGTTCGACAGGCGCTGCAAGACCTTGAAGTTCGGCACCGAGCCCGCGCCTAATTCCTGCAGTTCCCATTTTTAACCTTCCTCCTTAAGATTTTAAAACATGAAGCAATTGGCAGTGGTCACGGGCGGCGGCTCCGGCGTGGGGCAGGCGACCGTCCTCGCATTGGTGAACGCTGGATGGTCGGTCGTTGCTCTCGGGCGGCGGCGTTCGGCTCTGGAAGAAACCCGTTCACTGGCGGGCTCGTTGGCCGATTGCGTGACGGCGATGGAATGCGACATCGGACAGCAGGAGTCCGTACGCGAGGTAGGGCGCCGCATCGAGAGTGAGTTGGGATCAGTGGAGGTTCTTGTCAACGCCGCAGGCACAAACGCTCCTCAACGAGCTCTTGAAGTGCTTTCTGATACCGATTATCGGGCCATGATGGATACCAACCTCAACGGTGCGTACTACTGCGTGCAGGCCTTCCTGCCCGGAATGCGCAACCGGGGTTCGGGCACCATCGTTAATATTATCTCCGATGCGGGTAAACAGGCATCCCCTAAGGCGGGGCCTGCTTATGTGATGTCCAAGTTCGGCTTAGCCGGTCTGACCCAAGCCATCAATGCCGAGGAGCGCACCCGCGGTGTTCGCGCCATTGGTATTTTTCCTGGCGACATCAACACCCCCCTCTTGAATCGCCGCCCGGTGGTTCCCGATGAGGCTGCCCGCGCCCGAATGATGCAGCCCGAAGACATCGCCGCCTGTGTTCTCTTGGCTGTCCAATTACCGTCCCGCGCGGTCATCGAGGAATTGGTCATTCGACCGCGCTGAGATCGGCTTTTGGCTGACCTTATCAATGATCATCGGCATCGAGTTTTTCTGAGCCACCGCTGGGCTGCTGCCCTCAAAGACAATAATCAGCCGAAGGACTTGCGGGTTGAAACCTCCTGAGATTCCAGGACGGGACCAAGGCAATTTAGGGTTGAAACGGTGGGCGCGCGGCAAGCTTAGCCGGTGGACTTTACAATAATTGCAGTCGAAGTGTTGGCATGCCCAAGATGCGGAAGAAAGCCGACCTGCCCTCCAAGCCATGTGTCGTTTGCGGTCGCCCCTTTGTGTGGCGTAAAAAGTGGGAAAAGGTCTGGAGCGAAGTCAAATTTTGCTCGGATGCCTGCCGGATGCGAAAAAACGACTCCAACCGTCAATGACAGCAAATCCCCCCGAAGGAACCCTGATAGCCCCAAGCCTTCCCTAACAGGGACACTAACAGGGACAGGCTTTCTAACAGGGACAGGCTTTAACAGAGAGAGGGCTTTAACAGGGACAGGCTCCGAAATAGACCGCGTTTTTTGAGTTCTAGGTTAAAGACCGCTAGTCCAAAGGTAGCCTTCCTGGACGAGGATAGTGCCGTCCTTAACAGGGACAGGCTTATAAACGATCGAAAGGAATGATAGAGGGACAGGCTCCGGGATTTGCCGTGTTTTTTGGGTTCTAGGTCAAAGACTGATGGTCCAAAGGTAGGCCTCCTGGACGAGGATAGAGTGATTCTAACCAATGAATTCTTTTTTGGACCAGAGCCCTACCCTCCCGACGGCAGGGTCTTGTTTTGGTTCCTCGCTACTTTCAGTGGGTCAGTAGCACGGTAGGGTGAGTTTACCAGCGACGAAGTAGAGCATGGTGGTCATGTACTCGACCGACCGATACCCGCGGGCCTTGCGCTTCACAGCTGAGAACAGGCTGTTGAGTCC
>CAJAHH010000103.1 GCA_903939515.1 uncultured Verrucomicrobiota bacterium
AGCCCATTCAAGGACACCGTTATAGTATAAAGTGGCACCTTTTGTGTAGACATGCGGGACCGACCCCCAGCCGATTCGAGCGGAGCGGCGTCGGGCCGGAGCGAGCCTTGGAGGCGAACACCAAACCCCCAGCGCAAAGCGCGAAAGCTCCTCCTTCCCAGAGCCTACTCAGCGACCGGAGGCCCGATGCCGCGGAGCCCATTCAAGGACACCGTTATAGTATAAAGTGGCACCTTTTGTGTAGACATGCGGGACCGACCCCCAGCCGATTCGAGCGGAGCGGTGTCGGGCCGGAGCGAGCCTTGGAGGCGAACACTCACACCCCCTCGCGCAAAGCGCGAAAGATCATCCTCCTCAGAGCCTACTCAGCGAGCGGAGGCCCGATGCCGCGTAGCCCCGATGCCACGGAGCTAACGCCCGTGACCGTTACCATGACCCGCCAGGGGGGCCGGATGGATATCCAGGTAGGTGTATTCCTTGAGCCCACGCTCATACTCATCGAGCAGGCGCATGCCTTCAGTAGGCTTGAGCTTGTCGCTCTTAATGGCCGCATCCACCTGAGCCTTCATCTGCCGCTTGAGCTCGCCCTCTTCGTACTGCACCGAAGTGAGACACTGGCTGATGGTGTTCCCTTCGATGACCTCTTCAATGTAGTAGCCGCAGGGCTCATCGGGCTCGAGGAAGACATGCACCTCGTTCACACGACCAAACAAATTATGCAAATCACCCATGATGTCCTGGTAGGCACCCATGAGGAAGAATCCCAAGTAATAGGGCTCCTGACCCTGCGGAGTCTCCCGCAGTTCATGCAGCGGCAGCGTGTCGCGGACATCGCGAAGATCCACGAACTTGTTGATGCACCCGTCCGAGTCGCAGGTGATGTCCACCAGAGTCCCCTCGCGTGTCGGTCGCTCCAGCAGTCGATGCAACGGCATCACCGGGAACAACTGGCCCAAGGCCCAGTGGTCTAGGAGTGACTGGAAAACCGAAAAGTTGCAGAGGTACTGGTCTCCCAAACTGTCCTCCAGTTGCTGAATCTCCTCGGGCACGTAGCCTTGCCCTCGGAACGACTGAACGACCTCCTTGGAGATTTCCCAATAGAGGGTCTCAATCTTGGCCTTCTCCGGCAATTCCAAGACCCCAAGGGTGAACATCTGGTGAGCGTCCTCCTTGCGTTCCAACGCATCGTGGAAGGACTCCAGCTTGTTGACCTTTCCGAGGTTGTCCCGGATATCGAGCATCTCCTTCACCAAGCGGTGCTCATCGGGCCCATATTGGAATTGGATCTCTTGACGAGTCTTGTCGATCGAGCCGAAGACCTCGACTACGAGCACCGAATGATGGGCCACCAGCGCGCGCCCGGATTCGCTGACAATGTCCGGATGCGCAACCCCCTCCGCGTTGCAGACATCGGCGATATAATAAACGATGTCGTTGGTGTATTCCTGCAGCGTGTAATTGGTCGAGCTATCGAAGGCGCTGCGGGATCCATCGTAATCCACGCCCAAGCCTCCACCGACATCCATGAACTCGATGGGGAAACCCATCTTCTTGAGCTTGGCGTAGAAACGGGCCGCCTCCTGCACGGCCTTCTTCACGGTCAAGATGTCTGGCACCTGGGAGCCGATGTGGAAATGCAGCAGCTTGAAACTGCCCGACAAATTTTCAGCGCGCAGCAACTCGGCTGCAGCCAGCAGTTCCGAAGTACTCAGACCAAACTTGGCATTCTCACCGCCGCTTTCCGCCCATTTGCCCGAACCCTTGCTGAGGAGGCGCGCGCGAATACCGATCAACGGCTCCACTCCGACCTGCTTGGAGACGGTAATGATGTGGCGAAGTTCCTCGAGCTTCTCCACCACCATGATGACCTTCTTGCCCAGCTTAATGCCGGACAGAGCCAACTTGATGAAGGCCTGGTCTTTGTAGCCATTGCAGATGATCAGGCCTCCGGGCTGGTCCTGAAGCGCCATGCCGGCGTACAGCTCGGGCTTCGAACCCACCTCGAGCCCAAAATTGTAGGCCTTGCCCGCATCGAGGATTTCCTCAACCACCTCTCGCAGTTGATTGACCTTGATGGGGAAAACTCCCCGGTAGCTGCCCTTGAATTGAAATTCGGTAATGGAATTCCGGAAGGCGTTGTTCAGGTGGGCCACCCGGTCGCGCAGAATATCTTGGAAACGGATGAGCAGCGGAAACTGCAACTTCCGCTCGCGGGCCTCTTCGATAATGTCCGCGATTTCAATGGACGACCCTTTTTCGCGCAGCGGCGTGACCACCACGTTTCCGGCCTCGTTCACGTCGAAGTAACCGGCCCCCCATCGGTCGATATTGTAGAGGGAACGCGCCGTGGGGATGTCCCACGGAGTGGTGGCAGCAGCGGGGACGGAATTCAGTTCGCTCATGTGTGACAACGACGCAAGACAGGGACTCTAGGAACGAGCGGAGTGGATTCAAGCGACAGGTTGCAAAAAATATTATCGAGGCTGAGGTATGCTCACTCCCTTCTGCGGCTTCTCCTTTGGCTTCCGGCACTTTAGCGGCATGGTGTGCCGGTCATGCGACTGCTGATCGCCATCACCGGAGCCAGCGGGACAATCTATGCCCAGCGCTTGCTGGACCAACTGGATCCCCGTCAACACGAGGTCCATGTCATGCTCAGCCAGTATGCACCGCAGGTCATCGAGGCCGAGCAGCCTGGGGGCCTACGACTGCCGGATGGGGCTCAAGTCCACAGCCACCGTTCGATGAACCTGCCCTTTGCCAGCGGATCCAATCCGCCGGATGTCATGGTGGTCATTCCCTGCAGCATGGGAACGCTCGGACGCATCGCACACGGATTGAGTTCCGATTCCATGCTGCGGTGCGCCGACGTGATGCTCAAAGAACGCCGCAAGCTCATCCTGGTCCCGCGCGAGACCCCGATCTCGCTGGTGCACGTGAAGAACTTCGAACTCCTCATTCAGGCCGGCGTGCTGCTCATTCCCGCCAACCCGCACTACTACAATCGCCCCACCACAGTCGAAGCCGTCGCCGACACGGTCGTGGCCCGCGTCCTCGACCACATGGGTGTCTCCCATCGCCTGACCGTCCGTTGGCAGGAAGAAATCGAATAGCCCCATGCCCCTCGTCCGAAGCCATTCTCCCATGTCTCTGCTTTATCTCCGCCCGGCCCCCAAGAAAACGCTCCGATGATTTCCCTGCTTTCCAAGTGGGCCTCGTTCGTGAAGTTCAGTCACACGGTCTTCGCCCTGCCCTTCGCCTTGGCTTCCATGATGCTGGCCGCGCGCGATCAGCATGGGTGGCCCGGTTGGAGGGTCTTCCTGTTGGTCCTGGCCGCCATGGTCAGTGGGCGCACTTGTGCCATGGCCTTCAACCGGATCGTGGACCGACGCTTTGACGCACTGAATCCCCGCACTGCAGGGCGACACCTGCCGGCTGGCGCCATCTCGATGACCAGTGCTGTGAGCCTCTGCCTGCTCAGCGGCGCGGCCTTGGTGGCGGCCAGTTGGATGCTGAACCCGCTCTGCTTTGCCCTGTCGCCCGTGGCTCTCTTCTTCATTTGCTTCTACTCGCTGACCAAGCGCTTCACCGATTTCACCCACGTTTGGCTCGGTATCGCGCTAGCCATCGCCCCGGTCGGAGCTTGGTTGGCGGTGAAGGGCGGCGTGGAGTTCCTCCCGATGATCGACGGCAAACTCAAGCTGAGCCACAGCGCCTTCGTGCCGATGGTCCTAGCACTGTCCGTTCTCCTGTGGCTCTTCGGCTTCGACATCATCTACGCCACCCAAGACTACGAATTCGACCGCGCTCAGGGACTGCGCTCATTGGTGGTGCGCTGGGGACCCAAGAACGCCCTGGGTGTCGCCTTCATCGCCCACCTGCTGCTGTGGATCTTGCTGGCCATCTTTGGAGCGCTGGCGGCCTTCAGACTGGCCTACTGGCTGGGCCTCATGGTCATCGGTGCGCTGCTGCTCGCCGAGCACTTGCTGGCGCGCCGGCGGGACACCCGATCTGTCAACGTCGCCTTCTTCAAGCTCAACGGCACCATTAGCACGCTGTTCCTCAGCCTGGTTGCCGTAGAGGTTCTGTTTCCGTGGTTCCGCTTGCAGTGGGCCGACAGCCTACTCCGCTGAAATAATCCGCAACGTGGGCTCTGATTGAGCCTCAGTCAGGGCGAACTAACGAAGGGGCTCCCCGCTGAGGAGATGCTCCCGCAGAAACAAAATCGTGCTAAGGAATTGGAAGTCAGCGTTCGGTTTCTTGGCAAATCCATGCCCTTCATCCCGGGCCATCAAGTAGGCGCAAGTGCGGCCATTGGCTCGGAGCGCTTGGACCATTTGCTCGGCTTCGCTGAGTGGTACTCTGGGGTCGTTCTTACCCTGGACAACCATCAACGGAACCCGGATCCGATCGACCTGATTGAGCGGTGAGATCTTTTCCAGATGGGCGCGCATTTGGGGATCCCGCTCGTCCCCGTACTCCACCCGCCGCAAATCCCGACGGTATTCCTGAGTGTTGGTGAGGAAGGTGACGAAGTTGGAAATACCGACAACATCCACGCCGCACCGCAGCCGATCGCTGAAGTGCACCAAAGACGCCAGTGTCATGTAGCCGCCATAGCTACCTCCCATCACGGACACGCGGGATGGATCGAGCCCCGCATCGGTCCCGATCCAATCGAGGAATGCGCCAATGTCCTTGACCGAATCTTCGCGCAGAAAACCGTCATCCAGGGTGAGGAACCGTTTTCCGTAGCCGGCCGACCCACGGACATTCGGAACCACCAGAGCAACGCCCAACTCGTTCAGAAAATAATTGTAGCGAGCCATGAATCCGGGCCGCGACTGGGATTCGGGGCCGCCGTGGATAATCACCACCACCGGCCGCTTCCCCGGGAACCGAGAGGAATCCGGACGATAGACAAACGCGCTTACCTTCAACTGGTCGAAACTCGGGATCGTGATCAACTCTGGCTCACGGAACACGTTCGCCGGTAACCCCCCGGTCTCGCTCTCGGTCCAGCGAGTCAGGCGGCCGGTTTTGACGTCCACCGAGTAGGCGTCGGCGGGAGACTGGGCGTGAGCCAAGCTGAAACCCAAATCTCGACCATTCTCATGCCACTCCAAACCGGTCATCACCCCGGCCGGAATACCGGACACGGCCCGGACCTTCCCGGAGCTCAATTTTAGGAGCGATAAACGACTAGACCCGTTTTCATTGGAAACAAAAGCCAGTTGCTCACCGTCGGGAGACACCTCGAAAGCCTCGACGTCCCAGGCCGGCAACTTTGGAGTATTGCTCCCCAAAGGAGTGAGGCCGCCGCTGGCTACATCGATCCGGACAAGGCGAAGAAACTCCGAATCCAGGTCCGTCGTCGCAAACACGCTCCGACCGTCTCGGGAAAATTGCGCGGAGCCATACGAGACGACCCGCTGACTGGCGGGCGTGAGCCTCGAGAGCCTCCGCGTGGCGACATCCAGCAGGTGCAATTCACTGTCGGTGATAGAACGCCGGTTTTGCAGCAGCACCCGGGATCCGTCGTCCTGCACATCGAGCACCGCCCAACCGCCGCCAGAAACTTGAAAAACCATCTCGGCCAATTCAGGCCGGAGAGGGTCCAAACGCCAGACATCGGTGTCGCGGCCATTGCGACGGGTCGAATTATGGAAGAGCCAGCGTCCGTCGTGGGAGAAGTGAGCGTTGCCATTGCGGCTGCGACCGTCGGTCAGCAACGTCGTCTTACCCTCCGCCAAATCGAGCCGGTGCAACTGGTAGAATTCTCCACCCCCGACATCCTGGCTGAAGACGATAAAGCGCCCCTGACGGGGCTCGAACTGCCCTCCGGCCACCGGCTCTGTCGAAAAGGTCAACTGGCGGCGAGCCCCACCGGGCTGAGCGACGGCATGCAGTTGGAGGGTATCGGAAAACCGGGTACCGATGAGCATCTCCCGGCGGGTGGGATGCCACGAGGCAAAGGCCGCAGTCCGAAACTCAAGGTATCGGGAAGCATCGCGCTTCAATGCGATGGGAATCGGCGGGATTCCCTCGACCACAAGATTGTCAGGAATCTGGGCAAAAACGGTAGCACTCATGCAAGCAAGACCAATAGCGCAAAGGGCTCGGAACATGGTGTGACCCCATCACAGGGAACCCCGATAGCAACTGTGTTTTCCGTACAGAGTCGCCTGAGCACTCATTGACGCCTACTTGGCGTATTCAACGCAACGGGTCTCACGGACCACTGTGATGCGGATCTGCCCGGGATAGAGCAATTCCTCCTCGATGCGGCGAGCTAGATCACGCGCCATCCGCAGGGATGCCTGGTCATCGACCACCTCCGGCTTCACCACCACCCGCAGTTCACGACCCGCCTGAATGGCAAAGGCTCGCTCCACTCCGGGAAACTCGAAGGCGATGCGCTCGAGGTTCTCCAAGCGCTGGAGGTAGGTGGTCATACCCTCGCTACGGGAACCCGGACGAGTGGCACTAATGGCATCGGCAGCGGCAACAAGGATACCCAGAGCGTTTTCATGCGGCACTTCTTCATGATGAGAAGCCACCCCATTCACGACGGCGGCGCACTCATTGAAACGCTTAAGGAAATCGGCACCCACCTTGGCGTGGGGACCCTCGACCTCGTGGGACATGGCCTTACCGATATCGTGGAGCAGGCCGGATCGCTTGGCTAACACGATGTCCTCTCCGAGTTCCGCGGCCATCAGACCGCAGAGATGGGCCACCTCCAGGGAATGCTCGAGGACGTTCTGGGAGTAACTGTGACGGAAGTGCAACCGACCCAGCATTTTGGCCACGTCCGGATGGACTGCCGTTTGGCCCGCCTTGTAGACCGCGTCCTCGCCCTTGCGAAGGATGAAGTCTTCCATCTCAACCGTGACCGCAGCGACCACTTCCTCGATGCGAGTCGGGTGGATGCGGCCATCGAGAATCAATCGTTCCATGGACTGGCGAGCCACTTCGCGCCGGACTGGATCAAAACCGGAGACCACCACCGCATTGGGCGTGTCGTCCACCAGCACCGTGATGCCGGTGGCGTTCTCGAAAGAACGAATGTTGCGCCCGTCGCGGCCGATGATCCGACCCTTCATTTCTTCGCTCGGCAGGGCCACGGTGGCCGTACTGGTCTCGTAGGTGTGTTTACCTGCGTAGCGTTGGATGGCCGTGGCGATGATGCGCCGGGCCTGCTGCTCGGCACCGTTCTTCGCGCTTTCAAGGATGTGCCGACTGAGGTTGACGGCATCTCGGGAAGAATCTTGTTCAACCTCCTTCAGCAATAGCGTTCGGGCCTCGAGGGCGCTGAGACCGGACAACGACTCCAATTGACTCTTGCGCTCCTCGGACAACCGCCGGATCTCGAGACGATCTTGGTCCAATTGCGCTCGAGTCACATCGAGGGCCTCCGACCTACGTCGAGCGTCGTCCTGCTGCTCGACCAATCGCTCCATCTGACGTCCCACCGAAGCTTCCCTCTCGGCCAAACGAGATTCTGTGCCGCCCAGACGCGAACGCTCAGATTCCAAATCTCGGTCCTGATCGGCTCGCCAACGATTGAGGTCTTGCTGAGCTGCCAGACGCACCTCGACGCGGAGGGCCTCGGTCTCCTTGCGAGATTGATCGGCCCGTTCCCGCTCCCGGATTGACAATTCGGCACGCAAGGCCCGCTCGCGAAAGCGGTAGATGACATAGGCCAACCCCGTGCCGGTCAGCACGCCTCCGACCGCGAAAATCCAGGATTCAGTGACCATGTTTCAATGCAACACCCGACGGTACAAATCGACTACCCGATGGGGTGATCACACCCGTCAGTTCAACGTCGTGACCCTCTCGGGGAATTTGCGGAAGCATCTGAAAATCAAAGGCAACCCCATAGCTCCGACCGCGGAAGAACTCCAGCAGCCGATCATAGAAACCCCGCCCTCTTCCCAACCTCCCCCCATCCGTCGAGAATCCTAGCCCAGGAACAAACGCTAAGTCCAGTCGCACGGCATCCATCCGAAGGCACCGAGACCGAGGCTCCGGGATCCCAAACCGACCCGGAATCAAATCCTCGGAACTGTCTATCCGGCACCATTGATACGCGGCCAACGCTTCATCGTAGGTGGGTAAAACAACGCATTTTCCTGCCGACCAAGCCCGCTCAGCTAGGGGCCATACATCGGGTTCGTCGGCTCTGGGATAATAAAGGCCCACCACCCGGCAATCGGACCATTCGGGCAACTCCAAACATCTTTCCCGAATGCGGAGCGACCACTCCTCGCGAAGTTCGGCCTCAAGCCCTCGCAATTGCCTGCGGAGATCCTCTCGCAGTGCGCTCTTAAGGGCGGAGAGAGAGGCTGCCGGAGGATTCATTCGGGCTACTCGTAGCGCAAAGCGTCGATCGGATCCAGATTGGCCGCCTTCAACGCGGGAAAGAATCCGAAGACGATGCCGATGATGGCGCTCACCGTGAAGGCGAGGATCACCGAAGACTGAGAGATGAGCGTCGGGAACTGAAACAACTGGGTCAGCAACGGGGCCAACCAGTAACCCACGGCGATCCCCACTCCACCGCCCAAGACACTCAAGAGGACGGCCTCGGCCAAGAATTGCAGAAGGACATCCCGACCGCGGGCCCCGACCGCGAGGCGGATTCCGATCTCCCGAGTGCGCTCGGTAACACTGACCAGCATGATATTCATAATGCCGATGCCTCCGACAACCAATGAGATGCCTGCAAAAAAGCCAATCAACACCGTCATGATCCGGTTGTTCGCGTTGAAGAAGTCGCTCGTCTCCTGCTGGTTGCGAACCATGAAGTCATCGTCCTTTCCGTCGCTAATCTTATGACGACGGCGCAGCAATTCGGTGAGTTGCTCCTGCACTACGGGAATTGCGTCGGGCGACTCCGCCTGCACGAAGACCGACCGGAACTTGGTGTCCCCTGACAACCGTTTCATCACACTGGTGTAAGGCACGAGCAGGACATCGTCCTGATCCTGGCCGAAGCTGCCAGAACCCTTGGCCTCCAACCACCCCACGATGGTGAAGGGTGCGTTCTTGATGCGCACCGATTGACCCACCGGATCGATGCCCTCGCCAAAAAGCGTCTTCGCCGTTGTGGCCCCGATCAGGCAGATCTTGGAAGCGTTGCGTACATCGGCGGCCGTGAAGTTCTCCCCGCTTTTCAGGACCCAGGAACGGGCGTCGATGTATTCGTCGGAGACCCCGGACACCTGCACAAAACTGTTCTGGTTGCCCGCGGCCACCTGAGCGGAGGTCCGAGCCTCAGGACTCACGGCCGTCACCTGAGAGATTTCCCGGCGGATGGCGTCAAAATCTTCGGTCGACAAGTTGGGTGCCATGCCGAAACCACCCCGGACGCCGCCTCGGGTCATGTTGCCCGACATCACGGTGATGAGGTTCTGCCCCATTCCGGCGATGCGCTTGTCTACCTCCGCCTTGGCTCCGGTACCCATGCTGACACCCACGATGACGGCGGCGATGCCCACGATAATGCCGAGCATGGTGAGGAAGGACCGGAGCACGTTGCGCCGGATGGCCATCAGAGCGATGCGAAGGGTGGCAAACATGGGTCAGGGGTTGAGTTGGACGGCCTTCTGCTCGGCCTCCAGTTTCTGGAGTTCTTCGAGGGCGTTGAGGCGAGCGGTCACCGGCGCATCGCTGCGCACCAAACCATCGCGCATGACCACGATGCGTTTGCAATAATGGGCAATGTCGAGTTCATGGGTCACCATGACCACCGTCATGCCCTCGTCGTTGAGCTTCTGGAAGATGCCCATGATCTCGATGCTGGTGCGCGAATCGAGATTGCCCGTGGGCTCATCGGCCAAGAGGAGAGTCGGCCGATTGACCAACGCCCGCGCGATGGCTACTCGCTGCTGCTGTCCCCCTGACAAGCGGCTGGGAGTGTGGTCCATGCGCTGGCCAAGCCCCACCAATTCTAGCGCTTCTGCGGCCCGCCGGTTCTGCTCGGAGACAGTGATCCGGGGCCGAGCATACAGCATGGGCAGTTGCACATTCTCCAGCGCAGTCGTCCGGGCCAGAAGATTAAAGCCCTGGAACACGAACCCCAGCTTACGATTGCGCAGGTCGGCCAATTCGTTGCGAGACAAGGAACCGATGTCGACACCGTCTATCAGGCACTTTCCCTGAGTGGGCCGGTCGAGGCAGCCGACGGTGTTCATCAGGGTGCTCTTGCCGGAACCCGAGGAACCCATGATGGCGACAAACTCGCCGGGTTCGGCAATGAGGTTGACCCCACGCACCGCGCGCACCTCGATCTCGCCGGTGCGGTAGGTCTTGTGAAAATCCTCGAGCTGGATAACCGCGGGCATGGATTCGAAGGGTTGGATGAAGAAGGCGGAGATCAGCGGCGCGGAGCCCCACCAAAGGGGCCACCGAAGGGATTGCCTGCCGGCGCTGCGGCTGAGGCCATCGAAGACTTGAGCGCAGTCACGACCACCTGCCCGGGTTCGAGTCCCTCTAGGATCTCGGCATTTGCTGCATCGGTCATGCCCACCTTAACCGTGATGGCTTGGAGGACCGGAGGGGCATCCGGAGTCGCCGGATCGGCCGGCTTGATGACATACACGGTTTTCAATGTGGGTCCATCGACGGGCCGCGGACGCGGGGAGCCTCCGCCCATTCCACCTCCGCCACCGCCAGGGCCGCCACCGGGGCCTCCGCCCATACCGCCGCCGCCGCCGCCAGAGGCCATCATGGCCCGCATGCGATCCCGAACGGCCTGATAAGCCACTTTCTGGTCTGCCGTGAGGGACTCTTCATATTTTTTACGTTCGTCGTCTGTGGGGCGACGTCCTTCAGCCGACCAAGGAGGCGTCGGTAGACCCTCCATACCCGCAGGGCGGGAAGACCGCACGATGTCGTTGGTGGAGACCGTGTTGATGGCCGGCAGCACGGTGACTCCTGTTGGCGGGGAGAACCGGGTGGCTGAGGCCGGAATGCGAACCACATTCGTTTTCTCCAAGGTGATCAGGGTGGCCGTGGCCGTCATGCCCGGCCGCAACCGCAAGTCCTTGTTATTGACCGCCACCACCGTGGTGTAAGTCACCACGTTCTGGTTGGTGGTCGGCGCGAAACGCACCTGGCGGACTCGACCCTCAAACTTGCGGTTCGGAAATGCGTCCACGGTGAACTCTACTCGCTGCTGTTCCAGCACATTGCCGATGTCTGCTTCGGAAACGGCCAACTCGATTTGCATCTGGGACAAATCCTGAGCAATCAGAAACAAGGTGGGGGTACTGAAGCTCGCGGCCACGGTCTGACCGGCATCCACATTCCGGGTCACCACCACGCCACCGATCGGGGCAAAGATGGTCGTACGATCGAGATCTACCTGAGCGCTCTCGACGGCGGCCTCGCGTGTCTTAACCCCAGCCTGGGCCTGCAGCAATGACACATCAGCCTGCTGGCTTTCAGTCTCCGATATCAGTTTCGCGGTGAAGAGTTCTTTGGCGCGCTTAGAATTAAATTCAGCCATGGCTAAGCCTGCAGTGGCATTGGCAAGGTCGGCTTTAACACGGGCCAAACTCCGCTCGTAGGTGGCGGGATCGATGCGTGCCAGAACGTCGCCCTCCTTCACGACAGAGTTAAAATCGACCTTCATCTCAGTGATGGTGCCCGAGATCTGGGAACCCACTTGGACTTGTCGGATCGGAGCGATGCCCCCATTGGCGCTGACGCTTTGCACCATGTTGGTCCGCACCGACGCCTCAGTCTTAAACTCGACGGGCGCGGGCTTTTTGAAGCGATCGCAGCCGGTCACCAGCACGGTCACCAGCAGCAGGACCGCCGGTAGCAGCATCGCCGGCAATGAATTGCAGGGTTTAAGACCGGACAAACCGAGACCGGACAAACCGGAGCAAGGCCAATGGGCAAAAAGGCGCGAAAACGGATTCATGGGCAAGCAGGAGCGGGCAAACAGACGAAATTCCATTGTGGCTCGTTGTCGGCAAAGACTCTCACAGCATGCCACCGGTTACGCAAATCTCCAGACAAACACCGGAGGCCAGAGTAAAACTCTGAACTCTCCGGTGTTGGAATCAAACAAACGATCGAAACGATCCGCTCAGAGCGACTTAACGCTCAAATTGCGAAACGCCACAGGGTCGTTGTGACCTGCGAAGCCAAAGTGTCCACGAGTGCGGGTCTTGCCCGGGTGCGGACTGTTGGCCATGTAATTGGTGATCGTGGAGAGATCGGCATCGAGGATAACGAACCCATTGAGTTCGGTCCGGATGCGACTGCCCTGCACGTAAGTCTCCTGGAAGTTCCACTCACCATTGGGGCGCTGGTACCCCTGATGAGCGGCGGCCATGCCGTAAGCGCCACCGTATGCCTGACGCGGATCAAGCTTGGAACCGGTCTTGGCTTCGTAGTCTTCGGCCAAAACCTGCAACTCAGTCATGGCGACATAAGCGGCATCACCCGAACCCGGGTAGCGGATGGCGAAACCATTATTGCCAGCGCTGGGCACCTGAACCTCGGCACGAAAGGCAAAATCAGCGTATTCGGCCTGAGTGAAGAGGCACCCCCCCTTGCCCTTCTTGCAGCGAATGGACCCGTCTACCACCTCGTAGTCCGCGACCGCACCATTCCAACCGGTGAGGTCCTTGCCGTTCCAAATCGGCTGAAAACCTTCCTGACCATGGCTGGCCAAGATCTTGTTGGCCTCGGTGCTGCCGATCTCGCGAATGAACACGTTCTTCCAGCGGATCTCACCACCGTGGGTCTGCAACTGGATGGGGCCATGGGCCGGGATGGGCTTCTTGCGATCGTAGTAATTTTCCATCACCGCATGCTGGACGACCGGTTTGTCATTGAGCCAGATGCTCACCCGCGAACCGACCATGACGATGCGGAAGGAATTCCACTGACCGAAAGGCTTGTCAGCCAGCACCAACGGATCCTTACCGGGAGCGCCCGGCGAGTTATTCCAAAGACCGCCCGACCCCTTGTTAGCCCCGATGCTGAACTTGGCTTTTTCGGTGTAATCCCAAATTTGCACCTGAGGAACGCCGCGCAGGTAAATCCCCGAATCAGCCAACGGAACCGTCTTGTACTCCAAGAGCAGTTCGAAATCGCCGTAATCCTTCTCGGTGGTGGCATAGGCGCCATTGCCCCCATTGACTAATTCCCCGTTCTCAACATGCCAGTTGGGTTTGCCCGTCTTAGCATCGATTTCCGTCAGCGTCTTGGTCCACTTGGCGATCTGAGCCGCACGGTCCGCCTCGGGCATGGCCAGCAACTTGCGGTGGTCGAAGGTGTCGCCTCCGCGAAAACCGGTGAGGTCATGCCCATTGAAGAGCTGCGAAAAACCCTTCGGCGGCTGGTTCAGAGCATGGAGGCTGGAACAGCCCCAAAGGCCGACCATGGCTGCTGCGGTGGTTGCGGTGGCAACAAATTGGCGACGGTTGAACGGTAGGTTCATGAGGAGTCTCCGTCCGTGTTAATCCCGTTCGTCGTCGGGGTCAACCGTGGTACGTCTTTAGAGGCAAGATTGATTTCAGCAGAGCCCCGCGGTTTACTCGGCGTTCTTAACCGGATGTCACGCCACGGAACCAAGATCGGCCCCTACACGCTCCACGAGGAGATCAACGCAGGCGGAATGTCCGAGATCTGGCTGGGCACCGACACCGGTGGCAAAGCAGTGGCCATCCGGCTCATGCTCAACAACACGACCTTCGCCTTCACGGAGCGCAAGCGCTTCCTGACCGGTTGTGAGACCTTGCAGGCCTGCCAAGACGACAAGCACATCATCGGCTACATCGAGCACGGCAAGATCGATGGCGAGTTGGTTCTGGTTCTTGAATACGTCGAAGGTGAGAACCTCAAGCTGCGTATGGCCACCGGTGATTCGGTCCTGGCTGAGAACGTGGCCCAAGTGCTCATCGACATGGCCGAGGCCCTAGAGCTCGTCCATGACCGCGGCTACATGCACCTGGATGTGAAGCCGGAAAATGTCCTACTGACCCGCAACGCACGGCTCAAGCTCATCGACTTCGACCTCGCCCAACCGATTCCCGATCCGCCCCGCAAGCTCGACAAAAACCCGGGCACCCCGCACTACATGTCTCCGGAGCAATTGGCCCGCGAACCGGTCGATCACCGGGCCGACATCTGGGCCTACGGCGTCAGCGCCTACGAATTATTGACCCACCGGAAACCCTTCCCCGGAGACTCCGCCGACGGGGTCTTCCACGCCCAGCGGAACCGTTCGGACTTCATCCCCCCGCGCAAACTCAATCCCGACATCCCGTTGGCGCTCGAAAAAATCGTCCTCCGGTGCCTCGAACAAGATCCAGCGATGCGTTATCCCTCGATGTCTGTTCTTACCCACGAACTGCGTAAGGCGCTCTACGTCTGAGTCAGAACGCTTTCTGTTAGATCAGTCGGGCAGGCTTGCGTCCTCTTCCGCGAGAACGTCGTTATTCAAACATTATGGGCCTTGCTCTCTGGCCCGCGCCTCGCTCTCGCTTCGTATTGCGAAAGAATCCGCCGTGCCGTCCGTTTTCTGGGAATTGAATCGTCCCGGCTGGGTGGAGTCCCCGCTTTGCTCCGACGGACCCACCCATCTTCCCCCGAACCGCCTTTCCCTCTGAACCGCCTCTAGGGCGCTCCCAAACCGAAACCGCCTCGAGCGCCGCACAGCGCCCCAAGGCCGTCTGAACCCCATCCCCACACCGAAACACCTGAACTCTTTAGCGCACCGACTTCGCGGCCGCGATGAGTTCCCAGAACTTTGGATTTCCCTCCAACTGTTCATCCTCACCGGTCGGCAGGCTGGATCGGTAGAGGAAATCCTTCAGCGTATTACGACTCAGGATCCGGTGCACCACCACCCCGAGCGGATGCCGCTCAAAATAGACCCGGTAATCGCCCAAGCGATATCGCGTCAACGTCCGCCCTTGCCGGGACAGACTCCCGAAGGCCCCTTCCTCCCGCATCAATTCAGAAGGAAGACCCCGAAACTGTCCGAGCACCTGCAATTGTAGGTCCTTGGGGAGCTTAGACAACTCGGCGGCGCTGGTCGGATTGAAGATGATTTGGAAGGGCTGCATCTCTCCCCGACCTTCCACCGACCGCCCCCCCAATGTCGAGCATCCCCACTTCAGAAGCCTGTCCCCTAAAGACACTCTTCCGAAGAATCTCTGCAAACGCAGGTCCGCCCCTACCAAACTACTGCTGCCACCTCCCCGGTAGGGCTCGAGTCTCTCGGGCAATCCCCTCCTCCTCCTCCACAGCCCCATTCCCATGCGCCCACAGCGCACCCAGCGGCCGCGGGACGGACCGAAGAGAGCTGTGGAGTCTGAGCAACCCCACCCCTCGCGCGCCGCGCGAAAGCTCTTCCTTCTTCCGAAGAATCTCTGCGAACGCAGGTCCGCCCCGCGAAGCGCTCACCCACGACCCCGCCAAATCATCCCCCCGGAAAACCCAGAAAACCCACAGCTCCACCGCCTCCCGAGCCCAGGCCAGACTGGCCATTAAAAACCCAAAGAGAACCGCACGCAGGAACATGACGGGATGCTGACGGGATGCTTAGCCATTTCCTTGCCAAACCCAACCATCCATTGAGGTCCAGTTGAAGCCTCGCTCGCAGCTCGGTTGTTCCCATCAAGACGGGGCAACCGGAAGCCCTGCGACTGA
>CAJAHH010000104.1 GCA_903939515.1 uncultured Verrucomicrobiota bacterium
GACACGGCCGAAGCGAGCCTTGGAGGCGAACAAACCACCCCCTCGCGCACAGCGCGAAAGCCCCATCCTTTCAGAAGCCTCCTCAGCCCGCGCAGGCCGAGTCCCGCGGAGCCCCACCGTGCAGCAAGCCCATTCAAACCCGAACTCTCCCCACAGAAAGCGAATCAAACAATCACACCCCACCGATTGTTTGAAAAAAGAACCTCACGAAGAACGAACCCTTGGACAGCCATTGTCTGATCAAACCCCTCAAGCTCATCGCATGAACAGTCCACGCAGTGCCCTCAATAAAACCCACACCACTACGACCGCCTGGCTGCCATTGGAAATCCCAGCGATCCCCCTCCGTCGAGCACCTCGGCGCGTCCGAAGCTTCCGACCCTGTGGTCGCGAACGGGCTGCCTGGTGGTTCGACCAAATGCGGCGGATCGTCGAAACCGGAGCCGACTTCTGCGCCTGAACCGACACCGCCCAGACCCACAACTCCAGACCGCGCTTTCCAGCTCAGCCCCTCCCGACGATCACCAAAGCCACGTCCATAAAAACCCGAAAAAACCGACACTGCGAAAACCCGTTCTTGCAACGTCGTCGCCAAATCGGCAGCGTCTTGCGCACTTGGGAACGGGGTCGTAGCTCAGTTGGTAGAGCGTCTCGTTCGCAATGAGAAGGTCAGGGGTTCGACTCCCCTCGGCTCCACCACCTCCCAAGTCTGTTCGTCGGTGAATTTGCCGTCGGTAAATTCGTCCTCGGTCCATCTGTTGCCGATCCGTCTTGATCCGCTCAGGGCTGCAGCACAGCCCTTCATCGGACTCACTCCTGAACCGCCCGTCCGTTCTCGTCCACGGGTCCACGTCCGAATCGGCAATACCCACCCGATGGCCCACGGAGTTTGCCGACCCACCAAAGCCTCCTTACTCACCCAACTCTCCCACCCGCTATCAAAAGCAAAACCCCGGTTCCCTCATCCGTTCGGATAAAGAAAACCGGGGTCTAGCGCAGACTAAATCAGCCGCCCAGAAAGCCGTCCAGTGGTCGGACTTTCAGACCTCTTTCTTGGCCGCCTTCACCTCGATGTGCAAATCTCGCAACTGCCGCGAAGTCACCGCACTCGGACTGCTGGTCATCATGCAAGTGCCCTTGGCCGTCTTAGGGAAGGCAATGACATCCCGGATACTCGTCGTGCCACACAAAATCGCGCACAGGCGATCGAAGCCCAGCGCGATACCACCGTGCGGCGGGGCCCCGTACTTGAAGGCCTCCAGCATGTAGCCGAAACGCGATTGCGTCTCCTCGGGGGGGATCTGCAGCAACTCCTCGAAAATCGTCTTCTGCACATCGGCCTGATGGATCCGGATCGATCCCCCGCCCAACTCCACACCATTCACCACGATGTCATAGTGCTGACCGCGGACCTTCTTTGGGTCGGTCTTGAGGAACGGAATATCCTCGGCCACCGGAGCCGTGAACGGATGGTGGCTCGAATACCAACGGTTCATCTCCCGATCGAAGCCCAGCAGCGGGAACTCGATGACCCAAAGGAAATCAAAACGCGTCGGATCAACCACCAGCTTGCCCTGGGTCTTGAGCACCTCAGCGCAGTAAAGACGGATCTTGCCCAGGATCTCACACGCATTAAGCCACTGGTCTGCAGCGAAGAGAATCAGGTCGCCCTGCTCGATGCCCAACTTCTCGGTGAGGGCCGCCTTCTCCGCCTCGTTGAAGAACTTCACGATCGGCGACTTCCACTCCCCGTTCTCCACCTTGATGAACGCCAGGCCCTTGGCACCGAAACTCTTGGCATACTCCGTCATGGTCTCGATCTGACCCTGAGTCGCACCGGCCAACCCCTTGGCATTCATGGCCTTCACCACGCCGCCACCGGCCACGCAGTTGCCGAACACACCGAACTTCGACCCGCGGAAATCCTCCGTGAAATCCACCAACTCCATGCCGAAGCGCGTGTCGGGCTTATCGATGCCCCAGCGGTTCAGTGCCTCTTCAAAGGAGATCCGCTTGAACGGCGTGGGGATGTCCATGTTGAGGGCCGTCTTCCAGACCCGCTTCAGCAGCCCCTCGATGAGCGCGTAAATATCCTCGCGCTCGATAAACGACATTTCGATGTCCACCTGGGTGAACTCCGGCTGGCGGTCGGCACGCAAATCTTCGTCCCGGTAGCAGCGGGCCAACTGAAAATAGCGCTCCACGCCGCTGACCATGAGGATTTGCTTAAACTGCTGCGGCGACTGCGGCAGCGCGTAAAAGGTCCCTGGCTCACGGCGGTTGGGCACCAAAAACTCCCGGGCACCCTCTGGCGTGGACTTGAAGAGCGTCGGAGTTTCGATTTCCAAGAAACCCTGATCGTCCATGTAACTGCGCGTCGCGATGGCCACTTTGGAGCGCAACCGCAAATTGCGCATCATCTCGGGGCGTCGCAGGTCGAGGTAGCGGTACTGCAGACGCAACTCCTCGTTCACCTTGTTGGCCACCTCGGGGTCGTCCACCTGGAAGGGTAAGATTGCCGAGGGGTTCAAGACGGTCATCGATTGGACCTGAACCTCCACCTCGCCGCTCAAAATCTTAGCGTTGCGGGTGCCCTCGGGCCGGACCCGAACCTTGCCCTCGATCTCAATCACCGACTCGGCGTGAAGCTTGGAAGCCACGTCGAAGAGGGCCGTCGGCAGGTCCGACGGATCGAACACGGTCTGGGTCCGCCCTTCCCGGTCACGGAGGTCGATAAAGAGGACACCGCCGAGGTCGCGTCGGGAGTGGACCCAACCGGTCAGGATGACCGCGCGGCCAGCATCCGAGGCGCGGAGTTCATTGCAATGGTGCGTGCGCTTCATGCTAAAATCAGGCTCCACAGTGTCGATCTGGCGGGCATTTTCAAAGGGTGAAGTTGAGCGCAGACAACCGAAACCCCATCGGAGGCGCATCAAAACCTCAAGAAAGGGAACAAGTCTACCGATGAACTCCTGTCATGGAACTAGGGCTCTCAGGGCTGGCCTCCGGCTTCGACTGGCGGACGCTCGTCAATCAATTGGCCGATGTCGAGCGGTCGCCACAAAAGCGTCTTCGGGCCGAACAGGGCACACTGTTCAACCGCAACAACGCCTTTGGCAGCATCAAGACCCAACTGTCCGTGCTGAAGAACCGAACGGACAACCTGAGCTCCAACGACGTGCTCCAGGCCCGCAAGGCGACGGTGAGCGATTCCACGATCCTGAGCGCGACGGCTTCGGCCGGAACCGCCTCAGGGACTTACGCCTTCAACGTCACCCAATTGGCCACCGCCTCCAAAACGGCGGGAGCTTTGGGCGTCGGTGCCAACCTGTATTCGTCCACCAACGTCTCTTCTGGCACATTGGCCAGCAAGGGGTTCAACCCGCCCATTAGTGCGGGCACCATCACGGTGGATGGTAAGCAAATCACTATCGACCCCACGGTCGACACGCTGAAGGACGTTTTCGATCGGATTGACGCGGCCACCACCAGCAACATTAAGGGATCCTACGACGCCACGACCGACACAATCACCCTCAAACGACTCGGCGGCGGCGGGGCTTCATTGGTCGTGGGCAGCGCCACCGACACCTCCAATTTTCTATCGGTGGCCCGACTGTCCAACAACGGCACCAACGAACTGGTCAGCGCGTCCAGCCTCGGCAGTGTGACACCGGCCAACGCCCTCAGTTCGGCCAATTTCCAGACTACGGTCTCGGATGGCGGTGCCGGAACTGGTGAATTCAAGATCAATGGCGTCTCCATCGCCTTCAACGCCTCGAGCGACTCGGTTCAAAACCTGATGGACCGCATCAACGCCTCGGCGGCCGGCGTGAACATGAGTTACGACCGGATCAACGACCAGTTCACCTTGACCAACAAGGTGACCGGAAACCTCGGTGTGGCCGTCGAAGACGTCACCGGAAACTTTCTCGCGGCCGCAGGCCTGGTGACCGGATCTAGCTTCATTGCTGGCAACGACGCTCTTTTCACCATTAATGGCGGATCGGTTCTCAACAGCCACTCGAACTCACTAACCGAGGAAACCACCGGAATCGACGGCGTTTCCATCGCCCTCCTCAAGACCGGAACCTCGACCCTTTCGCTGGCCTCGGACACCAGCGCTATCAAGGGGGCTATCAAGAATTTCATTGAGGACTACAACCGTGCGCAGTCCACGATCGACTCCCTAACCTCCAGTTCGACCGACTCGGCCGGCAAGGTCACTCGCTCCACACTGGCCGGCGACACAGACGCCAACGAAATCGCCTCCAAGCTGCGAGCCATCTCCTACAACCAGGCTACGGGACTGACCGGCACTCTCAATTCTCTGGCCAAGATCGGCATCGACACCAATGGCGACAGCGACCAATTGACGCTCAATGACGAAACCGCCCTAGATGACGCCATCGCCAATAATCTCAGCGGACTCAAGAACCTCTTCAACGACCCGGACAAGGGGATCGCGACACAACTCAACGCGTATCTCGAGAAGATGATTGGCGACGACGGGGCAGTCATCACCAAGCAGGATGCCCTGACTAAGCAATCGAGCGAAATTGACATCCAGGTCACCGACCTCGAAAAGCGGGTCCAATCCAACCGCCAGCGCCTGATCGACAGCTTCGTCCAGATGGAAACGGCCCAGCAAACGATCAACCAGCAGCTCAAGTTTCTCCAGCAGCGGTTTGGGACGGCGTGATCCATGCAGCACTAGGTGGAGGCCCGGCATCAGCATGCCTTGACCGCAAGTTCCATCACCCACGCTTCGCCCATCGATGATGGATAAATAACCATTTGAAGTGGTTGCCCTTCAGAACTGGTCTAAAGAAAAAGCGCTACCCGGACCCCCATGGGTCAAAACCTGCCGCCATGGCCTCGCTGCTTTAGCGCGAGGCCATGGCGGCATTTTTTTCCGTCACACCTCGGATTCAAGTCAGTGACCTGACGACTCAAGACACCTTCCGGCAATAATGACCGCAATTCAGGAGCCCTAATGCCGGCATCAATCATGCTTTCTGGCATTAACTAAATACGGTTCACCTTCCTCCAGGAGCCCATGGAGAAGTGGTAATCGGGGCCCTGCACGGCAGCGTGGGGCTTCGGGAATCAGGTGACTAAAAATCCGCTAACTCGATATGACAGGCCCCAATTACGGCGACTCTCAACCGCAGCCTCTTCCCATCTTCGTCGATTCCGAAATCCGAGTCCTCGAAGGCTCAGCTGCGGTTGAAAGCCTGCGCGATCGCAACGATCTCAAGTACCTGACCCAGCAGGGCATTCTACAAGTGGACCAAGCCCGATGGCAGGAAGCCCAGCGGTACGAACGCAAGACTTGGATGACCAACCAGGTCAACGCAAACGACGACCGTAACCACGACCATAAAAACAACTTCGGTGGCTATAAAACAATCGCCGGACGCGCTTTTAACCGCGTCATCGAACTTGGCTGTGGTCCATTCACCAATCTCCGACTTGTCTTACCGCATATCCGGGCAAAGCACATCACGCTGTTGGATCCGTTGATAAAAGACTATCTCAACCATCCCCATTGCACCTATCGCACCGGAAGCTTAATGGGGGTTCCCGTTGAAACCGTCGCCAGCCCCATCGAGGGGTTTGATCCGGTGGAACGCTATGACCTCGTGGTGATGGCCAATGTTCTGGAACATTGCTTCGATGTTCCTGCCATCTTCCAGAGGATCCTCCAATGCTTGAAACCTGGAGGTCTTTTTGTGTTTGGGGACAATGTGTTTCGTCCGGAGCAACTTGAAGTTCTTCTGACCCATCAATTCGATGCAGGCCATCCGATTCGTGTCACCGACCCACTGGTGACTGGTTTCTTGCAGGAGAGTTTTACCGAGCTGTATCAGCAACGGTTCTACGGTGAGTACAATCAACCACATCGCATTGATGTCTATTACATCGGAATCCGCCATCCAGTAGTAGTCCGGGATGGACATACCCAACTGGATCTTCCGGCGCTACTGTCCATTGAAGACGAGGACCAAGCGCAAAAGGTTTTTTTTCGAGCCCGCGAGCACTTCGGCTGGGAAGGACAGGTCGTCATCGAGACAGCGGTCGCAGCCCTGAAGGCTGGACGCATCGGTCTAGCGGAGAGTCTTGCGACGCTCGCTACGGCTCTGCTGCCCGGATCCACGGAAGCCGCTTCCTTGCGAAAACGGATCATCAATTTCAAGAACACCTTCTTTGTCACCGTCGGCCAGATTTTGCCCGAATCAAAGATGGGCCGATCACTGCGTACCGTGATCGGACGTTTCCGCCCGAAAACCATTCTCGATCTCGGAGCCGCATCGGGTCTCGGGTCCACGACCGTGCTGGCTGAAGCGGTGGCAGAACACAACCTCTCTGCGCGCATCTACGCTGTCGAATCGGCTGTAAACACGTTTGCGCACCTCAAGGTCAATGTCGCCCGGTTCGCTTGCGTGACTCCCTTGCACGGTAGTGTGGTAAATGCCAACGCGCTGCCCACCTGGGAGGAAACTCTGGCCGATGTCTGCAGCCGCCATAACCACGTCCTCGAGCACATCACAGCAGAGGAGTTGAGGCATTGGTACGACCACACGAAATCCGAGACCGAAACCCTTTGGCGCCGCCAAGGTGGAATACTCGAGGAAATCCCCATTAAGGTCTTCGATCTGGTGGTCATCGACGCCGATCTTTTCTTCGCACGTGAGGCGCTCTCGGCCGTCATCAACCGAACAAACATCCTCGTTCTAGACGATGTGGCGGAGCACAAGAATGCTGGCACGCATGAGTACCTCTCCGCCCATCCCGATTGGGAGATCATGGACATGGACCTCAACGATCGCCATGGATGGAGTATTTTTCGTCGCCGACAGTTCTTGGGTGAACAACTAGCAGGAACTGCTTCATGCAGTAACCGTCCTCGCATCCATTTCGCGTACTCGGGTGATCCAAGGAATGATGCCGCTCTGCGCGCTCCTGGGACCATCACCAATCGGATCTTCCGCTTTCTCGAACAACGGTCCGAGGTGGTATATTACGATTTTGCAGACACCACGACGGTACCGGACGTCCGTCCCGGTGACATCGTTCTCGGCCATCCGCATCCGCATCCCAATTCGATCATGCGCCGGCTGATCAAGGCGAAGTGTGCAGGCAAACACCTCATTTTTCCCTTCCACTCGCGAATTCCTGAGGTCGCCCGCTTTGTCAAAGAGATGACATTGGACACGCAAAAGTTGTTTCTCATTTCCGGCCCGTTTTGGACCGACAGGATCAAACAAACAGAGTACGCCTACTGGCACGACAAGATTGTCAGACTGGACAATTCCATCGACCAGGATTTCTTCGCGCTCCGAAAGAAGTCATTTAATGCAGAAGGTAAGCGTGGACTGTTCGTCCTAGGACGGAGCGGCCCGGAGAAAGGCTCCGCAGAATTGTTTCAACAACTTCTGCTGGTTCCGGGTCGACTTTTAGTCGCAGGTGAATTCTCGGCGACAGACCTCGCGATTCTTAGGGAAAGACCGGACACGGAATTTCTGGGAGTGCTGAACTGGCTCAACGAACCGCTCGTTCAACGCATCGTCACTGCCTGTGATTTCTTCGTAAACTTTTCCGTTAGCGACGCCTCACCCACCACGCTCTTTGAGACTATGGCACTCGGGTTGATTCCCGTGACCACTCCTCAGTGCGGCTACACCTATTCTTCGTTTGTCCCTCTCTCGTTGATCGACACGGAAAACAATCTTATCGCACTTCAGAATCTACAGACCCTGCCGGATGCTCAACTCGTTGCACTACGTGATCGCAACCGATCATTGGTCGAACAAAACCACGACTGGCCACGCTTCTTGGCCGCACTCTGGGAAGGACTAACAGGCGAGCTGGTTTCCGCTCAATCAGCAGGCCGCCGGTGCTGGTGCGATGGCCAATTGGACGACTCCGTACATCCGCTTTACGGGAAATGCCGAGACTGCGGAACCCTGGTATTGCGTCGAACTCTCACCGAGGCCGAATTAAAATCTTTCTACGGTTACCAGCAATACTGGCACGAGCACCAGTCCAAGGTGACGGGGCATCCGACTATTGAGCAGAGGGCTAAGAATGATTTTCAGGACCGCATACCAATCTGGTACCGGGTGCTGACGGCCAACCATCCAACTCCTCGTAGGGTCCTAGAAATCGGCTGTGCGCACGGCGGATTTCTACATCACTGCCGACAGCACGGTAGCGAAACCGTCGTGGGCGTGGAAGTGGATGAGGCGACCTGCCAGATGGCCCGCGATCATTTCAGTCTTCCGCATTTAGTCAGTGGGCTTTTTCCGGATGTTGATCTGCCGGTGAAGCAGTTCGACGCCATCTGTGGTTTCGACGTCATTGAGCATTTTCTTGATCCTGCGGAGGGACTCCGAGGCGTTGCCAAAATCCTCGCGCCGAGCGGCATTTGCTTCTTTCAGACTCCACGTTATTGCGGTGAAGGAAGTGAGTGGAAACAGTTCCGCCCGCAGGAGCACACCTTCCTTTACACCGAGAAGAGCATTCACCGGCTATTTGAAAAAAGCGGCCTCGAGATAACCGAGATAATTCCCGGCTGCTTCCCGGATGACATGTTCATTATCGGTCGATTAAAGCCTGCCGCAGTCAAGTCTCCGAAGTCAGACTCCATTAACTCTGCGCGGCGCGTTAAAGTCGCGGCGGACTACGCCGACAAGGTTGATCTCACCCAGATCGACAACCAGTCCGAGTTCGCCTGCGCCATCCGCCAGCTCTTCGCCGAGCACCGCCCCACCAAACTTGTCGAGACAGGCACTTATCTGGGCGAGGGAACCACCCGTGTCATCGCTGATGCCCTACGCCAACTCGGCATTTCCGAGGCGCAGTTCCACTCCATCGAGATCAATCCAGGTCACTTGGCTCAAGCGCGTGGAAATCTTTACCGCCACGGCCTAGCGTCTCAGGTGAACCTCCACCACGGAGTTTCCGTCCCGCGCGGCCTGCTGCCATCGCTTTCGGAAATCGAGCGCAGCACGGTCCGCGAGATCGAGGAGAACGACCTTTTCGTAGACCACCGTGAGCATGAGCGCGCGACTTTGTACTTTAAGGAGACGGACTTTCACGGCATCCCAGACGACCAGCTGGGCCAGGTGCTGAGGGGATTCGGCGGTCGCCCGGATTTCGTGCTCCTCGATTCAGGAGGCCACATGGGGAACGTGGAGTTCAACTATCTGCTCAGCCAGCTCGAGGGCCCTTGCTGGATCGCGTTGGATGACGTCCACCACATCAAGCATCGGCGCAGCCTGCGCCAAATGCAGGCCGACCCCCGGTTCGAAATCCGGGTGGAATCCAACGAAAAATTCGGTTTCTGCATCGCACGTTTCACACCCGCCAAGGTCACGGTGGACAACGCGGTGACGCGTTTGCTTTGGGTTCGCACCGACTCCATCGGCGATGCGGTGCTCGCATCATCCATGCTGCCGCCTTTGGCTGCCAAGTATCCTGCGGCTCAGATCGTAGTGCTGTGTGAAGCACGGGTGGCCGACCTGTACATTGCCTGCCCGCACGTCACCTCCATCATCGCCTTCGACAAGTCGAAGACTTCGAATGAGGCGCACCTTCGGGAGATTGTCGCAGAGATTGCCCAGTTTGATCCGCAACTCATCCTCAACTCGGTCCGATCCCGGGACATTCTCTCCGAGACGCTGACCTTGGCATTTCGGTCGGCGAGGCACATCGGAATAGAAACCGATCTCGCCAACATGTCCGATGCCCATCGCAATGAAGCAAAACGGGAATACTTCCAGATCATCCCCTCGCCTAAGTCGCACAAGTCCGAATTGGAGCGCCACCGAGATTTTCTCACCGGACTCGAAATCCATGTGGCCGCACTGCAACCGAAGGTATGGACCTCGCCGGAAGATGAAACCTTAGCAGAGACGTTTTTTAGAACAAACCAGTTCGATTCCCAGCGCACCATCGCTGTGTTCCCAGGCGCGCAACACGACTGCCGGGTCTACGGCGGCTACCCTGCTGCAATGCGCGAAATCAGCGGCTTCGATTTTCTCATTTTTGGCGCTGAAGCCGATGAGCCTCTGGCTAACAAACTCATCAACCATCTACCTGGTCGGGTCTTCAACCTTTGCGGTCGATCCTCGCTGAGAGAAACCGCTGCATTGCTTCGCCGCTGCCGTTTGTACGTGGGGGCAGAATCCAGCGGCGCGCATCTGGCCTGTGCTGTGGGAGTACCGAACGTGGTCCTGTTGGGCGGCGGGCACTTTGGTCGTTTCATGCCCTATTCGCGGCTGACCTCTGCCGTGGTACTCCCGCTGGACTGCTTTGGCTGCAACTGGCGCTGTCCTCATGCGCAGGCGCATTGCGTGAAGGATGTCTCTTCGGATGTATTGGCGGAGGCTATCCGCCGGACGTTGGCGGAAGGCTCCTCTAAACCACGCATCTTCCTGCAATCGGCTACCGGGTGGAACAACGCAAAGGTTCTCCCAGCTTGGCGAAGCCCCGAGAACCTATTAATCGAAAACAACGTAGAAATTATCGAGGTTAACCTTCAGGGGGCGAAAGAGTCGGCAAATAAGATCTCAGCCACTGGACCCCATTTGCAATCTAGGGTAACCGTCGACGGGCGGCGGATCGAGGCAAACCAAGCCCCATCGGATCCCAAAAAAGATCACCCAAGAGTATCTATTTTCGCTTCTGTTTACAATTCAGACGAATTCATTGAGCAATACCTGGAAGACATAACAAGACAGACAGTTTTCAATAATTACTGCGAATTGGTTTTAATCAACCCCAACTCACCCGGCAACGAGGAGTCTGTTGTCAGAAGATATATGGATCAATATCCAAACATCATCTACAAGCGGCTTGATTACGATCCCGGAATTTATGACACATGGAATGCGGCTATCCAGCTGTGTCGGGGCGAATTCCTGACCAATGCCAACCTGGATGATAGAAAGGCTCCGCATTCCATTGAAAAACATGCCGAAACTTTGTTCGAAAACCCGGATATAGATCTTGTGTATGCAGACAGCTATATCATGAATCAACCCAACAAGCGTTGGGAAGATGTCCGAAGCGATACACGGAAATACAATTTCGATCAATTCTCGATTGAAGCAATGTTGAGAGGTAATCCGCCACACAATAACCCAATGTGGCGTAAATCTCTGCACAAAAAAAACGGCTGGTTCAACCAGAAATATAAATCTTCTGCAGATTGGGACTTCTGGTTGAGATGCTCATTCAACGGCGCAAAATTCAAAAAACTGAATGAAACGCTCGGTGTCTATTACTTCAACCCGAAAGGTATGTCCACCAACCCTGATCATGATTCATGGAAACTGGCTCAGGAACAGGAGATACTCGCCACCTATTCAGCGATCTATCAACAACGGATGCAGTCGGTCAACGGCACGACGTTGAATCCAGTCCATCAGGCCACTTTGAGCCTTCCCCTACGCTGGTCGGCCCCGCTCTTCAATCCGAGCGGGTATGCCAGCGAGGCCATCAACTTTGTGCTGCCGCTAGAAAATCGCTGCACCTTGGGAATCCACCATCAAACCACCGTCTATTCCGAGAGCTTCACCCGCGGTTTGGCTTCCGGAGATCGGGAGGCCCTGTTCCGGATGAGCGACCGGTTCCAGACACTTCAAGGTGGGATTGTCGTCTCGCACAATCCGGCCGGCGGGTTCATCCGCCTCCCCGACGCCGACTACAGCATTGGCCGCTCGATGTTCGAGACCGATCGCATCGCGCCCGATTGGGTTGCCGCTTGCAATCGGATGGATGAGGTCTGGGTTCCATCGCAGTTCAATGTCGAGACCTTCGCGGCCAGTGGCGTGGAGCGCTCGAAACTGGTGGTGATTCCAGGAGCGGTGGATTCGGAGTTTTTCGACCCGGCCCGGCACACGGTCTACCCGTTGCCCAACAAAGCCCGGTTCAACTTCCTGTCGATTTTCGAGTGGTCCTCCCGCAAGGGGTGGGATGTGTTGTTGGCCGCTTATTTGCGCGAGTTCTCGGCCGACGACGACGTGTGCCTGTGGCTGCGCACCTACTTATTCTCTAAGCCCGACGGAGATCCGACCGAGGCGATCTGGCAACGGATCCGGGCATTCACCGCATCGCTGGGATTGGAGGGCAAAAACCTACCCCGCATCGAACTCATCGCCGACCAGGTGCCCAGCGACCAATTGCCAGGCCTGTACCTCGCCTGCGACTGCTACGTGGCTCCGAGCCGAGGCGAGGGATGGGGACGCCCTCAGCACGAGGCCATGCTCATGGAGCGGCCGGTCATCGCAACGAACTGGAGCGCGAATACGGAGTTCATGTCGGACGAGACGAGCTACCTGCTCGACTACGAACTGGTCGAAGCCCGCGGTCTCGAACCCGAGCTCTGGCACTACAAGGGACACCGCTGGGCCAATCCGTCGGAGTCCCACCTGCGCACCTTGATGCGCCGCGTGTTCACCCATCCGGAAGAAGCCCGCGCCAAGGGCCAGGCGGCCCGCCAACACATGGCCCGCCATTACAGCCGGGAGGCCGTGGCCGATGCGGTGATCCATCGGTTGCAAGCCATTGAGCGCTCGTTGGTCTCGCTGCAATTGCCACCGGCACGGGTGATCGATCTCCATGGGCCGGACGCGACGAGCTCGCCCGTGTCCGCAGTGCCCAACGCAGGACCTAACGCCACACTCACCCTGTCGCTAGAGGGATCCTTCCTCGACCTCGGTTCTCTCTCGCATGTGAACCGCTCGCTCATCCAGGGCCTCAATCAAGAGCCTCGATTCCGGGCCATTGCCGTCTCGACGGACGCAGCATCCGCCAAGTCGGCCTCACCGGATCTGAAAGGCTGGGCCCAGCGAGTTCAACGGCGATCCCCCTCGGACACCGCGATCACCCTGCGTCACGCCTGGCCACCGGACTGGCGTCGCCCGGAACACGGCGCTTGGGTGCTCATCCAACCTTGGGAGTTCGGATCCATCCCCGCGGAGTGGGCAGAGAAGGCGCAGGCTGTGGATGAAATCTGGTGCCCCAGCCGCTACGTCCGGAGTTTGTACCTGCAGGCGGGTATCCCGAGAGAAAAACTCCGAGTACTGCCCAACGGCTACAATCCCGCGGTTCACTATCCCGGGGCCGTACCCACGCCCATCGCCACGAGCAAGCGCTTCAAGTTCCTCTTCGTCGGCGGAACCATCGCTCGAAAAGGGTCGAACCTGTTGTTGGAGACCTTCCTGAAAACCTTCCGCCGCTCCGACGACGTGTGTCTGGTCATTAAAGATTTCGGCGGTAAATCGGCCTACCAGGGTCAGACCATGTCCGAGCGGATTCAAATGGCTCAGGCCGACCCTGCAGCGCCAGAGATCGTGTACATCGACCAAGAGTTGCCCGAGCGCGAACTGGCCGGGCTCTACACTGCCTGCGACTGCCTGGTGCACCCCTACCGCGGAGAGGGCTTCGGGCTTCCGGTGCTCGAAGCGATGGCCTGCGCGCTGCCCGTGATTTGCACCGGCGGTGGGTCAACCGACGATTTCGCCACCGATGAGTTCGCGCATCGCATCCCGGCCTCTCGGGAATTCGTCGGCAACGAAGTGAGCGGCATAAAACTAGACCATCGAGGCTGGTGGTTGAGCCCAGATCCGGAGGCCCTGTGCTTAGCCCTCCGCGAAGCCGTAGAACAATCACCGCAGTGGCGGCAACGAGCCCAACTGGGTGCCGAGCATGTGGCTGCCCATTGGACCTGGAAAAACGCCGCACAAACCGCTGCCCGTTTTGCTCGGGAGTTGGTGACCCGCCGCGCAAACCGGATGGAAGAGAAGGCCCGCCTCGACCGATCGGGTCGTCCGTTGACCTTGCCCGAGGTTTCCTTCCAGGGAGATCTCTTGGCCGCCCGGAACGCCTTCAAATCCAAGAACACCACGGACGCCTGGCGACTGGCCTGCGCAGCCATTGAGGAGCGCCCCTTCCACCCGGAAGGCTGGGTCTTCTTGAGCGAGGTAGCCGTTAGCGCGGGTCAGCGAACCCTGGCCCGACGATGCGCCCAGAAGGCCGTCGCTCTGACACCCAACTGGAAACCCGCCAAGCGGCAACTCTCCGGCATTACCGGTGGGGCCGATAAACCCACGGCCGAATTGAGCGAGCCCCCGTTGCGCGAAGGATTGGCACCGCGCCTGTCGGTCTGCCTCATCGCCAAGAACGAGGAGCGCTTCCTCGACGGATGCCTCCAATCGATCCGCGGCCTGGCCGATCAACTCATCCTGGTGGACACCGGCTCCACCGACCGAACCGTCGAAATCGCCCGCAACCACGGCGCCGAAGTCCATTTCCGAGCCTGGGACCACGACTTCAGTGCCGCCCGCAATGCGGCCCTGCTGCACGCCCGTGGCGACTGGGTTTTAATCCTGGATGCCGACGAAGAAGTCTCCCCGGCGCACCACGCGGCGCTGCGTGCGCTTCTGACTCGTCCCAATGTGATCGCTTACCGACTGCCCCTGGTGGACGTCGGTCGCGAAGGCGACGGCGTCAGTCAGGTACCCCGCTTGTTCTGCAATGCACCCCAGCAGTTCTACGTGAGCCGGATCCATGAACAGGTGTACGCCAGCCTCGAGATGAACCGTGAGAAGTGGTCAATGGAGAACCTCTTCGGCGACGCACAACTTATCCACCATGGCTACCAGGCTGAGGTGGTTAAAAGCCGGGACAAGGTCCAGCGGAACCTCCGCCTCCTGGAACAAGCCAACGAGGAATACCCCAACGATGTCAACCTGCTCATGAACCTCGGGCTGGAACTCTGGCGATCTGGCCAGAATGGCTATGGCCTCGGTTATTACCAGCAGGCCTACACGGCCATGCTGCAACAACCCTACGCCCAGACACCTCCGGAGCTGAGGGAAGTATTGCTCACCCAGTACGCGTCGCACTTGTTGACCCTCCAACTCTACCAGGAAGTCATCAGCCTCTTCCACGAACGAGCCGTTGCGCCCAAGGACCGCACGGCCTCGCAGCACTTCATAATGGGTCTAGCTCATTCGGCACTGCAGCGCTGGGAACCCTGTGTAACCCACTTGCAACAATGCCTGAAATTGCGAAACCAACCAGCACTCACCCCCATCCATCAGGATATCCGAAGTGCAACCCCGGCCCACTGCCTCGCTCATTCCTTGCGAAAGCTCGGGCGCAAGGCCGAGGCCAAGACTGCTTTTGAGCAAGCCCTTCAAGACGACCCTCTCAATGAATCGGCGCGGGTAGAGTTCGCCGCCTTCCAGGCAGACGAGGGTCAGATTATTCCAGCCCTTACCCTACTGCACGCAGGCATCGAGCAGAACCCTAAGCAGGCCAAGGTGTGGGAGGCGGGTGGAGCCCTCTCGCTCCGCCAACGCGACACCCTGGACTTCGCCCTGGACTGGAGCAGGGAGGCCCTCAAGCACCTGCCCGAGCATCCCACCTTGCAGCGGCAGCGGGCGGAGACCCTCTTGCTCAACGGACATGTCCACGAGGCCCTCCCACTCTGGAGCGAAGTGTCACAGTCCAACGATGCAGCCAGTTCCTCCGGCCTCATCCTCTGCCGCCTGTTCGCAGGCGAATCCCAGTCGGCTCTGCCGCCGGACCGCGAAGTAGCCGTCAGCCAAGATCTTATCCGGCGATACAGACAGTCGGTGGAAATGGGCCTCGACGGCTGGGTCAACGCCTTGCACCAGCGGGTTGGCACTCTTCGTCAGACGCTGCCCTCGGCTGCGCGCCTCATTGATCAGGTGGTTGCCGAGTCCGGCCCAGAAAAGTAATCAGCCACAGTTCTCATGAAACCCATGAATCCGCCCCGCCTCTGGCTTCTGGCCCTGGGCCTCCTCCTCGGAGGGTGCCAGAACCCCAAACCATCGCTGCCCGAACTGGGAGCACGCTTCAATCTCAAGAATGTGTATCGCGCCGTCGAGTCCCTACCGGCGGATTTGCAGCGGGTTGTGCTGTTGCCGGTGACCGTCTCGACCCCCGAACTAGCGACTCTCGATCACCGCAACCAACTGGCACAAATCCTCGAAGAGGAGCTTCGGAAGCTCCACCGCTTCGAGGTCGTCAGAGCCACTCCAGAAGAACTACGCCGTGGCTTCGGCAAGGATGCCTTCTCGGCCGGAGAAACGCTTCCCGCAGACCTGCTCAAGCGAATCCAATCGGCCCATTCGGCTGATGGCGTGCTCTTCGTGCAGATTGCCAGTTACCGGCCGTTCCCCCCGATAGCCATCGGGTGGGAGCTGCGCCTGGTCACCGCTGATCTGGGAAAGACCTTGTGGTCGGTCGATGAAACCTTCGATGCCTCTCAAGCTGAGGTTGCCCGATCGGCCCGCGACTACTTCCGCAGCCATCACACCGGATCCGCGGAGTTGGCCGACCCACACGCCGACCTGCGCTCTCCCTCCCGCTTCTGTCGGTACACCGCCCAAAGCGTCTGGAAGACCTTGCCCCAGCGATGAAGTCTCAAGTTTTTAAATCACTGACCGATGTCCCTAATGTGGTTGGTTCTTGGGGGATAACAGGAATTAACCGCGCCTGCCTAGAAAGTGAGAAACCATGGACATCCAACGCACCGGCACCCTCGACTCCATGTCGAAGGTACAGCGCAACACCACTCGCCGAGAAGCCACTGCTCCCACCCTCAATGAGCAGGATTTCTCCCACACCGACGCCCTTCGAGGTGCTCTGGACAACCTGCCCAGCAGCCGCCCTGAAAAAGTCCGCTACGGCAAGGAGCTGGCAACCAATGTCGAATACCCTCCGACCAAGACCATCCGACAGCTTTCGAACCTGCTGGCCGTCAAGATGCAGGACCCCATGGCCCTCTGATTCTAAAGAACCTCATCAAGCCCAGAGCGAGCCACGCATTCCAAAGAGCGCAGTCCAAAGAGCGTAGTTCAAAAAAACCAATTCTTGAACCGAGCTCGTCTGAATCTCGGCACAACTTTCCCACAACTCTCACCCGACTCATACACCCATGAGATACAACGCTAACCCCTGGCTCTCTTACCGACAGGTTGCCACAAAGACCGCGACGCCAGGACAGCTCGTCCTAATGCTATTTGATGGAGCCCTGCGCTTGCTCGACAAAGCACTGGTCGGCTTCGATCTCGACGATCCCTTGGACTCCAACCTCGCGATCAACAACAACATCCTCAAGGCTCAGGAGATCCTCCGGGAATTGAACATGTCGCTCAACATGGAGAAGGGTGGCGAGTTCGCTGCCACTATGCGGCGTCTCTACAACTACTACGATTTGCAGCTCTCCCAGAGCAACCTGCAGAAAGACCCCGCCGGCGTTGAGTTGGTCATTCGCCTGCTCTCGGTGATCCGCGGAGCCTGGGCAGAGATGCTCACCGGCAACTCGGCCAGCACCGTTGATCTTCAGGTGGAGCGCCAACTTCAGGCGGCCTAAAGTTTGGCCGCGGGCCTTTGATCTCCGAACGGTGGATCCGACTCAACCCGCCCCTAAACCAATCTCTTTTCGTTCGACATTTTCTCGTTCGATACACCCTCAAAAAACATTCGCATGAGCGCCTGTCACGACCTGTTCAAGACCTATGAAGAGTGGCGTGATTGGTCGGTCCGCGAAGGCAATGCCATTCGCAGTGCCGATTGGTCCCAGGTGAATTCCTGCCAGCGAGCCAAGATGGAGCTTCAAGGGAGGATCATTCAGTACACTCAGACCGCTCGGAACCACTTGACCGCAACGGGAGGCAATTGGCCCGAGGTGGAACAGCGACTTCGCCGCGAGGTGGCATCGCTCATCGATCTTGAGAACCGGAACGGTGAAACCCTCGCACAAGTCCGATGCCAAGCCTTGGCGGAGGAAGCGGAACTGGATCGTTCCAGCCGCCAACTCCGCCAAGTTCGCTCCTATGCTCCGGTAGTGCGCTCGGCCTGGACCTCCTACTCCTAGGGCCTCGGGTCCTAGTGATTTGCACGCCGACTGCCGACCCAATCATTGGCTGGGTGCAGTCACTCTCAATAAAACTCCATCGGCATTGCCCCTTCAACGGCTCTCACCGAGTCACGGCGCATCCAGAATGTCAGCACCGTTCCAGAACCCACGGAAAGTTGCCGGTTTGAAATCCACGGTTTTGCGGGGTTTTTGCGGACATTTTCTTCCGAGATGAGCGCCAGCGTTTCTTCCTTCTTCCGTTGGGGGCCCAATGCGTTCAAGGCCCAACAGACCTGATCAAGAGTTGCTTCGACAACCTACTATCCGATGCCGGACCGATGATCCGTTGAGTTTCTGGGCTCAGTAATTTTCAAACCGGCAGGTTTCATCGGTTTTCACACCGTCACTGACACCAAAATAAGCAAGAGAGCCGAGAGTCCGCCTCACCAAGAGCTCCTGTTTCCCCTACAACTGACTCACCGGGTGCCAGCGGGACCGGGCCGGAGCAAGCATTGGAAGCGATCCAACCCTCCCCTCGCGCACAGCGCGAAAGCCGATCCTCTCCCGAGCTTCCCTGCGCGCGCAGGCACGGTCCCGCGAACGCCCCACCACCAACGCACCCAACATCCCTCCGTTACAGACTGTCCACACACCCCGATTTGGAGCCTGTCCCTAAGCACTAAAAATAATCGAGAGTGACCCCTTTTGTGTAAATAGGTGGGACCGACCCCTCAACGAAAGAGGCAGCGGTGTCGGGCTGGAGCCAGCCTTGGAGGCGAACACCCCAACCCCCTCGCGCACAGCGCGAAAGCTCCTCCTCCCCAGAGCCTACTCAGCGAGCGGAGGCCTGATGCCGCGGAGCCCCGCCCACCAAAACCGTAGCGGAGCGGTGTCAGGCCGGAGCGAGCCTTGGAGGCGAACACCCCAACCTCCTCGCGCACAGCGCGAAAGCTCATCCTCCTCAGAGCCTA
>CAJAHH010000105.1 GCA_903939515.1 uncultured Verrucomicrobiota bacterium
GGCCTACCCAACCTCTCCCCCGCAGACCGGCCAGCTAGCCCGCTAATATGACGCTATGGCACCTTTTGTGTAAATAGGTGAGACCGACCCCGCCGCGGGGGGACGCAAAAAAAGCCAGGGGGTACCTGGCCTTGGGGGATTAGCGGCGGAGGTCGGCGAGGTCGGCGTCGACCATGAGCTCGATGAGGTCTTTGAACTTCGTTTTGGGTTCCCAGCCCATCTTGCGCTTGGCCTTCGACGCATCGCCGATGAGTAGCTCCACTTCGGCCGGGCGGTAATAGCGCGGGTCGATTTCCACGTACTTCTGCCAGTCGAGGCCCACGCGGCCGAAGGCCACCTCCAGGCACTCGCGGATCGTGTGCGTCTCGTTCGTTGCGATCACGTAGTCGTCGGGCTCCGGCTGCTGCAGCATCAGCCACATCGCCTCCACGTACTCCTTCGCGTAGCCCCAGTCGCGCCGCGAATCCAGGTTGCCCATGAACAGCTTCTCTTGCAGCCCCAGCTTGATGTGCGCCACCGACCAATGGACTACCACGCTCGATTGATCGTCTCGGGATGCGTGATCAAAAACTCAGCGAATTCGCGGTCAACCAATTGGATCACTGGATCAAATGGGCACAGTTGCCCCGTTCTCATCTTCAGCGCATTCCGGGGAAACAAATCAAAAACCAACAAACCTCGACTGACTTGATAATAGGCACCTTCGGCCACCCTCACGTAGCCGCCTGCGATCATCATTTCATCAATTTCGGATTGCGGTGGATGTTCACCCTCCAAAGCGGGCTGAGAGATGACAATTCGAGGAAAACCTCCGTTTTCAAATACTCTCTCAATCCGTATATCGTCATTGAACAACTCGTTTTGCAACAGACACCGAACTAAATACTCGGACGGAGTTGCTCCGCGTGAATAAGATCCGAGAGCGATCCCGTACCCTTTGTGCTTGCTCGGCAGCGTGACCTTGTAATATCGCCTCTTAGCCTTCGAGAAGAAGACACTGTGCTCACCGCCGCGAGCCCACTCAGGAAAACCCACATTGCGACTTAACCGGCCGTTTGTCCTCGCCCATTCAAGGAGGAGTCTTTGCTCCTTTGCAACACGCTCAGACCGAGTTTGCTCAGAGGCATCGTGATCTGGAGCTGGCGCACCGCCACCGCGCGTGAAGTCAGCGGATGACTCAAGCGCCCTTGCAGTGTCGGCCATAAAACTTTGGGCTTCGTTTGGGTCGGGTTCATTTATACCTCAGATCATCGGCCAAAATCTTATCCCTGACCATTTTAATTGGCCCTTTTCTTCGCCTCGGACAGCGCGTGGTCCGAGTGATCCAGAGCAACCGCCGGCACGAACATCGGCACCGTCAGGGCCTCCATCCGCCTTCGCGGCCCACCGGGGCCGCCCACCTCCCGGTAGGGAACGAGTCCTCTCGGTCCATCCCCACCTCACCCAGCGTCCCCAAGGTAGGGCTCCGATCTCCGAGCCGGCCGCACCTCCCTCGGCGCTTTCGAAGAAAGCGCCCCACCTTCCCCCCAGCGCCCCGACAGGGGCGCGCATCCAACCCCCTCCCCTGCCGGCGGGCGGCACAACCGCCGGCCTGCCCAACCCCTCCCTCGCGGACCGGCCAGCTGGCCCGCCAATATGACGCTATGGCACCTTTTGTGTAAATAGGTGGGACCGACCCCGCCGCCGACCCCGCCGCGGGGGGGACGCCCGCTCTCGCCCAGCAAACTGCTTCGTCGCTGAAAGATCCGCCCGCGACCGAGCGAATAACTAGGGACATGGACAAGCCGCTCAATCACGACAGCCCTTGGAAAGTCACCGTCGAACAGTTCACCAGGTCCTTACTTGAGGTCACTTTTCCCGAGGTCGCCGCCGGCATCGATTGGTCAGTCCAACTCGAATCACTCGAGCAGGAACTCCACCAAATCAC
>CAJAHH010000106.1 GCA_903939515.1 uncultured Verrucomicrobiota bacterium
CAGATGCAGAAGCGGAAGGTGATGCCGCAGCCGAGGGATTGGTAGTGGTAGGATGTGGGGCGCCATTTCCGCCTGGTGTCTCCGAGGATGGCCAGAGTGAGCGGGCTGACGCCGTATTTATCGAAGATGCGGTAGTGGTAGATGAAAAGGCGCTTGGGCAGATCGGGGTCGTAGTGCATCTGGACCTCGATGTGAACGTAGAGCCACTGGTCGGTGCCATCGAGGAGGCGGACCTTGAGGAGTTTGTCGACCCGCTTGGCCCCGACCTCGGAGTCTGGGGTGATCTTGCGGAGTTCCTGCTCGAGTGATTTGGGCTCGACCGTCCAATCGATGCTGGCAGCGGCCTCCGGAAAGGTGAGTTCGAGCAAGGATCGAGGAAACTGGTCGAGAGCCGTTTTCCAAGGGCTATCGTGATCGAGGGGATCGGCCATTTTCTAATTATTCGCTCGGCCCTGATCGAACCTTTCATCGACGACGAAATTTGTTAAACGAGCGAAGTAGAGGGAAGGGCAGCTCAGAAGGTAGGGCGATTTCTCCGAAAGCGCCGTGTTACGTACAGCCGGCCCGGAGATCGGAGCCCTACCTGGGAAGGGTGGGGTGCTTTCTGCGAAAGCGCCGAGGGCACGTGCGGGCCGAGAGGACTCGTTCCTTACCGGGAGGTGGGCGACCCGGAAGGGCCGCGAAGGCGGGTAAGGACGGGGGACGCCGGGACGGGGGACCCGGCCTTCAGGGTGACGTTGCGGGTTGGTGGTGCGCTGTAGGCCCGGTGCCCTCACCGGGCGGTCTGGACTCCGAAAGCGCCGTGTTACGTGCGGACTGAGAGGACTCGATCCCTACCTGGGGTTGCCGGTGTGACGTGCGGCCGATAAGGCGAGGCGCATCGGCATGCGAATCCAGGTTTGATTGCCGTTGGCAGTCGGGTAGCCTGAAGCCGTGAAGGTGCTCGATCCCAAGTTGCTTGAAACAGTGACCGAACGGCTGGTCACGGAGTTCCAGCCTGAGCAAATCTGGCTTTATGGATCACACGCTTGGGGCAATCCGCACGATGACAGCGATGTCGATCTCTTCGTGGTGGTTGGCGACAGTTCAGAGACTCCGATCCGCCGCTCGCAGCGGGCCCACCGTTGCTTACGTGGGCTGCGATTGCCCAAAGACGTACTGGTGGAAACTCGACAAGAGGTGGATCGAGTCTTGGGGCTCAAGACGTCGCTGGAGACCGCCATTTTGAACCGGGGGCGCAAGCTCTATGGCTGAGGCCTTCGAAGCGGAAGCCAAGGCTTGGATGGAGAAAACTTAGCGCGACCTGGAAATGGCCCAGCGGGCCGTGGCAGGAACACCGCCGTTCTATGCCATGGCGGTTTATCACTGCCAGCAATCTGGCGAGAAAGCCGTGAAGGCGTTCCTCGTATTCCATAGCTTAATTTTCGAGAAGACCCATGACATTGAAGTGCTGATCGACCTTGCGTGTGGAATCGAGCCCGGTTTCAGCGAACTGTCGGATGCCGCAGACGCGCTTACGCCTTATGCCACTCGGGTTCCGTTACCCGAACGCGACCTTCTCAGTAGAGCCACTACCATCCGAATTCGCAGAAGCTCTGTACCATGCCAAGAGCATTTATGATTTTGTGTTGATGCTCCTTCTCGATCGGGTGCGCCCGTGAAATCGGCGGAGTGCGGATCGGCCCTAGCGGGGCTGAGAAGGGCGTTGCCGCTGCGGAGTGCCTGCGTCAACTTTAGGAATCATGAGCGTCGCAGAGGTCATCGATGAAATCCGGCGATTGCCGGCTGCTGATCTCGCCAAGGTCATGGTGGCGGTCACCGATCGTTCTGCGGAGTTGGGAGGTATCGAGTCGGAGAGTTCAGATTTTTCTGCTAAGGCGAGGGATGCCTCCGAAGAGGAATTCGCTGGGGCTGCCGACCGTGTGTTCATCGAACACAAAGAACTCTTCCGCCGATTGGCGCTGTAATCACGGGTGGGCCGACGCCGACCTGGCGGACCTGGCCGCTAAGTTCCCCAGTCTCCCCCCAAGGCCAGGTCCACAAAGCCCGGCCTTTTTTGCGTCTCCCCGCGGAGGAGTCGGTCCCACCTATTTACACAAAAGGGGGCACAACATCATATTGGCGGGCCAGCTGGGCGGTCCGCGGGGGAGGGGTTCGTGGCGGTGGTGGCTCTTGATCGCTTGGACAACAAGCCTCCCGCTTCAGAGGTGAAGAAAATGGCCAAACAAAATGGCCTGGGATCAAATTCTGGCCCATGGTTTAGGGGTTAAATGAACCAGACCCAAAGGGAGTCCAAAGTTTTATGGCCGACGCTTCAAGGGCGCTTGAGTCATCCGTTGACTTCGCGCGCGGTGGCGGTACGCCAGCTCCAAATCACGATGCCTCTGAGCAAGCTCGCTCTGGACGTGTTGCAGAGGAGTAAAGATGCCTCCTTGAGTGAGCGAGAGCAAACGGCCGGTTGAGGCATGAGCAAAAAGATCATCATCATCGCCGGTCCGAACGGCGTGGGGAAGACGACCTTCGCGCGTTCGTTTCTCCCGGAAGAAGCGCAGTGCTATCGATTTATCAATGCCGATCTGATCGCGGCGGGACTCTCACCGTTTGCGCCAGAGGCGGCAGCATTGAAAGCAGGGCGATTGATGCTGGAGGAGATCGCCGCCTGCGTTCGCAAGGGGGAGAACTTTGCGTTTGAAACCACACTTTCCGGCCACGTGTACCTGGGACGCATAATGCAATGGCGGGAGCAGGGCTATCATGTGAGTCTGTTTTTTCTCAGGCTGCCCGATGCGGATGCGGCCATTGCCCGGGTGGCGGAGCGGGTGAAACAAGGCGGGCACAATATTCCTGAATCCGTGATCCGGCGGCGGTTTGATGCAGGGCTGCGGAACTTTCAGGAAGCCTATAAATCCGCTGTGGATGCGTGGGCCCTTTTTGATAACGTGAACGGAGCATCATTGCTGCTGGAGTGGGGAGAAAATCGACGACCATGAGAGACATCCAAGAAGCGAAGGATCCTGATCTGCGATCATGCTCCGCCGCCATGCAGCGTGCAGACCAAGCTGCGCGGAGGACCGCGATCCAGACCGGTACGGATCTCATCATCGTGAAAGACGGCAAGCTCACCCGTATCTCTGCGCAGACGTTGCGTGAATTGGCCGCAGGGGCCGACCTCCAGATTTCGACCAACGTATAGACTCTGTTTGTTGAGCTTTTCTGTCAGTTCGACGCCGACCTGGCCGATCTCCACCGCTAAGCTCCCCAGTCTCCCCCCAAGGCTAGGCCCACAAAGCCCGGCCTTTTTTGCGTCCCCCCGCGGCGGGGTCGGTCCCACCTATTTACACAAAAGGTGCCATAGCGTCATATAGTTGCTGGGGGTTCTCGCGGTGTTGTTGGGTTCCGAGATGGGCGGCGATAATAAATAGGGCCTGTTGGTGCCGGTAGCGCGGGTCGTCGAGTTTACCCTCGAAGTCTATCGTCTTGCAGATGAGGAAGCAGAAGGTGATGCCGCAGCCGAGGGATTGGTAGTGGTAGGATGTGGGGCGCCACTTGCGGCTGGGGTCACCGAGGATGGCCAGGGTGAGCGGGCTGACACCGTATTTGTCGAAGATGCGGTAGTGGTAGATGAAGAGCCGCTTGGGCAGATCGGGGTCGTGGCGCATCTGGACCTCGATGTGGAGGTAGAGCCACTGGTCGGTGCCATTGAGGAGTCGCACTTTCAGGAGTTTGTCGACCCGCTTGGCCCCGATTTCGGAGGCCGGGGTGATCTCGAGGAGTTCCTGCTCGAGTGATTCTGGCTCGACCGTCCAATCGATGCCG
>CAJAHH010000107.1 GCA_903939515.1 uncultured Verrucomicrobiota bacterium
CGCCAAGAAGGCATCCTCGAAAACGCCCGAGAGGCGATCATTGATGTTCTCGATACTCGGTTCGGCGAGGTGCCTGACGCCGTGCGCGAGCAGGTCAACGCCCTGTGCAGCGAGCCCACACTGAAAGAGCTCCATCGGCGTGCGATCCTGATCCCCAGCCTCGCCGAATTTTCAGTCGGTCTGTGAATCCCATCCATAACGGTGTTCCCCAGACGCTGACCGCCCGGTGGAGGCACCGGGCCTACAGCGCACCACCAACCCGCAACCTCACCCTGAAGGCCAGCGTCCCCCGACCCGGCGTCCCCCGACCTTACCCGCCTTCGCGGCCCTTCCGGGCCGCCAACCTCCGGGTAGGGAACGAGTCCTCTCGGTCCATTTCTTGCCCAACCCATCTGCACTGGGAATGGACGGTGAGACACCGCCCCTACCGGTTACAGAGGATTGGGCGGTGGGTTACCATCGCTAGCGATTGCCACCACCCGCCTTTGCGGCCCTTCCGGGCCGCCCACCTCCCGGTCGGGATCGAGGCCTCTCTGTAAGCACGTGCCCTCGGCGCTTTCGCAGAAGGCACCCCTCCCTTCCCAGGTAGGGCTCCGATCTCCGGGCCGGCTGTACGTCAAACCGTCGCTTTCGGAGAAATCGCCATGCCTTTTTGCTGCGAGTTCCCTTCTTCAGGGAGTTCTCCTCCCCAAGCAGGTCTTCGCCCCAAACCCCAAGCAGTTCTCCTTGTCGGGACTGCTGGGTGCTTCAACCCGTTGGGCGCTGGCGATCAGGTCTTAGCGACCCAAACCCCAATGATTATTTCGAGCGTTCCTTGAGCACCTCAAATTGCGGGGTACCGTCTCGGGTGAAACTCACGAGAATACGACCCTTGGCCTTGGATACTTCGGTCTGGAATTCCTTCGGGGTGCGAACCGGTTCGTGATTGATGTCGGTGATGATGTCACCGGGTTTGATTTCGTAGCGATCAGCCAAGGATCCGGACTGAACCTCGGTGACAATGACGCCCCCGGTAACCTCGACCTCAAATTGTTTGGCCAACTCCTTGGTCAACGGTTTGACGGTCATGCCCAACTCCATCACGCCCGCGGGTTCTTTGGCGGATTTGGGTTTGCGGCCCGAGGCCAACATATCGCGAGTGGGCTTCTCATCGGGCTTCACCTTGACGCGAATCTTTTCGTCGCGACGAAACACATCCAACACGACCTCGGTCCCGGCCTTTTTTCGAGAAATGAGACTACGCAGTTGCTGGGTGGTGGCCACGGGCTTGCCGTCCACCGAAACGATCACGTCGGCCGGCTTGAGCTCAGACCCGTAGGCGGGGCCGTTGGGTTCGATGGAACGCACCACCACGCCATCCTTGGCCTTGGTGTCGATGTCGCGGAAGCGCCGATACTCACGAAGATCCGCGATGCCGATTCCCAGCCAGGATCGGACAAACCGACCGTCTTCGATGAGACGGTTGCCGATTTCACGGGCCAGGTTGGAGGGGATTGCAAAGCCGATGCCGACCCCGACCCCCATCGAAGTGCGAATCATGGAGTTCACGCCCATGACCTCACTGTTGATGTTGACCAATGGGCCGCCCGAGTTGCCCACGTTGATATTGGCGTCGGTCTGGATGAAGTCTTGGTCGGACAAGGTGCGCATGTCCTCTACCTGCCGGCCCTTGGCGCTGACATGGCCAAAGGTCACGCTGTACTCGAGGTCAAAGGGGGCTCCGATGGCGATGGCGAACTCACCCACCTTCACTAAGTCCGAATCAGCGAACTTCACCGGAACAAGGCCCGGAATCTTCTCGGTCACTTGGATCACCGCCAGATCGGACTGCGGATCGCGACCTCGCACCTCGGCCTTCACTTCGCGACCGTCCTTGAAGACGACCAAAATGGCCTCGGCGTCTTCAACCACATGGTTATTGGTCAAGATATACCCGTCTTCGCGCATCACCATTCCGGAACCACGTCCGTTGTAGAAGGGGTTCCCCTCGAGATCGTTGGCTTCGGGCTGGGGCCGTTGGCGGCGGGGAGGCTGCTGCCCGCGGAATTTCTCGAAGAACCGCTCGAATTGCTGACGTTGCTCCTCGGGCAATTGTTCGTAGAGCGGGTTACCCTGAAGATCTCCGCCCTCGCGGTCTTCCTTGGTCTTGACCTTGATGACCACCACCGACTTGGAGACCGAGTCGGCCACTTCGATGAATGCCTGGTTGAGTTGCCGCGCCAGGTCCAAGGCGGGGCTGGCTGCACCAGGAGAAGATTCCTTGGCAAGAGCGGAAACGGAAACGAGCGCCGCCAACAGCGCTCCCCGACAGCCAGAAAGCATAGAATAAGAACGCACCATGGCCGGAGGATAACGCCTCCTTCGCCGCGCGCCAGTGAGTCTATTGCCTCGCAACAAATATCCTCATCGAACAACTCCGGGAGGGCGCTCCTGCAATGGCGGGCTTCAGGTGTGCTTGAGTTCCCGATTGGGAGTATGGTCCGGGGCCTTGCCCCGCGGGGAGTGAGCCGATAGATTCAGGGCTCATGCTCCCGATCATCGAGAAACTGCTGGTCCTTCAGGATCGCGATCGCCGTCTCCTCCGCGTTCGGGCCGAGTTGCTTGCCGTTCCGGGTCAGCGACTGATGCTCCAAAGCAGGGCTGCCGCCGGTGCGGCCGAGTACGAGGCGCTCAAGAAGCAAAGCCAGCATCTTGAGAGTGATCGCAAGAAATTGGAACTCGACGCCGACGCGCTGAAAGACCGTATCGGTAAAGTACGCGTCCAGCAAAATGAGACGCGGAGCAATGACCAGTACAAGGCCTACGAACACCAGATCGAAACCAGCCAACGCGAAATCTCCCGGCTCGAGGATCAACAGTTGGAGCTGATGGAGCAGAGTGAAACCGCCTGCAAACAACTCGCGATTGCCACCACGGCTTATGCGGCCTTGAAAGCCGAAAGTGACCGTCAATTGGCCGATTTGGTCACCCGCGAAAAAAATCTGGCCGATGAAGTCGCCGCTGCCACCGAAGCGCGCGCCAGTGCTGCCACCGGCGTTGACGACCCGGTGGTGCTCAACCGCTACGACCGTCTGCTCAAGACCAAGGGCGACAATGTGATCGTGGGTGTGGGCGGCAATGTCTGCGGTGGTTGCCACATGCAGCTCACCACCCAAGCGGTCGTCTCCGCCAAGGGGCAGTCCGAGTTGGTCGCCTGCCCCACTTGCAGCCGGATCCTCTATTTCACTGCCGACATGGGTTAAATCGCCCTGCGAGCCGACAGCTTCAAATCGGATGTCTCCGACCGAGCCCTCGGTTCAGGGCTTGGATTTCAACTCGCTGAGGTAGGCCAGCACGTCGGCCACCTCGAGGCCCGTCAGTGCGTCCAGCAACCCCTCAGGCATTGCGGACACCGGCGAGACCGTGTCGGTGAGCACTGTGTTGAGTGGCACAGTCGTAACAACACCCCCTGGGCCTTGCAGGGTCAACTTCAGGGCATCTCGGGAGACCAAGAATCCGCTGTGCTGCAGGCCATCTCGGGTTTCCACCTGACGCAGGGCATATTCTGGAGCGATTTGTCGGGAGGGCCAGCGGATGTGATCGAGCAGCGTTGCCGGGGTGTACTTGGAGGCAATTCCATCCAACGGTGGGCCAAAGCGTTGTCCCTCGCCTTGCACCTGGTGACACCGGCCGCATTGAGGGCCTGAATCGCCATGGAAGAGAGACCGACCGCGTCGGGCATCGCCCGTGATCCCATTGAGCACAGCCGCATCCCACCCCTCACCCAAGACCCGACGTCGTTGGGAGGCCGGTAGGAAACGCCCGAACAAATCCCGAGTCGGCCCGTTGGTGGATCGCAAGGCCCGTTGAACCGTAGCCACATCCGGATGGGCTTCCCGTCCGAGATAGACCAGTGCTCCGGACGTTTCCTCCAGCGGCAGGGTTTCGGAGGAGGCAGACGAAAACCGGGATCGAGCGGACTGCACCGCCCGGCTGGCGGTCGGCGCTGGGGACAGGCTGTCTATCCAACGCCGGACTAGAGCCACTCCATGCGGATCTACCCGGCGCGAACCTTGAATGGGCATCCGGCCCGATCCTTCGGTGCTAATGCGGTAGAGGACCACCGACCGCCACGAATCACCCGGTGCGATGAGGCGCGCATCGGTTAAACCAAACCCTCCTCGCGCGGGCGCGACATCCATCAGGCGACTGTCGGACAGGGGGCGATCATAATTGAGGAAGAGCGACACAGCCCCACCCGCACCCCACCGGTGGCAATGAGCACAATTGGCATGCAGCCAAGAGCGCGCCCGGGATTCTAATTTGGCAGTCTCATCCGAGGGTGAACTCAACCGTGCCAGTGCGCTCAGGTCATCGTGGGTTTCAATGACTCCCAGACTCGCCAACCGACCGGCCTCGCCCAGTTCGCCTTTGCCGAGCAATTGCTCGAAATTGAAGGCCAGTGGCGGACCCGCCCACGTGTTGTGGCACCGCAGACACTCGGCGCGCGAGGCGAAGCGCCAGGACTCGGTACGAACCCCGCCCGTCTCTCGAGCATCACGAAGAGTCCACTCACCGACCGCGCCACCCGCCGGCACCAACTCCGCGTCGGTCCCGGCCTCATTCCACCGATAGCTGTAGGCCTGCCAACCGTCGCCGCTTTGATGCAGGAGCTGGGTCTCCATCGGACGAGCGGATTCTGGCCGCCCTGCTTCTCGGTCTAAGCTCAAGGTTTTTACCAAGACCGACTGGTCTGGAAACTCCCAGCGACGTTCATGCGACTCGCGCCCGACCTTGGTCTTCACAACGCCCTGCCCCGGAATGGCCGCCCATCGCCGCGCCCGAGCGTGATCCGACCACTGGGATGCGTTGACGGCGTATTCTACCACGCCCGGTGCTGCGACCGCTCGGGCCACATCGGCAAAGAGCCCGGTCTCGGACAGTCGGCGCGGGAAAGCACCACCCGGGCCCGGGCCCTTGCGAGCGCTTAAGCGATAAATCCCCGCATCGGGGCGGTAATCCATCACTAAGAGACCACCGGCGGGATCGCGGGCAAAGGCGATGATCTTCAGGGGCGTGTCACACAGTTCCTCATTCCAGACGATCCGATCTCCCTCCAACCGGAGCCCGCGGATTTTGCCTGTTTCCCAATCGCCGAAAACATACGTCCCCTTGAGCTCGGGCAATCCGTCGGCTCCGTCATGGAAAAAGCCTCCGGTGATGCTGGCAAACTCACTGTGCGGCAAGGCCAGCACTGGCTCTTGGATGGGGGTCGGCGGTTGCTGGGTTGCATTGACCAACTGAGGCCCTTCCATGCGACTCCACCCACCATTGTAGCCACCGGTCTTAATCCGGTGGACGGTTTCCCAGAGTTCCCATCCCACATCGCCCACCCACAAGGCCCCATCCGGGCCAAAGGACATGCGCCACGGGTTGCGAAACCCATAGGCCCAGATCTCGGGCAACGCTCCGTTGCGACCAATAAACGGGTTCCCCGGGGGGATGGAAAAAGCGTTGGTACCCGAGGGGTGATCGACATCGATGCGGAGAATGCAGCTTAAGCGATCGTCGAGATTCTGCCCCGTGAGCAACGCATCGGGCGGCTCCGGAGCGGCCGCATCGCCCGTGGAAATGTATAAAAATCCGTCCGGACCGAATTGGAGCGAACTGCCGTTGTGTCCCCCGCCCATCCAAGTCAGCAGGAGTTGTTCGCTCGCCGGATCCACCCGTGGCGGGTCGGTGGGTTCCACACGGAATCGGCTCAACCGCGTGCCGGCCGGATCCCGATCTTGAACGACATAAACCAGATACAGGAATCGGTTGGTGGCGAATCCCGGATGGAAGGCCAATCCGAGAGCCTGCGCAAAGGGACTGCGAACCTTGCCCAAATCGAGGGACACATCGGCGGCGGCGGCCTCAGGACGAGGAACGAACGAAACCAAGCGCCCACCGACCTCCAACACCCACAACCGAGATCCCAATGGGTCATAGGCCAATTCTACTGGATCCTTGAATTGAAGCCTCGGAAAAACACGCTCCACTTGGACCCTCGGGGGCGGCTCCGGAGAACCCTGAACCCGCCCCGAAGTCCACGGAACGCGCGGCTCGGCCGAGGCCAGAAAACCCAGCCAACACCCCAGACAACACCCCAGCCATGCGACAAACCACCTGCGGGAGAACATGGACTCACCCTACGGCGCGCGTGGCGCGATTTCAAACACGGCCAAAGAACTTTCCAACCGAACCCAAAGCACCTCAAACACCCATCGGGTTTATCGCGGAGAAATAGGCCCTAAGATGCGGACCTCGAACGGGGCCAGAGCGGGGATCCAGCCGTCGACGTCCACGGCCATTTCTTCTCCATTGCAAACGTCAGGGAGGCGCACCTCCAACCAGGTCGTGTCGGTGAGCCGAAGTTGCTGAAGTCGCTCGGTGGTATTGACCAGAATCCAATAATCACCCGGCTTAACAAATCCATTACCCCGTTCCACCGTTTTCACTGACCAGAGGATGGGCGGTTCCAAGGCCTCATTACGACGCTCGGTCATCATCTCGGAGCGCGGAGGCCGCCTCGAGGTGGCGGGCGCGGCAAAGATCGGCTCCCAGCGGCGGATTTCCTGCACCACGTTGGTCAGGGCTTTCCAAGTGGCCGGATGCTGGGGCATCTCCCAGGTGCCGTCGCGGTAGGGATAATAGACGACTCCGTCGGCCCCCAGAAGACGCGCTCCCCAAGTCATACTGCGCAATTCAGCTTCGGTGGGCGGTCTCGGAGCAAAGGGCGGAGGGAACGGCTCGACCGCTTGGTAAGCTCCCCAATCCATGGACTGGATCACCGCATAAAATTGTTTGCCTCCGACCCGCGCGGCCGTCGCCCCATGGCGCATGTGCTGAAAAAAGGCGGGAACCGGAATCCACCCCACCGGATAGAAATCGACCATCAATAGGTCGGCCGCGTGGAACTTGGCGAGGTTCCATCCGCGGGCCACCACCAGTGCCGTGGGTTTCTGGGCTCCGGCCGATTTCACGGTGTCGCGGGCGAGTTCTACCTGTTCGGCCGGGACTTCATTCAAGTCGGGCTCATCGATGAGGTACCAGCCCGCCAGGGCCGGATGCCGATCCCAGCGCCGCACGGTTTCACGCACCTTGGCCGCGTCAAACGCGCTCCCGGCCGAACTGCCCGGGCTAGCAATAACTCCCAGTCCCAAGCGGGCCGCAGCGTCCATGTAGGCGGGATCGAGGCCACCCATCACCAACGAAAAACCCGCCGCATGGACTGCCTGCAAATCGGCAACACCCGGCACCCCATAGACGCCCACCGGAAAGGTTTTTGAAACCAATGGAATTGGGGCCGGAGCGCTCGTGTGCGGCAGGCGTTGGCAGGCCGACAGCACGCCCAGAATAGACAACAGGCCGATCCATCGAGCCCAACGTGGCGAGGGCAGCAGGCGCAGAAAGAGGGTCATGGGTTGAGAGCGAATCGAGGGAGGATTCAGGCGGCGAAAATCTTATGCCGGAGTTGTTCCACCGAGGCTGTGCCGGTCGTACCGAGTTGATGGATGACGCAGTGGGCTGCGGCCATGGCCAAGTGCATGGCCTCGGGCAAGTCTGCTCCGGCAGCCAGTGCGGCCGTGAGATTAGCGCTCACCGAATCACCGGCCCCCACGATGTCGATCGGCCCGCAAACCGGATAGGCAGGCACATGAGCCACCGCGCCCTCGGCCGAGGCTCCGATCATCCCCCGCTCCGCCAGCGTGATGAAGACGGGCCGCTTCAAGGACATCGCCATGAAACGGGCCGCTGAAACCACGTCCGGCGGATCCGAGAGGCTGCGCCCCGTCAGGCGGCCCAACTCCGCCGCGTTCATCTTCCAATGGGCGGCAGGCCAGCCCTCGAGTCCACGGCGGCTGTCGGCGACAATCGGCAGGCTTGGGTGGGCGGCAGACAGTTGTCCCAGACGCTCGCGAACCCGTGCGGTCACGACGCCGGTTTCCGGAATGTCGACTTGGTCCATCACCATCCAGGCATCAGCGCCAGCGGGATCGCCCGCAATGCGATCCATCGCTGCAATGACGGCCGACTGGGCCTCGACCGGCGTCGGCGTGAAGTTCTTAAGGTCGAGGCGACTTAACTCTTCGGGAGGCTGACCCACCCGATGAAGCAAAGGCTTGGTGTAGGTGAAGGTATTCCGCCCCGGAACAGCCACAAAACCGTCTAGATCGACGCCGGGCCGGGCGGCGAGTGCGCGGTGCAATTCAAAGCCTTCGCCATCGTCGCCCCGCAGTCCCAGACATCGGAGAGTGCCCACCCCGAGCGCCACCAGGTTGTTGAGCACGGTGCCTGCCGCCCCAGGCAAGCACCGGACCCCGGTGATATTGTGCACCGGCAATCCGGTTTCGATAGAGATCTCGGAGCGGGCCGGATCGATGTCGAAATATCGATCGAGGCAAAAGTCTCCCAGCAGCGCCACCCGAAGCCGTGGATATCGACCCGTGATTAATTCGAACCGTTCGACAGTCATCCCAGGTCTCATGGCAGGCACAGTTGGAGGGGAATCAGAACACCTTCCCGACGATTGAGCCTCGGCTATTCCTTGAAGATCAGCTCCCCATCGTGGCGGGTCACGCCGCGGAAGGCCGCCAAAAGTTGGGCGGTCATCGGTCCGGGTTTTCCATTGCCGATCACTCGGCCATCGACCTTTACCACAGGGACCATCTCAGCCGCGGTGCCGGTAAGGAACATCTCGTCGGCGGTGTAAATATCGTAGCGGGTCAAGTTGGGCTCGCCGACCTGGATTCCCATGTTCTTGGCGCATTCGATGACCGTGTTGCGCGTAATGCCGTAGAGGGCACCAGCGCTTAACGGCGGCGTGTAGAGCTTGCCCTTCTGAACGATGAAAATGTTGTCGCCGGTGCATTCGGCCACATAGCCCTCGGAGTTGAGCATGATGGCCTCCTCGACGCCGATCAGGTTGGCCTCAATGCGGGCCAGGATGTTGTTGAGGTAGTTGAGCGACTTGATGGCCGGGTTGACCGAGTTGACCAGCATCCGGGTCGTCGGGACCGTGGCGATGACCATGCCCTCCTGATACACCGACTCCGGGTAGAGCTGGATGGTCGCAGCGATGATGATGATCGACGGTTTCGGGCAACGACGCGGATCCAAGCCGAGGGTTCCCTTACCCCGGGTCACGATGAGTCGAATGTACCCTTCGCGCAGGCCATTAGCGCGGCAGGTCTCCAAGCAGGCCTCCATGATCTGCTCTGGCGTCATCGGAATCTCCAAGAGGATGGCCTTGGCCGACCAGTACAGGCGCTCGATGTGCTCCCGCAGTTTGAAGATGCGGTTGTGATACATGCGGATGCCCTCAAAGACACCGTCGCCATAGAGCAGACCGTGATCGAAGACGCTAATGGTGGCGTCGGCTTCGTCGCGCAACTGACCGTCGATGTAGACCTTCATTGGTTTTTCTGGGCGGACGCTACGTGAGCGCGGCATCCGGCCGCAAGCGTCACCGCGAGGCCTTACGACGACGGGGCGAAGGCCGACGGCCCGATCCGGACGCGAGAAGACTCTTATCGGGAGGGCTATTGATCCGGCGGTGACAAACGGTGAAAGAATGTAATACTGGCACCTTTTGTGTAAATAGGTGGGACTGATAGGCATTAAGTGCCTCGCGCTCAGGGCCCCCTCTCGGTAAGGCGTCGTCGTCGGAAATCAAAGACAACGACAACAACCTAAACCGAAAGGAGACCGATGAGGAAAGTGATGGCCGGAATGGACCTACATGGCAAC
>CAJAHH010000108.1 GCA_903939515.1 uncultured Verrucomicrobiota bacterium
CATTTTCATGTGGTGGTCGAGACGCCGCAGCCCAATCTGGTTGCCGGGATGAAGTGGTTGCTGGGCACTTACACGAGTCGCTTCAACCGGCGTCACAAGCTCTTCGGCCACCTGTTCTCTGGGCGCTACAAGTCGCTGATCGTGGACGGATCGGGCGGCGGTTATCTCAAGAGCGTGGGCGATTACGTCCACTTGAATCCGGCGCGGGCGAAACTGGTGGTGGCGGATGTGCCCTTGGAGAGTTTTGCCAGGAGCAGTTGGCCGGCATATTTGCTTGCACCGTTGAAACGTCCGGCGTGATTGCGGGTGGATCGGTTGCTGGGCGCGTGGGGCATCCCCGAGGATAGTCCGGCGGGGCGGCAACGGCTTGAGCAGGCGTTGGAGGAACGGCGCGGGCTGGCGGAAGGCGAGGAGTTCAAGCCGATTCGGCGCGGCTGGTGTCTGGGCAAGGAGACGTTTCGGGAGGAGTTGCTGACGCAGATGAGCGCGCGGATGGGGTCGGAGCATTACGGAGAGGAGCGCGCGGAAACGGCGGAGGCGCTGGCAGGAAGCTGATCTGAAAACTCGGCCCAAGGGGAATTCAGTGAAGGTGGCTCTGGCGGCGCGCTTGCGGGCGGAGACGACGATGACGCTGGGGTGGATCGCCGAGCGCCTGGCGATGGGCACCCGCGGTTATCTGAATCATCTCTTGTATCGCCGGAGGAAGCTGGACGGGGATTAACCAATATCAAGAACTGACCCCTTCACTCGGGGATTAACCAATATCAAGAACTGACCCCTTCACTGATGACCCCTTCACTGACCCCTTCACACCACAGCCGAGACGCTGAAAATCATCCCCAATACCGCGTGGAGCGGCGTCATCCCGGCCAGGCAATCGCCCAACAGCGCGGCCAAGCCTAGCGAGCCAGTCATCGAAATCACCATCGCGCCGACAAATGACACGCCAAGATCTGGCCGACCTCATCGAGTTCCTGAAGAACACTCGCTGGGACAAGTGAGGCTCTTACAGCCCATTGCATCGAACGTTCTGGCCGGGGTTTTTTTGTGCTGATTTGCCCCAGGTTCCGATCCAGGCCTCGTTGGCCACAAGGTGGGTTGAAAACTCGGTGTGGCGTCGATCGCCCCAGTCAGGTGTTTCCCGTGTTTTGCAAAGGCGGTAGTGCTCTCTTCGCAGGGCTGGTAACGGAACAATGGCTCCGGCAAGAAACACTAGGCTTCCACGTAGCAACTGGACCGCGGCATTCGAGCAAAGGGTGGATTCCAAACACGGACGCACCTCTGACAATTCTTTTACAAACGACTGACGCCCCCCTGACAACCGGGGTTCGGACCTGTGGCAACATTTCCGGCTATGAAACGGAATCTCTTGCTCACGATCGGTGCTGCGGCGGTCCTAGCCCTTGGGCTCACCGCACGCCTGCAAGTCAACAATGTCGGTTACACGGCGCATGAATGGGGCACGTTCACCTCCATCCATGGCTCCGACGGTGAGCCGATCCGCTGGAATCCATTCCTGACATCGGACCTGCCCGGGTTCGTTTTTGATCGCACCAGGCCCACACACAACGAAGAACTCCTTCGAACCAAGGGACAGGAGTTCAAGATGCTCGGATTGAAGCAATCGCGGGACTTCCTGCAGCGAATGGAAACTCCCGTCATCTACTTCCGCTCGGACCAGGCACTCGACGTGGACGTCCATGTCCGCTTCCCCAAGGGCCTCCTTACCGAATGGTTCCCGCAAGTGACATCGTTTGGACCGGTCTCCGGAGTCCCGAACCTGTTGCCGGAATCCAAAGAAAGTCACCTGAAGTGGTCCCGGGTTCACATCCTGCCGCCGTTGGCTTCCACCAATGAATCCGTCCTCGCCACGATTCCGCGCGAATCGACCCCAAGCCACTATTACCCAGCCCGGGCGACCGCTGCGAATCTCGTCGAAACCACGCGCCCGTTCGATTCCGACGGCGCCGCTGGTGTCAAAGGGGCCGCCCACGTCCGAGAACAACTCCTCTTCTACCGGGGCGCGGGCGATTTTCAGGCTCCGCTGCGCGTGAGCTTCGATCCAGTCGGCCAGCTACGCCTAGAGAATCGTGGCCGGGAGACCATCGGCCCGATCTTCGCGGTTCGTACCGAGCATGGGCACACCACCTTCACCGCCCTGGGACGACTGGAGCCCGGTGCCAAGATCCAGACGTCGATCCCAGCTGCGAACCCTGGCGTGAGTCCGGCCGGCAAACTCGATGAATTGGCCGGAGAGTTGCGCACGGCTCTCACCAACGCCCGGCTCCACGCCGACGAGGCGGCTGCGATGGTGAATACTTGGCGCGACTCATGGTTCGCCGAGAATGGCACCCGTATCCTCTATCTCCTTCCCCAAGCCTGGACGGATGAGGTGCTGCCCTTGCACCTCCATCCGACTCCACGCGAGCTTGTCCGTGTCATGGTCGGTCGCGCCGATATCCTCCACCAGGACGTCGAAAAGCGAGCAGGCGAACTGGTCACCGATCATTTCAGAGGCAACACCACGCGGGCCACAGCGGGGTTCCAGCAACTCGGTCTCGGCCGCTTCCTTGAGCCTGCTATAAGTCGCGCCGCAAACCAGATTCGACGCGCTGCGGTCGAGGCGAACCAGGGTGGTCGCGTTGCGAACGAGACCCCCGGGCCATGGCCGCTCACCGAGCAGGACTGGGATCTCAGCGTCGCCGAATTGAAGAACCACCTCCGAAGCCTAGAATCACCGCAACGCAGCCTGAACACCACCAGCCGCTGAGAGTCCGAGGCAAGCACTGCGTTCGTCCACCAGAGAACTCGCCAGCCCAGCGCCGCGCGCCGGTAAATCCCGACCGCAGTGTTCGCGCCCCAATGAACGACGAATGACGAATCCCGCTCGACCTTGCCATGGACCTTGGCCTCTCCCAAAGTATCTGATCTCGACACCCCCCGCTCAACCCGTTGATCCCCCAAGCTTCCATGCGCCGACCGTTGCTTGTGTTTCTCTGTGCGGTGTTGTTACCGGGACTGCTCCTCGGCGGACTGGCACTGCGTTCGATCCTGCAACAGGACGCGCTTCTGGAGCGGGAGCGGAGCCGGCTTCTGGAAGGGGACTCGGATCGTCTGGCGGCCAGCGTTGCCCGGCGTGTCGATGAATTGCAGCGCGACTTCAGTCTCCGGGTGGAATCGCTGTTCGGGAAAGAAAAGCCGCACGACCTTGCCCCCCGATTCGATTCGCTGATCCGGGAAGGCTGGCCAATGGCGACGCTCGGGTTCGCCGTTTCGCTCAAGGGCGAAGTGCGGTCACCCCTGGTGCTCGAAAGCCCCGAGGCCCGACTTTTCCTCCTTCGCAACGAGGCGTTTCTTTGTAAAGAGGGCAGCGTCGAGGTCTATGCCGTCACCCCCAAGGGCCGCATCAACCTCGCGTCGCTCCAGCCGCCGCGCCCATCGGTCAAGTCCAAGCCCGCCCCTGCCAAAATCCTGCCCGGACGCGTCCATTTCGCGGATCTCATCGGCGACGCCCAGGAAGGTGTCCTCGCCCGCTTCCTCGAGAATCAACTCGTGCTCTGGGTCTGGTATCGCACACCACGCGAACCCGACCTCGTCTTCGGCGCACAACTCGACCTTGCACGACTCAGCGAGGATCTCTCGCAACTCGTCCGCGGCGCGATCCCGCGTGCGGCGGGTGTGGCCTTCGCGATGCTGGACGACCGCGGCCGACCGGTCGCGGTTTCCCCGCTCAACGCCGAGGCGAACTGGAGCCGGACGCTCTCCAAGAGCCCGATTGGCGAGGTGCTTCCGCACTGGCATATCGCGACCGCCGTCTACGACACCGCATCCGTGAGTCGGGATGGCCGTCGAATCAACCTCACGCTAGTCGCGGTCGTCGGCCTTCTGGTTACCGCCCTCGGCGTCGGCGGCTGGATCGTCGCTAATGACGCGCGCCGTCAACTCGAGCTCGCACGGCGCAAATCCGACTTTGTCAGCAACGTCTCGCACGAATTGCGTACGCCCCTGACGTCGATCCGGCTCTTCGCGGAAATGCTCAGCGAAGACCGCGTGACCGACCCAGTCAAACGCCGCCAACACCTGGGAGTCATCCAGGCTGAGGCAGCCCGCCTCCATCGATTGATCGGCAACGTCCTCGACTTCGCCCGGCGTGAGCGTGGGGAGTTTCGCTCACCGCGCGAAACGGTCGACCTGTGCGCCGTGACCCGGCAGGTCCTGGAATCGTTCGATCCGCAGTTCAGCGCCGAGGGATTGCGGGTGGACGCGGAAATACCCTCGGAACCCGTGCTCGTCTCGGGCGACGCCGATGCGCTGGCACGGGTGGTCAACAACCTGCTGTCGAATGCCGTGAAATACGGGGTTTCAGGCGGCGAGGTGAGTCTCCGGCTTCTGACGGGGCCTGGCATGGCAGAACTCCAGGTCCTCGACCGCGGCCCCGGGATTCCTGACGGGTATTCAGAGCGGGTGTTCGAGGAGTTCTTCCGGGCCGACGATGCACTCGCCAGCGGCGTTGCCGGTGCTGGGCTGGGGCTCACGTTGGCGCGGCGCATCGCCCAGGATCACGGCGGCGATGTCACCTTCAAACCGCGGGAAGGCGGCGGCAGCGTGTTCCGCTTCACCCTCCCACTCTCGCCGGGCGTAGCTCAGAAATCCCCATGAAACCTCGCGTTCTCATCGTCGAAGACGATCCCAGCATTCGCCTGGGTCTGCAGGAACTGCTCGGATCGGAAGGCTACGAAACCTCGGTCTGCCTGCGCGGCGATCGCGCCCTTGAGACGGTCCAGCGCGAGGCTCCCTGCCTCATACTCTTGGATGTCATGCTCCCCAAGGTCAACGGGTACGAAGTCTGCCGCCTCCTCCGCCAGGCTGGCATCCGCACCCCCATCCTGATGCTCACCGCCAAAGGCCAGGAAATGGACAAGGTCATCGGGCTCGACGCCGGCGCCGACGACTACGTGACCAAGCCATTCGGGGTCCGGGAACTCCTGGCCCGCATCCAGGCGCTGCTTCGACGCGCCGCCAATGGCGTTCCCACTCCAAGCCCGGCCACCGACGCCCCCTTCCGTATCGGTGCCAGCGAAGTCAGTCCGCGAACCTTCCAACTCCGACGCAACGACGAGGTGCTCGACCTGACACCCCGCGAGCTTCAACTCCTCCAACTCTTCCACCGCCATCCGGGCGAAGTCCTCAGCCGCGACCGACTGCTGACCGAAGTCTGGGGTCAGCGATACCACGGCACCACTCGCACCCTCGACCAGGTCATCGTCCAACTTCGCCGCAAACTGGGAGATCCCGGCGACGCACCGTGCCATCTCCTGACGGTCCACGGCGTCGGATACAAACTCGCCGTGACCACCTAGTTCCCCGTAGATCCACAACGCCGAAGCCGGCCCGACCGCACTGGTGCTGAACCACTGGCCTCAGGGATCGTGGGCCGACCCGGGCCTCGGCCAACCAACCTTCAGGGATTTCGACGAAAGCGGCTTCGCCGCCAACAGCAGCCGCCTCGTGGCCAATCCGCTGTAGGTGCCCGAGTGGGTGAAGGAATAGAAGGGACAGGACCTCACGGCGGCGTGGGCGCCACACGGGGCTCGGGAGTGGCAAACGGGTTGGCGTTCTTGGGATCCTTGAAAAAGGCGACCAGATCCGCCCGGCCCGCCTCCTCCGCCAGGGCAAGCGGTGTCCGTCCCTGGGCATCCCGCACCAGTGGATCCGCCCCCGCTTCGACCAGTTCCACGGCCACATAGGTCGGATGAAACGGGGCGATGGCGTAATGAAGCGGAGTCCGTCCCTGGGCATCCTGCGCCTTGGGATCGACTCCCTGCTTTACGAGATGCCCTACCACCGGCCCGATGAACCGTGGCATGTGGGGTAGTTCGGCCGAATTTTTGCCCGGGCGCGGCAGGCAGATCAGGTGGAGTGCATTCATGCCCGCGTGATTGGTCGCCCGGGTGTTTGCGCCGGCTTGAACGAACTGCTCTGCGACCTCCCCCCGTGCGTAGCGCCACGCGACGAGCCAAGGCGTGTTCCCCTCCAGATCACGGGATTCCAGCGAAAGACCGGACAGCACAAGATTCTGAATGCGGGCCGTCTGGGCATTGGTTCGGTCATCCCGGGCCAGCATGCCGATGCCGAGGGTCTCGGTGATCTCGTCAATAGGGACTTTCCTGCCTCCACGGCCCAGCACATGAAGGGCGTTCTGCCCGGCGGTGTTAGTGGCGGTGATCTGTGCCCCCAACCCAGCCAGAAACCCAAGGATTGCTTGGGGGCGGCCCACCGGGGCTATTGGTTGGAGGTTCGCCTTTTCAAGACCCGCACCTGCCGGTGAAGACTCCTGAGGGGGCACCGGAAATTTCCAACCCGGATGCTCCACGTAGACACTCTCGGCAGATTTCTGAAGCGAGCGGAACCAAACCGGGTCTCCGTTGGCATCCCGGGATTGAAGGTTCCCTCCCGCCCGGACCAAGACCTCGATAAGGTTCAGGAGCGAGGCATCGCACGCGACTTCCAACGGTGACTTGGCATCCCGCCCAACTGCCATCGGGTTGGCCCCAGTCGCCAGAAGTCTCAAGACACAATCCATCTGGGAGGCGACCTCATTAAACGGCAGAGCCATGACACTCCCGGACAGAGTAGGGAGTACGGCTCGGGAGTGTCCGGGTCTGGACCTATCCGATCTGACGTAGGCTAATTGGGACAACGCCTTCGCCGCCTTGCGCACAGCGCCCAACAGCGGGGGCTCGGCTCCGTCCGGATTCGGGCGGGCTCCCGCTTCAAGAAGTTTGAACATCGCCTCGGAGTTGTAGGTGGCCCAACTCAAGGGCGCGTCCCCATTCTTATTGGGCTGATCCAGAGGTGCTTTGGCGGCCAGCAACGCAATAAACCCCTTCGAAGGCCAGCGAAGCATCGAGAGGTGCAACGCGCTGTTGCCATCGGCGTCAAGTGCCGCCGGATCGCAACCGGCTCCAACAAGCATGGCGATCGCTATCCGCTGATTTCCGAGCGCCGCCCAGTGCAGGGCTGTACGCCCGCGGGCATCGCGGGCAAAGACGTCCCGGGGACGTTCTGCAAGCAACTCCTTGAGCACCGCGAGGTCACCCAGACCCGCCGCGGAAAAGATATCGTGGCGGGCTCCGTATCGGATGAGTTGAGTTGCGATCTTCCTGCGGTCGGCGGCCTCGAGCAGGAATCCGGGCGACCAGGCAAGCAACTTCGGCAACGCGGAGTAGGATTGCTGCGTGCCATCGGTCGACCAGGTGGCCGCAACGGAATGCAGCGGCGTCCAGCCGAGGCGGTTGGTCACCCGGACGTCTCCGCCTCGCTGCACGAGAGTGGCCAGAGATTGCGTGGAGGCCAGAAACGCCGCGGCATGCAAGAGCGTGTCTCCCACCGGACTGACCTGACGGGCTGGGATGGCATTCGTCAGGAGCAGTTCGACCAGGGCTTTGGCGTCGGGGGGTAATCCGCGGAAAACCGAGTCCGAGTCTTGCGATGCGCGGGGAGCCAAGAGATTCACCCCGGCCTTCAGGAGCAACCGGACGGATTCCTCCCGTTCCGCGCTTGAAGCCTGTTTGTTTTCCATAGGGTCCCCGATCGCGAACTGTTGGTTCCAAGTCTCGATTGATTGATGGATGGCGCTCCCCCAAAAATCTGTGGAATCCATCGGGTCCGCGCCACCGTCCAGGAGCATGCGGACACAGCGCGCCCAACCGCCCGCTGCGGCATCCCCCAGACCCGGCCCATAGAACGAATTTTTCGGCTCCTCCTTGAGGGCTCCTTTCCGGATCAAATCCGCCAGCAAATTGGTTGCCCCGTTGCGCGCAGCCCAACCGATGATTGAAGTGAAGGGCAGCTCAAATACCTCGGCCAACTCCGGATTCTTCGCCCGCAGTGACATCACCGCCGCCTCATCAAAGTTCTCATAGGCCTTCCTCATCTCGTCCCACTCCGGCGTCTGGCGCCAGCGCCACTCCTTATCGTGATCCTGTGCAGTGCGTGGGACCGCAGCGGTCAACGGGAGACACACGAGCCAGGCGAACAGAAGCAGCAGGCACGTTCGAAAACCAGTGCCGGAATCGGATGAGGATCGAAGGGGGCCGCGAGCGGGTCCTGACCTGGGGGGCCTTAGATGATTCATTAAGATAGGCAACTGATTACCCATCTTATGGATAAAATCAATCCATTCTGGGTCACCTGTCAGCAATGGAACCAGCAACAGCCAACACGCCCACTCCACAGTGACCGCATAAACCAACTCGGCCGAGGCGATGCCGGAGGATGTTACCTACGAGCTGAACTCAGACTTTGAAGCGTCGCTGACGGGAGCGACGGAGATTCAAGCGCTGGTGTCGGCGTGGCAGTCCGGGGCCATCAGCCGGGACACGTTGCTGCACAACTTCCGCACGGGTGAAATCCTCCCGACCACCGAACCAAGAGCCATAGCCCAGACCTCCCCGAAAGCATTAGCCAAAACTCGCCTCATCTTCGCTATAAATATAAAAAGGGGGGGGGCATAAATGGGTGCCCCCTTAGTCAAAAATATCAAGAACTGACCCTTTTTATATCAAGAACTGACCCATTTTTCCTTTCTTCTGACCCCTTTTCTGACCCCTTTTTTATAAAAATATGACGCATGATTAAAAATCACTTACTCCGCTGAACTTGTCGACGCCACAAAAACAGAAGCGGGCATAAAAGCATTAGCGAACTAACCACTAAAGTGATCCAACGTTTCCAAATGATTGGATCAGAAGTTCCTTCCGTTTTGCTAATCCTAGGATCTTTCGGCACGGGTTTTCCAGTGAGACGCTCATCAAGCTTAGCCACATATGAGCCCAACTCACGATCTAACCGATCTTTTTCGATAGCATTACCAGATCTTTTGGAATTTGTATATTTTTTCAACAATTCATTTAGATTTTTAGCTCTATCAAGATGTTTTTGATGGTTTTCTAAATCTTGCTGAATGCTCTTATAGCTGAAATGATTTGAATCAGTCCGCGCCAATTCTTGCTTGTGCTCTTCAATCAATCCTTCCAAATATGGATACAACGGATCTTCATCGAATACGCTTCGGGTAACTGGAGGAGAAACATTTGTCTGCAGACTAACATTAGATACACCAAAACTCGCATTGATATTTTGAATCGAAATAAAAATAAAACCAATTAAAAAAACAAATTTTCGACCCGTTTTTTCCATAAATAACTAGAAAAGTCATGGTTCTACCGTTAACTAACGCTCAAATCTTGATGCAGTTGTCCAAACAATCATCGCGCGGTCCTGTGGCCTTAAGAACATCTGCAATTAGCTTTCTTTCTGCTGCATCTATTTCTTTTTGTTTCGCAACATCAGCTTTAGCAGCGCACTCTCTATAATCCTCGAGAGAATTAGCTTTGAGACGCCTGCATTCTGTATCTGAATTCGCATTATCTGCAGTATTTTTGTTTTCCGCAGATTTTATTGCAGCTTCTGCAGTACTCGCTCCCGTTAAACCATAAGATAGACTTAAACCAATGTTAGCTATTGTCTGCTTTAATAAGGTGTCATTTTTCTCTTTTTCAGCTGTGCAGTTGTTGTCAGATTTAGTGTCTCGAGATTGTCTTTCGTTACTGCAAGTCTTCTTTGCAGTCTTTGCAGTATTTTCAGACATTTTGATATCATCTGCTCGATTGATTTTGCTTTGCTGTTCGTCCCTATCAAATTTTCTATAACATCCGTCCTCACACGACGCTTTCTTTGACTCCGCAAAAACTGAAACAAGAGGAGAAACTGAAATTAGTAACGATAAACCCAAGATTTTTAATTTGCCGCAACCAATAAAAATGTTTTTGTGTTTTTCCATATCTAGCTATTGTTAGTTACACTTAAATGTATGTTTGACTTTCCTGAAATTTCTTAGAGCTCTGCTTCCTCGCTATTTTTATTGGGAAGGGTTGACTGTTGGAAGATGATGCCGAGCGGTGACTCAGGCTTGGGAAGATTTGGTGCCTCGCTGTTTCCAATGAGAAAGGGGGGCTTGACGGATGGCAGATAGTGCCGAGAGCTAATACCGGAACAGGCCTTTGGACAGTTGCTGGGGCTTGTAAAGAGCTGACTAGGGCATGGGGAGGCCCAGAAAACGCCTGCGCTGTGGCCTGAAAAGAATACGCGAGCGGCGCCCCAGTGGTCACCAACGACCAGAAACGGCAGGTCGGCAGGTCGGCAGGTCGGAGTCACTCGGCCCGTGCAAGGTCCAGCGCGACAATTGGGCTGAGGTCACCCAAGCGGCGATGCCCGACTTAGGGCACGTCGAGCGACCAACACACACCACGGGCTGTCTACCGAAACTTCGGCGCAGATTCCATGGTTGGGGGAGCTTTCTCATCGGGGTATATTATCATTTGGGGGCAAGCGATTATTTTAGTCAAATAATTTTTTTTGTTTGCGCATTTTTTTTATTTTTATTCGATTCGATTGACCATATTTTTATACGAGTTTACTGGCTTTATACCTCATTTACCCCCTGTTGATTAGCTCACTCTGACGGGTTGATTATTTTTGCCGCACCCACAGCTGGCCGGCGGAGTTCTCCAGAGCCTTCACGTAGAGGCGTTCCAGGAAGTCCGTGCCGGCAAAGGGGGTGGAGATCGAGGCGGTGGCATAGGTCTGGTCGTGGGTCCAGACCACGTCGGGCGGGGTCTTTTGCAGGATTGCCAAGGCCGACTCGGGACTCAGGTCGCCGCACATCTGGCGCTTCCCAACCACCAACTCCAGCCCCTTCACCGGCAGCGCACCGGAACGGAACACTATCAGGCCAGGACTGCTGGCGAAGACCGTTCCCGTCCGAGATCCATGGCGCTCCAGCATCTTCAGCATCGCCTGCTCGTCTTGGTCCCGCTGTGGGTTCACCGTCCAACGCACCGCACGCAGATTCTTCCCCGGCACCAGAACTACCAAGGCCAATCCGCCAATCAGGGCAATAGCCCGCAGGCCCCAGGCCATCCGCTGCCGGCCGGTGGTGCCGGCAGCGAGGCCTTCGACGTCTCGTCCTCTTCCCAGGATCCGCAGCAGGCCCCACAGGGCGCGGGCCGTCAGCGCCCCAGTCGGGGCCACCAGCGCCGTCAGCGGCAGGGCCACATGGATGAGGTAATAGTTGTGCCAGTATGGATACACCCACAGCACCCCGCTCGAGACCAGCAAGGTCATCGCCCACGGAAACACCCACCGCCAAATCCGCGGGTGTCGCCAGGCCAACAACAGGCTGGTCGGCACCAGCGCGAGGCTCGCGTAGGCGTCCCACCAGGCATCGGTCAACGCACTGGTATTGGTGCGGTCGCGGAGCTCGGCCCAACCGTCCTCGCCGAACACCCCACGCACATGGGAATCGTGCACCGTCGACCAGTCATGCCCGCCGGCTGCAAGCAGCAGGCCGCCCCCCCCGATCGCCACCCCGCCGAACAGCACCGCATTGCGGAGAATCCGCAACCGGAACGCCCGATCACCCCGCCGAGCCCGCCAGAGGGCGTGCAAAAATACCCAGAATGCCAACTGCGCCGGCAAGGCCGCCGTCAACTTCACGGACAGCGCCCAGGCGGTGAGAGCCCCTGCCCCGACGATCGTCCAGCCCGTGGGGCGTTCGATCCGGCTCCAGAATAGAAGGCCGCCCATCAAAGCCAGCGCGATCGACGTCGGTTCGAGCATGCAGGCGCCCAGCAACTGGGTGAGCTCCGTGTTGACCAACAGCAGCGGAGCCAACGCCAGCCCGGCCCAACGCCCCACCAGCGACTCAGCCCGCACCGCCACCGCCGACAGCGCCACGGTCATCAACGCCATCACCAAAACCCGAGCCACCTCCACCGAGGCCCCGGTCACCGCAAACCACCCGTGCAGCATCCACATTAAGGTTGCGGGCTGATCATCCCACATCGTCCGGTACCACTGCGAATCAGCCATCAGCACCCGCACCTTTAGCAATTCGAGCGCCTCGTTCATCTCCCAAGGCGAATGCCCCCCATCCACCGCCCGCAACCACACCAACGTTGCCACGAAGAACCAAACGCCCCAGCGGAGGAGGCTCCTCCACAATGGCCAGGCTTGATTCCTTGGGGTAGAGATCACCATCGGTCAAGGGGGTAGCGATGGAAGGCTACTCATCGGAACCGGATCAAATTCCAACCGATGAATTCTGGTTCTTGAGAATTACTTGGGCCGACATCCGACTGAGGATCAAGTCGGAAGCTACCTTCAGTACTAAATATAATTAACATTTAAAAACCTCAAAAACAACGGAATTTTACTCAGGCTAGAAAACTACAACACTACAACCAGGTAAAAACAAATAAGTCGATTTATTATATCACAAAAATCTGGCGCATGATTAAAAATCACTTACTCCGCTGAACTTGTCGACGCCACAAAAATAGAAGTGGGCATAAAAGCATTAGCGAACTAACCACTAAAGTGATCCAACGTTTCCAAATGATTGGATCAGAGGTTACTTCCATTTTGCTGAACCTAGGATCTTTCGGCACGGGTTTTCCAGTGAGACGCTCATCAAGCTTAGCCACATACAAGCCCAACTCACGATCTAACCGATCTTTCTCGATCGCATTACCAGATCTCTTAGCAGTAAAATATTTTTTCAATAATTCATTTTTATATTTAGCTTTATCAAGACTTTTTTGATCGTCTTCTAAATCTTGCTGAATGCTCTTATAGCTGAAATGATTTGAATCAGTCCGCGCCAATTTTTGTTTGTGTTGTTCAATTAATCCCTCATAATATGGA
>CAJAHH010000109.1 GCA_903939515.1 uncultured Verrucomicrobiota bacterium
AAGAGCCTGTCTGAAAATGGGGAGGGGTCCTGCGGCTGGGAAATTCTGGGTTGGGCAAGGCGGCTCTAAGCCAACCATTCAGTTGGGGATCAAGAAATGGCCTCGCGGATTCTTCCGCAAGACGAGGCGAGAGAAAGGAGAGGTCCAATTAGAGGCCGCGGTCAGGGTTTTGCTCGTCGCCTTTATGTACAGATAAAACCAAACTAATGACGTCGTGCTGCTTCAAGAACCAATAGATGACGCGAGCGCCGCCGCTATTGCCTCATCCCGGAATACGCATTCAAACCTTTCTCAGCATCGTTCCGGAATCCACGGAAAGCTGCCGGTTTGAAGTCCGCGGTTTTGCCATGTTCCTGGGGGCGTTTTCTTCCGGATTGAGCGCCAGCGCTTCTTCCTTCTTCGAATGGATGCCTCGAATGTTCAACGCCCAGCAGGCCTGATCGGGATTCGCTTTGACACCTACCAGGACCGGGCGGGATGAATGCGCCAACAGGTTTCTGAAAAACGTAATTTTCAAACCGTCGCTGACACAGGTCTTCCGGCGCATTGGGAAAAGCCCCCAGGATTGACTGGCTGCCAATCACCACGAATTCACGAACATCGGCATTTCCGGCGGCGGCACGGATGAGGTGTTCAAGCGGGTTGTGGTTCCCGAATCGGAAAGCGCTTCAAGATTTCGGTTCGCTCAGACACCGACAAGAGACCGGCAAACGGGCTCGATTGCCTGAGACGGGTGGCCCGCTGATCGGTGCTCAGCAGTACCGAGATGACTTCGGGCAGCGGCCGCTGGAGCAAGGTCTGCCACTCGATCAATACGGGGCGTACACCGGGGGAACAGGTCTTTAACCACCGATCGAGATTCGCCAAACCGCGATCCACCAAGGCGGGATTCGCCAAGAGCTTCTCCGCCGTCCTCTGGTCCATGGCGAGACTTCTGAGGTCAATTTGTCGGTGGTTACTCATGACTGATCAGTGTGGTTAAACCCTGTTCCTTGGCATGGCAAGCGTCCACGACTCGCCTGTCGCGACTCGCCCCAACTCGGGACCGGCAGGAAACCCAATGGGTCGAGGGAACTTCCGATTTCTTGTGTCATCTTCGGTTCTTGGCAAGTAACCGCCCGGTTCCAATTCTGCCGCGGGGAATGCGAGATTCTTGGAATCTGCACCCATGGCGTTTCAAAGCTCCCGCTTGTCGAAGGTCGGCATTTCGTTAACTTGCCTGCATGACAACCGTCGTGGAGGCCGTATACGAACAGGGTTGGCTCAAGCCATTGAAACCCCTGTTGCTGCCGGAGCACTCCCGCGTGCAGTTGACGTTGACGGCGGAGGCTGCTGAAGACGGCGGACGTCAAGAATGGCTCATACAATCAGAGCGCTCGCTGATGCGGGTGTGGGACAACCCGGCTGACGATGTCTTCAATGCGCTGCTCAAGAAATGATGTCGTCCTGCTGCCGATACCATTCACAGACCTCAACAGCAGCAAGGTCAGGCCCGCCATCGTTGTGGGATTAGGTTCGTTTCCTGGCGACCTCTTCGTGGTTCCGATCACGTCCCAAGCGTTCAACTGGGATGCTCCTCTCAAGGAATGGCAACGATCCGGCCTCAACGTGCCGAGCGGGGTGAAAGCGCAACTGGCTACAGTGCATGACAGCCTGGTCCGCAAGGTGATCGGTCAGATATCCGAAGTTGATCGGTGCGCTCTCGATTCTCAGCTCCGGGTTTGGCTGGAGCTCTGAGGCCACTGTTCCATGGTTTTGTCCGCCGACTCGCAGATCCTGCGATACGCATCAGGATTTGGGCATCGTCCTCGGTAGTCGATGCGGCACCGCAGTGGACCGGCGTCGATGGACAAGACGCCCAAGAAACCTCAAAAATGGAAGCTGTGAAATTGTTGCCAAGAACAGATCTCGCGATTTGATCCAGAGGTATCAGCGAGAGGTATGCCCCTCGTGGAGCCTATCACGAAGGTCGGGGGCAAAAGCCGCAAAATGCCGGTGATTGAGTGTGTGTATTCGGTCCGCACCGCATTTCCGGGCGGCTGCCAACAAGAGCACATCGTAGATGGCTCCGCCTCTGGCTCCCACGGAAGCGGCGGTCTTGAGCGCGGCCGCAATCTCAGCCGGGGTCAACGACACCAGTGTCAGCCGCTTGGCCACATTGACGTCCACCATCTCCGCCGCGATCGCAGGAGTGAGGCGGGAAGTGATTCGACCGCCCGTCAGGATGGCAAAACATTCCGCCAAGGAATGGGTCGAGGCGTATCCATCCCGGGTGGAGGAAAGCGCAGCCAACGCCTTCTCATGGCCGGATTCATCCTCGATCATCGCAGCCAGAAGACTGGAGCTGTCGAAGAAGTCCCTCACGGCCGCGATTCCCTCGTGGCCGCGATCGCAGCCACGGCATCGAAGGTTTGCCCGGTCCGTGGCACCACCATCAGTCCGGATTTGCGCCGCAATTGCGGCCCGGTTGGCTCCACCGGTGTCAGCTCCAACCGGTTGCCCACCAGAGCGAAACGGAGGACCGATCCAGACGAGAGATGCAGCAGCCTGCGGATTTCCTTGGGGATCACCAGTCGGCCACTTCCATCCATGGTGATCATGGCATCAGTCATGGTATCAGCGATGGCATTGTTTATGGTATTAACCATGGCACCGACTATGGCAGGTGGCAATCCTGCTCAATTCTTAGTGGGAGGCAAACGTCCCCCGCGCTCTCCCATGGAGCCGTTGTTCGCGGACGTAAAGAATGGCTGCCCCAATCGGAAATCGTTCCCTCACCCCGTTTTTGACCACGTTTTCTCCGGGGCAACCTGCAGCACCCGGGGATCAGGCTGTCCGGTTCTAGACTTCAGATTCATGCAGTCCGTCTTTTCTCAACTCGTCCATCACGGACTTCGGCATGTAATTCGGGCCGACCGCCGGCTCTCTCGGCGCAAACACGCCAAGCTGGGCCTTCGGTTTAACGAGTGCGCAGATTTGCTCCTCCGACAAACCCACTCGCTCCCGATAAATCAACTCGGCTCCATGCTCCAACTCGTCATGGATGACATTCATCTCGCGCAAACCACGAAAGACCCCGGTCACACGTCTGCCGTCCGTATTTTCGTAACTGTGCTCTTCCTGCTGACCCAGGGCCCACGCCTTCTGGTGTGCCTCCTCGGGCGAATCGGCTCGCACAAGCAGGGTGTTGATGTGGATGAGTGAACGCGGCTCGCCTTCGATGCGCATCTCGACAATGACATCAGCCAGATACCACTTTGCCTCTTCTGGAATGTAACCCATGCGAATCCTCCGGGTGGCGTGACGATCCACTCACCGATTTCGCCAAAGTCACCCCAGCAATGACGCCCCAATCAACCCCCGGCGTCTTCCGACCATCATTCCCTGCAGCGAAGGGAAAACCATCTCGTATTTCGGGGGGCCTCGAATGGCGAGACTCCTGCGCTCTCAAGACATTGGTGACCCGGCGGCCGGACACCGCTGATGCGATCAGCGAGTCGGCCTTACTTGAGGAATGGGTGCGAGCAAACAGACTGCACTCCTCGCGAACAAAAAGAACCCAATCCAATTCGGAAATCATTCCCTGACCCGGTTCCCCTATGGCTGAACGATTACCGAAGTAGACCATCAGCCAATCCATTCCTCGGCCGATGCCATCGCAGGCCTGGCCGGCATCCTTCTGAACCGAAACCTTGGCACCGCTTCTGAACGCTGAGCCAAGGCGAAGCGAGGAACAACGGCAACGCTCAGCGGCTGTGGTCGGCACCGGTCTGTGCAACGCCCCCGAAGGTCTTTGTTTTGACGTTCTTGCTGCCATACCGGCTGATGAGCGCAGCACGAGCATCCTTGAACGCGCGCACTGCAGGCTCTGGCGTACCCCCCAGAAATCCGAAATGGCCAAAGGCAACCTCAATACCCTTGGGAGTATGGATGACGCGGATGGGAACATTCCTTGAGTAAGAGCGCCCCTCCACCGTCGCCGGCTGCCTATTCAGCCAGTACACCCTGATGGAGTCGTTGGTGGTTGGCTCTGGGCTCGCCTTGAATCCAAGGGGCTCCACGACCGCGTCAAGAACCCGCAGAACCTCTTGCACATCCGGCCGATCAATTTCGATGGTGGCACTGTCATTCGGGCGCTGGGTCAATGGGACGCAGATGCGCCTGAGCCCGACCGGGTCGCAGCCAGTGAGAAACACCGTCATCACCATTGAAGCGACAATGAACGTCCGCAATCGGCGTCCGGCTTGCTTGATCAGGCCATCGCTGCAGAGAGGAAAAACTCTGCCCAGAGACGTTTCACGCCGAAGGTGAGCGCTGAATCGATGAGGAGCCCGAGCCCGGCGCGCGTTACGGAGTCGCATGCGATGCTTTGTTCGGCTTCAGGATCTTGATTTCTTTCAACATGACGGTGCTCCCATCCGGGTTCAAATACTCCAACGGGTACTCGCCTTCGGGCACCCTGCCGAGCGAGACCCCTCTGACGACCGACGTACACTGGTTGTCTGCGATGCCCGTCACGACCTGAAGCTGGATTTTCTCCTTACGCCGTTGGACAACGATCTGCCGCACAACTTGAGAGGAGTTCATCGCGGTTGGTTTCACCGTAATGGTCTGTAGACCACTGACGTCGCAGAGAAGCGGCAAATAGGTGCTTCCGTCGGCCTGGACAACCGGGGCGTCAATGCGCAGACATCCAACCGATTGCATCGCACCCCAAGATTGGCCTTGTGAGGTCAGCAGCCCCGCACCGGACGGGCAGCCGGCCAGCAACGGCGAGAGGAGGATCCTAGCCAGGTTACGGTTCATCATTGGTCTATGCCGAAAGTGAAATCCGACCGACCTCACGACGCGATCAGGGCGGAGTCGTCATCCGGTGAAACCTCTCGTTTGACGATTCGCGGCTGATGTTCGAGAAAACTGACAAGGTCTCCCACCGTCTGGACCTGTCCATAGAGCGGATTCTTCTCGACCCCCTCCATCGAGCGACGTGCGCGGAATGCGGCGTCTCTGGCAATGTCGTCCAAGTCATCTGGATCAATCCGTAAATCCTTCTCACACCGGTCTTGGCGACGAACTGGAACAGCTCTCCCATCCACCGACAGGTGTCGCAATATCTTCTCGTAAACCGCCCGAATCAACCAAGTGTCGGCCGACCGATCAAAGGAGCGCGCAAACTCGCAAATGCTCCCCCCTTGTCGAGCAACGGCCAACCGGCGACGCGATCGCGTATCCCAAACCAGCTGGATCCCGACGCACACTCCGAAAACCGCCAGGAGAACACCAACCAGATAGGGTTGCTGCCAATGCCAACCGGTGAATCCCGCCAACAGCGCTGCAAGAAACAACCAGGCCCGGACAGGAGTCTTGTGAACCGGAGCCGCGGGCATTCTTCGCGATGGCACTTTCATGGCTATTTCATCGACGTTCCACGTCAGCGGCTTGGCACCTGCGCCAGCGACGGTCGGTTTTCGCCGCACAGCGACTCTCAATCATGGTGCAGTGGGTGATAGATGGAGCGCCCTGTCGCCGTTGCCAACTGGAAAACGACCCGCGCACAGCCCTGCTCTATCAGGATCAATTCCATCGATTCCACCTTCGCACGCAACCGTGGCTCTGGAAACTCGTGGCGCACCGGCTTCCCAATGATCACGACTGCAAGCTCTCGCTTAGGGGGTCGCGCTCGCAATCGCCGTCGCCAATGTCTAATTCGTGGCGGTACCACTCTTTTGAAGCGCTCATTTCTATTTTTCGGCAGCGTTCCGGCTCACCGACGCCGCGCCAGTGGTGACGAGAATGAAACCGCGGCGCGATCCCGGCGTTCGGTGCAGCCGGTTTGTTCGACCAGCGCTGACAAAATTACCTGAACCATCCGACTGCCCATCGGGGCGGCGGTTCGCTGCAGTGCTCTGGTTAGCCGTCGTGTTCATGCTTCTGCCTCGAATCTGACTGAGTGAATCCGAAGTAAAAAGCCCTGATGACGATGCCCCCCGCAAGTGCAACCGCCGCGTAAAAAACCAAAGCACAAATAGACGCAACAACAGATGCTGCTCCCTCCGACAGAAACGCCGGTGTCTCACCGTGCTCGATCCGGCGCGAAACCCAGTAGGAGTAAGCAACGAGCGCGAGCAACGCAGCGAGCGTGACATATCCGACTCTCTTGATGCCCCTCTCGTGTTTCATGGTGAGCGCGCGATAACGGCGAAAGCTCAGCGACCACCGCTGTAAACGCCTGATGGGCGGTTCGCTGCAGCGCCCTGATTAGAGCTCTCTCTGCCAATTCTGAACAAGCTTGTAGCCATGTGATGTGAGCGGCTCGATGACATGGTTGAGGTGCGACTTGCTGTTCGCGTAAAAGGTAATCCAATCGTCATGGTCCGCGTAGAAAACAAATGGCTTCGGCGTCGGTATGCAGACGAAGTCTGGGCCGTCCCAAAAAGCCGCGACCAACAAAGCCTGTGCCTCCTCCGCTGACTGTGCGACGAGCGACACGTCATGAGTAATCGCAGCGCCAGTAGGGCAAAGTCCGCTCATCCGCACCGTATCGAAAATCACCGCGTCAATCGTGACCGTGGCCGCCTCAAGGCTGCCGTGAGCACTGATGATGGTGGAAACAAACCTCTCCAAATCTCCGGCGTCTGGCCTCTCGACGGTCTGCTGAAATCGCCAAGGCGTGCGGCGAAATTTCTTGAGCGCGCCGGGAGTGGTAGTGACTGTCATAGAGCTCTAACGTTGTTTAGACCGCCTAAGCGCAGTCTAATTTCCATTAGATTCGAACCTCTCAACGACCCCGTTGGCCAGCAACCCGAATCTCTCCTCCCTGATCCATTAGAGTGAGTCCGGGGTCCTTTGAGTTGCTAATCCGTCGGGTGTTTATGGATGTCGCCCAGTATCGCGGGATAAACCTCGGTCAAACCGTCGTCGTATCGGCTGTCGTAGGCGTCCAAGCGTGCCCAAACTGGCTCGAATTCATCGTCCGAAACATCGCGCTGGACGAGAACATCCATCTCGCGGGCTGCTGGGTTACGGGACCTGTGCCGGCATCCATTGCGGTCCATCGACCGCTGTAGTAAACTAGTCAAAGACTGGTTAATTCAGGAACAAACACCATGGCCACCGTCACCGCTTTTGAAGCCAAGACCCGGTTTGGCGAACTCCTCGACCGCGTCAGCCGTGGCGAGGAAATCGTCATCACCCGGCACGAGAAGCCCGTCGCTCGCATCATCCCCGAAGGTCTGCGGAACCTGGAGCATGTCCGTCAGGCGGTTTCGGAGCTGCACGAGGTCCGCCGCCGGATCGCCGGCCGGACCAAGGGACGTGGAAAGCTGTCGGACGCCGATGTCCGATCCGCCATCGAGGAAGGACGGCCCTGATGGACCGCCTGATCGTGGACGCCTCGGTGGCCATCGCGTGGGTTCATCCCGGCCAGGCGACCCCGGAAACGGACGCGTTGCTGGCCGAGGTCAACGAGGGTGCCATCCTGGTCGTTCCCGCGCTCTGGCCGGTTGAGACGGCCAATGCCCTGGTGGTGCTCGAACGCCGGAAGAAGCTGACGGCGGAGGAGCGCGACGCCGCTCTGGCCGCGCTGCGCGGACTGGCATTCGAAACCGACCCTGAAATGTCGGTCTTGGCCTTCACAAAACTGGCGCAACTGGCCGCCGATAATGCCTTGAGCGTCTATGACGCCGCCTACCTAGAACTGGCCGTGCGCTTGAAGATACCCCTCGCCTGCAAGGACGGTCCGCTGCGCGAAGCTGCCAAACGCCGCCGGGTTCCCTTGCTGCCCTGAGGCGGGGCCGGTGGCGTAAGGTTTCAGTTCCATGGCATACTGCGCCCCGGAGGACTGTCCATGTCGGTCGAATTGCGGGAGTGGAATGAATTGCGGAGGACGTTCTTTGCAGGCGCGTCCGAACCGGTGTGGCTGATGGCCGAAATTGCCCGAACTGCCGCAGGTCCCCGAAACAATCTCCAGACCACGATACCGCCGCCGTAGCCGGGAACCGCCGGTCTTCCGTGATTGAACAATTCAACTGAGCACGCAGTTCCGGCGACGTTCATCACGGTCCCGAAGAGGAGTTTTGCCCGATGTCACCCGTTTTCCGTTCTCGTTCGCCCGTTGCGTCCCCACGGCGAATTCACTCATCCCCGGGGCTGATTGGTGGCCAAGCTGTCAACTTCTGGGCAGGCCTCTATGCATTCAGAGAATCGGCCCTCGGCGAACTGAAGTCATTCACCAACGAAGACATCGATTTCAAAGGCGACAGGTCCGATGTCGAACACATTGCAGCGCAACTAAAGCTCCGCGCGGTTCTACCCGGGAAGGTTGGAATGACTGCCCTGGCAGGCTCCATCCCCTTCACATGGGGCGACATCGAGTCCAACATCGATGTTGTCCGAGTGGTTCCGGGTGCGCCTCAGAACCTGGAAAGCCGGGCGATCCAGTCGGATTCCTGCTGAAGCGGACTGCCACCAAATCCGCCAGACGAGTGGCCAGGCAAATGGACTTTGATTGGAGCGGGCTTCTTCCTTGGGCCGTCCTCAAGACATCCCGGGATCCAAAGCTGGCCCGTTTTGTCGAGGACCGCAGCCGCCAAATACCGTGGGACTGGTCTCCTGGAATTTCACGACCACGGACACTGTGTCTCTGGGTTGTTGTCAGGTAGATCACAGAACTAATGGGGTAGGGGTGAGGTAACCTTGGTGGCGGTGGCCTTGAGGGGAATGTCGCCGAGGTCGATGGGGCCGGAGTCTGGGGGCACGGTCACTCGGAGGGGCCTCACCTGCTCGAGAAGTCCGGGGGTGTATCCGGCGAACTGTCCGGGCGCCGGCCGACGGATCCATTTCGCGTGAAGTTCGTAGGTGCCGGGTTCCACCGCATCGATTGCAAAGCCTCCCCCGGCATCGACAATGGCTGGCAACCTAAGCACGCGAAGTTCTGGTCCCGGGGAGGCTGAATCCCCAGAACGAGCCACCGAACGGGGCGGCTGATCGGTGGGGATCAGGACCACGTGCCAAAGGCAATCGGGTTGAGGTTGGAAGCCGACCGGAAGCGTCAGTCTACCGCTCACCCGAGTCCGTCCACCGAGAGTTACTTCCAGCGTCTCATTGGGTTTCACCGTGACAACTACGGATCGGCTTTCATAGACAATGCTCGTATTCCCATATTTCTCGGGAATGCGCTCCTCCACCCGGATGGGGCCTGCCGGAACCTTGGAAAATTCGAATCGCCCTTCGGTGTCGGTTTGAGTCGCGATATTCAGGGTGAGGCCGGCTGAGCCCTCTGGTTGTCCACTCAGGCCAATGACCTTGCCTTCGAGGGCACCCACGTTTCCCTGAACTCGACCACGGATCCGTCCCCAGGGGACCAGCGGCAGGACGGCATCGGCTTGTACTCGGGCCCACGAGGTCTCGGAGAAGCCAAGGGTCCCACGGGATCCGGTCGCAACGATCCGCTCCACCGTGGGGTCCTTCTGGAGCTTCACTCGCCCCTGCTCATCCGCCCGAAGGATGACTCTCATTCCATCACCATCCGGCTGATCCAGACCGTCGGAGCCCAAGGAAAGTTGAGCACCGGGCGTCACCAATCCGATCGATGCACCCGGGGCTGGCCGGCCGGCTGAGTCCACCACGGTCACCTCCAGGGTCTCGGTGCGTTCGAGCGAAATGTCGAGGGTCACCACGCCCTCGTCGTATCGAATCGTCCGGCTGATAAAAGGCTGATAGCCATCGGCCTCGAAGCGGATCATCAGCTTCGGATCAGCCATGCCCTGCATGATCAATTCTTCCAGCGCGTGTCGGAATCGACCTCCCGAAAACGTGGGTGAAAATCGATCAATCCCGCTGACCTCAATGTGGGTTTTTCCGGAACTCCTATCCAACGAAGGCCAGCCAAGGACCAAGCGAAAGCTTGGGATCGGCTCCCCACTGTCGGCGTCGGTCACCGTGCCCTGAAGCATCAGGGCTGGTTTCAGTACGATATCGTGCTCCTGACCACCGGCCGGGACTCGCACCCCGTTTTTGACCATAAACCCCGGCACCGAGATGTCGAACGCATGAGTCCCGGCGGGAGCGTTGTCCCACACCACCCTCCCCTCGGAATCGCTGAGCTCCAGCCATGAAGCCTGAGGTTGGGGTGTAGTGTTCGAAGTCCCATCCACCGAGATGGGTGTGGTGGTCAGCTGGACCACGGCGTTGGGCACAGGCGTGCCATTCGTGCTCACCACCCGCATCCGGAGAGGAACCCCCTGGGCGAGAGCGATCCGGACAGGATCGTTGCGCGCGTTGAGCGTCACCTCGAGCGTCTTGGCTGCGAACCCTTTGGCCTCCGCCGTGAGTACGGTCGATCCTGTCGGTCCACCTTGGAGCCTGAACCTGCCGTCGCTGTCGGTCCGTGTCTCTCGGCTACCGGCCATGCGATGAGGGCCCACCCGGACCAGTGCCCCGGCAATCGGTGCCCCCCCTTCCTCCGAGACTACACCTTCCAACAAAGAAGCGGCTCTCAACCGGAAGACATGCTTCAGATCCTGAATTTCCCGCTCGAACACGTCACGGTTCAGTCCGGGTTGACCGACATGGCCCACCACCTCGGAGGGTTGGAACTCGGGATGCATAGCCCAACCCTCGATCAATGGAAGCATCGACGCCGCAATCCGCTGGAGTCTCCATTGGGCACGGCCGTCGGTCGTGATCTCAACTGGACCGAGGTAGTGACTTTCATCCGATTGTTTTGGACCGGGTTGGTTCCAGTGTCCCATCAACACCGTAGCACCGGGGGCCGGGTTGCCGTTGGGATCCAAGACCGTGCCTCCGATGAGGATCGCCCGTTCGAGCCGGACCGTTCGTTGCTTGGGAATCGGGTTCCCTGTGTCGGGATCCCAAGTGAGGCGGGTGTCGGCGAAACCCTCGAGAACACATTGCAGGGTGAGATGGGTGGTTCCAGGAACGATCGATATCTTGGCTTCACCCTTTGCAGATGCCTTGAATTCGACCGAGGTGAAGTGGTTTCCCTCGGCTCCTCGATAGCTGACCGTCACGTTCGGCACCGGTTCACCGGCGTCTTTTGTGACGAAGGTCAGGAGTAATCCTGGTCCATTGTTGAGGGTGCCACTGCCGACCGCTCCGTTTGTCGTGTCGGTACTCGATATGCCTCCGCTCTGAGCCCCCTCTGCTGCAGAGTTCGAGCCCAGGTTGAGTGAACCGGAAGCTGGTACGGTCTGGGTGGCAGGGTCGGCGCGGGTACTATTTGGGTTGTTCCGGTCGGTCCAACGGTTCAACCACATCAGGCCACCGATGCCCACGATCAACAGCAACGCCACCGCCCAAGACCATCCCAGGCGAAGGGGCATGGAGATCACAGATGGACCACCGGAGGGTCGCACGGCTCCGCAGGCACCGCGCGCAATGCCCTCGGCGATGGCCGGCTGGGTGGCAGCGACGGCATGGGTCTCCAGCACAAGCGCTAGGCCAGCGGCCGTCGAGGTGATGCCGCGTCGGGTCAAAAGTTCTCCCAGCCGATCCAAAGCCCGCTCGACCCGCATTCGGGCGGCGTTCTCAGCGACACCGAGGCGCATTCCAATCTCGGAATAGGCACGGCGCTCGAAGCATCGCAGCAGGACCGCCTCGCGGTCGTCGTCGCTGAGCGCGTGCATCGTCTCATCCAACAGGGGGCGGAGTCGGTTCCAATCCGGCTCCGGGCCCGGGGTGCTGTCGGCGGGATTCATGGAGAGGGCGGTTTGTTCGCGTTGGGTTCGGCGGGCTTCGGTTCGACGGTGTGCGGTGGCGGCATTCCGTACGGCCGTGTAGAGCCAACCGGTCAGGGTGGCATGCCCGTGCAACTGCGGAGCCTTGCGAGCGAGATCGATGAAGACGCTCTGGGCGATGTCCTGGGCCGCCTGGGGATCCGGGCCGGCCTGTCGCAACGCCGCCGAGTGGACGAGGTCGACATGCCGCTGCAGCAGTGCTTCAAACGCCGATTCGTCGGAATCCTTCGCAAATCGCCTGAGGAGTTCTTGATCTGAATCACCCATACCGATCTCCAACTGCCGCCGATTCGAAAACCGCACCAAAAAACATCCGCGAGGCCGAGAAATTCAACCTGCCATCAGCACACATCGCCGAACGAGGGTCTGCGGCGTCTCTCGATCTGGCTGAGCCCGCCCCAGCAAAGCGACTGCACCGACGGCAGCGGGACCGGGCCGGAGCGAGCATTGGAACGTCCACAGCCTGATCCCCTCGCGCACCGCGCGAAAGCTCGTCCTTTACCCACGTTCCCTGCGAGCGCAGGACCGATCCTGCGGAGCCCCACCGCGACTCAGAAATGAGTCAGGGAACGATTTCCGAATTTGACTCAGGCGGATGTCAGCAACTTTCGCCCAATTCCTAGGCAAGAGCCCGTTCAGGTTGCGGGGCCCTTTTCCGAGTTCTGGGCAAAGGGAACTGGTGTATCGAAAATCGGGAATCGTTTCCTGACACCGTTTCCTGACACCGTTTCCTGACACCGTTTCCGTCTTGGAGTCGCCAAACACTTCTCACCGCTAACTGAAGGCGCGACTTTCAAATCAAGGTGCGACTTTAATTTAAAATTATAGCTCTCCCTCTGAGTTCACTAAATCAATTCGCGACCTTCAATTCTACTTGCGACCTTATAATCAAGGTCGCAAGTTAAAATCATGAAAACGCTTCGCTACGAGTGCTCCATTGAGAACTTCCCTGGTTTTCGGGCTGACGCTGTCATGGTCGACACGGCTTACGAGGTGCTGATCGAGACGAAGGATGCGCGCCGGCTGCGCACTACCTTGATGGATCTGGCGCGAGTCGTCTCATCATCCAAAGAACTTCGGCGTGCCGTTCTCGTGCTGGAAGAGCCTGGTATCACCGACTCGCGCTTGCGGGACGAATGGCAGGGCGCGGCCTCAGTGCTCCGGCCAGAAATTTTCAACCATTTATCTGCAGTGGTTCGTCGGTCTGGAAAATGGAGTGGCATCCCACAATCGCCTGTGTCCAGCGAGGTACCAGTCCTCGAAGAAATTCTTCAGCATGAACTTTCGCAACGCCCAACCGGGGCAAGCAGGAGTTCAGAAGCGCACTACGAAATTCTGCGAATTCTCATCCATCAGTGGTTGCTCGGACGGGGCCCGCTCTCGATTGGTTCGCTACTGGAAATCTCCGGCGCCAGTCACCCCACGGTTTCGCGCTCGCTGGAACGTCTCGAGCACTGCTTGAAGCGCCATTCGGATCGCAGTGTCGAGCTGCGGATCTTCCCTCGCGATGAATGGGCGCGATTGGTCGCGGTGTCCGATGATGTCCGGGCCACGGTTCGCTTTGTGGATCGCTCAGGTCAGGCTCGCTCGCCGGAGTCGCTGCTGCGCCGGTTGCGTTCACTCGGGCGGCAAGACCTTTCGGTCGGCGGAGTTTGGGGAGCAAAACACTACCAGCCTTCGCTCGACCTCATCGGCAATCCGCGCCTCGACCTTTCCATTCATTCCGCACGCAAAGCCGCAGACCTCTCGTTCGTGGAAAAGCTCGACCCAGCCTTGGAAAAAGCGACACGCCGGGACGAATCGCCGACACTCGTAATTCACACCATCCGCCGCGCACAGTCCCTTTTCCAACCTGCTGAGAACAATCTCCCTTGGGCAGACCCTTTGGAATGCCTGCTCGATCTGCACGAGGCCCGCCTCGAATCGCAGGCGCTCGAGTTCCTCAAATCCTTTCCCGCAACCAAAGGCCGCCCGCTATGAATCAGGAAGGCATTGTGAAACTTATTTCGCCCAGCACCGTGCTGGAGCGCATCGCCACTGCGATCCCGGCTGATTTCCGAGAAAACATCATCGTCATCGGCAGTCTCGCGGCGGGTTATTACTTCTTTGGCGGCAACCCGAAACTCCAGGTCCGCACGAAAGACGTGGATTGCCTCCTCGCCCCGCGCATCAAGGCCATCCCGGCGGGAGAAGCCGTTGCCAACCGTTTGTTTGACGATCAATGGGAACTGCGCGCTGAAGGCGACTGGGGCAATCCGGGTGATGCCACCACACCCGACAATAAGCTGCCCGTCGTCCGCCTTCATCCTCCGGGCTCAACGTGTCAGCAACTTTCGCCCAATGCCTAGGCAAGAGCCCGTTCAGGTTGCGGGGCCCTTTTCGGAGTTCTGGGCAAAGGGAACTGGTGTATCGAAAATCAGAAATCGTTTTCTGACCCCGTTTGCGGAGCGCGGTCCGTGACAATTCGATTCATTCGCTGTAGCGCTGAGCCCGGATCAGCGATTTTATTCATAATGGTAGCGAACTTGCGCAACCTTAATGACGTTATCTTCGACTCTGTAAACCAACCGATGTTCGTCCGTAATTCGACGAGACCAAAATCTACTTAAGACATGCTTTAATGGTTCAGGCTTACCAATGCCTTCGTAGGGATTGCAAGAAATATCCCTCAGTAAATCATTAACCTTTTTAAGAATCCTCTCATCAAAAGTCTGCCAATATACGTAATCTTCAAATCCACGAGATGAAAACTGAATGTTCATTTCATGAGTTCGTCGATGGACTTCTTAATACCACTGCTTTCCTTTAAATCCGAAATTGAATCAAGAAGGCGACGGGCGTTTGCAGGCGAACGAAGAAGATAAGCAGTCTCCTCAAGCGATTCATAATCCTCAAGCGATATCATCACAACGGCTTGATCGCGATTACGAGTGATGATCACTGGATCATGATCCATGCAAACACGATCCATCGTTGACGCAAGGCTTTCCCGTGCAGCGGTATAGGTGATCGCTTTCATATGGACAATAACCTGTACATACCGCAACAAATGTCAAGTTTCTTCCAACGATCGTTGTTGAGGCTACCTAAACGCAGCCTCATTTCCCCGATTTTCGTACGTCTCAACGTCCCCGTTGGACGGCCACCTGAATCTGTCCTTCCTCATCGATGAGCGGATCAGGCTCGGCGGTTGGCAAGCCTCTGACGAAACCACACGACCCATCAGGCACTGGAGAAACAACCAATTCATTGTGTCAGAGTGGGCACCGATCCAGGTCCCGCTTACAAAAAGGGGTGAATCAAATTCGGAAATGGTTCCCTGAGCCCGTTTTTGACCCATTTTTTGTTTTCCTGGGTTTGGGGATAGTTGCTGGCAGCTCTTGATGGAGATCTCCGGGTGGCTACGCTTCGGTTCATGATCCCGAACAGAGTTCCTTCACGGTATTCTGTTCCTAGGCGATCTGAGGGAGCCACGGCCGGTGCTCTGGCGTCGAAGGCCCGCAAGGCCCGATGGACGGTAGGGCTTCTCGCAGTGGTGCTTGTGGCATCGGTGGTGTCGGTCCGATTCCAATCCAGGCGGGTGGATGGAGCAAACTCTGGTTCGGCCGCCCAGGACTCCAAGGTGGACGATTCGAGCCCCACCGAACGAAATGAATCTCCGGCGTCCGTCGAATCGAGTTTGGGCACCGAAGAGGTCCTTCGGCGGCTCGCGGCCATCGAGTCGATGACACAGGATCCTGAGGAGCGAGTCCGGCTCATCAAGGAGTTGATCCGAAGCGCCGATCTCAAAGCCCCCGGTTGTGGAGCTGTCTTCTGGGATTTCGCCCTCAGCAAACTGACGCCCGAGACAGGCTTGGAGGCCGTCCTAAATACCCTGGGTCGATCGTGGGGCAGCGCCGACCGATCCGCAGCCTGGGCCTTCCTGATGGACCCCGAACGCACTTCGGTCGATCCTCATGACAAGTTGGGCAGTTCCCAATTCGTGGCGCTGAAGGGGCTGCTTTTGGAATGGATGAATTCGGACCTACCGGGAGCGCTTGAGCAGGCCCGATCGGTGACGCAACCGATCCATCGGAGGAGTTTGCTCATCAACCTTTACACCCAATGGTTGGCGAGCGCACCGGAAGACGCTTTGGCGAGTTTCTCCGCTGAAACGTTCGACGATGAAATGCCTGGGCTCAAAACCTGGATCCTCTTCATCATGCTTGTCGAAGAGAAGCACCCATCGCTCGTGCCGAAACTGTTGGATTCCATTCCGCAGGAGGTGTGGACCCATGCCGGTGATACGTATGATTTGGCCCGTGAGTTGGCTCGGATCTCCCATCAGCCGCGACTGGGGGCGGCCATCCTCGAGCGACTGCCTGAGCCCATCGCTCGTCCTCTGGTGAGTTCGCTCGTTCGTAGTTGGACGTACGCCGAGCCGCTGGCGGCCCTGGACTGGTTGTTGGATCATTCGAAGTTGGAGGCGACGGAGCCTCAGGTCCTGGACAACCTGTTCGAACGTTTGGCTCGAGTAGACCCGAAGTCTGCAGTCCACCGGTTCGAGCGGATATCCGCCGAGATCCAAAGCCAATGGGCTCCAATCCTCACGGCCGAATGGGCCCCCCAAGATCCCAGAGCGGCAATGGACTGGGCTCAAGCGAGATGGCAGCAGGGCCGAGGGATTGAACCTCTCCTCCGAGGGACCGAGGCTTGGGTGAAAACCGATCCCGCCGCAGCCGCAGCGTTCCTCCAAGAGATCCTGCCCATAATCACCCAAGCCTCAGAGCGACTCGAACTAGCCCAACTCTGGGTCACCGCCGACCCGTCGGCCGCGTTGGATACCTTCCGTACCCTGGCTCCAGCTGAGACCCTGAATGCCCGGCTCAACCAAGCCTTGCCAACGGCTGCGGCGGCCGACCCTCTGGCTGCTGCCAGCGCCGCCCTGAAGATCAGCGACCCGGTTGTCCGCGGACAAACCGTGGCCAAGGTGGGATTCCAATGGGGCTCTCGCAGTCCGGAAGAAGCCATAGACTGGGCTGCTTCAATTCCGAAAAGCAGCGAGCAATCGATGGCGATTCGCAACATCTACCGGGCTTGGGGCATCAACCAGTTCGAGAGTGCGACCACGTCGCTGGGTCGACTCGAACCCGCCCTGCGAGATCAGGCTCTGATCGGCATCATCCATGAGCACATGAACAACTCGCCCAGCGTCGCCGCCAGCCTGGGGCTGCGGGTCAACGATTCCCAGACCCGTGCCGAGTTGCTCCACTCGGTCTTCCAACGCTGGGGACGTTCCAATCCGGCCGAGGCCTCCGCGTGGCTGCAGAAGTCAGCCCTCCCTCAGGCCCTTCAAACCCAACTCAAAGCACGGATTCCTTAGAGCCTGTCTGAAAATGGGGAGGGGTTCTGTTTGGGAAGGAAGGGTTCGATTGGCAAGGCGCGAGGAGGAAGCAGACCCGCAGCGGTCTGTGACCGACAAGCAACGCCGCCAGCGGACCCTTCCCTCCCAAACCCTCCGGGCGGCGGGTGGGGTCTTTCCGGGTTGGACTGCGTTGGTTCGGGCGGAACAGACCGCAGGAGGTCTGCCCCGCCGCTCACCGCCTTGCCCAACCCAGAATTCCCCAGCCGCAGAACCCCTCCCCATTTTCAGACAGGCTCTTGGCATCCCTGGGTCAGTGGTTGGGAGGATGCTCCGAACTGAAGCAGTGGAAACCGTAGGGTCTATCATGCCTGAAGCTCGCACCTGACGATTGGATCCCAGTTAGCGGTCGGGAAAGCGGTGTCGCCGATGAGATTGGAAGCTGGGCAGACAACCAACTTGTCGTGCTGCATCCACACAGGCGCAGTCGGCTCGTCGGCGAAACAGGCGAGCCACGCCGATGAATCCACCACGTTCAAACTTGGTCGCCCTCGCGAACAACTGAAGTATCGATGCCTTTGAGATAACCACGCAGCGTTCGCACATCACGAATGGGGATGACCTCCATGCGATTGCGGAAGGCCAATACGTGGGCTTTTTCTCCAGAGCAAAGCCCCATGGACTCCCTGATCCGCTGAGGGATGACGATTTGGAACTTTGGCGAAATGGTCACCGTTTCCATGCGTATTACGTTGGGTTGATCTATCGGTGAATCAAGTCGTGTTTCAGCCAACCACGACCTGTTGCGCGCGGCTCGAGGTTTTCCGTAGCCCAAGCCTCCCGCTGGTCCGCCACCCAAATCTCTCCAGACTCCGATAGAGAGTCTGATGGTTCCCGGCGGCAGCGGGATCGGGCCGGAGCGAGCATTGGAACGTCCACATCCTGATCCCGTCAGCGCGACAGCGCGAAAGCTCCTCCTGTCCCCACGTTCCCTGCGAGCGCAGGACCGATCCCGCGGAGCCTCACCGCGACTCAGCCACCATCGCCAGACCCGCAACACAACCGGCACCCAAAAACCTCAACCCATCAGCAAAGCGTAAACCCAAGCGTCCGATCCCAAAAGACCAGCAGATAGCCACCCACCACGCACGCACCGGCGGCAGCGGGATCGGGCCGGAGTGCGTATTCCGACGCAAATCGGACACCAATCCGATTTGAAGTCGGACAGCGTTCCGATTCAAAGCGGACAGTGTTCCGATTGAAGTCGGACAGTCGTCCGGGCTGATGTCGGACAGTATTCCGATGGGATCGGAAGGGTGT
>CAJAHH010000110.1 GCA_903939515.1 uncultured Verrucomicrobiota bacterium
CGTAGTACCGGCATTCAACGTTTGCGTCGTCGCCGTGGTCGTCACCGTCGGCGGCTCGATCACCGTCAAAATCGCCTCACTGTAAATGCTCCCGTACGGGGTCGTCGCCGTCACTCGGTACGTTCCCCCGTCAGCCACCGTGGTCGACGCAATCGTCAAGGTCGCACCCGTCTGATTGGCTATCGCCGTTCCATCCTTGGTCCACTGATACGTGATGGGGGCCACACCATCGACCACCACCGTTAAACTCGCCGCTTGACCGAGCTGCACTGACTGCGCCGCCAAGCCAGTGGAGAACTCCGGAGCCCGATGCGCCAGCACTACCGTGTGGAACCCACCCGCCGCCACCTGGGCAGCCTTCAGGTTCTCTGGCACCCTCGATTGTTTAAAATGCGGCCAGGCCGTGGCCGTGTCACTGCTTCCAGCTCCCCACGCCACCACTTGGTTGGCCGACCCCAAAACCACCGAGTGGTAGTGACCCGCCGAGACCGCCGTCATCGCCGAAGGCAACGTCGTCGGGAGGGTTGTCTGACCATAGGTGGTATCACCCCACGCGAGAACGGTAGTGCCTGCCGAATTCAGACCCAACCCATGGGTGAGCCCTACTCCCACCTGACTCAAACCGGTCAAGACCGAGGCCGCGGTCGGAATGGCCTGCCCCTTGCCACCCATCGATACCCATTCGCCACTGGAACGAACACGACCCAAAAGGACCGTGGGACCCGCCATCAGCGATCGATAAACCTGAGAAGCCGTGGTGGCAATGGTGATGCCGGAACCCTCACCGCCTGCGATCCGAGGTTTGCCGTCGATATCGATCCATGCTGTGAAATCATTGCCCGCGACCACCTGCGCCACACCGGTGGTTGTGGCCGGAATGCCAGTGACAGCCGTGGTCGTTGAACCCCAAGCCTTCAGTGTCCCATCTTCCAACAAAGCGACCGCATGCTGTCCGCCAGCAGCAATACTCACCACTCGAGATGCAAAGACTGGAGGAGCGGCGATAGATCCTGCCACGACCACCAGACCATCCGCACGGAGTCCGAGAGTGAATTTTTCGCCCGCCGCCACGGCGATCAAATTGGTCCAAGACGCATCGAAGGTGACCTGACGCGCCGAGTTATCACCCCATCCGCGAGCCTCCACTCGAGACCTCTGTACCGTGAGGAAAACAGGACCACTGCGAGCCGTGCTGACCGAGTTGGCCACCTGCAGTTCATACACACCCGAATCCGCGGCGCTGACGGCACTGCGATTCCAAGTGGCACCCGTGCCCACTTCGACACCATCCCGATACCACTTGTAGGTCAAAGTCCCGCCACCCACCGCATCCGCCTTGAAAACAGCGGTGGATCCTTCCAAGGCCCAGACACTGACCGGTCGGGTCACGAATACCGGAGGATCAACCACGGCCACCGTGATGGCTGACGTTTCTATTTGGCCCACCGAGTTAATAACTTTGACGGTGTAGCGTCCGGCGCGGTCTGGAGTGACGTTAGCCACCGAAAGGGTGGCTGCCACGAAGCCGTCGAGCTTGGTGCCGTTTTGGTACCACTCATAGGTCATCGGTGCCTTGCCGACCGCGACGACCGAGAGGCTGAGGGTTCCCCCGAGTTTGACGTCGGTAGTGCCCGGTAGTGTGGTGATTTTTGGGGCCGCTTCGATCACAACTGGAACCACCTTGATGGCCTTGGCTCCCTGCGCGTCCACCGCGGTGACGGTCAGTGAAACAGTCTCGGTACCGTCGGCATCTGGCACGATGGTCGGCACTGTGATGGTCCATCCATTGTTGTAGGCCACCGTGGCCGTGGGAATGACCGCGGTGTTTCCGCTGGTGACTGTCACGGTGAGGCTCGGAACAGACGTTTCTTCATCGGTAATGGCCAGAGGAATGGACAAGGGGGGATTGGGCGTCATGGCCCAGGTGCCCGCCGCCAAATTGACAGCGATGTTGGCCACGGCACCAATAATGGGAGCATCGTTCTCCACGGTTGGTGTCGTCGTCCGAGTGGTCGTGTCGATGGTGGCAGTTCCGTTGCTGATGACACGCGTCACTGTCACCGCAGAAGGGACGGCACCCGTGTACTGAACAAAGATGGAGTCCATCGTTTGCTGGAGGTAAGCCGCCTCGATTCCTGCGGCGAAGGTCAGACGGACCACGGACGTGCCGGACGACACGGTACCAATGGTTCGCGTTCCCATACTGAGGGCATTACCGGAGATCGACAGCCCTCCTTGAGGCTCAAACTTCAAGGAGTGCCCAGCGGGTACAGTAGAACCGCTGGCCGGAGCCATCGTCCATTCCACATACCAAGCGCTCACGGAATCAAATCCCTGCAACGCTGAAGAAGACACCGTCGGCAGGCTCGAGCCTGAGGTGACGCGGACCGGATTGCCCGGCAGCAGCACCGGACTGGAAATCTTCTCGTCGGGTCGGATAAAAGTGTAACCTGGGGCGGTTGCCGTCTCTCCGAAGTAACTGGAGCTGCGCCCCCAGATTTCTGTCTCCAGCACGTAGCCCTTCGTTTGGGATTCAGACAGGTCGGTGAGCAATCCGCTGGTGAGCCACTCCAAACCATCCTCACCAGGGTCACCGCCAGAATTGTTTGGCTCCGATGCGGACCACGGAGTCACCCCGGCCGTGTTGTAGGTAAACTCCTCGCCGGTGATCCAGCGCCATTGCCCCTCGACTCCACGATCGGAACCACCCAACCACAGATTACTAGTGGGGAGACCAAGACTGGTGATGGCGGAGGTCCGCTCCGAGTCGGTGGCAAACACCGCTAGGTGGCCGCCACGGGTGAGTGCATTGGCAGCTGCACTAGCCAACGTGTAGGTCCCAGCGACGATGGAATAACTTCCAGAGACCTTCGTGGCATTCGGTGCACCCGGAGCCATGGGCTCAATACGAACCAGTCCGCCGCGTCCGCCAGAACCGCCCAATTTGGTGGAGCCTATCCAAGAACCATCCGGCAATTCGACGGGGGTCCCGACCGGGTCATAAAGCGAGGTCGCCGGGGAAGAGCTAAAGCGCCACAACTCGGTGGCCACACCGGTGCTCAGAACCCGAAGGAGTGAACCGCGGCTACTGGTCGATCCGTAGGTAAACAAGAGCATCCCGTTGGACTTCAAGGTGCTCGGGGGGCCAACCGGTTTGCCGTACTCCGAAGTGAGCGTGAGCACCGAAGTGACCGTCGCGACTTGGCCCGCTGTGGTCGAAGGGACCACCTTGACCAAACCGCCAAATCCGGCGCCTCCGGCTTCCAACGCCACCCAAAGATTGCCTGAATCATCAGCCACCGGGCCACCGACCGGGGTATTCAGACCGAATGAGGTCGCTGTGAACGAATGAATTGTCTCCAGCGTGCCCACCAAGCCGCTCGAGTAAGAAAATCGGAACACGGAACCGACACCGGACGAACTTTCCTGCCGGAGAGCCCCGTAAACGTAGCCTCCCGAGAGTGTCAACCCTCCGGAAGGCAGGGATCCCGTCGGAAAGTTGTGGATCACCGAGAAGCCGGTGCCGTCGGAACGGATGCGAAAGAGGGTTCCCGCTCCGTTGGCGCCACCACCACTAGCAACACCCAAAAGGAGAGATCCATCGGAAAGACTGCCCGAGGTCAAGGGGAGCACCAAAAGACTTCCCAGGGGCCGCAAACCGTCCGCCTCGACGAGCCGGCGCAATTCGCGGTAGGAACCCGACTCCGGGGACACCGAAAAAATGACACCGGGAGCATAGGTGGTGGTGGGTGCTACTTGCCCGTTGGCTCCTACGACCTCAGTCACCGTCCGCGTCCCGTTGGCCGTCGCACCGTAATACACACCGCCCGCTTCTCGAACCAACGATCCCGCCGGCTCCGAGGCTGAGTTCACGTCAAAGGAATGAAGTGCCGTTACCGTGCCGTCCGCAGCCCGGCGGTAAACAACGCCCGCGCCCTGGGATCCACCCTTTTGCGAGGTGAAAAGAACACCTCCCTCGCCCTCCGCCATGGACACAAGTTGGGCCTGCCCCGCGCTCGGCATGCAGATCATGGCTACCCACGCTGCTAACCCGACCGCGCCCCACGAACGAATTCGGGCGCAGAACAACTGAACTTTTAGAACGGTGGTGCTCATGTAACGGACGATGGAGGTGGAATTTAATAAAGCGCAGACCGGCCACCTGCCCATCAAGCTGGGGACAAAACACCCATCGTTACAAACCATCAAACAAATAATATAAAATCTTACTAACAATTTATTTTAAATGCTGTTTAAGCAAATCTGACATTTGTTTCGTTTACCCCACCCTTCGGGTGTTAGAGGCGCAAAAAACCCTCGGGATTGATGGATTTCCATCGATCCCGAGGGTTGCAGATTCGAAATTCTGACTCCGAGGCTTACTTCTTCTTGCGACCGAAGAACTGGTGGAGGTTCTTGAGACCTTGAACCGCGATCTCATTGCGGGTCGGCTCCATGCGGCGCCAAATGGCAGCAGCACGGGCAATCACCTTGACGTCGGTGGTGAAGCTTTCGATGACCACGTCCCCGGAATACTTGATCGACTTGAGGGCCGCCACGATGGGCTTCCAATCCAGCGAATCGTTGCCCGGAGTGCCACGGTCGGTGCCGCACGCATGAAAATGCGCCAACAACGGGCCGGCCTTCTTTATGGCGACCGCCTGATTCTTCTCCTCGATGTTCATGTGGAAGGTATCGAGGTGCAGTTTCACTGCCTTGGAACCAATAGCCTTGATGAGTTTGAGTCCCTGATCGCAGGTGTTCAGAAAATCGGTCTCGAACCGGTTCAATGGCTCAATGCAGAGGGTCACTCCCTTGGATTCCGCATACTTGGCCAAGGGCTTGAGATTCTTGACCACCAGGGCGAAGTGCTCCTTCTTTTCGGCGTCGGTGTGGGAACCGATACGACCCACGACGGAATAAATAGGCCCAATGACCGACGGGCAACCCAAGATCACCGCTTGATCGATGAGGGTCTGCACGTAAGTCGTGGCCGTGGCCTGTTCTTCGGGAGTGCCCCGGAAATCTCGACCCGGCCCCATGCACGCGCAAATGCTGCCAATAACCAAACCATGCTTGTCGGCCGCAGCCTTGACCTTGACGGGATCAATATGTTCCGGGGCCTCAACCGGGAGTTCCAACGTGTCGAAACCCCACTTCTTGAACTGGGGGAACAGCTTCACTGATGCGGTCGTGAAGGGTGAGGTGAAGAGAAATGTATTAATACCAAATCGCATAAAATTGAAAATATTTAACGTTAATTTATAATTTAATCAGCAAATTCTAAGCAACAATCACGGTTCGTAGGTGGCTCGGTGAAACCTTGCCAAGTCACGATTTCCGGTTTTGGCGGAGATATTAAGTCCTTTGAGCTTCTGGGTGTCGGGTTCGATCCAACGCCACAAGTCGGCGTGACCGTCGGCAAAGGACAGCACGCCACCGTTTCCATGTCGGCTGGCTGCGGTGTTCTGCCAAGTCCAGCGCGGGGGAGCCGCCTGAACGGCGAAGTAGCCGTCATCGATGCTGTCGGCGTTCTCATCCACAAAGACCATGGCCTGGGACGGGCTAGGCCGGTTGATCTGGTCCATCTTGGCCTTGGGAGGAGCCCCCGGATTGACAAAGTCGATGGCCGGATCGCCACCCATCTGACCATTGATCGAATAGCTGCGCGCACGGATCAAATTGCGGCCATTGACCTTCAGGCCCGTCAAATCCGAAGGGCACTTGTAAATCTCGGTGCTGGTGTTGTAGGGGAACAATCGACCATTACGGATGTCCAACTCGTTGGTCGCCCCAGGCATGCTGGCAACATTGCCGCCGATCCACGCGTTGGTGGTGCCCAAATAATTGGGAACGATGCGATCCTGATTGTCGATCGGGTACATCAACCAAGCCAACTGCATCTGCTTGAGATTGCTCATGCACTTGATGCCGGTGGCCTTGGACTTGGCCTTGGCCAATGCAGGAAGGAGCATGCCTGCAAGGATGGCGATGATGGCAATGACCACCAGCAGTTCGATGAGCGTGAAGGCCTTCCGCCCGAAGTTGAGAGATCTCGTTTTCAAATGGATCAGGGAACTGGGTGTTTTGTATCCATTCACCGGTGTGGATTCATCATAAATCCGACTCGCGAAGGTAGATTTTTACAAAACCCACCACTCTGCGCCTCTACCAGGTGGTGGGGTTGATGACGCCGAGGGTGCTGACACGCACCATTTCTACTTGTCCCGTTACTTGGATCGGAAGGCGGTGCAGTCCACGGATCACTTCCGTGTAGGTTCCCTTCATGACTTCAGATCCGTCCTTGGATCCTGCTCCGTCTTGGTCCGCACTCAGTGCCACGGTGATGTCCCGGCTGAATCCGTAGGCCTCCTCCTGATACACCTTGAAGTCCTCCGTCAGGTTGTCGTGATCCGGGTGGTACTTGTGGTAGAAGGGATTCAACGGCGACTGGGAGTCCATCCCCACCGTCACCGTCACCGCATTACCCGCTTTGAACTGCCCGCTCATCGCCAAGTACCCGTTGGTCCGCGCGGCCCCATTGAGCCCCAACACCATACTACTCAATCGACGACCGCTCCGCTCACGACCCTTCATCGCTGTCCCTTGGAAATTTGCCAGATTCCTTCGATCCGAAATCAGTACGAAGGATCCCGGGGTTCCATTCGCCGATTGGGGCGCCTGCATTAAGTACACCTCTTGCAAAATCTTCGATGCTCCCTGGTTATCCACATGGATCAGCACATTGAACTCCAACGGCCGAGACACCGGCGTTGCCTCCACCATGGCCGTCTTCGCTACATACGAGATTTCCACGGCGTTCGTCGCCACTCCGTCGTCGTTTACGAAACTCTTAGTTGTCTTCAGCGTGTCGTAGCCGTTCACCGGACTCACTCCGCCAATGGACACTCGACCCAACCATAAACCCGGCGCCGTCGGTGCCGTCTTCGGCTTAGCAGAGGCTCCCCGGCGCTTGGTCACTGACTTGCCCGTCAACAACGTCGCCGAGCGCTTAATGCTCGCGGGCACCTGATAGGTTGAGATTCCGTCATCCAGCAGCAGCAGGTTCCGCCATCCAGTGGCACCCACGGAACTCCGATTGGCCTTCAGCACGAGCGTGCGCTCCTCGCCGGCGGCCAGTTCCACCACACCGCTCAATGCCAGATTGATCGGCACCATGCCGGCCACCGTCGGTATTACCACCTCGATTGGCGACACGTTGTTGACCCCGTGGCTGCCCGAGGTCGCCTGCCCCGTCGGCGGCTGTGTCACCGTCGCCTTGTTGGGATCTCCGAAATTCGGATCAGTAGACGGAGCGATCGACTCCGACAGGGTCAGCGTTCCGGCGGCCTGCAATTGAATGCGCACCTTCGTGCTCGTGGACTTCGGGTTGAAAAGTTTGATAGTCCGTCGGTCGTTGTCGTCCGGGAAATCCAGCGACTCGCCGTAGTCTAATTCCAGACCAAACGAACCCGAGGTTTTGGGCGCGCCTTTAGCGTACAACCAATAGGCTTCGCCGTACTTCACTTCGTCGCCCGCCACCATCGGGACCCAGATGCCATCGGCCGTCAGCCGATACATGCCTCTCGGCGCCGATTGCGTGCCGTCCCACAACTCAGGGTAGGAGGAGATAAAGTCCCGCACTCTCAACGTGGCCGAGAGACCGTCGGAAGGCTGCGAAACACCGGTCGGCGCAGCGGGTTGCGCGTTGACCTCCGGAACTTGCGCTGCCACCTGCGGAGCGGAACCGACAGGGTACCCGGTGAGGTTGTAGTTGTCGGTGACCCAGCGTGTCGGCAAGTGACCCCGTCCGCCTAAAACCCGCAGCGTTTGGCCATTGGTGCCACTGATGTGAACGAGGTAAGCCTGATGCCGCGCCACCTTGGCCAAGGTATTGTCGAAGGCATAAGGATTCGTCTCCCCGGAAGGAAGTCGGTCGCGCCACCGAACGAGCCATTTGGCGCTGTCCCACTGGGCTTCGCTCATGTCTTGGATGAACTGCACCGGGTCGCGCTTGTTCTTGAAACGCCATACGCTCGACCACGGGATCCCCGCAAACACCGTATCAATGGCTGAATTTGCCGGCTGTACCGTCAGGTAGATCGCATTCCATCCCGGCTTCAAATTGAAGGTCTGGATCGCATTGGTATCGCCACTCACCGCCAACTCACTCAGCGCCTTCAGCACCACCAACAACACAGGCTTGCTCGTCACCTTCCCCGCCGCGTTCTCCACCACGCAGTAGTACTGCACCACGCCATCCGGCGGCACTTCGGTGTGCGTCACTACCAATGTGTCCGTGGCTTGACCACTCACCGGTGCCGGCGGTGCCGTCGTTCCGCTCGCTGCTACAGCATTGTCTGGGATCGGCCCGTTCCGGTTGTACCATCGGTAGGTCGTCGGGTACGCACTCGACGCATCTCCCTTCGCGACCACCTTCAAAGTCACAGCCGTCCCCACCAATACGTTCACATCCACTGGCTGCTGCGTGATCACCGGAGCCTCCACCAACCTCACGGTCGCCGGCGTAGACGTCACCGATCCATTGCCGCGCGCCGTCACCAACACCGTGTAGTCGCCCACGTCCTTTAACCCAATGCTCGTCACCCCATAGGCCGAGGACGTTGCTCCCGCAATCGCCTTGCCATCCAACATCCACTGGTAGGAGAGCGGAACCCCAACCGGCCCACTGGCCGTCACACTCAGCGACAAGGA
>CAJAHH010000111.1 GCA_903939515.1 uncultured Verrucomicrobiota bacterium
CCAAGTGGGAACCCGGAGCCGGAGCGTTCAGCCGATACCCAATCCAGTGTCCGTCGTTGATGGAACGATTTCGGAAGATCAACAGCCTCTGGCGAGTCAATGGCCATTGTTCGTAGGTCGTTAAAGCCAGGTCCATCCGGCCGTCTTCATCAAAATCGCCGGCCACCACATTGCGGCAATCCTCGGTCACTGCCACCCCAAGGATCCAAGCATTCTCGACGAAAGAGTCCCTGACCGTCTGGGTGAACAGTCGGTTGGCTTGCCACCCACCGTAGGACTGCCGGGCGGCCCGACGCCGCTCATTGGCCTGCATGAAGTAGAGCTGGGCTGCCGGATCGGGAGTTGATCCGCCGACGTAGATATCGTGCTGCCAGAACTGGCGCTCGAACTCAGATCGGCTTTCGAAGGTCTCATGTCCATTGACCAAATGAATGTCGTCTCGACCGTCGTTGTTCCAATCCAACACCGCAGCCCCCCACGCCCAACCGGCCCGACGCAAGTCTTCAGAGAGCGGACTCAATTCCATCCCACGGCTTCTGGAACCGACGAAGAGCCGATTGCCATAAGTCATGGCCCCTCGATGCACCGTGTGTCCGGGAAACTCCGACCGACCTAGTCCTAAGGCGTCTAATTGCGAAGCCACCGGTGAGTCCATCCCCACCATAAGAAGATCGGGCAACGCGTCGTGATTGGCGTCCCAGACCACATGAGCCATTCCGAAGGCATGCCGCGTCAGGCCGAGTCCGGACGTCATGTCAGTGAAATGACCCCGCCCGTCGTTGCGATAGAAATCCAAGCCCGCGAAGTCGCTTACGTTGACGAGGTCCAAGTCGCCATCGCCATCGAAGTCCAACCACGAGGCACTGTAGGTGCGCCGATGACGCTTTGGAGCCAAACCAGAGGCCTCGGTGATGTCCAACCACTGGGTTCCGTCATTGCGCAACAGGTAGGAAGGGAACCCATCGTTGGCATCGTAGTACGGTGTGGGGAACTGGCCGTTGACGAACGGCAACCGGTATTGGGTGACCCATAAATCAAGGTCACCGTCGCCATCGACATCACCAGCGGTGATGGACTGCGGATGCCTGAGCTTGGCCGGGGCCACCCAGGCCTGACGCCACCCATCGCGTCCCCGAACCTGAACTCCGGAGGCATTGGCGACCACCACCTCATTGGTTCCGTCTCCGTCCAAATCGTCCAGAACGATGGCTTTTACTTGGGCGGGCGGCCCCATATCGCCTGTCTCCCAGCGCCACCCTTCCGCGACACGAACGGCCGTGACCCCCGCCCCTGCCAAATGCAATTGAACTCCCCGCTCCGTGGTCTCCTTCAGCAGCGGGTCAGTGAAAAGCCCAACGCCATTGGTCGGAATCAAGAGGTCGGCCCAGGGCTCGAAAACCGGAACACCGCTCTGGACCGTTGGAGGCTGGCTGAGGCGATAGTTGCGAAGACGAGGTGTCTCACCGTCGGACCAATCCGACCCCGCAAGGAATCGCGCGGTCCAAATCGCTCGCGAGGACTTCGCGTCAGTGGGCCCTTCAAGGACAACCTCCAACTCCAGATCAGCCAGAAATCCCGCCGTGAGTCCCTTGGTCTGCGGATTGGGGCGTACCCGCATTAATCGGACCTGCATCCAACGCAGAGAGTAACCCGTCGGCGCGGAAATACGCGCAGCCAGATTGGGCAGCACGCCGGCGTCGAGACTGCGGGCTCCCATCGCACGCTCCACCCCCAAGACCAACTCCTGCTCGATGCGGACCGCCAACTGGGTCGGATGCCAGACCTCGCGATCGGCCAACTCTTCTGCCTCACGGAGGGCCATGAACTTGCGCGCTGCCGCCTCGGCCTGGGCGTCCTGCTGCCGAACCATAGCTGTGGACGCAGGGCCGCGTCGCCAAACAGCGAGCGCCCCCACCGACAGCAACACTGCCAACAAGATCACCGTCCTCCGGGTCATAGGGCTTACAAACAAAAAAGGGCGCCCGGGTTCTCCGGACGCCCGACTTCTAAGAAGACCAAAAACAAGACCTCAGCGGCCGTTGATAATCCGCGATAAATTGGCCCAAGCTTCTCGGGCGGAGGGATCGGAGTTCGAAGCCGCCATCAACTCATCCTGCAATTGCAGCATGCGGGTCCGCTTGTCGTCGGGTAATGGGCGCATGGCGCGGATACGGGCCACTTCAGCCACTACAGCATCCCAGTTGCGCTTGGCCTCGGGAGCCGGAGCCGCCTCGGCAGGCGCTGAGGCAGCAGCCGGTGTCGTCTCGGCAGCCACCGGATCCGCTGCAGCCGGTGCGGAGGCCGAGGCGTCCTTATCCTTTTTTGAGCAGGCGGTCACCAAGCCCAACGACAACAGCAATAGCAGGCAATATTCGCGTTTCATGGCGTTCGAATGGTAACGAAGGCTATTGGAGGATCAATTCTTGTAAGCCGGCCCGATCCAGACGTGATTGTTGTCGTCTTTCTGAGGCATAGCCCTCAGACCTGCAGGCATGCCTTGAGGGGTCCCGCCTCCCATGATGGTGAAGTCGTTGAACCGGATGAAGCTGGCGCTACCATCCATGCGGCCAATGGCCGACTGACCACCCCAGTTCTGATTGAGGATGCCGCGTCTGTAGGCCGAAGCGCGGTGGCGCTGCGAAATGCCTTCGGTCGGTTGGTTGCCTGCATCATTGAAGAGGAAGGGATCACCCTCGGCCGTTTCCCAGAACAAGATATCGAGGGCGCGAAACGCCGAGAGCTTTCGGGCCTTGCCCGATTCGTAACCTTGGAAAGCACCCAGATCAATAATGCAGCCGTTGAAGGTGTAGCTGGTCAACTTCACGCTGCGGCCAGCCCATTCGTTCTTCTTAGAACCAGCGACTTCAGTGAGATCTTTGGGGCAGAAGAGCACCTTCGGGGTGGTGAGGAACCGTCCCAACTGCCCCATCATGAAGAAGGGCTGCTGCGCCAGAGACTTGGAACCTGGGCTCAGAGGCATCTTATTGTCGCCTGCGCCATCGGGAATCGTCGCCGGTACGGCTTGGCCTGGAGTCTGGGACGGGGCACTGCCGTCATTGACGGCAGAATAGGCCCAACCGGTCCTGCAACCGGTGAGACCCCAGGTCGGACCCGGAAGATCGTCTTGGTTGTCGGAGGCAAACATATGCGAACTGAGCATGATTTGTTTGCAACCACTCAAGTCGATGGTCGACAAGGCCTTGTCTTTCGCCTTGGACAAGGCCGGCAGCAACATTCCGGCGAGAATTGCGATGATGGCGATGACCACCAACAACTCGATGAGGGTGAAGCCGTCGCGCAAGTTGCGCTCACGGCGATTAAGAGATGCAGGAGAGGGGTTCATGCAAAAAGGTTTGTTGAACGACAGTTTATGGGGCTGGCGGTGATGAAGCGATCCGAGAGAAGAATCGTCAACGCTGGAGTTAGGTGCCAAACACCGGTTACCCGGGCAAGTGTCAAAACTTCATATTCATACCGCAGGCACCGTCGGAGTGTACCGATCATTCAAAGCTAGAATCTTCACCACCGGGACAAAACAGTGAGACACCACAGAGGGTATTTGAGCGCTCAGAGATCGCCGTCCCCTGCCGACCACCACCAGTTGAGATCCGGCTCCGGAAAACCGTCCCCGGGCCAAGAAATCTCACGTCCACACAAAGGAATAGCCCCCTCAACGCCGAGGACGGCTTTGGCAAGCTCATCGAAGGCCTGCAGATGGCCTTCGACGCGGCGACGCGCGTAACCTTCGGCGGTGCCCATGCAAATTAGGAAGGGCCAGTCACTGGCTTGGGCCAGCAGTAATTCCCGGCCGGCTTGCCGAGCCCATCCACCGAGGCGACTACCACCTGGATCGCCGGATTCAAGGGCGGTAATGGCCGCGCGGGCCACCGAAACCATCTTTAGCCCGGCTGAGCGCAGTCGTGGCTGAAGGTCTGCGTTAGAAGGGTGAAGCCAAACCCCCAGATGCCCACCAGCGCCCCAACTCGACTCGGCAGGCTGCGACACCCATGCCTCGGTACTATCGCCGGAAGCTCCTGACAACGTCTGCGGCTCAATACCGAAGCGCGAAGCCTGACGCATCACGCCATCGAGAAACTCCGGTCCCTCGAACCACCAATGACCAAAGAGTTCGGCATCATACGGGGCCACGATAACCGGTGCTCGGGTCAGTCCAGCCCGGGCTTGTCGGAGCTGGTGCTGTCGCTGCGACAAGAAATGCGTCACATGCTTCTCAACGGCCTGCATCGCCTCGGACCGATCGTAGAGCAACTTGTCGGCGCCACCGCCGGTGACTCGATGGTATTTAAGTCCGCTCGGGTAGCGGACCCCCGCTCCAGGAAGAAACCGCGACACGGATTCCCACTCCGCCTCATCAGACAGATCCCGGTGAAATTCCCGGTATCGAGGGTCCCCAGGATATCCTCCCTGGCGGCTCCAAACCTGTCGGGCACTGAGAGGATCACGCCCGAAAACCGTGATTCCCCCGGGGCTACGAACTGGCAGAAAGATCGCAGAAGGCGCCGGAGGCGAACCTCTCAGAAGACCATGGGTCTCCACGATGCTGTGGCGGACGCCTTCGGCCAACAGGTATGGCTCCAACGCGGGAGACCAGGCGCACTCCGGGAGCCAGAGCCCCGCGGGGCGATGACCGAATCGGCGCTCGTGCTCACGAAGACCCAGACGCAATTGAGCCCGAAGGCTGCCCGGTTCAATGGTCAGCAGGGGCAGGATGGGGTGCGTGGCCGGGCCAGCCAGTAGTTCCAGCCGTCCCGTCTGCGCCCAGGCGGCAAAGGCTCCCACCAGGTCCCCTCCACAAGCCGACCACTCTTCCCAGACCTGATCGTAAAACGCGCGGTGAAACTGGGTTACAGCCTGCAGTTCAGGAATCAGGATCGTGCGCTCGCATTCCATCCGTGCCAGGTCCCGCCGCTCGGACAAATACCGTTGGGTCCGGAAACGCAGCAACGGGTCGGCCCACATAGCGGCCAGGGTCGGCGTGATCCCGAGGCTCAACTTCCAATCCACACCATCGCGGGCCCAACCCCGGATGAGTCTCAAGAGCGGCAGGTAGCACTCGGCCACCGCCTCAAACAGCCAGTATTCTTCGAGAAACCGGTCCTGATCGGCATGTCGCACCCACGGAAGGTGAGCGTGCAGCACGAGGGCGAGAGACCCGATCACCGGTGGTTCACTCACGGAATGGCATCCGGAAGTGGAAATCCAAAGATCGGTGGATGTGAGCCCACTCCACCGCGGACCTCTGTCTGTCGGGCCAAAGTGAGAACAGCCTGCCGGACATCCATCCCCTGCGGACCCACCGCCTGCATCGGCACCTCAAATCGACCGTCCGGCAATGCACAACGGAAGGTGAAGGATCCGTCCGAACGCAGCTCAACCGGGCGACCAAAAATCGTCACACGAGACCCAGGTCGTGTGCTGCCAAAGAGAACCACCTCAGCATTAACGCGAAACTCGAAGTCCTCTGAAGGCAAACCGGAGTCCAGGCCTGGCGAACCCAAGGCCGACGAAGAAATTTCCGAGATCGCCACGGTCCCCTCCGAGCATGGGGCTTGGTTGGAGCCCCCGCCCTGCCCCAATCGACCAGACACGGCGGGCAGTCCGAGTTCCGAACTCCCCACAGGCCCAAACTGAGGATCCAGAATATGCTGAAAATAACTGGCCATAACCCCGGGCCGAACGACCCCGGGCCGAACGCCGGCGGCCACTTGGAGTGGAACAGGGGCTGGTGACGCATCCGGCGCCACTGAAGACGGCGCCATCGAAGACGGCGGCAGCGAGACCGGTCCGGAAGAGGCTAGGCATTCCCAGCGCCCCTGGGGGGACCGCATCCCAATATCAGCGATATGGCCCGTCGCCTGCGGCGGATCTTGAAGGAAGATGAATCGGCGGTCTGTAGGCAGGGCTCCTGCAGCGAGTATAGAATTCGGTTCAGTGACCGAACGAATCCGCCATTCCGTTGGGGAACCTGTCGATACCGAAGGCTGACTTGGCTCCTCCCAACCCAGAAGCAATGTCCGCGGATCGCAGCCCGTTAGCCAAACCGCCGATGCAGCCCCTGCCAATTCAGGGGAACCCTGGCCCGATTCTAGGATGGGTAGATTCAGCGTCCCGGGATCCCCCTCCAGAAGGATCGGAGGCATCTCGGGCAGTCCTTGCGGAATGTTCACAGGGTCCAAATGGACTGCCATCAGATGTTGGACCCAGGGCAATCCCTGAATTGCCAACAACCCGGTCTTGGACTCAATCAACGGCGAAAGGTCTGTCGTGGGTCCCTTCATCAAAACCTCGCCCTTGCCCACTGCTTTTTGAATCCGAATCGGCAGGGGCCCCTGGGCTGAGGAGCGGCGAGAGGTTCTTCCTCGTACGGTTTTCGCACGACGGACAAAGACAAATCTCAGCGGGGCCGAGGCACCTTTTCCAACGCGTCGCTCCACTGGGCTTGATCTGTGGCGACGGATCAGCCTTGCCGAGACTCTGAGTCCAAAACGGCCAAGGATGGGCTGCGGGATGGGGTCAGGACCGAATCTCGGCTTAAAACGTCGAACGGGAGTTGGCCTAACAGGAGTTGGCTCTGGAGAATGCACAACACCACGACTCGGGGAAGAGCGGGACACCTTCTTCATGGGGGGAATCCGGAGCAGCAGGACTTGGGTTCAATCCGATCGCCAGAGCGTAGATTGGAATTCAGGCCGTTGAGAAGCAACCGGTTTCCCCGTCGAGGTACAGAATCCTGATCAGACGACAGGGACTTGAGGTCGATCGGTTGACTAACTTTCTTCGCCGAATATTCCTAGCCCACCAACAGGTGCGCCTGACTGGGCACACAAAAAGCAAAACAGGGCACCTGTTTCCAGGTGCCCTGTCAGATCTTAATCCAAAACGATCAGGCGACCGAAGGCGACTGGTCGGCGGTGATGTCCATCACGGTCGGTTCATCTTCCGGAACTTCGACGAGCATCTTAACCTTGATGTTGCGATGCAGGTCGTAGCCGGTTCCGGCCGGGATGATGTGGCCCATGATGACGTTCTCCTTGAAACCGCGGAGATAGTCGAACTTGCCCATGGTGGCCGCCTCGGTGAGGACGCGGGTCGTGTCCTGGAACGACGCGGCGCTCAAGAACGACTCGGTCTCCAACGACGCCTTGGTGATGCCCAGAAGAACCGGTGCTGCCTCTGCAGGTTTGCCACCCATCTTCTCGACGCGGTTGTTCTCTTCTTCAAAGACAAGCTTGTCGATCTGCTCACTCCACAGGAAGAGCGTATCGCCCGGTTCAGTGATGCGAACCTTGCGGAGCATCTGACGGATGATGATCTCGATGTGCTTGTCGTTAATGGTCACACCCTGGAGGCGATAGACCTCCTGAATCTCGTTGACCAAGTGCTCCTGCAACTCGTGCGGTCCGCAAACGTCCAGGATCTCGTGGGGAACGACCGGACCATCGGTCAACTGCTGCCCCTTCTTCACGAAGTCACCCTTATAGACGATGATGTGCTTTCCGATCGGAATGAGGTGCTCCTCTTCCACGCTGGTGTGAATGTCCTTCACCACCACGCAGCGCTTGCCGCGAATGGAGGATCCGAAATCAACAACACCGTCGATCTTCGAGATCTCGGCGGCATCCTTCGGACGACGCGCTTCGAACAATTCGGCAACACGCGGCAAACCGCCGGTGATATCCTTAGTCTTGGAAGCCTTTCGAGGGGTCTTGGCCAAGAGTGAACCGGCACCGATCTCGTCGCCTTCAGAGACAACCAAGTGAGCCCCGGCGGGAATCGAATACTGAGCCAGGGGATCTCCGGACTTGGCGTCCTCGACAATGACCGTCGGGTGGAGATCTTCCTTGTGCTCGATGATGACCATGTCCTCTGAGCCGGTGGTCTCATCGACCTCTTGCTTCATGGTCACGCCCTCGATGATATCGAGGAACCTGACCAATCCCGCCTTCTCCGAGATGATGGGCACATTGTATGCATCCCACTCGATAAACACGTCGCCCTTCTTGACCATTCCACCATCGGGAATGGAGATGATAGAGCCGACCACGATGGAGTGCGTGTCGAGTTCCTTGCCGTCCGGAGCGAGCAAGCTGACAGTACCGTTCTTATTCAGAACGATGTTGTTGCCATCGCCCAAAGGCACGACGCGCAAATCATTGTACCGAACCTTCGAATCCTGCTTGGCCTTGATTTGAGGCTGCTTGTAAGTACCGGTGGCGACGCCGCCGACGTGGAAGGTACGCATGGTGAGCTGCGTTCCCGGTTCACCGATGGACTGGGCTGCGATGATGCCAACGGCTTCGCCCTTCTTGACCAACACACCGGTTCCCAGATGGCGACCATAGCACTTGGCGCAGATGCCTACCTTGGTTTCGCAGGTCAACACCGAGCGGATCTTCACCTTCTCCAGACCGGAGCGGTCGATCGAGCGGGCCTTGACCTCGTCGAACTCCTCGCCGGCGGAGATGAGGCGATTCTTCAAGTCGGCGGGATCATAGATGTCTTCGGCGGCATAACGGCCGACGACGCGCTCACTGATCTTCACCACTTCTTCCTCGCCCTCGTAAATCGACTGAACGGAGATGCCGGCGCTCGTGCCGCAATCCTCGTCGCGAATGATCACGTCCTGCGCTGCATCGACCAACTTACGGGTCATGTACCCGGAGTCGGCAGTCTTGAGCGCAGTATCGGCAAGACCCTTACGGGCGCCGTGCGTCGAGATGAAGTACTCCAAAACGGTCAGACCCTCGCGGAAGCTCGAAAGAATCGGCTTTTCGATAATCTCACCGCTCGGCTTGGCCATCAAACCACGCAGACCGGCCAACTGACGGACCTGTGCCTTGTTACCTCGGGCGCCAGAATCCACCATCAGGCTAACCGGGTTGTACTCCTTCTTGCCCTGGTTGGCGTCCAACGTCTTGAGCATCACCGAACCGATTTGATCGGTACAATGGGTCCAGATATCGACCACCTTGTTGTAGCGTTCCTGGTTGGTGATGACGCCCTTCTTGTGCTGCTTCTCGACCTCACTGATCTGGTGAAGCGCCTCCTTGATCTCCTTCTGCTTCTCAGTCGGAACGATCATGTCGTCGATACCGATCGAAACACCTGCACGGGTCGCCTGCTCGAATCCGATTTCTTTCAGCTTGTCGAGGGTGGTGACTGTGCGCTCGTGGCCGACAGTCTTATAGCAGTTGAGAATGAGGTCACCCAACTTGCTCTTACCCACCACGATGTTGGCGAAGCCCAGCTCGGGCGGCCAGATCTCCGAGAAGATCACGCGACCCACGGTGGTCTCAATGACGCGGTCGGTCGCATTGCCGTAGACCGTCTTCTTGCCGAAGTCCGGATTCTTGAGACGCACACGATCGTGGGTCTTCAAGGCACCATCCATCTGGGCGAAGATGACTTCTTCTTTGGAACCGCACAGAACGATGCGTTCGCCCTCCTTGCGGGCCTTGCGCGGTTCGGCAGTGAGGTAATAGCAACCCAGGGGAATGTCCTGAGTCGGCGTCATGATCGGCTTGCCGCTCGACGGGCTGAAAATGTTCAGCGGCGCCATCATGAGGAGGCGGGCCTCCAACTGAGCTTCGACCGACAGCGGTACGTGCACGGCCATCTGGTCACCGTCGAAGTCCGCGTTATAGGCGGTACAAACCAACGGATGGATTCGGATAGCTTCGCCCTCGATGAGGACCGGCTCGAACGCCTGAACCGACAGACGATGCAGTGTTGGTGCGCGGTTGAGCAGCACAGGATGCCCGCGGGTCACCTCTTCGAGGATATCCCAGACCTCCTTGGTCTGACGCTCGATCATCTTCTTGGCCGAGCGGACCGTGTGGACGTAGCCGAGTTCTTTGAGGCGGCGAATGATGAAGGGCTCGAAGAGCACCAACGCCATTTTCTTGGGTAGGCCGCATTGGTGCAGCTTGAGCTCCGGCCCGATGACGATGACCGAACGACCCGAGTAATCGACGCGCTTGCCCAGCAAGTTCTGGCGGAAGCGGCCCGACTTGCCCTTGAGCATGTCAGACAGGGACTTCAAGGCGCGGTTGCCCGCACCGGTCACGGCGCGACCATGGCGGCCGTTGTCAAACAATGCGTCAACTGCCTCCTGCAACATGCGCTTCTCGTTCCGGATAATGACTTCCGGAGTCTTGAGCTGGAGCAGGTTCTTGAGACGATTGTTCCGGTTGATAACCCGGCGATAGAGATCGTTGAGATCGGAGGTCGCGAAACGTCCACCTTCGAGCGGCACCAACGGGCGCAGATCGGGAGGAATGACTGGCAGCACCGTCAGGATCATCCATTCCGGACGCATCACGGACTTGGAGAAGCCCTGGAACAGCTTGATGCGCTTGGAGATCTTCTTTCGGTTTTGCTTGGACTTGGTCTCCGTCATGGCGACCTGGAGTTCATCCACGGTCTTGTCCAATTGGAGATTAGCCAAAGCACCGTGAACGGCCTCGGCGCCCATCTTGGCAACGAACGCGTCGTTACCGTAGGTGGTTCGGGCCTCGCGGTACTCGTGCTCGGAGAGCAACTGGTGAACCTTCAACGCAGTACTGCCAGGGTCGATGACCAGGTAGTCCTCGTAGTAGATAACGCGCTCCAAGTGGCGGGCCGTCATATCCAGCATCAAACCAATGCGGGACGGCATGCACTTGAAGAACCAGATGTGGGAAACCGGCACGGACAACTCGATGTGGCCCATCCGCTCGCGGCGAACGCGAGCCAATGTCACTTCGACGCCGCACCGATCGCACACCACACCCCGGTGCTTGATCCGTTTGTACTTGCCGCAGGAACATTCCCAGTCCTTCACCGGACCGAAAATGCGCTCGCAGAAGAGACCGCCCTTCTCGGGCTTGAATGTGCGGTAATTGATGGTCTCGGGGTTCTTTACTTCACCCTTCGACCAGGAGCGTATGATCTCCGGCGAGGCGACCTGGATCGCGACGTGGTCGACCAGGTTAACCTTGTCTAGGCCCAGCAACTCGCGGGCAGTGTCCTTGGAGCTCAACATAGTTCGTGTGCGTTCAGCAGATGATCGAAAGGATTAGACAAAGGCCGCCAAAGCATTCGAGGCGGTTTGAGGGGCGTCAGCCGGGTTGGTATAGCCCACTTTGATGTCGAGGCCGAGAGACTGCATCTCCTTGACCAAAACATTGAAGGATTCAGGAACACCTGCCTCGAGCGAGTTGTCGCCCTTGACGATGCTTTCGTAGATTCGGGTACGACCCTGAACGTCGTCGGATTTCACGGTCAGGAGTTCCTGCAACATGAAGGCCGCGCCGTAGGCTTCCATTGCCCAGACTTCCATCTCGCCGAAGCGTTGACCGCCGTACTGCGCCTTGCCGCCCAGCGGTTGCTGGGTAACGAGGGAATAGGGGCCTACAGCACGGGCATGGATCTTGTCGGCCACCAAATGCCCGAGTTTGAGCATGTAGATGTATCCAACCACGATCTCCTGATCGAAGCGCTCGCCGGAGCGACCGTCGTAGAGGTGCACCTTGCCGTGTTCTGGCAACTTGGCCTCCCGGAGGTAGCCGCGGATTTCTTTCTCCTTAATACCGTCGAAGACCGGGGTCGCGATCTTGATACCCAAGAGTTTGCAAGCCCAACCCAAGTGAGTCTCGAGCAGCTGTCCGACGTTCATGCGCGAAGGCACGCCCAGCGGGTTCAGCACGATCTCGACCGGGGTTCCGTCTTCAAGGAACGGCATGTCCTCTTCAGGCACGATCTTGGCGACGACACCTTTGTTACCGTGGCGTCCGGCCATCTTATCACCCACCGAAAGCTTACGCTTGGAGGCGACATAGACCTTGACCTGCTTGACGATACCGGAATCGAGCTCTTCACCGGCTTCGACGCGATCCATTTCCTCGTCGTGCTGGCTCTGCAGTTCATCAAAGCGCTTTTTGAACTGGCTGATGATCTCGCTGATCTTGTTGCGGATCGGCGACGGGTCGATCTCGATCCGATCATAGACATCTGCCAGCTTCTTCAGCAGCGTCTTGGTGATCTTGCGGTTGGCCGGGATGATGATCTCGCCCGTCTCACTATTGAGAACGTCGAGCGGGATCTTCTCACCGAGGAGGATGTTGGAAAGAGCCTCGGTCAGCTGGTCCAGTAGCTCGGAACGCTTCTGCTTGAAGCCGTCCTCGATCTCCTTGGCCACCTTGCGGGGGGCATCCTTGCCGTCCTTCTTGCCGCCGACCACCTTGTCGCTGTCCTTCTTGGACGACACCTTGACATCCATGACGATGCCGTAGGTACCGGAAGGAACCTTAAGCGAGGTGTCCTTCACGTCAGCAGCCTTCTCACCGAAGATGGCTCGTAGGAGGCGCTCTTCAGGAGCCAGCTCTGTTTCGCTCTTCGGCGTGATTTTACCGACCAGGATATCGCCTGGCTTGACCTCGGCTCCGACGCGGATGACGCCGTCGAGACCCAGATTCTTGAGGGCTTCTTCGCCCAGGTTGGGGATATCCCGAGTGATTTCCTCAGGCCCAAGCTTGGTATCACGAGCAACCACTTCGAACTCATCGATGTGGATGGAGGTGAAGATGTCATCCTTGACGATCTTCTCAGAGATCAGGATAGCGTCTTCGAAGTTATAGCCGTTCCAAGGCATGAACGCGACCAGTACATTACGACCCAACGCGATCTCGCCGCCTTGAGTGCACGGACCGTCGGCCAGAACTTGGCCCTTCTTCACGGATTCACCCTTGGAAACCAGGATTTTCTGGTTAATGCAGGTGGCCGCGTTGGACCGCATGAACTTGCGCACCGGATAGATCCAGACGCTGTCCTCGGGAGAATGCTTTAGCTTCTTCTTACCCTCAGGGATCTTGCCATCCTTGGTGACGATAATCTGGCAACCGGTGACACTGGCCACCTTGCCTGCCTCCTCGGCGATAATGACCGCGCGGGAATCTTGAGCCACTCGGCTCTCGAGACCCGTGGCCACCAACGGGGCCTCGGTCACCAACAGCGGGACGCCTTGGCGTTGCATGTTGGAGCCCATCAGCGCGCGGTTCGCGTCGTCGTGCTCCAAGAACGGGATCAATCCGGCCGCCACCGAAACCAACTGCTTCGGAGAGACGTCCATGTAGTCGACGCGATCGGGCTCAACGTCGATGAAGTCGCCCTTGCAACGGCAGGTGACGCGGTCACCCACGAAGTTACCCTTGTCATCGAGCAGAGAATTGGCCTGAGCGATGACGAAGCCCTCTTCACGGTCACCGGTGAGGTAATCCAACTGACCGGTCACACGCCCCTTCTCTGCCTTGCGGTAAGGTGTTTCAATGAAACCGAAGTCGTTGACTCGGGCGTAAGTCGCCAAAGAGGCGATCAAGCCGATGTTCGGTCCTTCAGGAGTCTCAATCGGACAAATACGACCGTAATGGGACGGATGGACGTCGCGAACCTCAAATCCAGCACGGTCACGGGAGAGACCCCCAGGCCCGAGAGCAGACAGACGACGCTTGTGCGTCAACTCGGCCAAAGGATTGATCTGGTCCATGAACTGACTCAGCTGGCTGCGACCGAAGAAGTCGCGAACCACCGCTGACAGGGCCTTCGGATTGATGAGCTTCTGAGGCGTCATCGTGTCGAGGCTCTGATCGAACAAGGTCATGCGCTCCTTGACCAAGCGCTCTGTACGGGCCAAGCCCACACGGCACTGGTTGGCGAGCAATTCGCCCACGGTCCGGATGCGGCGGCTTCCCAAATGATCGATATCGTCAACGCTTCCCTGCCCCTTCTTCAGGCGCAACAGGTACTTGGTCGCTTCCAGCAAGTCGCGACCCCGAAGGATACGGTCTTCGCCGTTGTCCTTGAAGTTGAGCTTCTGGTTGATCTTGTAGCGACCCACCCGACCGAGATCATAACGCTTGGCATCAAAGAACAAGCGCTTGATAAGGGCCTTGGCGTTGGCCGCAGTGGGGGGATCTCCAGGCCGGAGACGACGGTAGATATCCTTGAGGGCCTCTTCCGCGTTCTTGGTCGGATCCTTCTTGAGGCACTTGATGATGATGCCGTCGTCTACCGACGTATCCACCACTCGAATCTTGGAAACTCCGAGGTCAGCGATCTGGCGGACGACCGCTTTGGACAGCGGTTCAAAGGCACGGGCCACCACGATGCCGCGATCAACGTCGAGAGCGTCCTCCACGAGGACCATGTTCTGGATCTCTTCGATCTTCTCGGCGTCCTTTACGGAGACGTCCTTGATCGAATAGAACAACTTCAGGATGTCGCCATCGCTACCCAGCTTGTCCGGAGACGTCTTCGGATCGGCATCAAACTTGGCTTCCGCCAAAGTGAAGAGCGCCCGGAAGAACGTGGTGGTCAGGAACTTACGACGGCGTTTCTTGCGGTCCAAGTAAACGTAAAGGAGGTCGCTGGTGTCGAACTGCGCCTCATACCAAGATCCACGGTCCGGGATAATCCGGAAGCTGTGGAGGGTCTTGCCATTCGGATGTTGGGTTGTCTCGAAAGCCAGACCCGGCGAGCGGTGCAATTGGCTGACGATGACACGCTCAGCACCATTGATAACAAAGGTGCCTTGGGGGGTCATGAGCGGAATTTCGCCCATGAACACTTTTTCCTCCTTGGTACCTTTCTCTTCCTTCAGCAGGAAGGTAACGTAAAGCGGTGCTCCGAAGGTCAAGCCCTCACGGAGACACTCCAACCAGTCGATCTTCGGCTCCTGGATGTCGTAGGAGTGGAAGTCTAGGACTGTCTTACCGTCGTAGCTTTCGATGGGGAAAACTTCGGTAAAAACTGCCTGCAACCCGAGATTCCGGCGTTTGGACGCGGACAGGTTGGACTGAAGGAATTCGCGATACGAGTCGAGCTGGATCTCGATCAGGTTGGGGGGGGCGATGACTTCCTTGATCTTGCCGAAATTAATTCGCTCGGATTGTTTCGTTGCCATTGCGACCTCGTGACTCGGGGATTTCTGCGGCACCTGCCTGGAGACTGTTTTCGCCATAAAATACAATACGACGAGATCCGGTGAAGGCTTTTTCGACTTCGCCGGAACTCGTCTTACTGAAACACTATTTCAAGCCGTACAAAACTGGTGACCTATGACTTAGGTTGACCGAAAGCGGACACTCCTGCCGCCACTTTGCCGAGTTCTTGAAAAATTTCAGAACTCTAGCGGGAGTGGTGAAGAAAATAAAACCGTGCGCCGGGTGACCTCACAGTAACACCCGACGCACGGATTGCAAAATTACTTCAGCTCAACCTTACCACCAGCCTCTTCGATCTTCTTGGCGGCGGCATCGGAATCAGCCTTGTTGGCACCCTCGAGCAACAGCTTAGGAGCGCCTTCGACCAAAGCCTTGGCCTCAGCCAGACCGAGACCGGCCTTGACTTCACGGACAGCCTTGATCACACCGATCTTCTTATCGGCAGGAACCGAAGCGAGCCACACATCGAAGGTGGTCTTGACTTCAGCAACCGGAGCAGCAGCGCCGGCCGCAGGAGCGGCGGCAGCAGCCACAGGGGCGGCGGCGGTCACACCCCACTTGGTCTCGAGAGCCTTCACCAGTTCGGCGGCCTCGAGAACGGTGAGCTTGCTCAGTTCTTCGACGATATTATTGATGTCTGCCATGGTATTTTCTTTTATTTCGTCTCGTCGCCAGAGCGGCCGCTCCGAATTAGTCCACTGCCTGTGGACCGACGATTTACTATTGTTTCGTTGAATTCCGCCCAAGCAGCGTGCCTGAGACGAAAAGAGTGAAAAATTGGAGTCGAACGACTAGACCGATTTCTCGGCGTAGGCTCCGATGACGCGGGCAACTTGGGTTCCCGGGGTGTTGATCAAAGCCACGAGCTTCTGGGCAGGTGCTTGGAGCAGGCCCAGGATCTTGCTCTGAATCTCGGGGAGCGGGGGCAGATCAGCAATCACACGCACTTCCTCAGCGGAAAGCGGTTTGTTGCCGAGCACACCGAACTTGAGCTTGGGCTTGTCGAACTCGGCCTGGAAGGTCTTGATGACCTTAGCCACGGCGGCGATGTCCTTGTTGCCGGTGACCGCGGCCACCTGACCGGTCAGCATGCCAGACAAATCAGCCAGACCGGCTTCCTTGGCAGCGATGCTGAAAATGGTGTTCTTCACCACGTGAACCTCACCACCGGCCTTGATCAGGCGCTTGCGGAGTTCCGTGAATTTCTGGACGGTCAGACCCTTATAGTCGACGACCAGGAAAAACGGCGAGGCGTTGAGGCGGGCCACATATTCCGCCGAGATGAGCTTCTTTTCTGCGCGCATGGTATGTTGCAGTAAGGGAAGTTTAGGTTAGGCGGAGACGAATTCCTTGAGTTCCACGGAGACCGGAGGGCTCATCGTCATCGACAGCGTGACGCTGCGGACGTAGAGACCCTTGACGCTCGAGGGACGGGCTCGATAAACGGCCTCGACCACGGTGCGAGCATTCTCAGCAATCTGCAGCGGAGTGAAGCTGGCCTTGCCCACGGGGACGTGGATGTTGCCGGCTTTGTCCACCTTGAATTCAACACGACCCGCCTTAACCTCACGGACAGCCTTTCCGGTGTCGTCGGTTACAGTTCCGGTCTTGGGGTTCGGCATGAGGCCGCGGGGTCCGAGAACCTTACCGAGCTTACGCACTTCGGTCATGGCCTCAGGGGTGGCAACTGCGACATCGAAGTCAGTCCAGCCTTCGACGCACTTCTTGATCATGTCCTCGAAACCGACAAACTCGGCACCCGCTTCGCGAGCTGCCTCGGCCGGTGCACCGGGCTTGGTGAACACCAAGACGCGGACAACTTTGCCGGCGCCATGGGGCAGCGGCGTGGTTCCGCGGACCATCTGGTCGGACTGCTTCGGGTCAACCCCAAGGCGGAAGGCCAGATCGATGGTCTCGTTGAACTTGGCTTTCGGGAACTTGGCGAGAACCTCAACGGCGGCGTCGAGGGGGTAGGCCTTGTTGGAGTCCACGAGGGACAGGGCCTTCTTATAGCGTTTGCTAGGCATTTTGGTTGCGGTTCATGCGGACCGAAGTCCTCCCGCGTTGATTGTTAACCTCAGGGTAAAATCGGTTTCACCTACCGAGGAGCGGTCTGTCTATCGGAAAAGACCCACCCCCGTCAAAAGAATTTCAGCGCCAACGTCATCTTTCTTTTCCATGCTGTGTCCATGGAGTGGCTGGCTGGCTCAGGATTGATGTGGATCGAGGGACGTTTTCTGGGGATCGAATGGCATGCGTGGAAGGTGGTCGGATGGGTGGGTAACGCCATCTTTTTCAGCCGTTTTCTCGTCCAGTGGTATGCCACCGAGCGCCAACGACGCGTGGTCGTTCCGCAGGCCTTCTGGTGGCTGAGCCTTGTGGGATCCTTGATTTTGCTCAGCTACGCGCTCCAGAGACGCGACAGCGTCTTCATCGCGGGACAGGCCTTCTCGTGGATCCCTTACCTGCGCAACTTATGGATTCACCGTAGAAACAAATCGTTCCAGATCACCTGCCCTGCCTGCAGTCGTAATAGCCCTTCGGACTACCGACACTGTCCGGAGTGCGGGCAGGTGCTCTCCGTAGCCCTGGACAAGGAGTCAGTCCTTACCAAAAGCCATTGAGGGATTGCAGAGCGGTGCCAGGGCAGCCACCTCCGGTGCCTCGGGATATTCGAAGACTTCTCCCTCGAAATTTCTAAGAATTATCTTGGTGGCTGATTTGCGCAGAATATAGCCCGGATTGACCGGAATTTTGCCACCGCCACCCGGGGCATCGATGACATACTGCGGGACAGCGTAACCGGTGGTGTGGCCCCGCAGAGAATCCATGATTTCCAACCCACGCGACACCGTGGACCGCAGGTGGGAACTCCCTGAAATGAGGTCGCACTGGTAAATGTAATACGGCCGGACCCGGCACATTAGAAGCTTCTGGACCAGCGCCTTCATCACCACAGGTTCGTCGTTGACGTGGCGCAGCAACACCGACTGATTGCCCAAGGGGATACCAGCATCGGCCAGTCGCCCTAACGCCTCGCGGACTTCGGTGGTCAGTTCTCCGGGATGGTTGGTGTGGATGCTGACAAAGAGCGGGTGGAACTTCCGGAGCATGGTACACAATGCCGGTGTGATCCGCTGCGGCAGAAAAATAGGAATACGGGTGCCGATCCTCAGAAATTCGACGTGGGGAATCGCTCGCAAACGGCCCAGCAAATACTCGAGTTTTTCGTCGCTGAGGAGCATTGGATCGCCGCCACTCAACAGCACATCTCGAATCTCGGTATGCTCGGCGATGTAGGCGATTTGGCGGTCGAATTCAGGGTGAAAATCGTAGCCACTGGCGTTGCTCACCAGTCGGGATCGGGTGCAATAGCGGCAGTAGGCCGCGCATCGGTCGGTCACCAAAAAAAGGACGCGGTCGGGATAGCGATGCACAAGGCCTGGCACCGGCGAGTGATCGTCTTCGCCGACCGGATCCAATGTTTCCCAAGGGGCGGTCGTGGTCTCCTCCAACCGCGGAATAACCTGACGGCGGATGGGGCACAACTCATCGGAGGGGTCGAGTAAGTTGAAGTAATACGGGGTGATGGCCATCGCCAACTTCGACTCCCCGGCCAGAAGCACTCCGGCTCGCTCCTCTCGAGTCATGCTCGGCAACAAGCGCTCCAACTGGTCAATTCGAGTGACGCGGTTCTTGAGCTGCCACTTCCAATCGTTCCATTCCGCGTCCGGGACTGAGGCCCAACTCCCCTTCCCTGCGGATCGGAACGTTTTCAAGGTGAGCAATTGTTCCTGATCTTCGGATGAACCTTCTTGAGAGGGGAGGGATGACTCCATGAATGCGGCAAGTTAGGAGGGGGCTTCGTAGAGTCAAGGACACGAACGCGGTCCGAGCGTCAGTCGCCCCCCTGCCTGAAGCCGATGATAGGGCTGCAGAAGGGCCTGGCATCGGGCTTCAAAGTCCGCGGGCGAGGCCGTATTAAACTCAAACAATTCGTAGTGGCACGGGACCACGGCGCCCATACCCGATTGATAGGCCAGTGCGGCAGCCTCATGGCCCCAGAGATTGCCCGCGACCCGGCGCTCGGGAGATCGACCGTTAATGGGCAGAAAGGCGAGATCGATCCGGGCTTCTCTCAAGCAGTCGACCATGCCTGGGAAGAGGACTGTGTCGCCCGAATGATAAAGAGTCCACGAACCCACCCGTATGATGAAACCCAAGCAAGACAAGCGACCCATCGGATCGCAGTCCAACGCCTCATGGGCCGCGGGTACGGCTTGAATTTGAAAGGGTCCAACGGTCGCTCTTTGCATCGATCCAGTTCCCGCGGGCCGGCCGGGGGATGGAGCGTCTAGGCCAATGAGCGACTCGTGTGGCAGGCCAGAGCGGGCCGCGGCCAAACTGCGAATGGCCTCGGGGAAAACGAGCCGCAGGCCCGGGTTGGAGCGGGCCAACGGGATGAGTGTTTCCGCATCGAGATGATCGGTGTGGGCGTGCGTGGCCGTGACAAGCCCGACACCCGAAATGAGGGAGGGATCGACCACCCGTTCGGTCATGCGCACATGGGGCTTGTCGGTGGCGGCGTATTTGCTCGTCAGGGAGTCGGAGAGGTACGGATCGAGCAGCAGTCGATTCTCGCGCCACTGGATCAAAAATCCGCTCTGCCCCAACCACCACACATGCAGCGACTCGGGCGCCGACTCCCTGGCCCGGTCCAGGTCGGCCAAAAACACATCGTCCTGCTGAAGAGGAATAATCATGTCAGGATCTGAAACTGGGGCTGAAAACCGGAAGCCAGGTCCGTTGATTCAGAGAGTTTGTCGGACCAGAGCCGCACCGGCACACAGCGCCTGCAACTTGCGTCGCGCTGCCCAACGGGCCGTCTGACTCAGTCCGCAATCCGGAGCCAAAACCAACCGGTCTGCCGGCACATATTCTAGGCATCGACGCACGCGGGCGGCGATGTCCTCCGGCGTCTCGATGTAGTAGCTCTTCACGTCCACGATGCCCACGGCTACGTCACGATGCCGCGCCACCTGCGCGATCAACTCCAATTCCGAGAACTCCCGACTGGCCATCTCCACGTGCATCTCATCGCAGTGCATGTCGAGAAAGGCAGGAAACAGTGGCGCTATCTGCCGCGGACCGATGGCCCGGGCCTTGTAGTTGCCGAAGCAGAGGTGCATGCAAACGCGAGTCTTGCCAGTGACCGTTTCCACCGTCCGATTGAAGAGGTCTACGAAACGTCGGACGTCTTCCCGGTAGCCATAGCAACTCATCGAAGGCTCATCGACGCTGATCTCGCGACATCCCGCGGCGACCAACGCCTCCAATTCTTGGCGTACCAAGGGCAGGAGAGCTTCAGTCAGTGCCCAACGGTCCGGGTAGCCCAAATCGGCGTTGGGCAAGAGGCGACCGGACAGCGTGTAGGGACCGGGAATCGAAGCCTTCAGCGTCACCCGGCTGGCCGCGCCCAATTCGCGGGCAACGGTCTCCAGGCGACGGTATTCCTCGACGGCTCCCAGTCCGCGAGGGGCCTGCAATGGAGCCACGACTGCGTGGCGTCCCCGCTGGTCATGAGCAGGCGGACCCCATCGACGGGGCGAGGCCGACTCCAGATCGATTCCCTGAAGGTAGCCGTAGAAGCTGAGATTGAAGTCCAACCGGCTTTGTTCGCCATCGGTGATGACATCCAATCCCGCAGCCAACTGATCCTTCACAGCACAAGTGACCGCATCGGATTGCAGTTCACTCCGGTCCTCCGAACCAAAGCGATCCAGATGATGCGAGGCATGCTCTAACCAGGCCGGAAACGGATAACTGCCGATGACAGAAGTTCGCAAGGGGCACTGATTCATAAGGTGGGAAAAGACACCGTAAAAAGAAACTCTCGCAACCCAGGCAGCTCAGTCGAAAATGACTGTCCGGTTGCCCGCCAAAAACACGCGGTCTTCAAAGACCAATCGAAGCGCCTGCGCCAAGGCGAATTGCTCGACATCGCGACCGGCTCGGACGAGATCCGCGGCGGCGTGGGTATGGTCCACAGGGATCACCTGCTGGACCAAAATAGGACCCGCATCCAGGTCATCGGTCACCAGATGAGCCGTGGCCCCAATGACCTTTACCCCACGCTGGAAGGCCTGATGGTAGGGCTTGGCTCCCACAAAGGCCGGAAGGAAGGAATGGTGGATGTTGATAATCCGCGACGGGTATTGGCCCACGAAATCGGGAGACAACACTCGCATGTATTTGGCCAAGACGAGGAACTCAGGCTGGATTTCGTCGAGAATGCACCGCACGGCCGCCTCGTGGGCCGCACGTTCCAACCCCTCGGCAGGAACATGATGGAAAGGAACCTCAAACTTGCGAACTAGGTCGCCCAGCACGGCATGGTTGCTAATCACGGCCTCGATCCGGGCATTGATGCCTCCGAATTGATGGCGTATGAGCAAATCTCCCAGGCAGTGGTGTTCGCGGGAGGCCAACACCACGATCCGCTTGGGCCCGGGCTGCGCCAAGCGGACCTGTGCACCGGTCGGTAGACTGGACAGGGTTTCCGCCACGAGCTGTTGCCCAGTCGCGGAACCCTCAGGACCATCGAATTCGGTGCGCATGTAGAAGCGCCCCGACGCGGCATCTACGAACTCTTGATTACCAACGACGTTACAACCATGGCGGAGCAGCACACCACTGATGGCGTGCACCAAGCCCCGTTGATCCGGGCACTCGACCAGAAGGACCGCCATGGTTGAGTGGGTTTAGTTCCGACGACCACGCCCACCTCGGCGATTGCCATTGTCGCGGCCACGATCTTCACGTCCGCGGCGCTCACCACCCTCCGAACGGTCCGAACGGGGGGCAGGAGCCGGAGCTTGACCGTTCTCGCGCAACCAGAGACGGCGTTCAATGTCATCCATCCGGTCCCAATTGGCCGGCTTGGGCACCTCGACAGGAGCAGCTCCTCCGAAGGACTCGGGAACAGACTCAGCCTGGGGCTGCGGGGCTCGCTGGGGACGCTCCGAAGGCTCCTCCATGCGACGAGGGGCACGACCACCCTCGCTGCGTTCGCCACCACGGTCAGGACGTTCACTCCGCTCGCCGGTGCGCCCACGGGTTTCTTCACGCGGCGCGCGCTCCTCGCGCTGCGGACGCTCAGCCCGCGGTTCACGAACTTCACGAACTTCGCGAGGCACGGCGCTCTCACGCGGAGCAACACTCTCACGGGCTCCGCGCGGATCGCGATCGCCACCTCGGCCCCGGCCACCGTCACGGCCTCCAGAGCGCTCTCCACGGTCATCGCGAGCGCGTTCCTGACCCCGTTCTTCACGCGGGCGATCTTCGGTGCGCTCCGGGCGAGCTTCGCGGCGCGGTCGGGCTGCCGGGGCTTCGGCCGGGGCTTCACCGATGTGGGCATACAACTTGGCTAATCGGCGAGCATGCTCGTCGTAGGCCGATTCAAACAACTGGGAGGCCTTCTCATTGCCCACCAGCGCGGGCGCCGTGAGCACTGTCGGAGGCTTTCCAGCCTCGGTGAGCAGCGCAGCAACCTCGACCTTGATGGCATTAATGAGCATGCACCCGCCGATGGTGGAACCGGGACCCACGGGGGTTTCGAGACCCGGGACCTCGATCATGGCGTCACCCGCCGGAGCACCGGTGTCGAGAACGACGTCGGCAAAGTCCTGCAACTTGCGGCCATCGCGGCGCTGGCTGCGACTGGCCTCGCTATGGGCCTTGGAGATGATGGCTACCACCTTCACGCCACGGCGCTTGAACTCCTCCGCCATTTCAATCGGCACCAAATTGCATCCCGACGAGGAGGCCACCAGGGCGGTATCCTTAGGGGAAAGGTCGTAGTTGCGGAGGATGCGGGCGGCCAAGCCGTGGACGTTCTCCAAGAACATCGCCTGCCGCTGTCCATTGGCACCCACCACGAGGTTGTGGAAGCTCAGGGAGAGCTCCACGATGGGGTTAAACCCGGGGAACGATCCGTAGCGGGGCCACATTTCCTCAACGAGGATGCGGCTATGGCCGGAGCCAAAACAATGCACCATTCGGCCAGCCAGGATGGTCTCGGCAAAGAGGTTCGCAGCCTCCGCGATGGTCTCCTCCTGGGCGACGGCCGTGTCCAGAAGACTGCGGCACTGGTCAAGATAATCAGCGATCACGTGAGGTAGACTATCAGAACCCCCCACCGGAAGTGGATGCCAAAGATTGACCTTCGATCCATTCATCCCGGAGTTGCATCCTGGGCCCCAACAAAACCAGACTCACCGACTCTCCCGATGCCATGACTGTCCCTTTATACCTGGTGCGGTTTTCCGGCTATTTTGCCGTAATACTCCAATTTCTAGTCGGGAACCTTCGATTGGCCGCCGCCGAACCCGCAGTTCCCTTTCCGGCGGACCACGCCGAACGCTTCACCCGCGGCCTTGAACAGTTCCGAAAAGAAATTCGACCGCTCCTGACCACGCACTGCCTGAAGTGCCACGGTGGCGAAAAAACACAAAGCGACTTCAGTCTGGCCAGCCGCGAAGACCTTTTGAAGGGCGGAGCCGAGGGTCTGGCCATTCGTCTGTTTGACGGACCGGGCAGCAAGCTAGTCCGCTTGGTCTCCCGTACGGACAAGCCTCATATGCCCTCCAAAGGAGAGCCTTTGCCCGAGGCTTCGGTCAAAGCCCTCTCTGAGTGGATTCACAACGGAGCCCCCTATGACGGCCCGCTCATTGCCGGACGCTCCAGCGGAACCCAGTCTGGGTCCGATTCAAAGACGCTCAAACCCTTCACCGGATGGCCGTACCAAAGGCTAGTCCGGGTCACGCCTCCCGAGGTCCCGTCCGCAGGCTCCCACCCGATCGATGCCTTCATCCAGGCCCGCCTAGTGGAGAAAAACCTCTCACTCAATCCCGAGGCCGATCGGCGCACCCAGCTCCGTCGGGCCTCCTTCGATTTGCTCGGCCTGCCCCCTACCCCGGCTGCTCTGGAGGCCTTTGAACTAGATTCTGCCCCGGGGGCGTGGGAACGGGCGATCGACACACTGTTGGCCCAACCTCAGCACGGCGAGCGCTGGGCGCGTCATTGGTTGGATGTGGCACGATTCGGCGAAAGCTCAGGCTTCGAACACGACTACGACCGACCAGGCGCCCATCACTTCCGGGACTTTGTTATCAAGGCTCTGAATGCCGATATGCCCTACGACCAGTTCGTGCAGTGGCAGTTGGCCGGTGACGAGTTCGAGCCAGGGAACCCGCTGGCACTGATGGCCACAGGATTTCTTGGAGCCGGGGTGTTCCCCACGCAAATCACTGCCAACGAGGTGGAGCGGACCCGCTACGACGCAATGGACGACATGCTGTCCACCACGACCTCCGCCATGCTCGGTATGACCGTGGGGTGTGCCCGGTGCCATGACCACAAGTTCGATCCCATCCCCACCCGGGATTATTACCGACTGCTGTCGACCTTCACCACCACCGTCCGCAGTCAGCGGCAACTCGACCTCAATCCGGAACAGACCCAGCGACGATTGGCCGCCTTTGAGGCCGACCACACCCAATATCAGGCCGAACTCACTCAGTACGAGCAAACCGTGCTCCCCAATCACTTCGAGACGTGGCTGGGATCCGGGGCCGCACCGAAGGTCGCGGCCGACTGGGAATTTCTGGAGTCCCCCGTCTGGAAATCCCAAAGCGGCGCCAGCTTCAAGGCAATGGCCGACGGGTCCTTCCTGGCCGAGGGCAAGAACGCCGACCACGATACCTACACCTTCACCGGACAAAGCCCGAGCCCGAAGCTGCGATCGCTGCGCTTGGAGGTGCTGCCCGATCCGAGCCTACCCCATGGCGGACCCGGCCGGGCCGACAATGGAAACCTGGGGCTGAGCCGCATTCGGGTCTTTGCCCAACCGTTGTCGGGAGGCGAGCGGCAGGAGATCCTCTTGGTGCGACCTCGGGCCACCTTCGAACAAAACACCGGCAACCTGTCTATCGCAGGATCGTTGGACAACGACCCACACACCGGATGGGCGGTCGACCCAAAATTCGGCACCCGACACGCTGCCATCGTGGATTTCGAGTCTCCAATCCGGATAGCCGGAGGCGTCCGCTTGACCGTCGAATTGGAGTTCAAGGTTAATAGCCGTCACCACATCGGACGGCCGCGCATTTCGGTGACCTCAATGACCGCAGCCCCGTTCGACTCCGAAGGCGTTCCGGCCGGAATCGCCGGCCTATTCGAGCGACTCAAGACCCCAGAAAGCGGCCCCGCCTCGTTCTCGGCCAGCGAACGGAAGACGCTATTGGATTGGTGGAAGACTTCGGACGCGGGCTGGAGCCAAGCCCACCAAAAGGTCCAAGCCCACGAGAAAAACCGTCCCAAGCCCGAGTTGACGCAAGTCCTCATGTGCGGCGAGGGCTATCCGGCCCTTCGTATGCACACTCAGGGCGGAGACTTCTTGCCGGAGACCCATTTCTTGCATCGGGGCAGCGCCGACCAAAAACGCGGGGTCGCCAGCCCGAGCTTTCTACAAGTGCTCATGAAGTCGCCCGACTCCGAATCTCATTGGCGCTGGCAGCCACCCACCGGAGCCCCGTATTCGGGCCGACGACGCTCGCTGGCCCTTTGGATGACCGACAGCCATGACGGTGCGGGGCACCTGCTCGCCCGGGTGATGGTCAACCGCCTATGGCAGCACCACTTCGGTCAAGGGCTTGTTGCCACACCCAATGATTTCGGCGTCCAGGGGGGCAAACCTTCGCACCCTGAACTGCTCGATTGGCTGGCGGGCGAACTCATCCGCGGGGGCTGGCGACTCAAGCCCCTGCATCGCCTGATGATGACTAGCCGCACCTATCGCCAGTCCTCAGCGCCCTCCGAGGCGAAGGCTCAGCAAGACCCAAACAACTCACTCCTGTCTCGACGTGTTCCAAGCAGGCTCGAGGCCGAGGCCATTCGCGACACCCTGCTCTGGATCACCGGTGCCCTCGATGCCACCCCGTTCGGGCCTGGGACCTTGGATGAATCCAGCCGTCGCCGGAGCATTTATTTTACGATCAAACGCAGCCAACTCATTCCGGCCATGCAGGTCTTTGATGCCCCAGAACCACTGGTTAGCCAGAGCACCCGTCCAGCCACCACCGTTGCGCCCCAAGCCCTTTGGCTTATGAACAACCCGAAAGTTCGGGAGTGGGCCACTGGATGGGCCCATCGGTCGGCGAACAACGCGACCCAAGAACCGTCCCAATGGGTTACAATCGCCTACCGACAAGCCCTGCAGCGATCTCCCAGCCCGGTGGAATCGAAGGCCTCCATCGACTTCCTGAAGCAACAAACTGAACGGTACCGGCAGGCAGGGAGCGCTCGACCTGAATTGCAGTCCGCCACGGATTTGCTGCAAACCCTCATCAGCCTCAACGAGGTCATCTATGTGGACTAACCTCCGCTCCTCCACGGCCCTCTGGTTCAAACGGCTGCAACCCCTCGCAGTCCTGTCTGTCCTCTTGCTGTCGAACTCCGCCTCCGCAAAAACCTCCTCCAAGGGACAGGCCCTCAATGTGGTGTTCATGCTCGCCGACGACCTCGGTTGGGCCGAGTTGGGCAGCTACGGTCAACAGAAGATCCCGACGCCCCATCTCGACCGACTGGCTTCTCAGGGCATGCGCTTCACCCGTCACTACAGCGGCGCCCCGGTCTGCGCCCCGTCGCGCTGCGTGCTGCTCACCGGTCGCCACACCGGTCATGCAGAGATCCGCGGTAATATTCAGGCCAAGACCGCCTTCCCTCAGTTCGATGAAGGCCAGTACCCCTTGAGCGCCCGCGCCCAGACAGTGGCCCGGGTCTTCCATCAAGCCGGTTACGCGACGGGGGCCATCGGCAAATGGGGCCTGGGCCCGGTGGGCAGCACCGGCGATCCCAACGCCCAAGGATTCGACCTCTTCTTCGGTTACAACTGTCAGGCGGTGGCTCACAGCTACTACCCGACCCATCTGTGGCGGAATACCGAACGGATCCCCCTCAATGCTCATCCGGTGCCTGGCCACCGTGCTCAAGCCGAGGGCGAAGTCCGACTGGAAGACCAAACGGCGGAAGATTACGCCCCTACGAGGATGATGGCCGAGGCCGAGCGATTCATCAGCGATCACCGCGCGGATCCATTTTTTCTCTATTTGGCCTTCATCGAACCCCATCTGGCGATGCATCCGCCCAAGGCATCGGTCGATCGGTTTCCGAAATCCTGGGATGACGAACCCTATCGAGGGCAGAATGGCTACCTGCCCCACCCCCGCCCGCGTGCCGCCTACGCGGCCATGATCTCGGACCTGGATGACCATGTAGGCCAAGTGCTGCGGGCCCTGGATTCAGCCGGACTGACCGACCGCACATTGGTGATCTTTACCAGCGACAATGGCACCACCCATCCGGCCGGCAAAAACCCCCGCTTCGGTACCGGTGGCGTAGACTCCTCCTTCTTCAATAGCACAGCCGGACTGCGGGGTTTCAAGGGATCGGTGTATGAAGGCGGCCTCAGAGTTCCTTTGATCGTCCGGCTTCCTGGACGGATCCGGGCTGGCTCAGTGAACGACCGCCCGAGCTACTTCGCCGATTGGTTTCCCACTCTCTGCGAGGCGACGGGTCTGAAGACACCCCGCAACCTAGATGGTCAAAGTCTTTGGCCTCAACTCACAGGCCGCAAGGGCCCGAGCCAGCACCGCCCGATGGTCTGGGTATTTCCGGAGTATGGAGGCCAAGTCGCCGTGCGCATGAACGATTTCAAAGCGGTCCGGCAGCGGCTCAAAACGCCCCAACCCGGAGCCTGGGAACTCTACGACCTAAAGGCCGATCCCAACGAAGGGACCGACCTTGCAACCGGTCACCCAGAGCTCATCGCCCGTGCCGAGGAGATCCTTCGGGATCAGGTCCATGACAACCCCATCTTTCCTGTCCCCATTCCCGGCCTTCGACCGAAGAACCCCAACGTTCCATGAATCCCCATCCTACTCTGAACGGCCTCCTCTCGCGTCGTGACCTCTTCCGCCGTGCCGGTCACGGGGCCGGCCTTCTGGCCTTGGCCGGATTGCTCGATGAGCAGCGACTCCTAATACCACGGGCGATGGCAGCTCCCTCTGCCGATCCCCTGGCCCCACGGCCCCCGCAACTCAAGACCCGGGCCAAATCGGTCATCTGGCTCTTCATGAACGGCGGCCCAAGCCAGGTAGATACCTGGGACTACAAGCCGGAGTTGGCACGCCGCCACGGTCAGGAGTTGCCAGGTTTCGACAAGAAGACCGGATTTTTCACCGAGTCAGTAGGGCCCTTGATGAAGTCTCCCTTCGCCTGGGCTCAGCACGGCCAGAGCGGCACCTGGGCCAGCGACCTGTTCCCACAGCTATCGCGACATGTGGACAAGATGGCTTTCCTGCATTCCTGCCACACCGAGTCCAACAACCACAGCCCCGCGCTCTTCATGATCAATACAGGCTCGACGCGCATGGGTTTCCCCTGCGTCGGTTCATGGATGACTTACGGCCTGGGGAGCGAAAGTCGCGACCTGCCGTCCTTCGTGGTGATGAGCGACCCACTCGACCGCGGCTTGCCCAAGGGACAGGCTAGCAACTGGGGGGCCGGTTTCCTGCCCAGCGTCTATCAAGGCACTTGGCTCCGGCCCAAGGGGGATCCTATCGACAACCTGAATCGAGCGGCCGGAATGAATGCGGAGGCCCAACGGGCCCAATTGGATTTGCTCCGATCCCTCAACCAACAACACCTCGCCCAGGCGGGATCCCAAGGCGAACTGGGAGCACGGATCGAAAGCTTCGAACTGGCTTACCGCATGCAATCGGCTGCACCCGAGGCCTTCGGCATTGAGCGCGAGCCGGAACATCTCAAACACCTCTACGGCCTCGACCAACCTCACTGCCGTCATTTTGCTGCCCAATGCCTGACGGCCCGCCGCATGGTCGAACGCGGTGTCCGCTTCGTTCAGATCTACTCCGGCGGCATGGAAAACCAACGCAGTTGGGACGGTCACGAAGACATCGTCGGCAATCACCGGGGTTTCGCCCGCGAGACCGATCAACCCATCGCCGGACTCCTGGCCGACCTCGAACAACGGGGGTTGTTGGACGAAACCCTGGTGATCTGGGGCGGAGAATTTGGTCGCCTGCCTGTCTCCCAAAAGGGCGGCAATCCGGGTCGAGACCACAATCCCCACGCCTTCACCTATTGGCTGGCGGGCGGCGGAGTCCGTGGCGGTGTGCATCACGGCGCCACCGATGCCTTTGGTCACAAGGCCGAAGTCGACAAAGTGAGCGTCAATGACCTCCACGCGACCATCTTACACCTCATGGGGCTGGATCATGAGCGACTGACCTTCTTCAACAACGGGCGAAATTTCCGGCTGACCGATGTGGCTGGGGAGGTCGTCCGGTCGATCGTCGCCTAAGAAACTCGAGGAGCAGTCGCTCTTAAAAACCCGAGATTGGATTTGGAAGGTTTCAGGAACATCTTTGAACTCCGTGCTGAGCGCGTCGCGCCGTCCTCCTGGGTTGTCCGGTGTCGCCGATGAACTCCGCCACAGCTCTCATTCCATCCATGTCCCTGAAACGCACCCCCCTCTTCACAGCGCACCAGCAACTCGGCGGCAAGCTCATCGAGTTCGGAGGCTGGGAAATGCCCGTCCAGTACACCTCGATTGTCGAGGAGCACCATGCGGTCCGCCGCTCGGCCGGAATCTTCGACATTAGCCACATGGGCGAAATCTGGTTTGAAGGGCCCAAGGCATTAGCATTCCTCAATGGATTGCTCACCAACGACCTTCGAAAACTAACCATCGGCCTCGGCCAATATACCCACTTGTGTCTCGAAACGGGCGGCACCATCGATGATTTGTACGCCTATCGGGTCGCCGAAGAAACCTACCTGCTCATCATCAACGCCGGCCGAATAGACGCTGACGTGGCATGGCTAGAGACCCATTGGAACGCCTTTCCGGATCGCTCGGAAGTGCGCATGAACCACGTGTCGGCCACCACGGGTGCCATCGCCATTCAGGGGCCCCGTGTTCCAGAATTCATCGATGCACTGTTCCCAGGCCATTCGCTCGGCGGTGTCAAAGGAGTGTCTGCTTCAGCGTTGGCCAAAAACCAAATCGGGCGGTGGGACCAAGACGGTCAAGCTCTCTGGGTGGCCCGTACCGGCTACACCGGTGAGGACGGATTCGAAGTGGTGGCTCCCAACGCCTTGCTGGAGCCCCTCTGGCAAGCAGCCCTTGCCGCTGGGGCCTCGGTGGGCATTCGCCCCTGTGGCCTCGGGGCCCGAGACACCTTGCGGACGGAAGTCTGCTATCCGCTCTACGGCCACGAACTTGACGAACAAACCTCGCCAGTGGAGGCGGGACTGGGCTTCTTCATCGCCTGGGACAAGGGAAACTTTGTCGGTCGTTCCGCGCTGTTGAAACAAAAGGAGGAGGGGCTTTCCAAAAAGTGTGTCGCCTTCCGGATGACCGAAAAATCAGCTCCGCCTCGTCCGAGCTATCCGGTCGTGGTGGCCGAGGCCGTGGTTGGTACGGTGGTCAGCGGCACCCAAAGTCCTACACTGAACGCGGGTATTGGCATGGCCTATGTTCCGCCCTCTTTGACCACTCCAGGAACCGCCCTTCAGATCGAGATCCGAGGTAAGCGGTTTGCCGCCGAAGTGGTCAAGAAACCCTTCTATCGCAAAGCCTAGTCCCCTCTAAAAACCAACAGGGTCCGCCTCATCGGTATGAAACCGGATGGAGCGGACCCTGTTGAGTTGCTTCGACTGTTTTAAAACCTTAGTGACTTAGTGGGCCACTTGAACATTCGAGGCCAACCCGAAGATGTTTAGAATCCGAATCAGGATCCAGGTCAGATCCATCTGATACCAGCGAAGGCCATGTCGGGCCGACTGCGGATGTGCGTGGTGGTTATTATGCCACCCCTCACCGAGAGAAACGACCGCGACGGCCGCATTGTTGCGACTCTCATCCCGAGTCTTGAAGGGTTGTGTACCCCAGAGATGGCAAATGGAATTCACACTCCATGTTGCATGGTGCCCCATGAATACCCGGGCCAGACCGCCCCAGAGAAATCCCGTTAAGGCCCCCATCCACGTTTGGGTGATCAAGCCACCCAGAATTCCGGGAAGAACCAACCCGGTCAGTGCCCACCAAACAAAACCGCGGTGAATCACACGGGCCACCGGGTCCTTGGAGAGGTCGGGCAGGCTGCGAACGGTCATCGCATCGGCGCCGCGGAACATCCAGCCCATGTGGGAATGCCAGAAGCCGAGCATCAAGCCCTTCATGCCCTCACCGTGTTCGTGGGGTGAGTGGGGGTCGCCCTTCACATCGCTGTGCTGGTGATGACGGCGGTGCGTAGCCACCCAGAAGAACAACGGTCCTTGAACCGCCATCGATCCGGCGATGCCAAACAACGCCCGAATAAAGGCTGGGCAGGTGAAGCTGCGGTGGGTGAAGAGGCGATGGTAGCCCCCGGTGACACCAAAACCTGCGATCAAGTACATGATCACAAAGAGGATGACATCCAACGGACGAAGAATCTTGTTCCAAGCCAGCACGGCGGCCGTCATGAAACCGATCCAAGGTACGAGGACTGCCACCAAGGTGAAAATCTGGGTGCGACGAACGCCCGAACTAGGGGTAGATGCTGCTGGCTGACTGGTCACTTGGCTGGAACCTGCAGATCCTGGAAGTGGAAAACGAGACATTTTTAAAAAAATTACCTGCACCCATTGCAGATGGGACAACAAACGCTGCAAATGCCTTTTTGTCTACCATCGACCGGCAAGATTCATCACATCTTCTCAAACCGATGCGGCCGTGGGATGCGACCAGGGGCTGCGATAGGGCCGCGCCAACAGACGTGTGGCCTCAGTGTCCCCGACAATGGTGTGGGTCTTGGGATCCCAGCGCAGGGTTCGCCCACCGAGTTGCTGCGACAAATTAGCTAAGACGCAGGAGGCTGTGGACATGTGCCCCTGCTCGATATCGGCCACCGGCTTAGACCCGCTGCGGCGGCACTCCAGCAAGTTGCGCATGTGTCCGCGAATGGCCGGAGCGCAGTGCTTCTCTAGGTCCTTTTCGGTCTGGTCTTCCGGATACTGGTCGAGCTCCATGCCGACATCCTTGTGCACCGAATTACCAGCGCCCTGCGGTGTGTAGTCGTAGCCAAAGACACTGGCCTTGAGAGTGCCCTTGTCGCCGTAGAACGTGGCACTCCAGGGGTACTTGGGATCGCCGCCTTCGCCCCAGGTCCGGTGGGTCCAGCGCACTTGCAAATTACCGAAGTCGAAGGTCGCGGTCTGCGTATCGGTGATGTTGGCCCGGCTCGCCTTGTCCACCAAGATGCCGCCATTGGAACTGACCGAGATGGGCCATCCGAGGTCCATCATCCAGCGCACCATGTCCAGCATGTGGATGCACATGTCGCCCACGATGCCATTTCCATATTCCGAGAACGCCCGCCATCCGCGCGGATGGACCATTTTGTTGTAAGGCCGCATAGGTGCGGGGCCAGTCCACATCTCATAATCTAGCCACTCTGGTGGCGCGGTGTCGGGCGCGGTGGCCAGGGTGTCCCGGGCGCGCATGTGCCAGTAGCAGCAGATTTCCACATGGGCGATGGTGCCCAGCTTGCCCTCGCGAAGAATGCGATCACGCGCCTCGATGAGGTGCGGTGTGCTGCGCCGCTGGGTTCCTACTTGCACCGTCCGACCGTATTTCCGGGCCGCCGCCAGCATGGCCTGGCTCTCGACGATGTCCACGCCTGTGGGTTTCTGCACATAAATGTCAGCCCCCGCCTTGCAGGCCTCGATCATAGGCAAGGCGTGCCAATGATCCGGAGTCCCGATGAGCACCACATCCAAATCCTTCTCCGCGAGCATTTTCCGGTAATCGCCGTAGGTCCGGGGCTGCTTGCCGGACTTTTGCCGCTGGGCCACCAACGCCGCCGCATCGGCTAGCATGCGGCGATCGACATCGCAGAGCGAAACCACGTCCACCGGCGCGACTTGGATCAACCGCAGCAAGTCCGCCTTGCCGTACCAACCCGTTCCAATCAATCCCACCCGAAGGGCTTTTTCCTGAGCGAAGGTCGTCGGAACAAAGGTGGCGGCCGACAAGGCTGCGCCTGTTTGGAGAAACTTTCGGCGTGTCATGGCTCTTTGCTAGACAATCGAGCCCGCCAACTCAAGCCCGCTCCGGGCCCAATGCCGCCCTAATGTCGGCCGAGCCAGTCCTTGGAGTACTTTGAACCTGTCACTTTATCATCACCCAGAGGCAAGGCTGAGCTGAACCCACACTTTAAACCTGTCACTCTGTTGTGATCGCCGGGCACTGGGGCAACGTCGCTGCCGAGCTCAAAGGCAGCGATCCAGGCCTTGGTCAAACATCGAACCGGTCACTGGAGGCCGCCGGCCAACATATCATCCCATCAGGATTGATTGATTTGACTCTTGATTCCCCATCCGGACCGGCCACTCTTGAAACCCATGATCCGCCACATCCACGAGATCCATCGGGAGAACGCCGGACGGGGCCGCCCCTCGTATTCCATCGAGTTCTTTCCGCCCAAGACTGAGGAAGGTGAGCGGGCGTTGTTCGAAAAGACCCTCCCTGCCCTCTTGGCCGCTCGGCCGGATTACTGTTCGGTGACCTACGGAGCCGGCGGATCCACCCGTGAAAAAACCCTAGGGATTGTCGAGCGCATCCAACGCGACTTCGGGTTGACGACGGTGATGCACCTGACGTGCGTCAACGCCGACAAGACCGAACTGGGTTCGGTCATCGACGAAGCAAAAGCCCGCGGTGTGCGCAACATCTTGGCGCTGCGCGGAGATCCTCCCGGCGGTTCTGGCGAGTGGGTGCCGACCGAAGGGGGATTCCGTTATTCCTCGGAACTCGTGGCCTACCTGAAAGAGATCGGCGACCTGAGCATCGGCACGGCCGGATTCCCGGAAGGCCACATCGCCCAGACCGGGGGTAAGCATCAGGATTGGCAGCACCTGGCCGACAAAATTCACCAAGGAGCCCATTTCGTGGTGACTCAATTGTTTTACAACAATGACGACTACTTCGCCATGCGAGATCATCTGACCAAGACCCTCGGCGTCGATGTGCCATTGATCCCCGGCCTCCTGCCCGTTGTGGCTCGCAACCAGACCAAAAAATTCACAGCGCTCTGCGGAGCGCGATTGCCCGAGCGATTCCTCTCCCGCCTCGAAGCCCTAGGTGACGACGATGCCGCCGTGACCGCATTCGGCATCGAATACTGCACGCAGCAAATCGAAGAACTCATCCGGGGTGGCGCTCCAGGCGTGCATTTCTACACCCTGAACAAAGCGCATTCGACGGTTCAGATTCTCAAGAATCTGGGGCACGCCTGACGTTCAGGAACATAAACCGTCCCACCCCAATGATCCGTGCCGTTTGCCTATCTCTGCTCCTCATCCAAATCGGACAGCTCCGACTCCAAGCCGAGTCTGAATGGCGTCCGTGGGTGGAAAAAATCAACGCACGACTCGTCGACACGCTGACCCCGCAGCAGCAGTCCCGTTGGGGCAAACCTCCGGTGAAGGCCTCGAACGGCAAAAACGCGTGGGTGGAATCCATCGAGCGACAAGTGGTGGTCAGTGACGCCACCACTGAATTGTGGTCCCGCATCGCCTTGGCCATCGGCCGGGATGCCTCGTGCCCGGGTTATTTGACAGAATTCCTGCGCCGATGTGCAGACGCTCCGAACGGTATGGCCGCATTGCCGGATCCTTCAGAGCTTCCCAACAAGAAGGCCAAAAAGCCCATCGTCGATGACCGCAACCAGCAACTGACGGCCTTCAACCAACTGGCGGCCACGCTCATTTCCACCGAACTGGTCCGACCCTCGATCGTCCCGCAAGACGGCGAATCCAAGGGCGCTGCGCGACTCACCGATGCCCAAGCCCGTGAAGTGCTGCTGGAAGGCACCCGATTGGCAGCCCGCAGCGGTTACACTTCCGAAGCCCTTCAAAGCCTGCTGACCGCCTTGCCGGCCGGAGCCCCTTCACCGGTTTGGGCAAATGCTTTCCTTCCGGCCCAGACGCGGGGTGCGGCCTTGGCCAAGGAGATCAAAAAGGTCGAACGCAAAGCGACGGGCCGGTGACATCCGACTCGGGTTGATCGAAGTCTTTCGAAGGCTTTCGGACTCTCGAGTTACCGAGCCGTACAGCAGTCGTGATGGAAGAGATTCGAGCTCTCCCACAGGCTTGGATCCCTGCGACACAGAAGAAACTTTGCCTTCAGCCTTGCCGTAGAGGCCACCATCCCGTATCACTTTGCGCCTCGGGATCGCGGGGTGGAGCAGCCCGGTAGCTCGTCAGGCTCATAACCTGAAGGTCCTAGGTTCAAATCCTAGCCCCGCAACCAACTTTCAGGCCGTTTTCCTTCGGGAAGACGGCCTTTTTGTTTAGCCCAAGCGGCCTTTTTGTTTGGCCCATTGGGCTCACAAAGGCTCACAAAGGCTAACGAACCCGCCCTGGCAATATCCCCAGATAGTACCCTCAGATTTCGAATCCCGTCGCCCGCTCCACTCGCTGGGTATTCGTTTGCCAAAGACTGTCAGGCCACGCCTGAGGGACGCGCCTTCCTGGCGGCCGACATTGATGGGCGAAAGAAACCCCTCAACGGGATGCTGAGGCAAATCCATATCTTCGATTTAGTGATCCGGGGGTTGGCTGCGTCACCGACGAATGAACTCGCAGAAGACATCATCCTGAGCCAACTAGCCCTGACTTTCCCTAGAGAACGCTCTCAACGCATTTTGCACACCCTCGTCTCGTGGGCTCGCTACGCCGAACTCTTCCGCTACAGCGCACCGCGTCGGGCGCTGCACGGGCTCAAAGCCAGTGTGCCCCCATCGCAGGACGAATGACCACGGATCGAACGGGACGCCCGCTTTGAATATCTCCGGTGGTCAAGAAGGCATGGCCAGCGAGTCGGCGACGGATCAGGATCAACGGCGATGACACCGCTGGAGCGCATCCTCGATTCACCCTGGAGCTTCTTTAAGATTGCTGGCGTCACCTCGGTCGATGCCACGCTGCGCTACTTGCTGTTTGCGGGGATCGGTTGGGTCCTGGGTTATTGGTGGTTTCGGCAACGCTGGGCTCATCGCAAGATCATTCCGCGATTCCCTGCTTCTTCCGACATCCGACGTGAGATCGGTTATTCCCTCCTGACTCTGGCGATTTTCGGGTTGGTCGGAGCCAGTACAATTTTGGCGTCGCGATCCGGGTGGACTCGGATGTACTGGAAGGTGGGAGATTATGGCACTGCCTGGTTCTGGGGCAGCATCGGTTGCGCGATCTTACTGCATGACACTTACTTTTATTGGACGCATCGGATGATGCACCATCCGCGGCTCTTCTCAGTGTTTCACCGGGTGCACCACCTTTCCAATAATCCCTCGCCCTGGGCCTCCTACGCGTTCGCTCCCGCCGAAGCGGTGGTCGAAGCGGGCATCTTTCCACTCACCGTGCTGGTGATGCCTATCCACCCGCTGGCCTTCACGCTCTTCATGCTTTGGCAGATTTTCTTCAACGTGATGGGACACACCGGCTACGAGTTCTATCCGCGATGGCTGATGGATTCATGGTTAGGAAAATTTATTAACACCCCCACCAACCACATCATGCATCACGAGAAAATGCGGGGAAACTACAGCCTTTATCTCAATGTGTGGGACCGCCTCATGGGCACGAATCATCCGGAGTACGAGTCCCGGTTTCGCGAGGTGACTTCGCGCCCCAAGGCCACGGCGACCCAGTGAGTCGACCTGAGGGAGCGCCCACCGGCCTCCGGCTCCGATCCCGCAGCCCAAGCCGATATTTACTCGGCCAGGCAATACAGGAAGCGCTCTCCACGCAGATAAAACTCTCGGTCCACCAACGCCGGTGAGGCGCTGAAGGAGTCCTCCAGCCGGTTCACTGCTAGCACCGCGTTTTCAAACGCCTCATTCCCGGACGGATGCTTGAGGACCACCGTCGTTCCATCCCGACCGGTGACGTAAATTCGGCCCGCGGCCCCGACCGGTGAGGCAAAGATGAAGTCGCGGATGCCTTCCAACCGCAGCAGTTCTCCCCGGAGTTTCCCGGTGGTCGGATCCATACGCACCAAGACGTTCTGGTTGTGACGCAGATGATACAGGGTGTCGTCGTACAGCAAGGGTGAAGCCACGTAGGGCGTGAGTCGGTTCATTCGCCACACGACGTGATCGGAGCCAGTCACATCGCCACGCGCCCCGGACAATCGCAGCGCCAGCATGGCCTGCGTGTAGTAACTGTTGCCGGCGATGAGGGTTCCGCGGTGCACGACCGGCGAAGCCACCACGTTGTCGGTGAGACCCGCGCATTCCCAAATCAAGGCGCCGGTGGCCAGGTCGTACCCGCGTACCCGCCGGGTGGCGCTCACGATCACCTGCGGCTTGCCGTCCACCTCGACCACGATGGGCGTGGACCACGAGGTCTTCTCGTCACGGGCGGTCTTCCATCGGGAGTCGCCGGTGCGGGCATCGAAGGCCTGGATGAACGATCCGCCCTCGTGGTCCCAGTTCACCACGAGCAGGCCGCCGTGGACCACCGGGGAACTCCCCTCACCATGGGCATGCAAGGTGTTCATGCGGCCGAGGTCTTTGCGCCAGCGAATCCGGCCGTCGGCCTCCAGGCAGTAAAGCCCGCGCGAGCCGAACAAGGCGTAAATGGCCTGTCCGTCGGTCACCGGGGAATGAGACTCTGGACTGCCGGTGGTGTGCCCGCCTTCATGAGGCCATTCCTCACGGACGATCGTCTTCCAGGCGATGCGCCCCTCCTGGCGGGACACGGCTACCACCGCGTACTCGTGCCGATGGGTGACCGGCACGCTGTCGTGAACACCCGGGGCCTGATCGAACACGGGCTTCTGGGGCTCTCCCACCGGGGCGGCGGTCATCACGATCACCCGGTCGCTGAGGACGATGGGCGAGGAATGACCCTTGCCGGGAATCGCGAGCTTCCAGCGGACGTGGTTGCTTTCACTCCACTGCAGGGGCGGATTGGCCGTCGGCGACACGCCCGTAGCCAGCGGGCCCCGCCATTGGGGCCAGACCAGCGCGGCACCCTGCACCGGCACCGGGGCATTCGTGGCCGTTTCGGCCCACAAGAGGCCGGTGCCAGCGGCCGCGACCAAAATCCACGACCACCACTGTCGGCAAGCCTCTATCCACGGACCTCTGCACATCATGCACGAGGTGTAGCCCGCCCCGGCGCGAGGCGCGACAGAAACCCAGCCCGAAGACCGGGCACCGCTTAGCCGGAACGATTCAGTTGGGAGGAAAGGGATGGCGTCGCGGATTCTTTCGCAAGACGAGGCGAGAGCGAGGCGCGGGCCGATGGAAGGCCCGTAACGAGCGAGCAACGAAGCTCTTGCGGAAGAAGACGCAGCCAGCACGACCGATCTAATTGAATCGTTCCGGCTTAGGCCGAATAATCGAAGTACACGGTCTTGGTGCGGCTGTAGAAGTCCAACGCTGCGGTGCCCTGCTCTCGATAAGAATCGGTGGAGCTGTCCTTCACTCCGCCAAAGGGTGCCTGAAGCGCGAGGCCCGTGCTAATCTGGTTCACCTTCACCACGCCGCACTCAATGCGCTCGGCATACTGCATGGCCTTCTTGAAATCGCGCGTCACCAGGCTGGCGCTAAGGCCGTACTTCACGCCATTGGCCACGGCGATGGCCTCGTCGAACGAATCGACCGCCAGGATGACCACCACGGGGCCGAAGACTTCTTCCTGCGCGATTTGCATCGACGGGGTCACCTTGCCGAGAATGGCCGGCTGCATGAAATAGCCATGGGCTAGATCGCCTTCCGTCAGGCGGGCTCCACCCCAGACTAATTCAGCGCCCTCGCCGATCGCCTGCTGGATGGCCGCGAAGTTGCCCTCGAATTCGTCGGCGTTCACCGCCGGGCCCATTTGGACACCGGGCTGCGCACCGGGCCCCACCTTCCAGGTCTTGGCCAGCGCCACCAACTTCTCGGTGAACGCTTCGAGCACCGATCGCTCCACGATCACGCGGCTGGTTGCCGTGCACGCCTGACCGGTCAAGCCGAACCCGGCGATGGCCACCAGGCGGGCCGCCAGATCGAGATCGGCATCGGCCAGCACGATCGTGGGATTCTTGGAACCCATTTCTAACTGCACGCGAATCCGCCGCGGCGCGAGCGTTTGATACAACGACGTGCCCACCCCGTGGGAACCCGTGAAGCTCAACGCCTGAATGGCCGGATTGGCGGCAATTTCCGCGCCGAACGCCCGACCGGAACCGGTGACCACATTGAGCACGCCCGCCGGCAAACCCGCCTCGGCCAGAACCTTGGCCAACTCCAGCGCCATGGCCGGAGCTTGCGAGGCGGGCTTGAGCACGACCGTGTTGCCGCACAGCAACGCCGGCACGAGTTTCCAGGCCGGAATGGCGATGGGGAAATTCCACGGAGTAATGAGCGACACCACACCCAGCGGTTCACGACGAGTGAACAACAGATTGCCCGGCAAATCGTGGGGAATGGTCTGTCCACCGACCGTGTAACTCAGGCCGCCAAAAAACCTGAAGATATCGGCCGCCCTCTGAACCTCGCCGGTGGCCTCGGTCAGCGTCTTACCCTCTTCACGGACAAGCAGCAGGGCCAGATCGGCCTTGCGGGCTTCGAGAATTTGCGAGGCCTTGCTGAGAAAACGCCCACGCGCCACCGGTGTCAGCGCCGCCCAGGCCGGAAACGCCTTCTGGGCCGCGGCCGCGGCCGCCGCGAACTCCGGCGCGTCAGACAACGGATAGCGAGCCACCGTCTCCCGGGTGTCCGCAGGATTGGTGGTCGTGAAGGTGGCCCCAGATGCGGCCGGAACCCAGTTACCTCCGATGAAATTGGCGTAGTCTTGCATGGTTTGCGTTAATGGTGTGCTGAGTGTCCGTGGGATAGTCTGTCTTCTGGCTGAATGCTTCAGGCCGCCAGGTTGGCCAGCGAGGCGGCGATTTGGGCCTCCTTGACCTGCCACTCTTGCAGGCGGGCTTGGTGTTCTTCGAGCACCTTGACGGGCACCTTGGCGGCGAAGGCTGGATTGGCGAGCTTCTCCTGAACTTTAGTCACCTCGATTTTGACGCGCTCCAACTCTTTGGTGAGGCGCGCGCGTTCGGCCTCGAAGTCGATGAGGCCAGCCAACGGCAAGAAGAGTTCACCCAGGGCGTTGACCGCCACCGGCGTGCCGCGCTCGGAAGTCCACGCCGCATCCACCACCTCCAGCGCCTCGGCGTTGAGCAGCATCTTGAGCACCTCCACGTCCGACGGGGACAACGTGCCAACCGGTCGCACGATGAACCGAATTTTTTTGGCCGGATCGATCTTGCAGTCCCGGCGCAATCCGCGGCCAAGGCTGACGAGGTCGTACTTGGCTTGGGCCACGGCGTCGGCCGTGTCATCGAGACCGAAGTATTCCTTCTCGTCGTCGCTCAGCGGCTTGGGCCACAGCGCGAACATCAAGGTCTTGCCGCCCTGATTGTCGGGCATGTCTTGGGCGAATCCCATCCCATGCCAGAGTTCTTCGGTGATGAAGGGCAGGAACGGATGGAAGAGGCGCAGCAATTGGCCTAAGACGAAGTCAATGACCGCGACCTTGTTGACCTTGAGGGCCTCGTCGCTGCCGTAAATGACCGCCTTGGAAGCCTCGACATACCAGTCGCAGTACTCGTTCCAGAAGAAGCGGTACAACGTGGTCGTGGCGTCGCTGAATTTGTACTCGGCCAAGGCTTGGGTGACCTCGCGGATGGCTTGATCGAGCCGCAGCAAGACCCACCGGTCGTCCGACGTGAGCAGGGCCGGGTTGATCTCGGCCTCGGACTGAGTGCCCTCACCAGTGATCATCTGGCGGAAGCGGCACGCGTTCCACAGCTTGTTGCAGAAGTTGCGTCCGAGTTCGACGGTCTGTTCGTCGAAGAGCACGTCCTGACCGAGGGGCGCGGCCCGCATCACGCCGAAGCGCAGCGCATCGGCGCCGTATTTGGCGATGAGGTCGAGCGGGTCGGGCGAGTTGCCCAGCGACTTAGACATCTTGCGCCCCTGCTTGTCGCGAATGATGCCCGTGAAATAGACGTTCCGGAACGGCAAGTCGCCCAGGTACTCGTAGCCCGCCATGATCATGCGGGCGACCCAGAAGAAGATAATGTCCGGGCCGGTGACAAGGTCGGTCGTGGGATAGAACGCCTTGAGGGTCGCGTTCTTCGCGTCGGCATCCTGGTCGTTGACCCAACCCATCGTGGCGAACGCCCACAGCCAGGAGCTAAACCACGTGTCGAGCACATCGGGATCCTGGGTGAAGCCGAGCTTCGCCAGTTCGTTTGCCTCGATAACGGAATCGGTGGCTGCCGTAATCTTGATGGAACTGCTGTCGGGCCCCCATTCAATCAGCACATAGGTCTGCTCGGATCCCTTTCCGCAAAATCCGAAGCCGTGGACCATCTCGTGAACGAAGCCTTTCGAGTCCTTGGAGGCCTCGTAAAAGGGCTTCAGAGCATCAGGCATTTCTGTGCCGACATCCGCCTTCGATATTGTCTTCATCCACACCGGGATGCGATGCCCCCACCAGAGCTGGCGACTGATACACCAGTCTTGGATGCCGCCCATCCAGTGGTCGTACACCTTGGCCCAGCGATCCGGGAAGAAGCGCATCGGGGCCGGAGCCTCAGAGCCGGGTTGAGCCACGCAGGCCTTCGATGCCTCCACGCTGGGATACTTGAGGAACCACTGTTCGCTCAAGCGCGGCTCGATGGGCACATCGGCCCGCTCGCTGAAGCCAACGTTGTTGGTGTAGGGCTCGGCCTTGTCCAGGGCCCCCGCGGCCTCCAGCAATTCGGCCGAGCGCTTGCGACCGACGAAGCGGTCCAACCCCGCCAAATCAGCACCGGCCTCAGCCGTGAGCTTGCCGTCGGGCGTGAGCACATCAATGACCGGAAGGTTATGGCGCAGGCCGATCTCGAAGTCGGCTTTGTCGTGGGCCGGGGTGACCTTCAGCACGCCCGTGCCAAAGTCGAAGGTCACGTGATCGTCGGCGATGATTGGGATGATCCGCTGCTCCTTCGGCACATCCAGCGGCAGCGCACGGTACACGTGTTTGCCAACGAGGTGCGTGTAGCGCGGATCGTTGGGGTTCACGGCCACCGCGGTGTCAGCGGGGATCGTCTCCGGCCGGGTGGTGGCAATGGTCAGGAACGTGCCCGGAAGCTCCACCACCTCCACGCGGAAGTGGTACATGAAGCCCTTCTGTTCCTTCATCACGACCTCCTCGTCGGAGAGCGCCGTGAGGGACGCCGGGCACCAGTTCACCATGCGCTTGCCGCGGTAGATCAGGCCCTTCTTGTAGAGGTCCACGAACACCTTCTGGACGCACCGAGAATACTCCGGGTCCATGGTGAAGCGGGTGCGGGTCCAATCGCAGGAGGCACCGAGCGCGCGCAACTGCTTGAGAATAATTCCGCCGTAGGTCTCCTTCCATTCCCAGATCTTGGCCACCAGCGCCTCGCGGCCAAGGTCGTCGCGGTGCTTGATTTGGCCGGCCTTCTTGAGGGTCTTCTCGACGACGTTCTGGGTGGCGATACCTGCATGATCGGTGCCCGGCAGCCACAAGACTTCCTTGCCGTCCATGCGCGCCTTGCGGGCGAGGATGTCCTGGATGGTGTTGTTGAGAACGTGGCCCATGGTCAGCACGCCGGTCACGTTCGGGGGCGGGATGACGATGGAATAGGCGGGTCGAGTCGCGGAGACACGGGCCGGATCGGCCGTGAAGCAGCCTTGGTCTTCCCAGAACTGGTACCACTTGGACTCGACGGACTGCGGCTCGTAGGCCTTTGAAATCTCGCTCATTTCGGTCCGGCAAACCTACCGGACCTCCCGGAGTCTCGGCAACAGGTCGCTGCAGGATGGCTGCCATGGAGCGGCCATGGATCCGCCACGGAAATTTCGACTCCGATTTCAAAACTACCCCACCGACCCGACCACAACTTGCATCGAACCACAGATGGAATCCTCGCGGGCAAAAACCGCGTCGTCCGAATCGTGTAGCGAAGGCCCCTTGTTAAGGCCGTCCAGGTTTCCAAAACCGCCTCCGGCCTTGCACTCATGACGACCGACACCGGCCTTTCCCATCGCGCCATACGCCTTTTCGTCGGCCTCACCCTCCTGGGTCTGGGCACCGCCCTCGACACGCCCTGGGGACTGCTGGGCGTCATCCTCATGCTCACCGCCGCCATCGGATTCTGCCCCCTTTAATGGCTTCTAGGCATCAACACCTTCGAAAGCAGTCACGGATCCCCTCGCCCGTTCACGGCAGAAAAGACAGGTTCGAGGTCGAAGCGCCCTGCCAACCGGCGGCGATCGTCGCGGGCAGGGAGTCGGGGGCCAGGTGCAGCAAAGAAACCACCCGCCCGACGTCCCAACGCGAGTCGGACATCCGCTCCAATCTGGGCAACCCACGCGCATCGGGAGTACCCATCTTGACTTCGATCGGGCAGATCCGGCCCGCGGCCTCGACCAGGAAATCAATCTCCTCACCGTCGCGGGTGCGCCAGTAGGTAATGTCCACCTCCCGGGCGCGATGCCGGTAGTGCCGGAGCAACTCGCCGAAAACCTGGGTTTCGTAGATCGCACCGGCCATCGGCCCCAAGCGGAGCGTCTCGGGGTCGCGCCAACCGGCCAACCACGCCGCCAAGCCGGCATCGAGGAAATAGAGTTTCGGACTCTTGATCATCCTCAACGTCCGGTTGGAGTGATGCGGATGAACGAGTCGGATGAGAAAACTGTCCTCCAGGAGGCTGATCCACTCCTTGGCGGTGTTGGGCGAAATTCCCGCATCCCGGGCGATTTCCACCGTGTTCAGAACCTGCCCCGTTCGCAGGGCGCACATCCGGACGAAGATCTCAAATTCCCGGCGCTTCTGGATGCCCAGGAGTTCCCGCACATCCCTCTCGATGTAGGTCTGGAGGTAACTGGACAGATACAAATCAACGGCATCCGTTCCGGAAACGCCCTGAAGCTTCGGAAACGACGTCGACCAGATCCGCTCGAACGCCTCCTTCGGCGTCGTCGGAGGAGACCCCTTCTCTTCGTCGGAGAACCCGAAGAGGTTCAGGACAGCCACCCGGCCGGCCAGCGATTCCTGGACGCCGTGCATGACCTCGAAGCTCTGCGATCCGGTCAACCAGATGGCCCCCGGAGGTGTCGTCGGTCGATCGGCCAACTGCTTGATGGCACTCAGCAAGGCGGGCGCATACTGGATTTCATCGATGAGGAGCGGCAGTCGCAGATCGGCGGCAAACAGCGCCGGATCGCGATGTGCCCTACCCCGGGTGGCCAAGTCGTCGAGATTGACGATTTGTCGATCGGGTCCAGCGCAACGCCGAAGCAGGGAACTCTTGCCGACCTGCCGAGGCCCGAGAAACAACCAGACAGGAAACAACCGGAGCGCCTCGGTTGGGCGTCGCAGAATCTGTTCGTAGGTTCTCCGAAACCACATGTTTGGCAATATTTCACCAGACTGCATTTTTGCCAAGACCCTTCCATCACTCCCCATGGAACGTTGAAAGAATCCGATCCTTCCGGCCCTCGAACTAACGATGAATTAGGTGCGGGATTTGTTCCCTGACCCGGGTCTCACCTCCCGGGGCATGGTGCGACTGCGGCGGATCCGGTGGATGCCCCGTGTCGTTCCCGAGGGACCAGACCTGCGCTCAAACGGAAACTCGAATCAGTGAACGCCTGCGACCAGCCGCTTGACTGACATCACCGGTGATACCATCGTGCTTGAGTGGAAATCGTGCAGAACACCAACGTCTTCGTCGCGGCTCTGCGCAGCGCAGAGGGAGCCAGTGCGGAGGTTCTGGACCGGTGTCTGGCCCGGGCGGATCAGGCGGTCATGGGGGCAGCTCTGTTCGCGGAATATGAAGAACTGATCCATCGGGAAAGCCTGTGGCGGCGGGTGCCGGTCACAGCGGAAGAACGTGAGGCATTGCTGGACGACTTCTGCGCCGCGGCCCTCTGGCAGCCCATTTATTTCCGGTGGCGACCCAATCTGCCGGATGCGGGGGATGATCATGTCCTGGAGCTTGCGATCGCCGGCGGTGTGGAACACTGGGTCACGCACAACCTTCGGGACTTCGGACGAGGCGAACTCAAGTTCACTTCGCCGCAGGTGGTGACCCCGGCGCAACATCTGAAAGCCATACCATGAAAACAATTCCTTATCGGTGCGACGAATCGCGGCACAAGGCCTTGCTGAGCGTGGCGCGAGAATCCGGGACCAGTGTCCAACGGCTCTTCGACAACTTCGTGACGCATGTCATCGCCGAACGTCAGGCGGAAGCCCGGTTCCTAGCACGCCAGCAACGGGGCAACCCGGCCCGTGGCCGAAAACTTCTCATGGAGATCCGGCAACGCCTCTCGCAGAAACCCACTTGATGGGGACGGGGGGTATTGGGGACGGGGTCATGTAGCAATTACCGATACCGCCTGGCGGACTGCACCCGTTTCGATTTCAATCGACCGACAGCCATCCGCGGATGGCGGCAACGGCGATCTTCGAACCAACGCGGTTCGCTGAGCGGACCTTCCAAGACCGCGGCATTGGGCACTAACCCGGGCCGGACTCGGGGAACGGATCGCGGATCAACTCTAAACGGGAACTACCGGGATCATTCGGAACCCCTTCTGGTGAATCAGATAGGGGATTCGTTCCCTGACTCCGTTTGCGTTTGCAAAAACTCCTTTCGCTCCAGCCCACGAGGAGCAAGGGGACATTTTCTTGGGCGTAAGCCCGTGATGGGAATGGGTTCGGAAGCAACGAACGCCAGAAGACTCACCGACGATTGGATCGGGGAGCATCAAAATAAAACCACACAAATCGAGGAAAGCGGTCAGTGGGTCAGCAACTCGAGGATGCTGGCAGCTATCGGGTGCGTCTTGATCGGAACACGGCCGTCGCGGTCAGGAATCCCATCATCATCACACCCGGCACGAGCCACGGCAGGAAGGACTCCTTCGAAGGCACCACCGACCTTCCGTATTCGTCGATGCCGTCCGGGTAACGGCCGTTCTCCGATTTCTCCACATCCTCGAGCTGTCGGTCTTCACCCGGCTTCAATAGCACCGTGACCTGGGGCACCTGGGTCCACCCGTGGATCCTGCTGTCGTCGATCTTTTTTTGCGTCGCGAGGCTGATCTCCCCGGGCGGCACCCGGGAGAAGCGGAACCGCCCGGACTCGTCGGCCATGGTGCCTTCGAAAGACACAGCCGGCGCGTTGGCATCGAATCTCCTACCGAGCTGCAGTTCCACGGCCTCGTCTGCAATGCCTTGGCGCTCGCGAACGATCCGCCCGCGCACACTCGCCCACCGCTCCAACTGGACCACGTTCGTGCCGGTCAGTCGCGCCGCAGCCACGCGAGCAAAGCCTTCGTCGGTCACCACCCACACCTCGCTGGCGCCGAACTTGGGGCTGAACTGGAAACGCCCAGAAGCATCGGTGATCGTCTCGTCCTCAGAACCGGTCGAACGGTCGTGGAACATCAAGGCACCCTGCTCCAGAAGACCCGCCCGCTGACCCGGGCTCAGGTGAACGACGGTCACACCGGCGGCAGGCCGCCCCTCCAGACCCAAGACCACCCCGGCCGGACCGGTTCCACGAGTCATCCGGAACACGTGATGGGTTTGGCCAGGACTCAGGGACTCCGAGCGCGCCGGCAGATACCCCTCGGCATCGGCCTGTACGACCGCGAACTCGGTCGATTTCGGGAGTTCCACCGAATAACGCCCGTTCGTGCCTTCAGTCCCTCGACGGGCCATCCACTGCACGCCCGTCGGCGACGCCGTCGCCCACCCAACCTTGCCTGCCGACACGCGAAACCGTGGCAACGGCTTTCCCGTCACGGCATCCAAGGCCTGCCCTTCGATCACCCGAACCGGCAGTCGCGCGCGCTTCGACTCGGCTCCGGCCAAGGGTGATTGGATTGTTGAAAAGTATTCGTCTTCGTCGAATTCGCCCAACCGGGATTCACCCGGTTCGAGCAAGTACAGCAGGTTGGTTTTGTCGGTATTCAGACGACCGAACAATCCGCCATTCATGGAGTTGAGACTCACGTTGGTCGCCGAATCCCGATAGCCCGCCACACGGGTCCACAGGGTCAGAGTCTCGCCGGGCGGGAGATTCGCCATATTAAAGCGCCCGTCCGGGGGCAGATCTACCGTGCGGGAGTCCCAGGCCTGTTCGCGCGAAACCGAAAGACGAGTCCCCTCAGGCAGCGAGTCGCGATCCGACAGCGTCACCCGTCCGGCCAATCGGTGCCCGGGATGGAGCGCAAGATCGCCGAGGTCCAGGGTCGCGCCGTCGGCACCCGCCCGAACCTTCTTCAGTGGCAAGTTGCCCCAGCGGTCGAGCGATACCATGGATCCGTAGACGTAATACTCGTGGTCGGGCGGAAGGCCGGTGAGAACGAACTGACCGTCCGTTGCGGTCGCGATGGAATAACTCCCGACAAAGCTACCCATCGATCGATCCGCTCCGCAGGCCATGACCACGACACTCGACACCGGTCGTCCAGCTAACACCACCCGACCGACGATCGACGCGCCGACCATCGATACGAACGTCCTCCGTTCCCGGCCGGGCCGAACCTTCTCGAAGAAGGCCGGAGCCTTCATCGGAGATTCGATCTTCAACGACATGCTGTCGAAGGCCCCAGCGGAACCCAGCGCGAATTCGCCCGTGTCATCCGTGATCGCCAACGGGTCCGTTCCCTCTGGCGGTTGGCTTGAAACGAGGTTGCCAAACTGCGTGGTCGAGACCGACACCACCGCCTGCGGAATAGGTCGCCCTTGGGCATCCACCACGCGACCCAGGATGGTCCGCTCACGGGCATGGTTCGCCGTTCGCGGACTCAGGAAGGCTTGGAGCGGGCCAACCCGAGGGTCGGTACGCGGGAAAAAGGCTGGCTCGAAACCGGGTGCGACCACCAGCACTCGGAACAACAGCAAGCCGTTCACCGATGGGATCGTGAAATGGCCATCCCCGGCGGATCGTGCGCTCTTCCGGCAGTCCGCATAACAGGAAGGACATAGGGTGCCGGCACCGACGCGGGGACCTGCGGTGTAGACGAATACGTTCGCATTCGTGAGCACACGGCCGTCGGTCGATCTGACGACGCCTACCAAATCCAAGGATCCGTCGTCCGCCCACAGGTGGCCCACATCGCGAGCTGTCCAGAGGCATAGCAGGAACAGCACCTGTGCCACCACGACACCGGCTCCCCGAGGCATCCGACGCAGGGCGGGCTGCGCCAATGGGCACCGGAACTCCGGGGCAACGCCTTCAACCACCTCACTGCCGGATGGAATCGAAGGGACGAGCCGTTGCGGTGGGTTCCAACCCGGCAACGGCAACCTTTTTTTCATAATATTATTACCAAAAACTGGAACCCTACAAACATCAAGCGTTGAGTGGACCGACAGGGCTCCCGCGGATCCAAACTCGAGAATCGTTCTCTGCCCCCGTTTCCAGCCGGCATGGGTGCGGACCGGGGGCTCGTCATGCAGTGAGTCAGGTATGGTTCCAGTCGGGTCCCGATTGACGGGGCTCGGAGCGCTGGCGAATGCTCTCGGGCATGATCCCTGTCCGCGCTTGGGCTGCCGTCATCCCCCTGCTCTGCTCCGCCGTTCTGGCCAACCCGTTGCGGGCGGAGCCGCCGAAGCTACCCGGCGTGGGGGCGGCCCTGCAGGAGCAAATCGACCGCCACGAAATCGCTGGCGCGGTCACGATGGTCGTCTCGAAGGATCGGGTGCTGCACCTCGAGACCACCGGACTTGCCGATATGGCAGCCCGGAAGCCCATGCAGCCGGACACCGTGTTCTGGATCGCCTCGATGACCAAGCCGATCACAGCCGCGGCCGTGCTCATGCTTCAAGACGAAGGTAAACTGAATGTCCACGATCCGGTCGCCAAGTACCTGCCCGAATTCGCGAGTCTCAAGACTCCGTCCGGCCAACCGGCGAACCTCACGCTGATTCAGATCCTCACCCACACCTCCGGACTCGGCGAGGCTGGCGGACCGGCCGAGCGCGAGGCGAAGACCCTGGCCAACCTCGTCCCGCTCTGGCTGGCCGCTCCGATGCAGTTCGAGCCGGGCAGCCGGTGGAGCTACTGCCAGAGTGGCATCAATGCCGCCGGCCGCGTGGTCGAGGTGGTCAGCGGGATGAGCTTCGACGCGTTTCTCAAAAAACGCCTCTTCCAGCCGCTGGGCATGAAGAGCACGACGTTTTATCCGGGCGCCTCAGAACGCGCTCGTCAGGTCACCGCCTACGCCAAGAACGCGACGACCGGATCGCTCGAAGCCGTGCCGCCTCGACCGGAGTTCGGCCCTCGCGACCGTCCGCCGCAGGGCAATGGCGGCCTGTATTCCACAGCCGAGGACTATGGCCGGTTCTGCCAGATGCTGCTCGGCCGCGGAACCTTCCGGGGCGTCCGCTACCTCAGCGAGGCGTCGGTGAAACTCATGTCCACGCCGCAGACGCCCGCGACCCTGCCCACGGGCTTCTTCCAGGGCGACTCCTTCGGGCGACGCGGACTGAACTACGGCTGGGGTCTCGGCACTTGCGTGCTCAAGACGCCCCATGACGGCGTGGCCGCGATGCTCTCGCCCGGAACCTTCGGCCACGGAGGTGCCTGGGGCACCCAGGCCTGGATCGACCCGGTCCAGGGCGTGGCCTACGTGCTGATGGTACAACGCTCCAACTTCCCCAACAGCGACGCCAGCGACGTCCGCCGCGCCTTCCAACAAGCGGCCGCCAAGGCCCTGGCCAAGCCTTAGCCAGCCGAACGTCGGAAGCCTGGCGGGCTCCGGAATCGGGCGTCACCGATCCACCGAATCTTGCCCAAGATAAGAAAACCCCTTAACAGGACCTTATGCGATGATCACGTCCTTCAAGGATGACGAGACACAGCGGTTGCACGAGACCGGATCGAGTCGGCGTTTTTCGGCGATCGCCCGAGTGGCATTGCGGAAACTGATCCAACTGGATGCCGCTGGGGAGCTTTCCGATCTTCGGGTACCTCCAGTCAATCGCCTCGAAGCGCTCCAAGGGAACCTTGCTGGGAGATATTCCATCCGGATTAACGACCAATGGAGACTGTGCTTTCGGTGGGACGGTTCCGACGCCAGCGAAGTCGAGATTTGCGACTACCATTGACACCACCCCATAACGCCATAGGATACAAATCATGAAACCCGTCACGCCCGGCGAGATTCTCTTGGAGGAGTACTTGATTCCGCTCGGAATTTCGCAGAACGCCTTGGGTCGCGCCCTCGGTGTCTCGCCGAGGGCCATCAATGAAATCGTTCTGGGACGGCGTTCCATCACGCCGGAAATGTCGATGAAGTTGGGCAAATTCTTCGAGCAAACCTCGGAGTTCTGGTTCCGGGTGCAGAGCAACTGCGACTTCCGCGACTTACGGAAACGGGAGCAGGTCCTCACCGCCAGAATCCGTCCGTTGGCCTTGCTGAAAGCGGCCTGAACCGCCAGAGCTCGGGTCGCGCGGCAGGAGTTTCTTGCACCGGATCTGCCGGACCAGAACACCGGGCCCGGGCCGGGTTAGGCGCCGGTGTTGAGACGTCCGAACTGGTGGAAGCCCGGAGAGAAGATGCGCGACTGATGGCGCAGGGTTCGCACGATCCAAGCTTGGGCGACGAAGAGCAGGATGACTCCGGTGAGGACAAATGCGGCAGTTGCGGATTGTTTCCCGCCCTGCTCAATAAACCGACCAAGAATTAAAGGATGCAACATCAGCGGGGTGAATAGAACAGTCCACGGCAGCATGAACCATTTCATGCCGAACCGCAGCGCGAAGGCGAACAACACTGCGAGCAACCCGCACGCCAACACCATCCATCCCAGGTTCAACCATCCCAACGGTTGACCGACCAGCCGATGCATTGCGATCAGTGGCAGCAACCAGGCGCAACATCCGGTGAGAAGGAGCCTAATCATGACCCAGGACATGCGTTCTGCGGAGATCGGAAGCGTCCGCCAGTGCCTCAATGATCCTAGGCCTTCCATGATCATCGAAACACCCGCCGAGAAACCCATCACCACCCAGATTTGCATCGACCCCATATCCGGTAACCGAAAGAGGAGGATCACCGCCGCCGGGAACGCGCCGATGGCAAAACCCCTCCCTGCCATGCGGAGGTAGAGCCCTGCAAATCCATCGAGGCGGGAAGGCTTGGGCAGAACCACCGCGGACCTGACGCTCTGCGTAGGTCCCTCATTCTTCCGGGATCGTTGGAGCAAAAACGCAGTGCGCCGGCGCCAAGACACGATGCCGCACATCACGCCCATCGCCAGAATGCCGCAAGAAAGCGGGTCCCAGAGGGCGCGAGGCTCGGACCAGAACAGGGGAAAGAAACAACTCGCGATCTGGCCGCTCGACCCGAATTCCACCGTGAACACGCCCGGCGTCTTGTCCCGTAGATCGTGAGTTTCAGCATTCGGTATGAAGCCAACCACGGTGAACTGAAAGGCGCTCACCGCCTGGGTCAGCAACAGAAACCAGAGCAAGACCCCGACATCCATGGGAACAGCACTTCCGAAACGTCCTGAAACCGCCCAACCCACCGTGAGGCCGAACGTCGGGACCAAACCGCTCAAGGGCACCACAATCCACCACAACGTGGCTCCCAACTCACTTGCACGGATGGGCAATGACAACAGGATCCGGGCGTTCGTCTGCGCAGTGAGCGCCACCGCCGAACCCAGGAGGGCCCCGCACCCCAGAGGAATCCAGTGGGGGTCCAATCCGTGTCCGACCGCGACCCCGATGGCTGCAAACAGGAGAAACCCAAAGAGGTGCGCCAACCACCAGCGCCGGTAGTGGTCTCGGAGAATCAACGGATGAAGGTTCATGATCAGTCCTTGGCCAGGGTGATGAACAACTCCTCCAGCGTGACCGGAGCCGAGAACAAGGCTTGCGCCCCGCACTGTTGGAGCCAGTCCCCGGACTGCTCCCCGCGGTCTACGAGCACCCGGAGTCGATTCCCGTCATTCCGGGCGATGACCACTCCCGGTTGGTTCCGCAGACGGACGGGATCGCTCGTCTGGCAATCGATCATCCGGTAGCGCTGCAGGAGTTCGGCGGTCCCGCCCTCCAGGAGCATGCGCCCGTCCTTGATGAATCCCAGGCGATCGGCGAACCGCTCAACGTCGCCCAGGGCGTGGGTCGAGATCAGCACCGTGCGATCTTCATCCCGGACGATCTCCAGCAGCTCGGAATACAGGTCGTGCCGGGCCACCGCGTCGAGCCCGACGGTCGGCTCGTCGAGGATGAGGATGGACGGGCGCCAGGCCAGCGCCAGCACGAGGGCCAGCTTGATCTTGCTGCCGTAGGACAGCGTGGCGATCGAGTCGTCGAGCCCGAGCCGGAAGGTCTGCAACAACTGCCCGCAGTGACGGTCGTCCCAACCCCGATGGAACCCCCGCACGAAGCGAATGGCTTTTCCTATCTTGCCCCACATCCTGAAATCCAGGTCGGGGCTGACGTAGCCGATGCGCTGCTTCACCGCGACCTCGTCCCGGGCGTGGTCGAGCCCGTCGACGAGAATGCGCCCGCCCTCCGGCGAGCCCATTCCCAGGAGCAGGTCGAGCGTGGTGGTCTTTCCGGCTCCGTTGGGGCCGACGAATCCGTAAATGGAACCGCGCGGAACCGTGAGGTCGAGCGGACCCAGGCGGAACTTGCGGAACGATTTGGTCAGGCCGCGGATCTCGATGGCATTCGGATTCATGGGTTGGGTTGGTTCGAGAGGTTTGCGAGGGATTCACGGACGAGGGACACGATCTCGCGATCGGACAGACCGGCTTGCCGGGCGGACACGATCGCGGCCTGGAAGAGCTGTGCGGCTTCCGCCTGGCGGGCCTCCCGGTTACGATCCTGACCGGTCTCGGACACGAAGGTGCCGAGCCCTTGCCGACGATAGAGGATCCCTCCGCGCTCCAGTTCTTCATAAGCGCGCTTCACAGTGATGACACTGACCATCAGGTCGGCCGCGAGTTGGCGGAAAGATGGCAGGGCGTCGCCCGGGCGCAGACGGCCGGCACTGATCTCGCGCTGGATGCCCTCAATGATCTGCTCATACAGCGCCCCTGGCGCCGCTGGCGAGATGAGCGGCAGAGTCCAGGATGGGGACCGGTCAGACATCGTGACTACTGTATATACTGTGCATACACAGCTGTCAAGCTACCGACCACGAGGAATCAGGCGGATTCGCTTAGGCTCAGGCCCCAAGGCCGGAGACGGTGTGGATCTCGAGGAGGCCGAAGTCGTTCCAGCGGCCGTTCTTGAGTTCTTGCTGGCGGGCCTTGGCTAGGAACAATTGTTGGCCGTCGGCGCTGAAGCGGGCGTCGGTGATGCGGTGCTTGGCGTCGATGCTGAAGAGATTACGACCGCTGGCCGCTTCGAAGAGCGCAAGGTTCCAGGTGCCTTGGAACAGCCGGCCGGCCATGACGAAGTGCTTCCCATCCGGGTGAAAGGCCAAGGCCTCCATCAACCCCTGCCCGCTCTCACCCTCGTGGGTCTGGTCCAGCTTCTTGCCGGTCTTCCAATCGAAGGACTGCCACCGCTGAACTCCGTTGCCCGCCATCGGATCGCGCATCGGACCCATGCCGCAGGCGTAGAGACGCTCGCCGTCCGGAGAGAACTCGAGTGCAAACACCCCGCCCAAGAAATGGTGGCTCTTAATAATGCCCCAACTGGTCAGGTCGTCGGTCTTCCACTGCGAGACACTGCGGCCGGTCTCCAGGTCCCACACGGCCACCTCGCCCATGAGGTTGCCAGCGGCCACCCGACGGCTGTCCGGGCTGAAGGCCACGGCTTGCACCGGCGGCAGGAAGTTCCACGAATATTTCAGTGCGCCGCTCGCCGCGTCGAACACGCGGACCGACGGCTCGGCGCCGGGAGCCGGGTCGTACTTGTAGCTACCGGCCCGGTATTGACCGGTGACACTGGCCACCCATCGCCCGTCGGGAGAAGCCGCCAAATCCCACGACCAGAACTGATGGGCTTGAACCGATCGAAGTTCTTTGCCCGAGGCCAGATCCAGCCAGTGCAAAACGCCGTCATAACCAGATGAGACCAATTGCTGGGCTCCCGGCAGCAAGGCCACGCCACTGGCGTAACTGTCATGGCGACCGATGGCGAGTGCCTCGCCCGTCTCGACCGTCACCCGTTGAACCGAGCCGTCGAGGCAGGCGGCAAACAAGGTCTTCCCGTCCGGAGTGGATTCGAGAGCCAGGACTGCCGAAGGGAGTTTGATTTCCTTCGCCTTGGTCAGCTTGGGCTCTGCGGGCGGAGTCGGTGACAACTTGGGATCGGTGTCAGCCATGGTGGGCGATGTCCCAATCGGGTTGAACGGGTTGAATGGGTTGAATGAAACACGTCACGCCAAGACCTCCCGGATGGGTTCGGCCCGGTCTTCGACGCGGCGGAAACTCGGCAAATCTCCGATGTCGTACAGAGCGTAGGGATCGATTCCCAAAGCGGAGAAAATTGTCGCGAAGAGGTTCTTCTCGTTGAAGGCCTGGCCATCCACTTCGGCCCCTTCGGCATCGGTACCGCCCACCACCACACCTCGCTTGATCCCGCACCCGGCGAGCATCAAGGACCACGCCTTGGAATAGTGGTCGCGACCCCGGGCCTGATTGAGCCAGGGCGTGCGGCCGAATTCTCCCATGGCCACCACGAGGGTGGAATCGAGCAAGCCCCGCTGCTCGAGGTCGGTGATTAACTGGAAGATCACGTTGTCGAGCTCCGGCGTGAGCATTTGGTAAATCTCGTTGTGGAACACGTGGCTGTCCCAAGGCATGCCGTTGGAGACCATCACGAAGGGCGCGCCATTCTCGACCAGATGCCGGGCTTGAAGCGTGTGCTGGGCGAAGGCTCCGGGGCCGTAGCGTTCGCGATCCTTGGCCGGGAGCTTCTCGAGGTCGAAGAGGTCGGCACAGCTCATCAGTCCCTTGACTCGCTCGAACACGGCATTCTGCGACGCGGCCGCGGCCGACTTGCGGTCATTCTCGTACTTCCGAGTCAGGAAACGGCGCAGGGCGTTGCGCGATTCATGATCTCCGGCCGACAAGTCAGCCTGCCGCAGCACGTTCTCGATGCGGTAGTCGCCGCCCACGCGAACCGGGCCATACTGCGCGCCCAACCATCCGGCCCAGTTGCCGGCCTTGAATTCCTTGAACTCGTTCCCTTCGGGACACGGATCGAGCAGGATGAAATTGGGCACCGGATTGTCGAGATGCCCCAACTGCTGGGCCAGCACCGACCCGAGCACCGGACGCACGAAGGGCGGCCGGGGAGCCGAGCCCCGATTGAGCAAGTTGATGCCCTGCAGGTGCTCGTTCTGGTCGGTCTTCATGCAGCGCACCACCGCGAGCTTGTCAGCGATGGTGGCGCATCGGGACATCAAGCTGCTGAAGTGGACGCCGGGAAGCTTCGTGGGGATCGAGCGAAACGGACCGGCACTAATACGTCCGGGCTTGGGATCCCACGTTTCGAATTGGCTCGGCGCACCGCAAAGCCACAAGAGGATGCACCGCTTGGCCGTGCGTTTGGCCTGCTGGGCAAAGGCCGGCAGCGAGAAGAGCCCTGCCCAACTGCCGAGCGACACTGTTCCGGCAGCGCCCAGGCCGGTCAGAAACTTCCGCCGGTGCAGGACGTGATCGGGTTGACCGCAGGTGGCACCGGCCATTCCGGGGATGGTGGAGTGCGGGTCTTGGGGCGGTGTCATGACGTCAGTGGTTCACCTGGAATTCCGCCCCGGACAACAACGCCCACAGGAACTGCGAACGCCCCCCCGGCCCCGGATGATCAGCCAAGTAGGCCAGACTGGCTTGAAATTCTTCGCGATCCGGGCTGCGGCCCAATACGGCTTGGAAGGCAGTTTTCACTCGGGCCTTGTCATCAGGCAACGCGGACAGACGTTCTGCCAAATTGCCCGCCTGGGGCTGGAGCAGCGGCTCGAGGATCGGCGAGTTAGACAAAAACAAAGCCTGCTGGAGGGTGGCATTGTATTCCGGGGCGAACAGGTTGGGGAAATCCCGCACCAGCGCGCGCCGAACCGAAGCATCGTCCCGCGCCGATCCCGACTTGCCGTCCGCTTTCCAGGGGCCGGTGGCCAGAATTAGCGAACGGCCCAACTGTTCGGCCGACAAAGGCTTCTCGATGGCCCGGGCAAAGGCCTCGTCGGCCGGAGGTTTGCCGGGCGCGGGGCGCGAATCGAGTTGGTAGGCTTGAGAGAGCACCAAATTGCGGATCAATCGCCGCACATCGTAGCCGCTGTGCTCGAAGTCTTGGGCCAACCAGTCCAGCAATTCGGGGTGACTGGGAGCATGCTGGGAATCCATGAGGTCCACCGGATGAACCAATCCGCGCCCCAGAAACATCGCCCACACGCGATTCACCGCGGCCCGGGCCAGCAACGGGTTGTCGCGGGTCACCGCCTCGGCCAAGGCTTGCCGGCGCGAAAACTGCGGCTCGGCCGGCGCTGGCGGGCGCTCCTTGTTCTTCGGCGGCGGCACCCGGTACTTATCGGGGGCATCCACTTCTTTGACCCCTTCGGCCGGCCAGGGTTCATCAATCGAACGGCCATTGAAAAACACCAACCGGGCCTGCTGGGACTCTTTCTTGAGATTGGCGAAGCTCACAAACCCGCCGATGGCCGACTCGGCAAGCCCGGGGCCTGCCTCAGAATCCACGTTCTTGGAACGGTTGAAGGCCGCGACCATTCCCCAGTAATGGGCCTGCTTGATCTCGCGGGCCACCATGTGGTCGTGGCATTGGGCGCACCCGATCTGAACACCAAAGACCAGCGGGGCCACCGCCTCAGCCATGGCCTGCGGATTGTTCTGCCGCTCGTAGAGAAATTGCACCAGACCGCGCTGATCTGGCTTCGCCGGCCGCGCCACGATGAGGTCGCGCACCAGGCCGTCCCAAGGGCGATTCTCGCGGAAGGATGCCTCCAGAAACTCGTTCCACCGATGATCGCGTCGCTGGGCCTCGGCATTGCCTGTCGGGCGTCCCAGCCAGAGCACATCGAACATCTCTCGGAGGTGCCGTGGATGCTCGGAATGGGCCAGCAATCCATCGACGGTGGTTTCACGCCGGTTCCGGGCAGGCATCCGTTGAAAACGAGCCACCTCTTCTTCGGTGGGAATCCGCCCCAGGAGATCTAAATGGATACGCCGCAGCCAAGTCGCGTCATCCGCGCGGGCAGCCGGACGGACCTTGCGGGCTTTCCAACCCCGTTCCAGAAAGCCATCGATCACAACCGATGCGGCCATTCCTGCCGGAGGCACCCACACGGGTTTGCGCACCTTCGATGAGGTCGACGGAGTCGATGTCGATTCAGAGGATGCGGCCGCGGCAGGCTTAGCCTGCAGTTTTTCAATACCGGTCCGAATCAAAGCCAGTTGCTCGTCCGACAGCTGCTTCTTCGGTGGCATGTGCGGATCGGCTCCCGGCTTGAGCAGCAAATACAAACTGCTCTCCTCCGGACGGCCCGGAACAAACCCGGCTCCGCGATCTCCCCCGCGCAAGGCGTTCTGAAAGGTCGAAAGATCCAGCCGACCCTTGGATCGGGTGGGGCTGTGACACTCGGCGCACTGCTCTTTGAGAATGGGTTCGACATGATCGACCCAGAAATCGGCCGCGGACAGTCGCGCTGAGACTAGGCCCAACAACGCCAAACCACGCAGGAGCGGACGAGACCAACGACTCGAATGAAAACACAACAAGGCCAAGGCGATGGGTGAATGTTAGGCGTCCTCGAAGAACAACCGCAAGCACTCCAGATCATTCCAGGGCCGGAGAGGCGGAACTCCCATTGGGACGGTGCATCTGTAGTGACCGGATGCCACAAGTAGCTCCCGCAAGGGGCCGACTGATTTGCGAGACGAAGATCTGGGTTTAGCGTGCCCGAACAATATGAGTTCCACTGCCTCTGCAAGCCATAGAACCTGGTTCATCACCGGCTGTTCTTCCGGGTTCGGTCGCGCCATCGCTGAGGCAGCCCTTCAGGCGGGTGATCGCGTCGTCTTGACGGCCCGAGATGTTTCCACCATCGAACCTCTCGCAGCCGTCGTTCCGGAACAGGCCCTCGCGCTCGCGCTAGACGTGACGCAAGAAGACCAGATCCACGCCGCCCTCGATGCGGCCGTCGAACGCTTCGGCCCCTTGGATGTGGTGGTCAATAACGCCGGCTACGGATTGATTGGGGCCATCGAGGAATGCCAGCCCGACCAAATTCGGCGCTGCATGGAGACCAACTTCTTCGGGACACTGAATGTCATCCGGGCCGTCTTGCCCCGACTCCGAGCCCAGCGCGCCGGGCATATCGTCAACTTGAGCGCGGCAGCGGCCATTTCGAATTATGCCGGATTCGGGGTCTATGGCGCAGCCAAAGCAGCCGTGGAAGCGTTGTCTGAAAGCCTTCGCGCCGAAACGCTCGCCTTGGGCATTCGGGTCACCTTGGTCGAGCCAGGCCCTTTCCGGACGGACTTCATCGGCCGTTCCCTGGAGCCGGTTCCCCAGCGATTGACCGATTACGACCGCAGTTCTGGCAAGTTCGCCCAGTTCCTGAAGGTCATCGACGGCAAACAGCCGGGCGATCCGGCCCGAGCCGCTCAGGCCATCGTGACCATGGTGCACGCGGGCAATCCGCCCTTCCGCATGCCACTGGGGCGCTACGTGGTCAAAAAGCTGCGGGACCGGGCCGCGGAACTGAACAAGGTCGCCGACGAGCAGGAATCGATCGCCACCGCCACCGATTTCCAAACGGGCGGATGATGCTACCGACTTCAACAGCCCCAGTCCACCCCTGCCTACGGCTCATCGTGGTGTTGGGAGACCAGTTGGACGCCGATTCCACGGTGTTCGAAGGTTTCGATCCGGAGCACGACTGGATCTGGATGGCCGAGGTCTCGGGCGAGGCCACGCATGTGTGGAACTCCCAGTGCCGGATTTCGATGTTTCTGGCGGCCATGCGCCACTTTCGCGACCGGCTTCGCGAGCGGGGTTGGCCGGTGGCCTATCGGCAACTGAACGTGTCGGATTCGCACTGGAGCTTCGGTGACAGAGCCGACCTCGGGCTTGCCGAAGGTGCGGAGACCTTGGCAAGCCAACTGGCCCTCACGCTCGATCGACTGCGTCCGGCAGAAGTCCATGCGGTGGATCCCGGAGAGTGGCGATTGAAGGATCAACTGCAGGAAGTCGCCCGGGCCGCGGGTATCCCTTGGGTGGCCCGACCCGATCAGCATTTTTTCAGCTCCCCCGAGGACTTCGCCACTCACGCCCGAGGCCGGAAGCAACTGCGACTGGAGTTCTTCTACCGCGAACTGCGGCAACGCACGGGGTTCCTGATGGACGGAGATCAACCGGCCGGTGGCCAATGGAACTACGACGCCGAAAACCGGGAGTCGTTTAGCCGGGAAGGCCCCGGTTTCGTGCCCGCCCCACGCCGGTTTGCTCCGGATGCGCTCACCCAGGAAGTCTTGGCGATGGTCCAACATCGATTCGGTTCCCACCCCGGCTCCGTGGCGGCCTTCGACTGGCCCCTGACCGCGGCCGAAGCCCAGTCGACCTTAGAGGATTTCATTGCGCATCGACTGCCGGAGTTCGGTCGTTGGCAAGATGCCATGTGGGTGGGCGAACCCTGGCTCTACCACTCCCGCCTCAGCGCCGTGCTCAATCTCAAGCTGCTGCATCCGCGGACAGTCTTGGACGCGACCGAAAACGCCTACCGCTCCGGGCGAGTGCCCCTGCCGGCGGCCGAAGGGTTTCTCCGGCAAATTCTCGGATGGCGGGAATATGTGCGCGGCGTGTATTGGCATTCGATGCCGGGCTACTTCGAGCGGAACGCCTTGGGAGCTCATCAACCGCTGCCCCAGTTTTTTTGGACCGGCGACACCGAGTTCAACTGCCTGCGCCACTCGCTCCGCCAAACGCTCGACCTGGGCTACGCGCACCACATCCAACGCCTCATGGTCACGGGGCTTTTTTCGCTGCTGGTGGGCGTGCACCCCAAGGAAGTCCACGGTTGGTACTTGGCGGTCTATGTGGACGCGGTGGAATGGGTCGAGCTGCCCAACACGCTGGGCATGTCCCAGTATGCAGACGGGGGCGTGATGGCTTCGAAGCCCTACATCGCCACCGGAAAATACATCCAACGGATGTCGAACTACTGCCAGGGCTGCCGCTTCGACCCGGCCCAGGCCACGGGCCCCAAGGCCTGTCCGTTCACCACGTTGTATTGGGACTTCCTGGTCCGGCACAAAGCGCTCATGGCCAAGAATCCCCGCATGAGCTTGCAAGTCCGCAATCTGGCCAGACTTTCGGCAGAACAACTCGCGGCCATCGGCCGAGAGGCCTCTGAGCTGCGCGCTCGACTGGCCGAATCCGCCTCGCCAAACCGCGCCGCATCTTGAGAAGCGGGTCGGCGCCCGAGTCCTGGGCACCGACCCGTCGAAAACACCCGTAAAACTTCAGCGTTCGGCCTTGTCCATCTTCGCGGTAGACTTGCTGGCCTTGGCGACCGGCTTGTCGTACTTGCCACCCGCACTGGCTCGGACCAAGACCTCACCGCCGGCCTCGGTCTTCTGAAGCATGCCACGCAGGTAATCGCCGGGTTTAACGTCGTCGAGTCGAACCGCTGCGCCATCGCGTTCGATCAGGCTCTCTTCAGATACCTCGATTGGCCGAGTGCCCGACTTCTTGGCCAGCACGATGCTTTTTCCTTCCACAGCGGCCACCTCACCGCGGAACGGATACGTTGATTTGCGGGCGGACATGCGGCGGGTTTCGCCGGTTTTGGCAGCAGCCCCAGGAGTCGTGGCTTCGGCCGCGGCCATTGAACCGGCCACGCCCAAGATGAGGGCTGCCAATGCGAGGCGATGGATGATGGAGTTTTGGAGGGTCTTCATGACGATACTTGTTTGTTGATGTTGTTGTTGTTGGCTCACCCCACTTCGGGTGGCTGTGTAGGGATTCGCAGCAGCCTTGGGCAACCTTTCAAACTTTCGGCAAATCCTGATAAATTGTCGGCTCGCCAAAATAATGGTGAGGCCGGCGGTAACTCAGTGTGCACTCCTTGGGAGGAGCCTCAAGAGGCCCTGGTTACTGGTGAGGGTCGCCCCACCTCTGTAGGTCCAACGGTTCAACTGGCTCCATGATTGCCACGCTAAGATCCTTCTCAATTTGCCTCAAATGGGCCAAAAAAACGCCCGACACGGTGCCCGATCGGTGACCCCGCTCTTAGCAATTCTTTCAGCGGAGAGCCCCCTTCCAGGATCTGAGGCCAAACAACCCAAACAACCCGTTGACAAGGCAGGCCGAGACACCTTATTAACTTTGTCTTTTCTAGGAACCGATTATGCCGAATACGAAGTCAGCCGAGAAACGCGTCCGTAGCAACGCCCGCAAGGCCACTCGCAATCAGTCCGTCAAGTCGAGCGTGAAGACCTTCGAGAAGAAGTTTTTGGAGCTCGCAACCGCCGGCAAGTTGGATGAAGCCAAGGCGGCTCTTTCTGTGGTGACCTCTGCCTATGCCCGCGCCGCCAAGGGTGGTGTGCTCAAGCGCGAGACTGCCAGCCGTAAGGCTTCCCGCCTGCAGTTGCATCTCAATCGGGTCACCACAGCCAAGACTGCCGCTCCCCAGGATGCTGCTCCGAAGGCTGCTGCTCCCCAAGCTGTCGCTCCGAAAGCTACCGCTTCCAAGGCTTCCAAGGCTTCCAAGGCTTGATTCATTCGAAGGGTCCCTGCTTGGATGAAAAACCAGCGGGACCGTTCGAAACAGTTCAACCCAGTTCTCTGCCTCCCTTCTCTCAAAATCCAAATTTCTCTTCCAAGACGAATTTGATACTGGCGAGAGCAGATAGAAACGCCGAACCCATCGCGAATTCAACGGGCAGACATCTCAATTTCAAGAGGTGCAGGGGGTTCGCCCTCAAAGTTCGTCGCCCTCAAAGTTCGAGTATCTAAGGCTCGACTGAGGTTCGATTGACCCAACAAAAACGGCACCACTCGGTGCCGTTTTTGTTATTTAGAGACTGTTATTTATCGACTGATGGGAGGGCCATCGAGGGGCCAATCCTTGACCCCGCACTAGTCCCCTTTCGCCCCACTGCCCCCTTCACCGGCCCCATAGAATCTTGGAAGGCAAGTCGCCAAAAGGGTTCTATTTTTTGCCCCCTTCAGCGAGAGCTTGATCACGCTTTACGGATGCAGGCGTAGGCGTTGTGATTATGGATGCTCTCCTGATTCTCGGCCTCCACCTGATACCAAAAAATATCCGGATGCTCGTTGAGCCGCAGGGCCAAGTTGCGGACGAGATCCTCCACGAAAACTGGGTTCTCGTAGGCCCGCTCGGTCACCGCTTTTTCATCGACTCGCTTGAGCAGCGAATACATCTCGCTGGAGCCACAGGATTCGATCCAGCGAATCAAATCTTCAATCCAGATGAGCTTGCTGGAGCGAATTTGCACAGTGACCTCACCGCGTTGATTATGGGCCCCATATTGGCTGATGGCCTTCGAACACGGGCACAGCGTGGTGACATTGGCTTTGACGGTGAGGACAAAATCCAGTTTTCCCCCTTCCAAGGCAGCATCAAAGCCCACCTCGTAGTCCATCACGCCTTCCTTACCAGAAACGGGGGCTTTCTTGGTCATGAAGAACGGAAATCGCATCTCCAAATGGGCTGCATGGGCATGGAGACGGGTCTGCATGGCCTTCAGAATATCTGGGATATTCTCCACATGAATGACGGACCCATGCGAATTGAGCACCTCGACAAACCGACTCATGTGAGTTCCCTTGAACTCCTCGGGCAAGTCGACGAAGAGTCCGATGGTGGCCACGGTGTTCTGCAACTCGTGAGCCTTGTCCCGGATCTGAACTGGAAAGCGCAGGTTACGGACCCCTACCTTATCGATGCGCAGTTGCCGATGATCGCGCTCGCTTTGCTGGTCGGACATCGTATCCGTCTTCGGATGGGCTAAGCCTCCCGTCGCAACTAGGGCCGGAACTGTTTCGGAGTGTTCTTGAGTCAACACGGTTAATCTTATCATCACGAAATCATCGTGCAAAAAAAGAATCCGGTGACTTTGAGCGAAGAGTATAAAGTATGAATCATTATCGACTGTTCCTAGCCCACCTTCTCGGGGCGTTGCTGCTCAGCGCCGAGACGCCGCGTTTCAAGGTTGTTACCTACAACGTGGAGAATTACCTCGTAGAGCGCTCCGGAACCCGGGCTCCCAAGCCCGAGGCGGCCCGCCGCAAGGTCACCGAAACCCTCACCGCTCTCCGGCCCGATGTCTTGGCAATCCAGGAGATCGGCCCCACCAACGCCCTCTTGGAACTCCAGTCCCGTCTCCGTCAGGCCGGCCTAGACCTGCCCCACTGGGAACATGTCTCCGGCTACGACACCAATATTTTCGTAGCCGTCTTGAGTCGCTTTCCCATCGTCGCTCGTCGTCCCCATGCCCAAGAAAATTTTCTACTAGAAGGCCGTCGATTCAAAACGAGCCGCGGGCTCTTGGAAGTGGATCTGGAAGTCAGTCCGTCTTACCGATTCACGCTATTCACTGCACATCTGAAGTCTAAGCGCACCATCGGCTCTGCCGATCAGGCCGAGATGCGCGAGCAGGAAGCGCGGGTCTTGCGACGCTTGGTGGATTCCCGGCTCGCCGCAGAACCCAAAGCCAATGTGCTCATCTGCGGGGATTTCAACGACACCAAGGACAGCCCCGCCCTGAAGGCGCTGTTGGGCCGATCCGGCAATCGATCGCTCGTCGACACCCGCCCGGTAGAGCGCAATGGCGATCAGGCAGCCTCTGAGAATCCCCGCTGGGATCCGCGTCATGTGAGCTGGACTCATTTTTACGGCAAAGAAGACACCTACAGCCGCCTCGACTACATCCTGCTCAGCACCGGCATGGCGCGGGAGTGGCGCCGCGAAGGAAGTTATCTTCCCACACTGCCTGACTGGGGTGTGGCCTCTGACCACCGGCCCGTGGTGTGCGAGTTCGAGGCCGAGGAACGCTAATACCCGTCCCCAGCGAACCACGACAGCCGAAGACGGGTCACGGCTTGGGTAGCAGGGAATCCCGATCCACCGTCAACGCCTCGATGACGGAATCCTTTAATCCGGCACCGGCGTCCTGATCCAGGTGCCGGAACAGGGCCAATCGCATTCGCGGATCCCAGAAGCGCTTGATGTGGCCGCTGATTCCGGCCAACCGTGCCGCTCGATCCGTATCGGCGTCAAAGAACGTGGCTATATCATTGGCCATCCTGACGAGTTTGTTCGGATCCATGGATTCGGAGGTGCTTGAAGGGATGCGGTGCGTCCGATTGAACTCAACCGGCGCAGGCCTGGTTCACTGCGGCATTAACGCGATTTGAGTGTCGCTGAACCGTTGGAAATCCTCCTGCCAATCCGAAGGTTTCGTAGTCGGCGTCACTTGGACCGCTGTGACTTTATATTCCGGGCAATTGGTGGCCCAATCCGAGTTGTCGGTGGTCACCACATTGGCCCCCGAGTCCGGGTGGTGGAACGTGGTGTAAACGATACCCGGCTGCATCCGTTCGGTGATCTTGGCACGAAGGGCGGTTTCTCCGGCCCGACTCCGGATGGAGACCCAGTCACCGTCCCGAATACCGCGATTCTCGGCGTCCTGCGGGTGCAATTCGAGCCGGTCGGCATCATGCCATGCACCGTTCTGAGTGCGCCGCGTCTGAGCACCGACGTTGTATTGGCTCAAGATGCGGCCAGTGGTGAGGATGAGCGGGAACTTGCGGGAAGTTCTTTCGGGCGTCGGGACATACTCCGTGACGACAAAGCGTCCCTTGCCTCGAACAAACGCGTCGACGTGCATGATGGGCGTGCCTTCCGGGGCCTTGGCATTGCACGGCCACTGGATGCTGCCGAGGCGTTCCAACCGTTCGTAGCTCACGCCAGTGAAGGTGGGAGTCAGTGCAGCGATCTCGTCCATGATCTGGGACGGATGCTCATAATGCATGGGATAGCCCAGGGCTTTGGATAGCTCGACGGTGACCTGCCAATCGGCGTAACCGGCGAGCGGCGGCATTACCTTCCGCACGCGCGAGATGCGGCGTTCGGCATTCGTGAAGGTGCCGTCCTTCTCCAAGAATGAGGAACCCGGCAACAGCACATGGGCGAATTTGGCAGTTTCGTTCAGGAAGATGTCTTGAACGACCAGACATTCCATCGAACTCAGGGCCCGCGTGACGTGTTGGGTGTCCGGATCCGATTGGGCGATATCTTCGCCCTGCACATAAAGGCCCTTGAAGGATCCGTCGATGGCGGCATCGAACATGTTGGGAATGCGCAGCCCCGGTTCAGGGTCGATGGGCACGCCCCAGGAGGTGCTGAACAATTCGCGGACTGCGAGATCGGACACATGCCGATAGCCGGGCAACTCGTGCGGGAATGAACCCATGTCACAACTGCCCTGCACGTTGTTCTGGCCGCGCAACGGATTCACACCCACGCCAGGACGACCGACATTGCCGGTGAGCATGGCGAGGTTGGCGATAGCCATGACCGTGGTGGAGCCTTGGCTGTGCTCGGTGACGCCCAGGCCGTAGTAAATGGCTGCATTGCCGCCGGTGGCATACAGTCGAGCAGCTCCGCGCACCTGGTCGGCGGGCACGCCCGTGGCTTCTTGAAGGGCTTCTGGAGAGTTCTTGGGCTCCAGAATAAATCGTTTCCACTTTTCGAACTCGGGCAAGTCGCACCGTTCCCGGATGTAGTCTTCCCGTGCCAGGCCTTCCTCCACAATGACATGCGCCAGGGCGTTGAGGATGGCTGCGTTCGTTCCAGGACGGAGGGCCAGATGGAACTCGGCTTCGACATGCGGCTGGCGAACGAGGTCGATCCGGCGCGGATCGATGACGATTAAGCGAGCCCCTTCACGCAAACGCCGTTTCATGCGCGATGCGAACACGGGGTGGGCATCTGTCGGATTGGCACCGATGACCACTACCACATCGGCAGCATCGACAGAATCGAAGTTCTGAGTGCCGGCCGATTCACCGAGGGTCGCCTTCAGGCCGTAGCCCGTGGGCGAATGGCAAACGCGGGCGCAAGTATCGACGTTGTTGTTGCCGAAGGCCGCTCGGACGAGTTTCTGGACCAGATACGTCTCCTCATTCGAGCAGCGGGACGAAGTGATGCCACCAATCGAGCCACGACCGTATTTTTCTTGGATACGCCGGAATTCGCTGGCGGCATAGGTGAGCGCTTCCTCCCAAGACACCACACGCCACGGGTCAGTGATTTTGGCCCGAATCATCGGGTGCTTGAGGCGATCCGGATGGGTGGCGTAACCCCAGGCAAAACGGCCTTTGACGCAGGAGTGCCCGTGGTTGGCCTGCCCATTCTTGTTAGGAACCATGCGCACCACCTGGCTGCCCTTCATTTCCGCGCGGAATGAGCAACCCACGCCACAGTAGGCGCACGTCGTCACCACCGAGTGATCGGGTTGCCCTAGATCCGTGATGGATTTTTCCATCAAAGTCGCCGTGGGACAGGCTTGGACACAGGCACCGCACGACACGCATTCCGAATCCAGAAAATCGGTGGGACCCGGAGCGATCTTGGACTGGAAACCCCGTCCATCGACCGTAAGGGCGAAGGTGCCTTGAACCTCTTCACACGCACGCACGCAGCGGGAACAAACGATGCACTTGGTCGGATCGAAACTGAAATAGGGGTTTGACGTGTCCTTGGTAGCAACGAGGTGGTTCTCGCCTTCGGTGCCATAGCGCACTTCGCGCAAACCGACGACACCCGCCATGTCCTGAAGCTCGCAGTTCCCGTTGGCGGGACAGGTGAGGCAATCGAGCGGATGGTCGCTGATGTACAGCTCCATCGTGTTGCGACGCAGTTTGGCGAGTTTATCGGACTGCGTGGTCACTTTCATGCCCGCCTCCGCCGGCGTAGTGCACGAAGCGGGAAATCCGCGGCGGCCCTCAATTTCGACGAGGCAAAGCCGGCAGGAACCGAACGCTTCGAGGTGATCGGTGGCGCACAGTTTTGGGACGCGCACTCCGGCATCAAAGGCGGCACGCATCACCGAGGTGCCAGCAGGGACCGTCACTTCCACCCCGTCAATTTGAAGAGAGACGAGTTTGTCGGACACCCGGACGGGTGTGCCTGCGTCCGGTTCTTTGTTCGAATACATGGGAGCAGGTTCTCTGGTTAATGACGGCGAATAGTTCTGGAAGCGCGTCCACCCGGCGCAAGGGCCGGTGCGCGATGAAAGTCCTCAGGAAAATGAGTCAGAGCACTGAGCACTGGCGAGGGCGTTAGGCCGCCCATGGCGCAGAGAGATGCGTTGGACAAGGTGTCACACAGGTCCCGCAAGAGGGTGAGGTTTTCGGTTCGCTGTTTCCCTTGAATCACGCGGTCAATGACTTCGACACCGCGAGTGCTTCCAATGCGGCACGGGGTGCATTTTCCGCAGGATTCAATGGCGCAGAACTCCATGGCATAACGAGCCATTTTGGCCATGTCGACCGTGTCGTCGAAGACAACGATGCCGCCGTGGCCGACCATAGCCTCAGCCGCGGCAAAGGATTCGTAATCGAGCGTGGTGTCGAACTTCGACTCAGGCAGATAAGCTCCCAAAGGCCCACCCACCTGAACCGCACGGATGGGCCGACCGGAGGCCGAACCTCCGCCGAACTCATAAAGCATCTCGCGCAACGTGACGCCGAAGGCCTTCTCGACCAATCCGCCCCGCTTGATGTTGCCTGCCAGTTGGAACGGGAGCGTGCCCCGGGATTTACCGGCACCGAAGCCGGCGTAAAACGCGCCGCCTTTGTCCAGAATCAACGGCACGGCAGCCAAGGTCATGACGTTATGGATGAGGGTAGGCCGTCCCCACAGCCCGGACAGCGCCGGAATTGGCGGCTTCGGGCGCACCATGCCGCGTTTGCCCTCAAGGCTCTCCAGCATGGCGGTTTCCTCACCGCAAATGTAGGCACCCGCCCCGCGGCGGACGTGCAGTTGGAATCGCTTGCCGGTGCCCAGAAGGTTCGATCCCAGATATCCGGCCTCGTGGGCGTTCTGGATGGCGGCGAGCAAAATGCTCAAGGCGTGCGGATACTCGGAGCGCAGATAGATGTAGCCTTCGGTGGCTCCGACAGCCAGGCCGGCAATGACCATGCCTTCGATGAGCACGAAGGGGTCTCCCTCAAGGATCATCCGATCCGAGAAGGTGCCCGAATCGCCTTCGTCGGCGTTGCACACGATGTACTTCTGCTCGGCGCGGGCATTGAGAACGGTCTTCCACTTGATGCCGGCCGGAAACGCCGCGCCGCCGCGCCCGCGCAGGCCAGACTGGGAAATCTCTTCGACGAGATCTCCGGGTTCAGCCTGAAGTGCCGCACGCAACCCACGTCCCCCGCCGTGGGCTTCGTAGTCGGAGATGCTGAGAGGATCGATGATGCCAACGCGGCTAAAGGTGAGCCGCTCCTGTCCGGCGAGATAGGGAATGGATTCGGGGGCACCGAGTCGCAAACGATGAGAGCCCCCCTGAAGGAACTGGGCATCGAACAGAGACGGGACATCGTGCGCTTCGACCGGTCCGTAGCCGATGCGCCCCTCGGTGGTGACGACTTCAACGAAGGGTTCGAGCCAAAACAGGCCGCGCGAGCCATTGCGAATCAGGCGGATGGAAATGCCGCGTTCGGCGGCGATCCTGGAGATGGCCTGCGCCGTGGCGTTGGCACCGAGGCCAATCGCGGCCGAATCGTTGGGGACGTAGACGGTGACACTCATGGATTTCCTCCAGCGGTCGTTCGTAACTCCTGGATCCAGCGATCCAGCTTTTCTGAGGTCACACGCCCTCGAACTTCACCATCGACCAGCACAGAAGGAGCACAGGCGCAATTTCCCAGACAATAGACGGGTTCCAACGTGACGGCGCCATCGGTGGACGTTTCATGGAAAGTCAGGCCGTGCCGTTTTTGAAGGTGGGTTTCCAGGGCGTCACAACCCATGGCTTGGCAGGCCTCAGCCCGACAGAGGCGCAAGATGTGGCGACCGGGCGGCACGGTGCGGAAGTCGTGATAGAAACTCAGCACGCCATGAACCTCTGCCTGCGACAGGTTTAGGGCATCGGCGAGCCGGGGCACCGCGGTGCTGGGAACATAACCCAGGAGGTCCTGGATCCCGTGCAGCATCGGGAGCAAGGCTCCAGCCACGGAGCGATTGGCAGCGATCACCGAGTCAATCGTTGCCAATAGGTCCTGAGTCCCGAGCACTGTCGGCGATGTGTTGGCTGGATGCCGTGATTCCATCTGGTGGGGTTCTGTTTGCGAATAGTCGCCGTACAGGGCCTTAGGTTCAAGGTCTGAGGTTTAAGCCAACTCTCTCAAACAAACCCTCGTCCATCCGGATAAACTGCGTTCGTCGTTTCCTCATCACTCTTGGGAATTTGCCGACACGCGTCGCCCGGAAACGACAGAGGCGACGGCGCGCTGAATCCAAGATCGGCCTCTTATACCGACAAGAGGCCCCGCTTTCAGCACACCGTCGCCCTCGAGCTTTGGTAAACCCCATCCAGGGACCCAGATCCACTGATCATCCGGGGCACTATTCAAAGCCTCAGATTGAAGCCTGAATTGCCCCGGCACTTATACCACCCCATTCAGCCCATAACCAACCGACGCATCTGCCGGACGGATGAGATCAACCCAATCAACTCATCTTTGAGCTGCAAGCGACTGTGCTTCAACTGCTGTGTCCGCGCGTCCGAAGCCGGCTCCAACTCGGTTTCAATCCGAACAATTTCATTGTCCACTGTTTGGTATCGGTCCAGCAGGTGCTTGAAGTGGGCGTTGCTCAATTTCAGCGCATGAATGGTTTCCTTGAACTGGGGGAAATCGAGGACGAGGGAGTGGTTCAGGACGGAGTGCATAATAATGGGTCGGTGTTTTGCGCCCGGTCTGGAACTTTTTTGGAACCAGCGATCATTGCCACTGGAAGATCTGCCGACGGGGTTCGCTGGACATAAACTCCCTGAACTCGATTTTTAGGGCTCGCCCCCCTTTGTCGGGAGGCGGACAAACCTTGTCCAGCCCACCGACCCATTTCATCGACGCCCTGCGCTGACGACTCACTTGCCGAGGCAAAACTGGCTGAAGATGGAGTCCAGCAAATCGTCGACGGAGGTCTTGCCGACCACCTCTCCTAAGGCCGTTAGGGCCACCCTCAGTTCAAAGGCCACCAACTCCAGGGTTTGCTGGCTCTCCAGCCCCGAACACGTCTGGAGGACCGCCTCCCGAGCCCGCTCCAGCACGCGCTGATGGCGGACTCCAATGGCCACTCCATCGTCTCCGCTACCGCCGATACTCTTGGAGATCAATTGTTCTTCGATGGCCCGCTCCAGGTCGTCCAAGCCGACTCCGGTCCGGCAACTCACCGGGACCGAGCCCGGGTGAACCTGCGCCCCAGGCAGGTCGCATTTGTTGGAAACGCAAATGCGGCCTTTGCCCGCCCACGCCGCCACCAGTGCGTCCTCCTCGATGGACCACGGCACCGACGCGTCGACGATGTGCAAGATCAACTCCGCCTCCGCGGCCGCCTCGCGACTTCGCCGGATCCCCTCCCGTTCCACCGCATCCTCCGATTCCCGAAGGCCAGCGGTATCCACCAGGACCAGCGGAATGCCCCGAACCTGAGCCACTTCTTCCAAAGTGTCCCGGGTTGTTCCAGCCACCGGAGAAACGATCGCTCGCTCGTGTCCCAACAGGCGATTGAGCAACGACGATTTGCCCGCATTGGGTCGCCCTACCAAGGCCGTGCGAACCCCCTGCCGCAAGAAACGTCCCTCGCGCGCCGTGCGCAACAACGCGTCGATTCCATCCAGTGCCGATCGGAGCTTCGCCGTCAGTACAGCGGTCGTGTCCGGGGAGATGTCTTCATCCGGAAAATCGATATGGGCCTCGATATGCGCGAGGACGCCCATGAGGGAATCGCGCAAAACTTCGATGCGGCGCGACAACGCTCCGGCCAATTGCGCACGGGCGGTGCCCAGGGCGCGGTCGGTCTGGGCGTGGATTAGGTCGGCGACCGCCTCGGCCTGAGCGAGATCCATGCGTCCATTGAGGAAGGCCCTGGCGGTAAACTCCCCCGGCTCGGCCGGGCGAGCACCTGCGGCCAACACGGTCTCCAAGACACGACGAGTCAGAAGGATTCCGCCATGGCAGGCGACCTCCACCGTGTCCTCGCCCGTGAAAGACTTGGCACCCCGAAAGACCGTGAGCACGGCTTCATCTACTCGTATTCCCTGGCGGTGGACTTCACCGAGAATGGCCATCCGCGGCGTGAACGAGGAGGGCAATCGACCGCTGGCGGACCTCAGACATCGGTCGGCCACGCTCAAAGCCTCCCTGCCCGAGAGGCGCAGGACGGCCAGTCCTCCGGTCCCTGGAGGGGTCGCCACGGCTGCGATGGTGTCGGAAGGATTCACAAAAACAGCTCAACCTCAGACGTGACCGCAATTGCCTTGAGCATTCTCCGCATCGCGCCCCTGGAGCCAGAAGCGGGCCTTCTCATAGCTGCGCTTGTGGAGGTAATGCAGCAAGTCGGGCGAGGTTCCCGGAGGCAACGCGTGGGTGAGTTCACTCAAACGCTTCACGATGGGCAGCACACTTTCCGGTTGGCCCGTCGTTCCCGCGGTAGCCACATTCTCCAAGCGAACCAACGCCTCCAAGATCTCCGATTCCAATGCCGTCATGTGCCGCACAATGTGCTGCCAACGACTCCCCGGGGTCAAATCACGACCGTCATGGATTATCCCCCGCCCAAGAAGCACCTGAATCGAGGGTATTGGAATTGCCCAGCGATGGCATTGCCGGGGGATTGTTTCAAAGCGGCCGCCGCCAACCAATGAAGGTCAGTCCGGAGAACTCACAGGGCTGAGGATCGCCTGATACACCGTCAGACCATCGGCACCGGGTTCGTCGGCCTTGGGCACCGGGAACCACGTCATACCCGCAAAAGGACTCCGGCGCTCGACGGTCGTCCAGCTCCTCAGATCGTGGGAGATCCGAAGGACCGCTTTGGTCTCCAGACTCCAGGGACCGCTGACTCGGACACGGTCGCCCGAGGCGCGCTGCACCCACTCGATGAGCACCGGCGGAGGCGTGTCTCGAACACTCAAGCAAACTTCGTCCTCGGAAGGCACCACCTGCCAGTGCAACCCAGCCTCGAGCGGAGGCAGAACAAGCCGTTCAAACCAACCGTTGAGGCTATCAGCTTTAACCAGCCTCAATACCGCCCCGCGGGAAAGCCGGGCACCGTCTGCCAAGACGACTTCCAGGGTGCCGCGCAAGTTCAATGGGCCTGTCACCTGCAAAGCCGTCTCGGCCGCGACGGTGGTTTCGCGAACCCGTACTTGAAGGGTCCCTTGAGAGGTCTGGGTCCATTCTCCGCGAACTCGCCCCGGCTGCTCTTGATCAACCACCGCCAGAGCACCATTGGTGAGGTGGCCCGATAAAATACCCGCCGCGATCAAGGTTCCGCCCTCGAGACTCAGCCCCTGGGACAATACCAATTCGCCGCCTTCGACCTGGAGTATACCTGCCGTCTGGACCAACGGCGCAGAGACTTGGAGCCGCCCACCAAATGGCAGGCGGATCTTGCCCCGATTGGTGAGTGCTTCCCCCGAAGTGGCCCATCGGGCGGACCCTTGGACGTCGAGCAACCCCTCTACGGCCAAGGGTCCGCGAATCTCAGAGAGGCCCGCTCCGGGCTTCACCCGCAAAATACCCCGCGGCGCGAGCGTTATTCCCGATTCGGGCAATTGCAGCAAAGCTCCAGGGTTTCCGAAGGCGGCAACCAACTCGATCAACCCCTCAATCGGGGTCACCGTGTTGAGAAGCAAGCTGCTGGGACCAAAGGTATCGTCTGAGGCCACGACGATGGACAAGTCGCCCGGAAAACGCCCCTCAAGAGACGATCCTTGGGCCGCAAACCGGAGAGCTAGTTCCTGGGTGGTCTCGGAAGCCACCTCCGCCGAGGCTGCGATCAACAGGGGGCGGGCAAACACGTGGCCGCCCTCGTAAATGAAACGGCTTTGGTTATAGAATTCAAACCGGCTCGAGGGTCCGGCCACACGAATATCCCCGGAAACCTGGCGGAAACGAGCCCCCTTGCCGGTGATCGCCAGCCCCATGTAATTAGCGGCCTCGATGACACCCCGGTTGACCCACTCGGCCCCATCCCGGCCAAAGAGGAGCACTGACTTGAGGGAAACCAACCCTTCGTTCACCAGATCGCCGTTGATGAACCGGGAACCACCCGGGCCGTATTGCACGAGAATCTCTCCGGTGGTGCCCACGTCAATTCGCCCTGAACTCAAATGGATCCCCACAGACTGAGGCTCGTCCGGGGCTTCGATCCGAAGCCGGCCATCAACGCGAAAACCGGCCGTGGGTTGATTTCCGTCATAGCCCTGAACCCAACGAAGTCCCCCTTCAGGAATGTCATCGATCGCGTGAACCCTTCCACACACGCCACCAAAGATCAGCGCGCACAGGATTAGAATAGACCGCGTGTGGTCATAAGCCCTACCCAGATGAAAAACTCGACCCATAGCAGGAAAACGGGGGTTCATTGACGGTGACAATTGTAAAATCCAAGCCGATCTATTGATCAAAAAGATGCCTTGGGTCAGTCATTACACCCATCCAAATCCAAGTCTTCGATATAAATATATTTTTGACAGTTATTACCCCGCCTTGCTGGAGCGTGCGCCTTTTTGAAAGCCCGATGGCTCTAAAAACCCGGACTCGAACCGCTTTTTCTGACCGAAGCCCTCCCCTCCCTTTTCGGAAGAAACTCGCTTCCACTGAAGTCCCGCAGGGATTAGTAACGCTCGCGGTTGGGATTCCAGATCACATCGCTGAGGAATTTCTCCTCGCGACCGGGGGTCGGGCTTAGCAGATAACTGCGACGGAAGAACTGGGCATGACCGTCCAAGAACGCAAGATTGGCCCCTCCTCGAGTCCCCAAACCGTGACGCAATGACAAACGCTCACTGCGGGCCGCCGGAAACACCCCATTCCGCGTCGGATCCGGAGTGCACGGCTCCAGCGTGGGACTGAAAGCCTGGTCGAGCAACGACACGGTCGCCGAGGGAGCAGCCACGGCACTCATCGGCGGCATCATCGGGTACTCGTAGCTGTTGCCTTGAACCCCGTTACGAATGGAAGACTGCAATTTGAGGTCGAGGTTCATTCCATAGCTAAAGACGCCAAAGGCTCCTCCCTTCATGAAAGCATCTCCGCCGGCGGCCCTCGCTCCGGCACAATGGAAAATCGCTCCCTGTTTGCCAGGAAAAGGCCACAACTCCTTCGGATCAGTCGTGGTCGAGTTGGTTGCATACCCCGCGAATGTGCGCTGTCCCAGGTAGGGCGGTAAGGCATTAAACCAAGCCAGAGGATCTCTCGGGCTGCCGGGGCCTTCCACGGCACCGGTATCGACACCGTACTGCCCACCGCCGTCGGTTCCATCACGCGGAATGGCATCTCGCGAATCCGTGGCATACAACTGGATACCCAACCCCCATTGACGCAAATGGTTGAGGCATTGAACCGAAACAGCTTTGGATCGAGCCGATGCCAAACCGGGTAAAAGCAAACCCGCCAAAATTGCTATAATGGCAATGACGACCAGGAGTTCAACCAAAGTGAAGGCATGTATTGACACTCCGCGCGTCGATCGCAGACAGGATTGCCCAAGACATCTCCGAGATTTGTCTCGTGTCCGACTGCAATGACTCTGAACAGGGTCCATAGACTGTGGTTCGACTGTTTTCAATCGTTTCAATTAATTGAAGAATATATAAGATTAAACCATTTTGTCTAGCTTCATGATATTTTTATCATTTCTTCGGGTTTAAATTTTCGTTCATACGACATCTTCGTCTTATTCATAGGTGTTCCTTGACTATGGGTAACACTTCACAGAGCCATCCTCCTTGAGCTCATTGAGCAATCGTCATTCTGGATGCCGAAGCTTAGGATTATTTTTATTCAGCCCTCAATTCTAGCGGTTCAAACACACTATCTGCCCCCCTCGAAGATCATTGCCCAGGGTCTTCATCCACGGCCATTCTTGGAGTGCTCCCATCTTTGAACCCATTGCCGATAGACGAAAAAAGCTCCGAGATCCGTCGTCGTTTGTGAATCGATCCATCTCGTGAACTGGGACCCCTCCAAACTGGAAGACCTCTGCCGCCTGCATACGCCGGCCTTGTTCCCATTTCTGTTAAACATCACCCGAAATGAGGCGGACACCCGGGATCTTCTCCAAGAACTCTTCGTCTCGCTGGCTCGACACCCGGATCGGATGACTGGGGTGCGGGTTCCTCGCGCCTTCCTGTTTCGCTTGGCTCACAACTTGGCTATGGATCACCTCCGGAGCCGAAACTCTCGAGACCGGGCCCATGAGGCGGCGGGGCAGGCACGCATCGATCTGTTCAACCTTCCGGCCAACCCCGATGACGCCGCCTATGCCGAGGCGTTGAGCGCCGCCCTCGGCGAGTTGCCGCCCGACCAACGTGCCGTGGTCCACCTGAAACTCTGGGAAGGCATGACCCTGGAGTCCATCGGTCAAACTCTTGAGATCTCCCCCAACACCGCGGCCAGCCGCTACCGCTACGGCTTGGAGAAACTGCGCCTCTTGCTGCGCCCGCTCTACGATCAGCTGAACTGAAACCCACAGCGCTCTCACTAATTTTTCCCTGCTGCCATGAAAGACGAATTTGAACAACGACTCGCCCGCCACTCTCTTCGAGCGGCGCCTCCGGAGGTGACAGCCGAACTCATCGCCGCTCTCCGTGCCCAGCGGACGGATACTCGCACGCAGGCTTCTGTGCTGCGGACCCCCAGGGATTCTGGCGACAGCGGCTTGAGCGCGGCGGTCTGGCGAACCCTGGGACTGCTGTGGGCCGGTGCATTGGCGATGCTTTGCTGGAGCAATTTGGGTTTAGAGAGTCCGTCAGGCCCCTCGATCCGACTCAGCCCCGAGCAGGTGGCTGCGATCCGTGCCGAGCGTGCAGCCTTGCGAGAGCTGGCCAACTTCCAGGAATTACCCACCGAAACCACGGACCGAAACCAACCATCCCAACGCCCGCCGGAACCCAAGGACGGGGCTCGTCCTCAGCGCCCGCGTTCGCAACGCAGCGGGCCCTCGCATCCGATCTTGGGTGATCTGCACCACCCCCGAATCCAGACCTCCGAAAGGGACCCAGTGTCCTGATGCACTGAGGCCCATTTTCACTCTTCCCGATCTCCGACAACCCTTCGCCTTTCCAAACCCCATGCTCTCTCTCTCTGAATTCCTGCTCCGTTGGAATGAACGCCCCATTTGTTGGGGATTCATCCGGCCCTGGGTGCCGCAGCCGGTGGCCCGGTATTCGTGGATCCGCGTGCTGACGGTCACCGCGGCAGGCACCAGCCTGTCAGCGTTGGGTTCGTGGGGTGGATTCTGGTTGGCCCTGAGCAGCGTCGCCTCCGCCGAGACCTCGGAGTTGTTGGCCTCCATGCAAGGCTGGATGACCGGAGCCGCAGCCGAATTCGGGCTCTTGGCCGGACTCTCGTGGAGCCTGCTTTCGAGGCGCTGTTGGAATCACCGGGCCCAACGCCTGAACTCCACCCCAGAGACCTCGGCACCGGAGCCCTGGCCCCGGTTGAGGCTCTGGACCGGCGCATTCCCGTCCGTCGCCTACGCCGCCCTCGTTTTCGTGGCGACTCCCCTGCTCCTCTTCCATGCGATTGAGAACGCACGCGGGGCCTTGGTGTGGCGACAAACCCGGGCGACCCTGAAAGCCCGGGGCGAATGCCTGGAGTTGGCCTGCATCATCCCGGCCCCGGTCCGCGACGAGGAGAACTTCTTCGCCACGCCGTTCTGGAGCCATTTCCACTACACCCGGACGACCGACGCCTCGGGCCGAAACAGCACCATCCAATGGGCCGACACCAACTGGAGCGAGGTCACCCGGGAATTGTCTCTCCCGAACGTCCCGACGCCCAAGAATCGACTGGGAGTGCCACCGGAAAAAACGCCGGAGGGCCGGACCGATCTAGCGGCCTGGGCCGTCGCCTTCCGCACCTCGACTTCCAACACCCTCCATCGCCCCGCTCGCGGTTCCTATGGTTCCGGTGTCCAGTGGGTCGCCTACCCGATCCCAGAAACCCCGGGAAACCCCGCGGCCGATGTGCTCCAGGCCCTCACGAAACTCGATCCCGTCCTGGCGGAATTCCAGGCGGCCTCCGATCGCCCGCACAACCGGTATCCCCACCATTACGAGGAGGGTTTCAGCGCGGTGCTGAACTCAGTGGGGCATATCAGATCGAAGACCCGATCCCTCGCTCTGCGCTCCGCCGCCCGGTTGGCTCAAGGCCAAACCGCCGAGGCCGCTGCGGATGTGGTACTGGCCTTCCGATTGGGGGACAGCCTGCGCGAGGACCCCTACCAAATCAGCCAATTGGTGCGCTACGTGTGCGATACCATCGCCCTGCGCGCGCTTTGGGAAGGCCTCATCGACCATCGGTGGTCGGACGAGCAGTTGGCCCGGTTTCAAGACGTTCTGACCCGACGCGACTACGCCCCGGGGCTCATCCGGGCCATCGAATGCGAGCGGAACGTCGCCGGCTACGAACTCGAGCGCATTCTCGCCGATCGCATCGGCCGGTTGCATCAATTGGACGCCCTGGGCGGAAACAACTCGCCCAGCGAAGCAGAGGAGTACTCGACCGCGATCTCCGTCCTGATGCCCGACGGTTGGTTCCGACAAAACCAGGCCCAACTGATGCTGGGCTACCAGAACCTGCTCGACTCGGCCCGGACCGCCATGAAGCCCAACAATCGATCCCAGGCGCTGAAGGAAGCCCAGGCCTTGGACGAGGTCGCCGACCGGTTCCTGATGGAGTTCAGCACCCACACGACCCCGCGCAACTTCCTGGTCCGCCGACTCATGCCTTCGCTGGGCAAGGCGTCGCAGCGTGCCCAGCGTGTCATCACCCTGGCGCGACTGGGAGCCGTCGCCTGCGCCCTCGAGCGACACCAGCGCGCCCACGGACGCTATCCCGAATCGCTGCTCGACCTGGAGCCGACGACGTTGAAGGCCCTGCCGGACGATTGGATGAGTGGACAACCCTTCCACTACCGACGCACGGAGGACGGCCGCTTCGAACTCTGGAGCGTGGGTCCGGATGGGAAGGACGACGGCGGGGTCTACCGCACCCGGAACCGGAAAAACGACAGCGTCAGCGAAGATCGGGACTGGCCCTGGCCTTCCGCCACTCCGAACACCGAGCGGATGTTCTGAGCCGGAACGATTCAGTTGGGAGGAAAGGGATGGCGTGGCGGATTGTTTCTTAAGACGAGGCGAGAGCGAGGCGCGGGCCACACTGAGGTTCGTGCTTGAGGCCCGTAACGAGTGAACAACGAAGCTTTTGAGGAAGAAGACGCAGCCAGCGCGACCGATCCAATGGGATCGTTCCGGCAAAGCCCGAAGCAAAACCGTCGTGACCCCTGACTTGGCCCCGGGCACCTTGCGTCCCTCCATGAACATTCCATTCTGCCACGGCGTTCCGGGAACGGTCGCCACATTGATGTCGGCCCTACTGCTTTCGATGACCGTGATCACCGCACCCGTCGAGGCGGCGAGCATTCCCCTCAAGAACGGTCAGAAGATCGGCTTTATGGGAGATTCGATCACCCAGGCCGGCGTCGAGCCCCAGGGCTATGTGACGCTGGTGATTCGAGGCCTCGAGGCCAACGGCGTTCGGGTGAGTTCCATCCCGGCGGGCATTAGCGGTCACAAGTCCAACCAAATGCTCGAGCGGCTCGATCACGACGTCCTGAGCAAGAAACCCGACTGGATGACCTTGAGCTGCGGGGTCAACGACGTGTGGCACGGGGCCAACGGCATCCCCCTGGAACCTTACAAAAAGAACATCACTGAAATTGTGGAGAAGTGTCAGGCCGCCGGCGTGAAGGTGATGATCCTGACGTCCACCATGATCGGCGAGGATGCGCCCAACTCCAACAACCAGAAGCTCGCCGCCTACAACGACTTCCTGCGCGCCTTGGCCAAGAAGAAGAAGTGCCGGCTGGCCGACCTGAACGCCGACATGCAGGCCGCCATCACCAAGGCCGGACCCGATCACAAAGGCAACCTGCTCACAAGCGACGGCGTCCACATGAACCCCGAAGGCAATCGCATGATGGCTACCGGGGTGCTGAAGGCCTTTGGTCTCAGCACTAAGCAGCTCAAGAAAGCCCAGGACAGCTGGTCACAACCGGCCTCGACCAAGGCTCATTGATCGAAGGACCTCGGCGGGAGTCCCCAGGATCCACTGAGACTCTTGGCTACCCTTTCCTACCAGCCCCTCGATCCAGAAAAGCCCACCGATCCCACCCCGTCGCTCCATAGCTCCGACCCGCCATGTTCCGAGGCGTCCTGCTCCGATCGACCACTCTCTGGGTCCTCCTCCTCGTGACCCTCGCGACCCCACCCGCCGTGGGCGTAGCCCCGGAGTCGACACTCAGCCCGTCCCGCGTGGAACTTGGCGGAAACCCGCGGGTCCGCGAAACGGAGCCCATCGCGCCGAAGCGCCTGAGCGACAGCGCTCTCATGCGCGAAGTCCAACAGCGCACCTTCCGCTACTTCTGGGACGGTGCGGAACCCCACTCCGGAGCGGCCCGCGAACGCGTCCACGTCGACGGCGACTACCCCGACCACGACGCGCACATCGTCACTTCCGGAGGCACGGGCTTCGGCGTGATGGCCCTTCTGGTGGGCATCGAACGGGGCTTCATCACGCGGACTGAAGGGGCCAAGCGCCTGACCCGCATCGTGGGCTTCTTGGAGAAGGCCGACCGCTTCCATGGTGCCTGGCCCCATTGGCTCGAAGGCCCGACCGGCCGGGTAAAACCCTTCAGCCGCAACGACAATGGCGGCGACCTGGTGGAGAGCGCCTTTCTGGTGCAAGGGCTGCTCTGCGTGCGCCAATACTTCCGCAACGGTTCCCCGGCGGAACAAGTCCTGGCCGAACGTATCGACCGCCTGTGGCGCGGCGTGGAATGGGACTGGTACCAACGCGGCGGACAGAACGTCCTCTACTGGCATTGGTCACCCGACCGGGGCTGGGCCATGAACTTCCCGATCGAGGGCTACAACGAATGCCTGATCGCCTATGTGCTGGCCGCGGCATCACCCACCCACCCCATCCCCGCAGCGGCCTACCACGAGGGCTGGGCGCGCAGCGGGCGCGTTAAAAACAACGCCGATCCAAAAAACCGGGGGCCGCAGTTGGAGCTCAACCACCAGGGAGATTCCCGGTCCGGCGGCCCCCTCTTCTGGTCACACTATTCCTTCCTCGGCCTCGACCCACGCGGACTCCGTGACCGCTACGCCGACTACTGGCGGCACAACGTGGAGCACACGCGAATCAACCGGCAGCACTGCATCGACAACCCGCACGGCTACCGCGGCTACGGCCCCCAGTGCTGGGGATTGACCGCTGGATACTCGGTGGGGTTCTACGCGGCGCACCGCCCGGGCGAAGACCTGGGAGTGATTTCCCCCACGGCCGCCCTGTCATCCTTCCCCTACACCCCGAGGGAAAGCCTGCGAGCCCTCCGTCATTTCCACGACGAACTCGGCCATTGGATCTACGGCCCTTACGGCTTCTACGACGGCTTCAGCCTCCATCACCGCTGGTGCAAACCCTGGTACCTGGCCATCGATCAGGGCCCCATCGTGGTCATGATGGAAAACCACCGCACCGGCCTGCTCTGGCGCCTCTTCATGTCCTGCCCTGAGGTGCAAACCGGGCTGAACCAACTGGGATTCCGGTTTTGAGCCCAGGCACTGATCCCAACTGGGTTCTGCAGCGCTTCTACAGATGTGACGACCGTGGGGAATTTTTCGTAAAGTCCCGAGGTTACAGGGCGACACCGTTCGAAGGGCGCGGATGGCGGGTTCCACGCTGGTTTTCCCGAAGGCTGGGGGGTAGACTCATTCCTTCATGAGGTTGTTGATTGCTTCCCTATGGATGTGGCTCCTGCCAATAGGCTTGGCGCAAAATAGCTCCACACCGCCTTCGGCCACGGGTCGTCCCGTGCCCAAGCTCGTCCTGACCAACTCGCTGGACGCGTTCACGGCACCGGCCGCTCGAGCCCCTTCCACCCCGGCCAGCACGGCTGCGGCCAGCACCACCAGCCAGGTTTCCACGCTCTCAACCAATGGGGAATCTGTCTGGGCTGAAGGCGATGGACTCCGCATCACCGCCAGCGCCGTCAGTGCCAAGGTATCGCGTGCGGTCGCTGAGGCCGCCGCCTCAGGCCGCTCTCTCTCGGATCGCGACCTGACCGCCCTCCGCGGACGCACCCTCGATACCCTCATCTTTGTGCAACTGGTCCTGCGCCGGGCCGATCAGGGCGACACCAACCGCGCTCTTTTTGAAACCAAGAGCCGCATCGACGGCATGATCAAGAACGCCCCTTCCGCCGACGCCTTCTTTCGAACTCTGGCGCAGGCCGGCTACACCGAAGAATCCTTCCGCAGGGAGAAGTTTGAAGAGGCGCTGGTGGTGAACATCATCGACCGAGAGGTGAAGAATCGCATCCGTATCCCGGATTCCGAAATCCAGGGCTACTACGACTCGGATGACACCCGCTGGAAGAAGCCCGATCAGGTGAAGGCGGCCCAAATCTTTTTCGCCACCATCAACGCAGAAAATCGCGAAAAGCTGCCGGCCGACGTCATCGAAGCCAAAAAGAAGAAGGCCGAAGAAGCCCTGGCCCAAGTGCAGGCCGGAACCAACTTTGCCACCCTGGCCAAACAGGTGAGCGAAGACCCCTCCTCTCGGGAACGCGGCGGAGAGTACGTCTTCCAGAAAGGTCAGATGTTCCCCGAGTTCGAAAAGGCAGTCTGGGACCTCAAGCCCGGCACCCTGCACAGTCAGGTGGTCACCACCCAGTTTGGCTTCCATGTGTTCAAGAAACTTGAAGAGGTTCCGGCCCGAATCATCCCGCTGGCCGAAGTCACCGAACAAATTCGTGACCTCATGATCCAACGCGATATGGAGGTACGGATTCCGGAATACGGCGACCGACTCCGGGCCGAGGCCCACGTCAAGCTGCTGCCCGGCGCACCGCAGCCCTTCCAACCTTAGTTTTCTACCCCTACACTCTTTCCCGACATGCAAAAGACGAACGACCTCCGCGTCGTCGCCACACGACGCCTCCCGGCACCGCGCGAACTCAAGGAAGCGCTGCCGATGGACGAGCGCGCCAACGAAACCGTGGTCCAGGGTCGACTGACCGTGCAGCGCATCTTGCGCGGCGAAGATCCGCGCCTGCTCGTGGTGATCGGGCCGTGCTCCATCCACGATCCGGAAGCGGCCATGGAATACGCGCGCAAACTCGCCGCCCTGTCGGCCGAGGTCGCAGACCAGCTTTTCCTCGTGATGCGGGTTTATTTCGAAAAGCCCCGCACGACCATTGGCTGGAAGGGCCTGATCAATGACCCGCACTTGGACGGCTCTTATGACGTCGACACCGGCCTAAGAAACGGACGGCGTCTCCTCCTGGCGGTCAACCACCTGGGTCTGCCGGCTGCCACCGAATTCCTAGATCCCGTGGTGCCGCAATATTTGGCAGACCTCATTAGTTGGGCCGCCATCGGAGCCCGGACCACCGAGAGCCAAACCCACCGCGAAATGGCCAGTGGCCTGTCGATGCCCGTGGGCTTCAAGAACGGTACCGACGGTTCCCTGCAAATCGCCATCGACGCCATGCTGTCGGCGCGCCACTCACATCATTTCCTGGGCATGGACCAAGAAGGGGTCACCGCCGTCGTGCGGACCACCGGCAACGAAGACGGCCATGTCGTCCTGCGCGGCGGACGAGCGAGCACCAATTTCGACGCGGCCTCCATCGCCGAAGCCGCCGCCCAGTTGAAGGCCGCCAAACTGCCCGAAGCCCTCATGGTCGATTGCAGCCATGCCAATTCTGGCAAGCAGCATGCCCGTCAGGAAGACGTGTGGATGAACCTCATCGCCCAGCGCGCCGAGGGATGCAAGCCGCTCATCGGCGTGATGGTCGAGAGCCACCTGACCGAAGGCGCTCAAGCGCTGAAGGATCCCAAGGACCTCAAATACGGCCTAAGCATCACCGACGCCTGCCTAGGCTGGGAAGTCACCGAGCGCATGCTGCGGCACGGCGCCGAACTCTTGCGCAAATCGGCCGTGGCTTGTCCGACGGCAGCGCCCGCTGCAACGACGACGATCTGACGATCTGACGGCCTAACGGCCAGCCAGACTCAACCACCGCCCGCCATGCTCCCCGCCCTGAGCACCGCGCAATGGATCGCCATCGCGGTGGCTGCTGCGGTGGTCTTGGCGTTGGTGCTGCTCTTCCTGAAGCTCGGCTTCAAGGTGCTGAAAGCCCTGCTGATCCTCGCCCTGGTGGCCTTCGCCGCCGCCTTCATCACCTTCCTCATCCTCGCCTACCGCAAGGGCTGGTGAGGTGTGGGGCAAAAGGTGGGATCGGGTGGCCCATGCGAGCCCGCTGAGGCGCAGTGAAAATGAGCTCAGCGGATCAACCGCCCTCACCCCCGGTTTCGGCCGCATCCGAGTCAAGGGGTCAAGTCAAGGGGTCAGTTCTTAATATTGATACATAAAGCGGCCGAAGCCACTGTCCAGTCATGGCCTGCAAGTTGAGGGTCGAGTATGCTGGCGCAGATGAGCGAGCGGATGGGGGCGGAGCATTACGAGCGGGCAAGGGGTCAAGCGGGCAAGGGGTCAGTTCTTGATATTGATACATAAAGCGGCCGAAGCCACTGTCCAGTCATGGCCCGCAAGTTGAGGGTCGAGTATGCTGACGCAGATGAGTGAGCGGATGGGTGCGGAGCATTAAGGCGAGTAGCGCGCGGAGACGGCGGAGGCGCTGGCCTAGTTAATCATCGCGGAGGAGTTGAAGCTGGGGCGGTGGCAGGAAGCTGATCTCAAAACTCGGCCCAAGGGCGATTCAGTGAAGGTGGCTTTGGCGGCGCGCCTGCGGGCGGAGACAACGATGACGGTGGGGTGGATCGCTGAGCGTCTGGTGATGGGCACGCGCGGTTATCTGAACCATCTCTTGTATCGCCGAAGGAAGCTGGGCGGGGAGTAGACAATATCAAGAACTGACCCTTTTTCTTGACCCTTTTCTCTGGCGAGAAGATGGCGGGTGCTTGGGTGGGCATTGTGTTCAGGAGGTGATGATATTGATTCCCTTTAGACCAAAAAACGGAGCGGCGGCGAGGAAGTGGCGGTCGTTGGAATAAACCTCGGTAAAACCGTGCTCAGCCGCACATGCAAGGTGGAGGGCGTCGGCGGCGCGGAGGAAGGCGGTTTGCGGAAGTTTGGCATACCGTCCAGCCATCGAAGCGACGAGAGCCGCTTCAGCTGGGAGCCAAAGATATGCCTCGGCGGCGCAGTCATTTTGAAACTGCTCCACACAAGCTTGAAAGATGGCCGAGGCTAGCCGCCCCTCCCGAAAAGCTCGATGTAATGCTGCAGGAACCTCCACCAATGCGTGCCCTGCGGATGCAACTTGATCCTTATAGCAAAGCTCACGAACCGCTTCGTGACCGGGCTCAGCAAGGTAAAGCCGCACCAGATAGCTGGTGTCGCAGTAAATCATAGAAAGACGTCATCCTTGATGTCTGCGATGATGTCGTCGATTGAGCCGGTGCCTGGCGTCAGCTTATTTAGACCAGATTCTTCCGCAGCGGCGAACTCCGGCGTCAGCTTACGCCGAGCGAAATAAGGAACAGTAGCCGTGGCCGTGGCCGGATCAGTCAGATTTTTTTCCAAGGACGTCAGAACGATTTGTCTGAGGGTCTGGCCGCATTCAATGGCACGTATTTTAACTTTTTTGTAAAGCGCTTCCGGGATGTCTATGGTCGTTTTCATGGATTTAAAATATAGAAAGACGGATTCCCGTCAATCCGTCTTCCCATCTTTAATGACGAGCCTAGTGACGAGTTCGCGGTAGGTCTTCTCGTGGACCTGTCCCATCGCATCCGGCAAGACGAAGCCCCGTCCGGATTGGAAACCGGAGGCGGCGCACTTGCGGGCGGAGACGACGATGACGGTGGGGTGGATCGCCGATCGTCTGGCGATGGGTACGCGGGGTTATCTGAACCATCTCTTGTCTTGTATCGCCGGAGGAAGCTGAGTGAGGAGTAACCAATATCAAGAACTGACCCGTTTACTGACCCGTTTACGTTTAAGTATCAAGAACTGCCCCCTTCACGACCCCTTCACGGGGGACCCATTGAACCCTTCATGGATTAGGAAGGGCATCTGGGTACCTAGCTGGCTCAATCGACAACAATCGTTGAAAAACCGCTTTCGGAAGATCTCCATAGAGGTACTCCAACAACCGTCTCGTTCGGTCGATTCCGGCCTGTTGCTTCAACCTTTCCATGGCGATTTTCCTATCAGCAAACCATCGGATTGATCGGAGTTCCTCCGCCCGGAGCTCTGGATCGGAGATCTCTTGGGCCTCATCCAACTTTCGTTGCGTGTTCAACAGGATTTGCCCTTGGTCGTAGCGACGGCCATGAACATCTTCACTTGAGATGTACATAACGTAAACACCACTATAAATCATTCCACTATCCCTGGCAGCGGGATGCTCTTCGAGGATTTCCAGATATTCCGCCGCGATGGGATCCGCCTTGAATTCTTTCTCACAGGCAGCTTTGGCCAACGTCTCGAATTCCTCGGTGCCGAACTTGCGGAAGAACGGAGGAAATTGGCCTACTGCCACCATGGTTGTGTTGGAGGAAAGGGTGTAGACGTTGGTGATGGTTTCGCCCCGCAGGATACGAGCGATTTCGTCGTCAATCTTCCGGGCGGGTTGGAGCCCCGTAGCTTGGCCAAAGCGGCTCGTAGAACCTGATGGCCCTCCGGTCCGAGGGTTTGAGGGGTGGTTCGACGGGGAGTCGGTCAGCGGCAGGGCGGCCGCGGGACTCGCGCTCGGGTTTCTCCGAGGCAACCACCAGAAGAAGCCCAACAGCGCCACGAAGAAGAGGAGCATCCACAGCGTCCGATGCCTGGCGCCAGGAATGTTCGGTTCGGGAGGCTGGTGGATCGGCGAGGAGGGTGAGCGTTGGTTCATGGTGCTTGCAAGGGTTCAGCCGGCTCATAGATTTCGATTGACATCAATCGTTGGTGCACCGCCTTCGGCAACTCGCCATAAAGTCGAGTCAGCCGTTGCTTGAGGCGTTCCCCTGCATCCCGGTAATCCAAATCGATCATTGTGCTCCCTTCCGAGGACAGCTTGATTGCCTCCTCTTCGAGCTGCTGGCGCTGAGCATCGTCCAACAGTTGTGAGTTAAGGCGTTGGTTTTCGAGTTGGCTGACCCGATCGGAGTTCTTGTACCCCTCGTCGCGGAGTTGCCGCATTCGAGCGCGAGTCGCGTAGGCCTCTCGGATGCCACTGTAAAGCCTCTGGGAGGCGATGGCCGTTGGGAAGTCTTCGAGGATCGCTTTGATTTCAAGGAGATTGGTTTCCGTCGCGACATGGCGCTCGAAATCCACCTTGGCCACCGTTTCGTAGTCCAAGGAGCCCAAGCGTTGATCCATGGGATCGGGACTCACGACCCGGACGATGAATTGGGTGGGTGACACCTGATAAGTGTTAGTGATCATGCCCGAGTCGGATTCCTCGCTGATGAGCATCGGCCCGTCCCCGGCCATTCGCCCCCACAGGGTAACGCGTTTGTTAGGCTGGATCCTCTGGGTTGGCTTGGGCGCCACCGCGCGCGCAACATCAGGTCCGGTTGCCGGAGTTCGATCGGGTCCTAAGATCGATCGGTCCGCAGGTGGAAGGAACCGCCAAACCGCCACCGTAACAATCAGAAGGAAGCTGCCAATCCAGAGGGCGGGTGTCTTTTTCATCATCAAATGATAACGAATCATCAATTGAAACCAAACCCAGCTCCATCTCCAGAGCTTAGGTTGATCCAGTTTCCATCCGCCTTGTAAGACCTAACCGTGATGTACCCAAATCCATTTACAGGGATTTCACCTCCAAAGGATCGATATATAATAGGGAACCCCATAACGGGATCACAGTTTGATCGTTCCGGTGTCCAATTAAGGAGAAGTACCGAGACCCTCTCTCTACCGCCGCCTAACCACGGAGTAGCTATGTATTTGGAATTAACTCTCACTTGAAATTCAGTTTGGTTGTCGAATGAATACAACTGCCTACCCCCGTCTTGTTGAGGATAATTGTAGGTGCAACTGAAATTACGAACTTCAAGCGGTACGTCCCCGTAACGGGATCCGTTTTCAGATATTTCAAATGGCTTGATGCTTGTCATTAATGTCTGGTCGGTAAATTGAGCGCTTTCGCATGTGTATAAATAGCGCCAGTCTCCTAATTTTCTACCTTGTTCAGCGTACCATGTTTGCTCTATTTTTACACCCTTGTAATTTGTGGTTATTGATCGAGTGTATTTAGATATATCACCATTAACCTCTAATTGACCTCTAAGCCCATTAACAATTCCAGTGAACGCTTCTGCCGCCCCCGCAACCGCGCCGGCTGCTCCACTTGAACCTTCGACGTTACTTTCGGTTTTAAGTAAAATTAGAACCAACAACATTGCTTTCAATGTTGATAATATTGCGACTCCACTGTAGCGGCAGGTGCTTATGTTTGACTTGGGCTTCATATCGTTATTTTTGATTCGAGCTGAATTCGATTAATTGCTGGGCAAGGAACGTGTTTTGTGAAATTAAACTATCTTATGAATCTGCGGCAACGACTCCGTTGATGAAAATGCAAGCGAAAGTGTTCCTCGCTGTCCCCAGTGGGGAAGAGAGAATTGAGGAAGATTGTGCCGCGCGGTATTACCGAAGAAGACGTCCGAACAATTGCTGGACCTTGAGAGAGCTTGCGTGTTCTCGATGCTCGGCTTGAGGCAAGCTCCTCGACATTCCTGTTGAAGGTGGAGGTAACGCCGGAGTTACGCCGGACGAGGGTGTGCGGGTTGGCACACCTATGGACATCCACGACCAGAGTCGGCAGGTCGGCGTCACTCGGCCCGCGAAAGGTCCAGCGCGAGGATTGGGCGGGGATCACCCGGGTGGCGATGCCTGCTTCGGGCCACCTCGGGCCATCAACATTCCCAACGGGCTGACTGCCGAAACTTCGGCGCAGCTTCCATGGTTGGGTCAGCTTTTTCATCGGTCGATCATTGATTTCTAAACTCGGTATTCGGATTAGTCAACGTTTTTAAGTTTTTGGGCATCATTTTCGTGCAATTCGATTCGAGTGACTAGGATGTTGGCCTTTTTTGCGAATAATTTTGCGTCATTCTGCCATTTTTCGGATCTAATTTTTTATAGAATTGATGATTTTTGAACACTCATAGGTGACCGACGGAGTTCTCCTGAGCCTTCAGGTAGTGGCCTTCCAGAAAGTTTGTGCCGTCGTAGGGTCCGAAAATTGAGGTGATGGCATGGGTCTGGTCGTGGGTCCAGACCGCGTCGGGCCGGGTTCTTTTGCAGAATCGCCAAGGCCGACTCGGGACTCAGGTCGCCGCACAGACGGCGCTTCCTAACCACCAACTCAAACCCCTTCACCGGTAGCGCGCCGGAACGAAACAATGTGGGACCAGGACTGCTGGCCAAGACCGTCCCCGTCTGGGATCTATGGCGCTCCAGCACCTTCAGCACCTTCAGCACCTTCAGCACCTTCAGCACCTTCAGCACCTTCAGCACCTCCAACATCGCCAGCATCTCCGGCACCTCCAGCATCTCCGGCTCGTCGCGGTCCCGATTCGGGTTCACTGTTCGGCGCACGGCACGCGGGTTCTCCGCCAAGACCAGGACTCGGGCGGCCGACCCAACCCCGTCTCGGACCTCCGCTCCCGCAATCCGAGTTCCAACCTGGACCGCAAGCCGTACCAGCCAGCGCCTTCCTCGAAATCCGCGCCTTGCGTGGCGGGGCGGGGTCTGGCATTTGTTGAGGGTCGAAGTGCCATGCGTTTCAACCTCTCCATTCAGGCAATCGGATTGATCGGGCAGATCGAGCAGATCGGAATCCGGAAGATTCCGGGACGATCCGAGAGCCGGTACTGTTGAACGCCTGGGAAGAAGCCCCGTTCCGCATGCCGGAACGGGGTTTTTTGATATTCCCCTCACGCCGTACTCCACGACACCACGACAGAGATCTCATTCATGAAGCCAAAGCAGATCGAAATCTACGACACCACGCTCCGGGATGGTTCCCAGGGCGAGGGCATCAATTTCTCGCTCTCCGACAAGCTGCGGATCGCGGAGCGGCTCGATCAGTTCGGGGTTCATTACATCGAGGGCGGCTGGCCGGGCTCCAATCCGAAGGACCTGGAGTTCTTCAAGCAGGCCGCGCGCCGCAAGTGGAAGAACGCTCGCATCGCCAGCTTCGGCTTCACCCGACGCAAGGGCGTGGCCGTCGAGAACGATGAGCAAATCCGCATGCTGCTGGATGCCGAGACGCCGGTGATCACTATCGTAGGCAAGACGTGGCTGCTGCACGTGACCGAGGTGCTCCGGGCCAAGCCCGACGAGAACATCGGCATGATCGGCGACACGATCCGCTTCCTGAAAGACCACGGAAAAACCGTGGTGTACGACGCCGAGCACAGCTTCGACGGCTTCAAGGATGAGCCCGAGTACGCGCTGGCCACGTGGCAGGCGGCCGAGCAGGCCGGTGCCGATATCATCTGCCTGTGCGATACCAACGGCGGATGTCTGCCGTCGGAAATCGCGCGCATCACCGCCTTTGCTAAGGGCAAGCTCAATACTCCCCTGGGCATTCACACCCACAACGACTGTGGACTGGGCGTGGCAAATGGCATCGCTGCCCTCGAGGCAGGAGCGACCCAAATTCAGGGTGTGATCAACGGCTACGGCGAGCGCACCGGTAATTGCAACCTCACCAGCGTGATCCCCATCGTGCAGTTCAAAATGGGATTCCGGGGTGTGCCGGCCAAGTCACTACCCAAGCTCAAGGAGTTGTCCGAATTTGTGGACGGCGTGGCCAACATGCGCCATGACCCGCGCCAACCATGGATCGGGCAAACCGCCTTCGCTCACAAGGGCGGCATCCACGTGCATGCCATCGAGCGCGTGGCTCGCAGCTACGAGCACATCACCCCAGAGTCGGTGGGTAATCACCGCCGCGTGCTCGTCAGTGACATGTCTGGCCGAACCAACATCTTGGTGAAGGCCGCCGAGCTGGGCTTCAAGCTGACCGCGAGCCAACCGGAGACCCAGGCCATCACCTCCAAGATCAAGGACCGGGAAAACGCCGGGTACGAATACGAGGCGGCCGAGGCCTCCCTGGCGCTGCTCATCCGCGGGGTGCTCGATAACAACCCCGAGCTGCTCTTCACCGTCGATGGCTACCATGTCTCGATGCGGGCCAACGGTCCGCAGTCGGTGTGTGAAGCCACCGTCAAGGTGCGGGTGGGCAATCAAGTCCATCACACGGTGGCCGAAGGTGACGGCCCGGTGAATGCCCTGGATGGGGCTTTGCGCTCGGCGCTGGCCAAGTCGTTCCCAAAAATCCGGGCGCTGACCCTGACCGATTACAAGGTTCGGATCCTCGACGGCGTCGCCGGAACCGGAGCCAAAACGCGCGTGCTCATCCAGAGCACCGATGGCAAACGCGAGTGGGGCACTGTGGGCGTGAGCGAGAATATCATCACCGCTTCGCTGGAGGCGCTGGTGGACTCCATGGAGTACGCGCTCCTCAAGAAATAGTGATTTAGGCCAGAGCCTGTGTTTGCCAAAACACGGCTGGCGGCATAGCAATGGGGAACGCACTCCTGCAACGGAGTGCTGACGTCGGCGTTGGGCGCGTGGTGGAATTGGCAGACACGATGGACTTAGGATCCATTGGCGAAAGCTGTGCAGGTTCAAGTCCTGTCGCGCCCACCACGATCGACGTCACGGCTCACGCCGAACACGCCTCACCCGCCAAAAATCGTTCCCCTTCCAGCACCAGCACCACGGATGAATGCCCACGGGAACACGAAACGACTCCCCTCACCCGTTTCCCTCGGCAAGGCTTCGATGGTCACATTGAGCCTGTTTCTGGGCGGATGCAGCCCCTCGGGAGAACGGGCGTTGATCGAGGGAGACCGTCTGCTCCAAATCGGCAAGTCAACCGAGGCCATACCATTGCTGGAGCGGGCCGCCTTGGATCTTCCGCAAAATGCCCCGGCTCTCAATCATCTGGGGCTTGCCTACCACGCCAGCGGCAAGACCAACGAGGCCCGGCGAGCCTATTTGCGAGCGCTAGAGGTCGACCGTAACCGGATCGAGGCCACCTACAATTTGGCCATTACCCACCTCGAACGAGGTGAACTGCTGGAAGCGGAGAAGGGCTTGAGGGCCTACTTGGTGGCCCACCCCACAGATGCCGCCGTCTGGGAAGTTCTCGCCCAATTGCAGTTTCAGTCCGGTCGTTGGGACGATGCTGAGCGTTCCTTCGCCTCCATCCAACCAACTGGGGCCATTAGTGCCGACGGTTGGAATAGCCGGGGCTTGCTGAGTCTGCGAAAACGGCGTTTCAAGGATGCGGTCAATTGTTTCCAATACGCTCTCAGCCTCAACCCGGCGGCCACCACGCCTCTCTACAACCTGGGTGTTTCCCATCAGCTTCAAGGGGATCGACGGTCCGCGGCGGCCCAATATCGCCGCTGGCTCGCGGTCAACCCGAGCGCCCCTCAAAGCGCCGCCGTGCAGGAGTTGGTCCGCCAGTGGGAAACCCCGGCGACTCCGCCCACCGCCCTGGTCAGCACCAATGCGCCGACGCCGTTAGTTCCGCAGAGACCCGGCCGACCGACCGCCCCAGTGGCACCCAACCCACGGACCAATGCTGTGGCCGTGACCGAAGCCCCGCGACCCCTGGCGACGACGACACCTCCGTCGACACCTCCGTCGAGCCCGGCCCGCACGCCTGAGCCCGCGGCCGTCAAGCCGGTCGCACCTCCGCAAATCGTCCCTCCGCCTCCGCCCCCGCTTCAGGTCGTCAACGTGCAGGAGGATCCGCCTCTGCGTCCGGCCCAAGACGAGCCCGTGGCCAAACCCGCCGCCAAACCGGTGGTCGCCGTTCCCACAGGGGTCGCAGCGCCTGCGCCTCAGAAGCCCACCGAGCCGGCAACTTCCACGGTCGCCTCTCCCAGCGCCGCAGAGGGCAAGGCTGATGCGACGGAGACCGACGACGCCAATAACCCTGCCAAGCGCTCGCTGTGGCAACGCGTGACCCCAGGCAAATGGGCCAACCCCGTGCAGTGGTTTCGCAAGTCTTCGGAAACCAACACCGCCGCGGCCTCCGATGCCCGGCCGCCGGGAAACCCCGCCGAGGTCGCCGCCAAGGCGGCGTCCAAACCTAGCTCTTCGCCGCAGAAAAAACCCACGCCTCTGTCACCGCCAGCCGCCGTGGGCCCAGCGACCGCGCCGACCACCGCCGCAACGACTCCCTCGCGTCCGGCACCCCGAACGGAGATCGCCTCGCCCCGGCGCCCCGCCCCGCCCCGCTACGTCCGACGTTCGGTAGGCCTGCTGCCTGCGGGCAATCGCACCGCGGCCGAACCGCACTTTCAGCAAGGCATCGGCGCCCATCAACGCCGAGACCTCATTAACGCGGCCGCCCAGTATCGCCGAGCCACCGAGGTCGATCCGTCCTTCCACGAGGCCTATCACAACCTCGCCCTAGTCGCCCTAGATCAGGGAGATGTGAATCTCGCTCTCGTCGCCTGTGAGCAGGCCCTGCTTCTCCGCCCCGCCGACTCCGAGTCGCGTCGCAATTTCGCCGTGGCGCTCAAGCAGGCCGGCCATTCCCAAGACGCCGCCGAGCAAATCGAACTGTTCCTCGCCGCCAAGCCCACCGAGACGGCGCTCCATCTGGCCGCCGCGGGCTTGTACGCCGGCGAACTGGACGACCCGGCCAAGGCACGCAACCACTACGAATCGGTGCTGGCCCTCGAACCCAGCCACCCCCAAGCGGCAGCCATCCGTGGATGGTTGGCCTCTCATCCGAAATAGGCCTTCACAACCGGGACCCCTGACCCACGACTCCCAGTGACTCCCGATTCCGTCCCGCCACCGATACTGATGCCTCCGGTCCCTCCGACCTCTGAGCGTCAAGCCCAAGGCAAGTTTCACTGCCCGGCCTGCGGCGGAGAAACCACCTGGGATCCGTCGACCAAGACCCTTGTCTGCGCCTACTGCGCCACCCCTGCCAGCGAACACCCCGAGGCGCTGGTTCAGAAGCAGACAATCCTCGAGCACGATCTGGCCGAGGCTCTCGAACAACTGCCTGATTCCGCGCGCGGTTGGAATCCCAAGGCCAGTTCCGTCCGCTGCCAAAGCTGCAACGCCATCTCGGTCTTCGAGGCCGAACAGGCAGGCAAGCGGTGTGATTTCTGTGGATCTTCGGCATTGGTGCCCTACCAAGAACTCCAGCAATCCATTCGGCCTGAAAGCCTGCTGCCCTTGCGTATCGCCGAGAGCCAGATCCGCGAGAGCATCCGCAAGTGGTACTCGGAACGTTGGTTTGCCCCGTCGAATCTCGGTCAACAGGCCCTCACCGATACGGTCCATGGCGTGTACCTGCCCTATTGGACCTTCGATGCGCACGCGGCGGCCCATTGGACCGCCCTCAGCGGCTACTATTATTACACGACCGAGTCCTACACCGACTCCAACGGACGCTCTCAGACCCGACAAGTCCGCCACACGCGGTGGGTCCCGAGCTCCGGCTCCTTAGCGCACTTTTTCGACGATGAACTGGTGCCGGGATCGAAGGGCGTGAAGTCAGACCTTCTGCGCAAAATTGAACCGTTTCCCACCGCTGAACTGGTGCCCTATCACGATGGGTTCGTCGCCGGCTGGACTGTCGAGCGCTATCAAATCGACCTCGTGGGAGCCGCGACCGCCGCTCGACAAGACATGGCCGATCAAGTTCGCTCGCTCTGCGCCCGCGAGGTTCCCGGAGACACGCACATGAATTTGCAGGTCTCCATTCAGTGGAGCGGCCAAACCTTCAAGCACATCCTGGTGCCCGTCTGGCTGCTGACCTACGACTACGGACGCAAGAGCTACCAAGTGGTGATCAACGGCTACACCGGAAACATCGCCGGAGAACGACCCTACAGCGTTCTCAAGATCTTCTTTGCGGTGCTGGCCATGGTGGCCTTCATGGCGGCGGTGGCGTGGTACGCGGAGAACCAGAAATACCGCTGACGGTTCCGACCAATCCGCTTCAGACAGGCTCTCAGCGCCGCGGCATCACGCCCGCAAGCAGAGCGCCCGCCAAGGTGAACGCGGTCCATGCCGAGGCGGGGATGTAGAGTCCGAACTCAGCCAATCCATGGGTGAACCATCCGAGGAGGCCAATGAACACCGCCAACTCCAGACGCCGCCGGTGGATCTCCGGCCACACCGGCCAACCAGTCCCCGAAGGTTGCACCCCAACCGCGGGCGATGCCTTCAGGGGCTGAGCTCCTAGGTCTTTTTCACGGGTGATCCGCCGACCCAAGGTCCAAAGCAACCCCCCGATCCAAGCCGTGTAGAGGACAAAACCAGGCAATCCAGAGTCGCTCGCCTGCTCCAGGAAATCGTTGTGAACCAACCGGGCCATCTCCGATTCCGGGGCCTTGAGGCGGGCGTAAGGTCGCTGGAATGTTCCCGGACCACTGCCCCAGAGCGGATGCTCCCAAGTGTTCTGCACAGCGGCTTTCCAATAATCGGTTCGAGCCACGGCGCTGGTCGCCCCTTTGGCAAAGTAGCCGGCAAAGCGAAGTCCAAAAAGCCCCAGTCCACCGGCCAATAACAGGGCCACCCATGCCGCCTTAATTCGGGCTGAACCCGGCCGCAAGAGCAGTGCAACCGCACCGACCCCGATTGCTACCAACCAACCGGCCTTAGACCCCGTCCAATACAGGGTCAGGAGTCCCAGTAGACCAAAGCTACCCACCACCAAGCGCCGGACCGAGGCCTTTAGGGTGCCGCTCACCGTTGCCAGCACCGCCAAGGACGCCGGCAAGAGCAACAGGATCATTCCAGCCAGCGCATTCGGATAAACCATCGTGCCGTTCACACGCGCCCGCTTCATCTTGTCGAGGATGACCGGATTGGCTATCTCCACGCCGTTGGTCTGAATGAGCAGAAGATTGGCCCTCATTTCCGCCAACGACGACTCCGTGAAATTAGTCCAACCTGTCGCCTGCCCTTCGAGCAACACTTGATAGTCTTGGCGCAATTCGAAGAGATGCTGTTGGGCGGCCCTATTGAGGCAGAGTCCGAAACCGGCGATGAGTCCGACCCAGAGCCAACCGCTGCGCAGCGCCGGACCCAACACCAGGAACCCAAGGCTGTAGCAGGCCAAGCAACCGGCTAGTTGAGGGAGCGTCAACCCGGTGAGCACCGGATCGATCGAACGGCCCGCCGCCAACGACTGCCACGCCATCCAGATGGCAGGCAAGATGAACAAGAGTGCTGGAATGCGGCGACCCCGGAACGACTCCATCGGCTTGGAAGTCATCACTCCGACCACGACGAGCACCATCAGGAACGGCGGGGCCAGGCGCGACGGCCACGGCTGCTGAAGCCATTCCGCCGCATCCCGGGGCATGGGGATTTGCGCATCGAGAATGACGGGGTTGCCCCACTTCAGAATGCAAAGCCCCAAGAACGCGCCGAAAATCAGGGCAAAGAAACGCAGGGCTTCCGTACTGGAAGAACGGGTGGGAGATGCGGGGCCATTCACAAGGTCAACCTCAGTAGACCGACTTCCAGGGCCAAGGCCTCCTGAACATTGGTGTGGAGGAGGCGCTGGGTACTTTCCCAACTCTCCAGATTATTCTGCGCCTGGGCCACCTTGAGGCGAGCCGCCACGGCCTCCGTGGCAGATTCCAACGTGGGGAAGAAGGCCGATTCACCCGTGACTCCGCAAACCCGCAGCCACACGTCGCGCAGCCAAGCCTGAAGACCCGCCAGGTATTCTCCGCGACGCCGACGGTACTCGGCCTCGATGGCCGCGGTCAGGGCGTCCTCCCACTGCTCCTTTTGAACCGGTGTGGCATCCGGGTATTTGGCTAGCGGCGAGGTCGCAGTCAATTGCTCTTCGATCACCTCACGCGCCGCCGCCAGCGATTCGAGCAAGGTGCCCAGGAGTTGATAGCGAGCGAGGACCCCGGTCGAACCCGGTGCGGCTTTACGGGCGAAATCGGTGACCCATCGACCGACCTCATCACCGACTCGAAAGGGCCTCACACCGAAGCTGACCCGTTGGCATCGGGAAAGGATGGTCTCCAGCAACCGGCTCGGCTCGGTGGTCAGGAGAATTAGCACGGAACCGGCCGGCGGCTCCTCGAGGGTTTTAAGAAAGATATTGGCCGCCGACGTGTTCATGCGATCAGCCCCGGCAAAGATCACCATCTTATGAAACCCCTGCATGGGTTTGAGAGTGATCATGCGGACGATCTCGCGCGTCTGGTCAGCACTGATTTGGCGGGACTTGTTCTCCGGACGCACCCAGGTGACATCGGCATGATTGCGCGCGGCGATCCGATGGCAGTTGGGGCACTGGCCACAGGGAGCCATGGGGGTGCCGCCCGGGGATCGTTCCGGAGGCGCGGAGCAGTTCAACGTCTGGGCCAACGCCTCCGCCCCCACCTCGAGCGAATCCATGTCATCGCCAATAAAGAGATACCCATGGGCCAGGCGATCCCGCGACAGGCTTCGCCGCAGGAGTTCCCAAGCTTTGGACGAGGCAAGATCCGAATCCATGGATGCAGGCAACGGAGTGAACGCAGTGGCTACTTCTTGGCCATTTCCTTGGCCCAACTGTCCTTGAGTCCCAGGGTCCGGTTGAAGATCAGCGGCACCGAGGTGGGAGCAACGCCCGTCGGGGAATACGGTACATCGAGAGTGAAATACCCAACGCGCTCGAACTGAAAGCGGTCGGTTTGGCGCGCTTCAGCCAAGGACGGCTCCAGCAAGGCGGTGATGGTGTGAGAGCTCTCGGGGTTTAGGACCGACTTGAAATCTCGCCCCTCGGCCTCCGGTGCCTCTTCGGTGAACAAACGGTCGTACAGGCGCACCTCGGCCCGAATGGCATGGGCGGCACTCACCCAATGGATGGTTCCCTTGACCTTCTTGGCGGCGTTGGCTCCGCCGCTGCGGGTCTCGAGATCGGCCGTGCAACGCAGTTCAACGACCGCACCGGCGGCATCTTTGACGACTTCGTCACAGCGGATAATGCAGGCGTACTTGAGCCGAACCTCGCCGCCCGGACGCAGCCGGAAATACTTCGGCGGCGGCACTTCCATGAAGTCGTCGGAGTCGATCCACAGCTCGCGGGTAAAGGCGATCTTGCGTGTGCCCAACTCCGGATTGGAGGGGTTATTCACCGCATCGAACCAGTGGGTTTCACCCTCGGCAATGTTGGTCAACACCACCTTGATGGGTCGAAGCACGGCCAACCGTCGCAAGGCCACCAAGTTCAGGTCGTCACGAATGCAGCCCTCGAACACCGACACCTCGGTGAGGCCGTTGTACTTGGTCACGCCGATGGCGGCGGCGAAGGCGCGCAACGCCTCGGGCCGAACGCCCCGACGACGCAGGCCACTCAAGGTCGGCATGCGCGGATCATCCCAACCGCTGACCAGGCCTTCTTCGACAAGCTGCAGCAACTTGCGCTTGCTCATCACCGTGTAGCCGAGGCTCAGGCGAGCGAACTCAATCTGGCGGGGCAGCGTGCGCGGGAGGTCGAGCGACTGAAGCACCCAATCGTAGAACGGCCGATGAATCTCGAACTCGAGCGTGCAAATCGAGTGGGTGATGCCCTCCAAATAATCGCTAATCGGATGGGCGTAATCGTACATCGGGTACAGGCACCAACGGTCTCCAGTCCGGTGGTGCGTGGCATGGCGGATCCGGTACAGGGCCGGGTCGCGCAAATGAATGTTTGGCGACGTCATGTCGATGCGCGACCGAAGGGTGCGGGTGCCGTCCGGGAACTCGCCCTTCCGCATGCGCTCGAACAAATCGAGGTTCTCCTCCACGGAGCGCTCGCACCATGGGCTCGGCTTGCCGGGACGCTCGGGCACACCCCGGTACTCAGACATTTGTTCCGGGTTCAGGTCGCACACATAGGCCTTACCGCGGCGGATGAGCTCCACCGCGAAGGCGAGCATTTGCTCAAAATAATCCGAGGCGAAGAACGGCTCGAGCGGACGGCCCGAGGCCTCCGAGGTCAGCACCGCGGACCCGCTGACATCGCCGGGGACCTTGCGGCCCAAGCGGTCGTCGGCCCAACCGCCGATGAGCCAATCGACATCAGCCTGGATGGACTCGACGTACTCGACCTCTTCCTTGGTGGGATTGGTGTCATCCATCCGCAGGTTGCAGCGTCCGTGCGTCTCCCGGGCGATCCCGAAGTTGAGGCAAATGGATTTCGCATGGCCAATGTGCAGGTAGCCATTGGGCTCCGGCGGAAAGCGGGTGACGCTGAGCGGGTGCTTCCCGGACTGCAGATCTTCCGCGACGATATCGCGGATGAAGTCTGCCGGGGCGGGAGGCGTCGTGGGTTCAGATTCCGACATACAGGTTCTGCACAAGAGTCTTACGGCTGCCCCCGGGGAAGTCGAGAACCGCAGACGTAGGACAAAGGAGGACTGCGGCCTCAGGAGTCGTGTTTCCACGGCCTGTTCGCCTCAATGCATCCTCGGTGATGCTACGCGGGTCAGGCCTGCGTTCGCAGGGAACGTGGCTGAGCGGCGGTTTTTGGCACTCCGCGCCAACCGGAATCAGAATATTCACGTTCCAGCGCTCACTCCGGTGAGAGACGAATGCTCTCTTGAAACTGACTGCCCTTGCCAACTGGCTGGGTTGCCAAACTGTCAGAAATCGTTGCCTGCCCCTCATTCCCCGATACCCGCTATTTTTCTAACAACTTTGCCAACAGAAACGCCTGGCCGTCGGCATACTGCTCAGACTTTGAATAACCCGGTATCACCAGATGGCACTCGTGTCCCACCTGGTCTGATTTCTTCTTCAGCTTAACCCCGAAAATCGGGTGATGAATGCCATGCCCAGCATCTCGCGCAGGGAAATCCATCTCTGCGCTGCAGGTCATAAACAAAGGGGGATCTTGGGCGTCGACATGATTCACCGGCGAAAACTCTTCGTAGATTTTGCGGTGCTTGGCGTCATTTTGCTGCGCCGCCGCAAGAGTGGTTTCCCCGACCGCGAGATAGATCATGGGATGCTGCAACACCATGGGCCCTAACCAACCTTCAATCACTTGGGGATCAATGGAGGTCTGACCCACCGTTACCGCGGCAGCACAAACACGAGACGATTGACGCTGTACCAGGTCCGCCGCCTTGGGATCGGCGAGGTCATCGTGCAACAAGATCCACATCGCAGTGCAGGCACCTGCACTTGGTCCGGTTAAGGCAATGCGACGAGGATCTAGTTTCCATTCGATAGCCTTGGTTCGAATAAACTGAATCGCCCGCGCCGCATCGTGAACGGGCGCCGGCAGCGGGTCCTGCGGCACCAGTCGGTAGTTCATCGCCACACACGAAATACCCCGTTTCAAAAAAGGCTCGAACTCAGGCATTTTCTGACCCTTGTCGCCCGTCAACCAGCCGCCTCCGTGAATGTAAACTAACACGGGTCGGGGCCCATCCCCCGTGGCCTGCCAAAAATCGAGCACCTGCCGGGAATGCTTTCCGTAAGCCACATTCGCTCGGCTGATGGCCGGTTGTTGCCCGGCATCCAGCGCGCTCACCGACTCCGACCCCGCCCAAAAAAGGACCCAAGCCGCAAGGAAGTGTTTCATAACTCGGGTGATCGGCATGGCTTAGAGTGGCGGGTAGAGGGAACAGCGATAGCTCATCCCTCGCCAGGGTGCCCGTTTTTTGTGCCAACCAACGAACCTCTGGGCTCGTCGAAATACTAAACCGCTTGGCTTGAGTACTTCTATGCGCGCCCCCGTCACTTCGCGGCATCTAGGAAATCGACGGTGGCGCTGAGTTCGGGGGTGAGGAAACGGTCGGGCTCCAGGATTTGCACCTTCACTTGCACGGTGCCTTTGGCCCGGTTGGCCTCGGGCGCAATCTCGGCGACTTGGCCCTGGTAACGCTTGTCGGGATAGGAAACCGGGGAGATGACGCAGCGTTGACCGAGCGCAACGCGGGCCAGCTTGGATTCATCGATATCCACCTCGATCTGGAGGTCTTGGAGATTGGCCACGGCCACCAGCGAGGAACTGGGTCCGCGGGTGCCTCCGAAGGTCTGCGGCGTGACCAGTTCACCGGGGTCGACGAGCTTCTCTAATACGACGCCGGTCACCGGCGATCGGATGATGCACCAGTCGAGAACGGTCTCGATGCTCTTGCGGGCACCCAATACTTGGGTCCGCTGGGCTTCGGCGCTGCGCACCGCCAAGCGGGCGTCGTCGAGGGCTTTCTGGGTTTCAATACGCTGCGAGACCAGCGGCTCTGCGCGCCGGAGGTCCACGTTCGACCGCTCCAAGGCCACCTCCGCCACTGCCAGCGCTCCGTCGTTTTCCGCCAGCCGGGCACGGTATTCAGAATCGTCCAAGCGAACCACCACCTGCCCATTGGTGACCGCATCGCCCTTCTTGACCCCGATCCATTGCACAACTCCCATGAAACGCGGGCTAATCTCAATACGCTCGCGGGCGATAATATATCCCGAAACCGTCAGCACTGAGCCCGCGACAGAACCCGCCGAGCGCTCCACGCGGGCGCCCTGCCCCACCGAACCGTTCGTTCCCGTCGCCAAACGGTCGGCACCCGCCTTCTCCAGCGGAATTCCGGCTTCCGTGCGAATGGCCTTCGGACCGGACTTCATGCCGGCGCGCACGTCGTCGCTGGCTCGGGGAACAGCCCACCAGGCAATCACACCGGTGATCACCAATACCCCGCCAATGATGAGCACGGTCGGAAGCCCTGAGCGCCGTTTCTGGTGGGAGGCGATCCGGAGCCGTTCGAGACGATCATCTTTCATAAGGATTTGAGGGCGGAAATCACCGGCAACCGCGAAGCGCGCAAGGCCGGCAGGAAACTTCCAAAAAGTCCGATGACCAGCGAGAAGATCAAGCCCAACAACATCAAGTCAGGGGTTACTCGGAACTGGTACACCGTTTCAGCGAAGGATTGGAAATCCATGGTCCCGAAGGTCACACCCCGAGCCACCACATAGGCATAAATGCCCAAGGAAAACGCACAGCCCAGCAAACCACCCAACCCCGAGAGCAGCACGCCCTCGATGAGAAAGGACATCACGATGGCCGTCTGCGAATAGCCCAGCACCCGCAATGTGCCGATCTCACGGGTCCGCGAGGCGACGTTGGCGTACATGGTGTTCATGGCCGCAAAGACTGCACCCACCGACATCGCCGTGCCCAAGAGTCCGGCCAGAATGTTGAAGGGCACCGCGGTGGCCGTCTGCTTGGAATAATACTCGGTCTCCGGCTCGGCGCGCAGGCCCAACCGCTTGTCTTGGGCGATCCGGTTGGTGAGCGAGCGCATCGCCGCCTCATCCCGCGGACGCAGCAAGATGCTCGAGTACATCTCGGAACGGTCGAAGATCGAACGGGCTTCATCGGCATCCATCCAAACCTCCGAGTCGAAGGCGCTGCCGCCGGCTTCGAACAAGCCCACCACGCGGAGCCGGTCCGGTCCGGCCCGGATAATCCCGCCCAACTCGAAGCCTTCAAAGCGACCCGCCAGCTTCTTCGATACCGTCACTTCACGCTGGCCTGGTTGGAACCAGCGCCCTTCCACCAAAGAGACTTTGGGCCGCAGCTCCAATCCACGCGGTGTGACGCCACGAATGAGGGTGTTGGCCGATCCCGGAGCCGCGCGACGCGGTGCGTTGATAATCATTACCAACTCCGCCGACACCACCGGCTGCCCCCCGGCATTGCGGTCTATTTCTTCGAAAAACTGCAACGTCCGGAACTGATCTCGAGTGACGAGGCTGCCGGATTCGGCCTGCGACCCCTTGCGCACCACCAAGATATTGCCCGGTTCGCCCGTGCGCGCACTGCTCGATTCAATGCCCTTGGCCAAGGCCTTGAGCAAGATGACTACTGACACGACCGCAGCCACCCCGACGACCGTGAACAACGTCGTCCGCCATCGGATGAGCACGTTGCGGTAGTTGTATTTAAGTGGGAGAGCCATGGAGCGTGGGCTTATGCAGGGGGCAGGTTCGGGTCAGTCCAGGGTTTTCAGACCGGAGACCACGCTCATTCGGGCCACAGAAATCGAAGGGCCTATGGCGGCCAATATCCCCAAGAGGGCCGCGACGATCCCACCGGTGGCCATGATGTGGGGTGTTACTTCGAAATGGACGAGGAACCCTTGCGAGAGCTTCTGGAGATTGATGGTGGACCAGAATAACCACGCGCCACCGATGCCGACGAAGGCCCCGACCATGGAGAGTCCGAAACTCTCGGCCAGGATGAATGCGAAGAGTTCGTGACGTCGAAATCCCAAAGCCTTGAGCACGGCCAATTCCCGGAATCGCTCGCGAATGGCCATGCTCATGGTGCTCACGCACACCAGAATGAGCGTGAAGACCACCACCGCGCTAATACTGCCGAAGAGCATCTTCACATTGCCGAACATGCTCACAAAACCCAATTGGAAGGCCCGTTCGGTCTCCGCACGAACCTCGGCCGAAGTGTTCTCAAAGGCGGCGTTCACCCGTTCGATGACGCCGTCCACCGCGGCGGCCGAATCAGCCATGATGTACCAAGTACCCACCATGCCCCAGTCGTCCATCAATTGGTCCAACAAGGCATGGTGAAAAAAGCAGTTTCGATCATCGATGGTACCGGCATAGACCACTTCAATGGTCAGCTCCAAATCCACCGGATAAAACGTGCCGGTGAAGCGCAGCTTGTCTCCCACCTTCAGTCCGTAGCGGCGCAGGGTATCGGCACCCAGCATGCACCCATTGCGGTTTTTGACCCAGGCGTCGTACGAACCCTCGATGATCTTGCCCTCCAAGATGAGCTCGCGGAACCGCGCCGGATCGACCGCGAATTGAGCCCAGCTCGTGGTGGTCTCGTCACGGAAGAGTCCGCCAAAATAAGTGAAGGGCGACACCTGCCGCAGGCCCGGGATTTTCTCGATGATTGTGCGCTGGCGCGCCGGCAAGGGTTGGGCCAACGAGACCTTGTTGCGCGCGATGATGCGGAACGAAGCCGCCTCGCTTTCCGGAGGCACGGTCAACTCGCGCTGCAACGTCAGCAACGTGACCAAGAGAGCGCAACTCATGGCCACACTCAGGACCGTCAACAGCGCGCGCCGCCCATTGCGCAGCGCGTTCTTGAGAACGAACCCGGGAATGGTGATGCCGGAAGCCCGAGGCGGCCGCTCCGACGGGGAAGTCGCACGCTGGGAGCCAGCCGGGTTCATGCCACGAACTCACCCTTTTCGAGGTGAACGCTTCGAGTACCATAGCTGGCCGCCTTGGGATCATGGGTGACCATGACCACGGTCTTGCCGGCATCCCGAGCTAAGGACTGGAGAATTCCCAGCACGTCCGACGCCGATTTAGAGTCCAGATTGCCCGTGGGTTCGTCGGCAATGATTAGGGTCGGATCGGTGGCGATGGCTCGGGCGATGGCCACCCGCTGCTGCTGACCTCCGGACATTTGATCGGGCCGATGGTGTCCGCGATCGGCCAAGCCCACCAACTCCAGGGACGTCTCAACCTGGCGGCGGCGCTCGGCCTTAGACAGGGCCGTCAGCAGGAGGGGCAGTTCAATATTCTCAAAGGCCGTGAGCACCGGGATGAGATTGAAGCTCTGAAAGACGAAGCCCACGTTCTGGTTGCGCCAGTCGGCCAATTCCGACTCGTTCAAACCGGCCACGTTGACGCCCTGAACTTCCACGGTTCCGCGCGTGGCGGTATCGATGCCCGCCAAGATGTGCAACAGCGTCGATTTACCAGAACCTGACGGACCCATGAGCACCACGAACTCTCCGGGATCGATGTCCAGAGAGACCCCGTTGAGAGCGCTCACATCGATGTCCCCCTGCCGGTAGACCTTGAAGAGATCTCGGATCTGAACAATCGGTGAGGATGTCTCCGGCATGGGTGTAGGAAGGCGGGTATTAGGCAACCGGAGAGGGCTCAGATATTTTGAGTTCAGGCGCTGAAGCTCTCGCCGCAGGAACAACTGGTGGCCGCGTTGGGGTTCTTCACCTTGAAGCCGCCCTCTTGCAGAGCATCCGCATAATCCAATTCGCTGCCGGTCACGTACAAGGCGCTCTTCGGATCCACAACAACACGGACTCCGGCGCTCTCGACGAGAATGTCCCGGTTCTGAGGCTTGTCCTGGAGGTCCATCTTATACTGCAGGCCCGAACAACCACCACCGACCACGGAAACCCGAAGCACGCCCTGAGGACGCCCCTGCTTGGTCAGCAAACCCGATACCTTGCGGCCCGCGTTCTCTGTCAGCTTAATGAGCCGCTCATCCCCCACCCGGAAGGACGGCAGCGGACTGGCGGCGGCTCCAATTTTTCCTGCAATCATCGTTAGACCACAAACCTACGAACGGACCCCTTCTAAGTCAACGAACCCTCCACGAAGAACGGCGGCGTGTCAGAACCCCTCTGTGTCGCCAAAACGTGACTGGCCGGGCGTCCACGCTTGCTTCACTTTCTAAGTAAGACTGCCGCTCGTAAACTCCGATCGTCCCCTTCCGATGACCTTCCGATCTCCCACTCTTTCGATCTCCCATCGCGGATTCACCCTCATCGAATTGCTGGTGGTCATCGCCATCATCGCCATTTTGGCCGGCATGCTCTTGCCGTCGTTGGCCAAAGCGAAGTCCAAGGCCACCGGTATTCAGTGCATGAACAACGGCCGGCAGCTCATGCTCGGCTGGCGGCTCTATGTCGACGACCATCAAGAGCGACTGCCTCAATCTTATGGTCCCAACGAGTGGGTGCACGGATCCCTCGATTTCAACAACGGCAACCGTAGCAACTGGGACGTGGATCAAGATCTCTCCAAGGGGCTGCTGTGGTCCTATGTGGGCAAATCGGCCCAGGTGTTCAAGTGCCCGGCCGACCTGAGCACCGTCACCGTTGCGGGTGTCCGCAAATCTCGGGTCCGAAGCATGTCCATGAATGGCTGGATCGATTCCACCGATGTCTCCTCCTTCGGCGGCTCATTCCGGATTTACAAGAAATACTCCGATTTCAACGATCCCGGACCGTCGATGACTTGGGTGTTCATGGACGAGCGGGAAGACAGCATGAACGACGGAGAAATGATCGTGGGCATGTTCGGTTATCCGAGCACCCCCTCAGCTTGGAAGATCGTGGATTACCCGGCCAGCTACCACAATCAGGCCGGCGGCTTGTCATTCGCCGACGGGCACTCCGAGATCAAGCGCTGGAGGGACAAACGCACCTTCCCTGCCCTGAAAAAGGGTCAGGAAATCCCGCTCAACGTGGCCTCCCCCAACAATCCGGACGTGCTGTGGCTCATGGAGCGCACCACCCGTCCGCTCTGATTGGTGCTTTTCGAGACGGGCCCGAGCGACCTCCCGGCCGCTCCGGCGCTCAACCCTAGCCCTTGTACCCCAAGAGGTGTCGCTGCTTGATGAGGGTGGCTACCTCGTTGGGTACCATGGGTTCCCAACCGGGCTCGTTGTCTTGCAGCATCTTAAGAACATTGCGGCTCAACACGCTCATGTTGGCCTCGTTCACATCGCGCAGGCCTTGGATGAAGAAGTTCTCCATCAAGAACAGGTACAAGTGCCGCAAATGCGGAGCCACGCGCAGGTTGCCCGAAGTAATGATCGCCCCGCTCTCGGGATCCTTGAACGGATAGACGAAGAGCTTGAGGTCGTTTTTGAACATCCGCCCGAAGCTCTCCAAAATGCCGCCGGCCAACTCGGAATAATACCGCTCCTCGAACAATTCCTTGAGCGTGGGAATACCCATGACGAAGCCCACGGGGTTCTTGGTGAAGCGATGGAGGTAAGCCGCCAAGCGGTGAAACTCACCGTGGTTGGAGATCAACACCGGGTGACCCAGGGTGGTCAACATGTCTACGCGGTCGAGGAAGTCTTGGTGATCAATCCGCCCCTCGGCGCTCAGGTTCTTGAGGGTCATTTCCATCAAGACCACCAGGTTTTTACCGTCCACATTGGGCTCCTGAATGAACTGAGCCTGTGCGTAGCGCAGCATGTCGACGGTGACATGGGTGACCGGCCGGAAAGACCCGCGCTCTACGAGGATGCTCTTTTTGTACAAGGCATCGGCCGGCTGGACGATGCGTCCGTCCGGCATGAACATCGCCGCATTGGTCAGCCCCTTCTCCACCAACTGAAGGGCGAGCAGTCGGTTGTCGACCGAGGCAAATTCCTTGCCGCGGAACTCGATCATGTCGACCTCGATGCGCTCGATGGAGAGGTTGTCGAGCAGGGCGTTGACGATGGCCTCGGGGTGCCAGTTCAAGTACATCGCCGCGTGGATGAGGTTCACGCCGAGGATGCCAATGGCCTCCGCCTGCTGGAGGCTGTCACGGTCCCACATCGCCACGTGCAACAAGATGTCACTGGGTTCGGAACCCGGATCGCTCTGGAAGCGAATGCCCATCCAACCGTGGGTCTCGTCCTTACGCTGGAAACTCTTGGCCGCCACGGTGGTGGCGAAAGCAAAGAACTTGGTGGTCGCGCCGCGCTGACCTTGAAGGCGTTCGACCAAAAGCGGGTATTCGTGATCGAGCATCGAGATCAACCGCTTGCTGCTCACATACCGGTCGCTATGGCCATAAATCGCGTCACTCACCGTCATGTCGTACGCGGAGATGGTCTTAGCGATGGTGCCGCTGGCTCCGCCGACTCGGAAGAACCACCGCGCGACTTCCTGACCGGCACCAATCTCGGCGAAGACGCCGTACTTGGTCGGGTCGAGGTTGATCTGCAGTGCTTTCTGGTGGGTATCGAGGTGGTCGCTCATTCCTTGGCTCGTATAGAAAACCGGATTTCGCCGAGGCGCAACCTCGGGGCGACTCCGGAGTTTTCCTACTACCCCCTGCGCATCACGGCCCAACGGATCAATCGAGCTCAACCTTTAGCCACCGCAAAAAGCACGAATGAGAGTCAAACCCATCGATTTTAAACAACAGGGATCGAAGTCTTGGCAGAACCATCCATTGATAATTTATACGCCTTAATTTTTCGAAAACCATTCCACCGGCGGCCGATCTCCAACTCATCAACCACAGCCCGTTTGAAAATTATTGGCAGCATTGTGCCTAGAAAAACGGCGAGCACCCACAGGCGCTGGGGAGCCCAGAAAATTCAGCAGCAGCCTGGGCCGATCACGGGCAACCGTTCCAAGCAACCGTTACAATTGAAGACTTCGGTTCCTCAGACTCCTCAGAACGGGCCGTTTTGAAGAACTTTCCATTCTTCCCGCACTCGGTTGCGGACGCGGAAGGCGTTGACCCGAACCATCACCGCGCTGACCCCGATTTGTTCGGCCACTTCGGACGCCGTCAGTCCGTGGATCACGAAGGATTCGAACAATTGCCAATGCTGAGGGCGCACCACCGCTTTGACCCGCTGGAAGGCCATCGACAGCAACTCGTAGTCATGGCTGGTGGGTTGCTGGGAGGCCAACTGCGACGGGGCGGCCAATTCCTGCAGCATCTCTGCATATCGGCGCTTGATGGTTTCATCCTGAACTCGGGAACGAAAGCTCTCCCCGATCTGCTGATTAACGATGAGGTTCAACCACGAACGAAACCGGCCCACCGCCTCGTTGTATTCAAAGGTAGGCAGGTAACGAAAGCAGCGGATGAAGCAATCCTGGGCTACTTCCTCCGACTGTTCGTTGGTCAGGCCATAACTGCGGCAATGTTTGACGATGGGGTTGCGGTAGAACCCAACAAACTGAGTCCACGCCGCCTCGTCATTGGAGTGTCGAACCCGACTCAGCAACTGATGGTCTGTGGTGTCGCAGTGCATGGTGAGGGTGAGGAGGAATGGGGAAGAGACCTTCCTCTAGGCTAGGCAAGCTCCGGGCGGATCGGCAAGAACCCTTGGGAGTCGCCGTCTCTGGTCCTCTCTCTCCAGCCTTTCCGAGGTCTCAAGCTTCTGCTAACTCCATAGACCTCCGATCGACATGTCGCGCCCCCCTGTCAGCATTGTGATTCGCACCCTGAATGCCGCCGAAACCCTTGGGAAGGTGCTGCTGGAGCTCCACCGCGGTGAATCCGACCAATTGATCGTGGTGGATTCCGGTTCAACGGACGGCACGGTCGAACTGGCCCGAAGCCAAGGCGCAGAAATTATTGTCATCCGAAAGGACGACTTCACCTATGGCAGGGCCCTCAACCGGGGCTTTTCGGCTGCCCGTCATGATTGGATCTTGAGTCTGAGTGCTCACACCATTCCTGCGGATCGGTTGTTTTTGGAGTCTTACCGAAGAGCCATCGGGCGATTTCCGGAATCGGTGACAGCCGCTGTCGGCCCCATCCTCGGCGAATTTGATGCGGCCCTGAGTGGCGGTATCACATTGTTTGAAGGTGACGACCTCCGCCGGGGTTTCGGATTCGGAGCCGGCAATCCGAACAGCCTCTACCGTCGCAGCACCTGGCAACGACGGCCCTTCGACGAAGAGATCGGCGGCGGTGAAGACCTCCAATGGTACTTCGATGCCCTGAAGGCCGGAGAAACCATCGCCGCGGTGCATGCGGCCGGGGTTCACTACCGGAACCGCCGATCCATGGGAGCCTTTTATCAGAAAGGCCGCGTGGACTACCGGGCGATGGCTCGCTTCATCGAACCACACCGTCCCAGCCTGCCCGGGATTTTCATCCGTGCCGCCAAACTAGCCCTGTATCTCCCCATCGGCCGCGTGGACTGGGCCGGAGCCAAGGGCAGCCTCGCCCATTGCATTGGTAATTACGTTGAGGCGCGTGCCCTGGCACGGCAGGCGCGCCGACCCTAGCGGGCTTTACCCACTGCCCACCCAAGGAGCCGATCTGAACCCGGTCCGGTCGATGCAGTCCTTCCGTGGGATTGCTTCAATTCGAATGAACGGTTACGACTTCGCTTTAACCATGAGCCTGTTCCCCTTTCGGACCCTTGCGTCCTGCCTTGCCGCAACCCTGATCGGACAACACACCTCGCTGGAGGCCGCTCGACCCGACCTCGCAGCCGCCGCGCTCAAGCCGGCCCATCCCGCACCGAAGTACGCGACTACCGGCCACGTGGAACGCCTGACGCCCGAGTTCGATTCCCTGGTAGCCCCGGGCTCGGAGATGGAACTCCTGGCCGAGGGCTTCGACTGGTCAGAGGGCCCGGTCTGGATCCGCAAGAACCGCGAACTCCTCTTCTCCGATGTGCCGGTCAACAAAGTCTATCGCTGGACCGAAAAGGACGGCTTGAGCGTGGCCCTGAATCCCAGCGGCTACTCTGGCCAGGCACTCAAGTTCCGCGAGCAAGGCTCCAATGGATTAACCTCCGACCGCGGTGAGCGACTCCTCCTCTGCCAGCACGGCAACCGGCAAATCGCCCGACTGGAAGCCGACGGGAGCTTCACCCCGCTGGCCGAGCACTATCAGGGACGCCGCTTCAATTCGCCGAACGACCTCTGCCTGGCCTCCAACGGAAACATTTATTTCACCGATCCTCCGTACGGCCTCGAAGGATTGAACCAAAGCCCACTCAAGGAGCTGATGTTCAACGGCGTCTACCTGCGCCGCTCCTCCGGTGAGGTCGTGCTCATCTCGCGCAAACTCGAGTTCCCCAATGGCATCGCCCTGTCGCCCGACGAAAAGACACTTTATGTGAACCAGTCGGACCCCAAGGCCGCGACCATCACAGCCTTCTCGGTGCTGCCCGATGGCACCGTGGGCGAGGGACGCCTGTTCTTCGACGCCACGCCCCGGGTGGCTGGCAACAAAGGGCTGCCGGACGGATTGAAGGTCGATGAGCGGGGCAACCTCTGGACCAGCGGCCCGGGCGGTATTTTAGTCATCTCCCCGGAGGGCAAGCTGTTGGGCGTCCTTAACACGGGAGAGGCCACGGCCAACTGCGCCTGGGGCAATGATGGACGCACCCTCTACATCACAGCCGACAGCAAGCTTCTGCGCATCCGCACCCAAACCCGCGGTGCGAACTGGCCCCACTGAGCCCCGGGCAACTTGCGTCACTTGAATTGGGACAATTCCTGACGTGCTTCAGCCATTGTTGAAATTCCCGGATTTTATTAGCCTCGTGGTGCTGCCTGAGCCCCTCACAGCCACACTGGAGTGAGTGCCCGGATCCGACCGGACCATGCCAAAGCGCTCGAAAAAAACATTCAAGACCCTCCACGGTCAATTGCTCCTCGATGGAGGCAGTTTGGGAGGGTCGTGCTTTCACCGGTCGGTGGTGCTGGTCTGCGAACACACGCCCGAAGGGGCCTTGGGGTTAGTCCTCACTCAACCCGGAACCCAGCTTCTGGAAGACTCTCTTCCCAGCGAGGTGCCGCCTCGGTTTCAGGGAGTCCCTCTTTTTGAAGGAGGCCCCGTTCAGCCCACCGCATTGAGCTACCTCTACAGTCAACCGGGGCTTTTACTGGGCAATGTGTTGCCCCAACTCACCATTGGACACCAAATCGAAGAACTTGAAGAGCTCATGAATTCCGGCTCGCCGGAACTGCGATTGAAGGTCTTCTCGGGCTACGCCGGCTGGGCCCCCGGACAACTCGACAACGAACTGCGCCAGAACAGTTGGCTCATCGCACCCGCCGACCTCTCACTCATCTTCGAGACCCCCTCTCAAGACCTTTGGAAGACCCTCCTCCGGCAGCGCTCCAACTGGCAGGAACGAATTCTTGCCGAAACCCCGGACGACATCGCTTCCAACTGACCGTGGAATCAACCCTGCTCTTCTTTGCGTTGCCGCAGGAGGCCGCGGCCTTCGTGAAACTGGGACGCCATCGCGGATGGCCCCTAAGGCCAACAGCCTCGCCCCTCCCTGGCCGCGCCCTGCAACGCTTTGTCGCGCCGGGTCTCGAGGTCTGGGTAACCGGCATGGGACCAAAAAATGCCCTGCGCAGTGGCCACGCTGCCCTCGAAACGGGTCGACCCGAGCGCCTGTTCACCTGCGGAGTCGCCGGAGCCCTAAATCCTGAAGCCCAGGTCGGTTGGGTCTACCACGAGGCCGACACAGCATTCCCGGGCATCGATCGCCTTCAGGCCACGGCCTCGAACCCAGGGCGGATGGTCACCCGGGATCGAGTGGTCATCACGCACTTGGAAAAGGCGCAACTCCGCTCAGAAACCCAGGCCGACCTGGTAGACATGGAGTCGACCGTGCTGCGAGACATGGCACGAGCCCAAGGCATTCCTTCGGCCACCGTCCGGTCCGTCTCGGACACCGCCCACGGAGACCTGGTGCTCGATTTCAACCGCATTTACACGGCCGAAATGACCCTCCATCCCGGTCGCCTGGCCCTGGAGATCGCCCGCGCCCCCTGGAAAATCCCTGCCCTGATTCGCTTTGGCGGTAATGCCCAGAACGCTTCAGTCCGCTTGGCCGAGGTCTTGGTGGAAACGCTGGTGTAGCCCCTGTTTCAGGGCTCTCACATCCCCAACTGCTTGAGCAAGTCGGGGGCCATACGCTGGATCCATTCCTTGTTCCAGACGATGACGGCCAGCAGCACAAAGGTGCTGGCGTCGAAAAAACCATGGGCAATGACCGCGGCCCAGAGTGACCGGTGCCCGATCATGACCAGCGCCAGGATGAACCCGACGACTCCCGTGAGAACGACGCCGCCGATCCCCTGCGGTAAATGGCCCAGACCAAAGACCACAGCAGCCAGACCGGCGACCAACACGGTGGGCCCGTGCCGACGCAGTTGCCAGTGAAGCCAGTGCTCTGAGGGCTTTCGCGGCCGAGGAGTCCACCAAGAGCGGGGCAGCAAGTCTCGAACGGCGGCCATGAATCCCGCCCGCCACAGTTCTTCACGCAACCCAGCGGTGACAAAACTCAACAGCGTGATCGCCAAAAGCAGGTAGATCGGATCGGCCAACGCGTCGAACTCGAGCAATGCTTCGAGCTTAGGTCGAAATTGCTGAAGGCGTTCTTCGATGGAAGGTCCGGCCGCAGCCTCCCCGGCGGACTTGGATTGCAGGGCTTCGACTAAGAGGAACGGAGCCAAGGCCCCATACACCACCACCACGGCCCCCAATCGAACTCCGATGGACCAGAGTGCTCCCCAGAACCAATCCAACCCTCGCATGGGTCGCCAGAAGAGTTCCTTGCGGGTCGGTCGGCCCACCCAGGCACCCGCGCCAAAGAAGAGGGCAAACACCGCCACGCTCTCCAGACAAACCAAGATAAGTCCCTGAATCGTCGGAGGCAGGGCTGGGCCCCGAGAGGCTCCGCCGATCTGCAGAAATTGGCTCAACACCCCGAGGATCAGGGGATAAAAACCCACCAGCATCAGGAAGGCCACTGAGCGCCAGCGTGGCCGGACCGCACCCGGATGAGGCGCGTCGGGGTGGGTCAACACCGGGGGAATTGCACCCTGGGTCGGAATCACAGGTGGAGCGGCCACTGAGGGATGGAAAGATTCCGGGGGTTCCATGGTTCAACGGGACGTCGTCTTGGCGGAAGTCTCTGCGGCGCGGCGACACGCCATGGCGACGACCTCCAACTGTTCTAGAAATCGCTCCCGCTCCGATTCGGGTAAGTCGGCCAGCACATCGGACTGCAACCCCACGGCCACATCCCGCACCTGGCGATATTTGTCATGGCCCAAGGGCAACAGGCGAATCCGGTAAGCCCGGCGGTCGCGCTCATGGGCCTGCCGCTCAATCCAACCGGCTTCCTCCATGCGCTCCAGCAGCGACGCGACGGTGTTGGGATCGCTCGACATGACCTCGGTCAGGCTGCGTTGGGTCATTCCCTGTGTATCTCCCTCTAGCAGCGTTCGCAGGGCCGTGAACTGGTCCGGAGTCACTCCGGTGTGGGCAATGCGCCGGCGGAAAGTCTGGTTGAGGCTGTACCAAGCCCGGCGGAGCAAGGGTGGCAGGCGACGACGCTGGGGCGAATCCAGAGGGATCACCGATCCTGGGGTTGGAGAAGCGGGGCTGGACACAAGGGCGGACGGTTTGTCGCGGACAAGGTCCCCTTTGGCAAGGGCCGTTCCCAAGCACCTCTCGTCTGCCGCCTCGGTAGCAACAGTTTTCGCATACAGCTCTGGGGAAATGGACACTCAGAACGCTCGGAACACCGAAGCGGCCATCCCTATCAGGTCGCATGGGGGCCAGTATCACCGAGTTTTCCTTGTGACTGCTCCGAACATTTACCGATGGTTCTCCGTCAACACGAGGTTCAGCTATGTCAAAGCCTTCTTCACCCCTTGGAACCGCTTCCCTGCCCCGCCGGGAATTTCTTCGCAGCTGTGGCATGGGCATGGGATCGGTGGCCCTGAGCTCACTGCTGGGATCGGCCGGTCTGCTCACCTCCCAGGCCTTGGCCGAGTCCGGCACACTCAATCCCCTCACGCCGCGGGCTCCGCAGTTTTTAGGCCGGGCCAAGCGCGTCATCCACATCTTCGCTAATGGCGGACCGTCGCATGTAGACACCTTTGATCCTAAGCCCTCGCTCGACCGCTGGCATGGCAAGGAGATCCCCATCCACCACAACACCGAACGCAAGACCGGTGCCGCGTGGCGGTCCCCCTTCCAGTTCAAAAAATACGGACAGAGCGGCATCGAGGTCAGCGAGCTCTTCGAAAAGACGGCCGCCTGCATTGATGACATCTGCGTCATTCGCTCGATGAAAGCCGACGTGCCCAATCACGAGCCGTCGCTCTTGCTCATGAACTGCGGCGAGGCGCGCCAGGTGCGTCCCAGCTTCGGCTCGTGGGTCACCTACGGCCTGGGCAGCGACAACCAGAACATGCCCGGATTTGTGGTGATGTGCCCCGGCGGCTATCCGATTCAGGAATCGCAAAACTGGCAGAGCGGATTCCTGCCGGGTGTTTACCAGGGCACCTACATCGACACCAAGCACACGCAGATCGAGAAGCTCATCGAGAACATCAACAACGTCCGCACCTCACCCGAGGCCCAGAAGGGCCAGTTGGCCCTCCTGCGCAAACTCAATGAGGAACACCGACGGGCTCGCACCACTGATCCTCAGCTCGACGCCCGCATACAGAGCTTTGAGTTGGCCTACCGCATGCAGATGGATGCGGCCGACGCCTTCGACATCCAGCGCGAGCCGGAGTCGGTGCGAAAGCTCTACGGCGAAGGCACCCAGTCGCGCCAATTGCTCATTGCCCGCCGATTGGTCGAGCGCGGCGTGCGCTTCGTGCAAGTGTGGCACGGAGCCGGCCAACCTTGGGACAACCACGACGACCTCGAGGTCAACCACCGCAAGCTGGCCCGCGAAAGCGACCAGGGCATCGCGGGTCTGCTCACCGACCTCAAGCAGCGCGGAATGCTGGAAGACACGCTGGTGATTTGGGGCGGCGAGTTCGGCCGCACCCCCACGGTGGAACTACCAACGCCTGGAGCCAATTCCGGCAAGATCAACGGCCGCGACCACAACAACCACGGGTTCACGATGTGGCTGGCCGGCGGCGGCGTGAAGGGCGGCACCGTGTACGGCGCCACCGACGAGTTCGGATTCGCGGCCGCTGAAAACCCGGTTCATGTCCACGATCTCCACGCCACGTTGCTGGCGCTGTTGGGCTTCGATCACGAGAAGTTCACCTACCACCACGCCGGGCGGGATTTCCGCCTGACCGACCTCCACGGCAAGGTCGTCCGAGGCATCATGGCCTAACCCCGAAGCCCGAAGGGCTGGAAGAATCTTTTCAGGCATCTTCCCAGCCCTCACCGTTTCTAACCGAATCCCAATGTCCGACACCCCTCCTCCCGAAACGCTGACCACGACCTTGTTCGCGGCAGAACTGCGGGCAGCGCTCCAAAGCTACGAACGTCACATCGTCTGCATCGAGCAGGTGCCGGAAGAAATGGAAAGTGCCTTACAGTCGCTAATCGAGAAGGCCATTCAGGCCTTCGAAAACCGCGCTCCCGGCCTCAAACACGGGATTGCTCTGAACCGCCAGGTTACGGTCATCCTCAGCGAAAGTTCCGGCACCAAGCCGCTGTGCGGGATCTACTTCAACCTTCACTCCCCCTACGCTCGAAAAATCGGCAAAACCGAATCGCCGAAGAGGTAGCAACGTTCTCCGACTTCGACCAACGGCTCCCGCTCAAGGCCTCCATCGCCCCAAGAAAACCGACTCCCACCCGCCACCTGACATGACATCGATTTTCCTGAGCGCCCGATCGGCCAATCTCTTGTGGATGGGCCTCAGCCTGGCCACCACTCTCAGCACCAATTCCCTCAGCGCGGCCACCCGCCAAATCGGTGCCCACACCTTCACCTTGCCCGAGGGGTTTCAAATCGAAGCCGTGGCCACGACCGACCACGTCGCCCGGCCCGTGAACGGATCCCTTGATGACCGGGGTCGCCTGTACGTCACCGATTCCAGCGGCTCCACAGAACCGCCGGCCACACAGGCCAAGAACCCACAATGGCGGGTGATCCGACTTGAGGACACCGACGGCGACGGACGCTATGACCGATCGGTCGTGTTTGCCGACAAACTGCCCATGCTCCAAGGCATCTTGTGGCATCAGGGTTCGGTGTATGTGGGCGGCACCCCGGCCATTTGGAAATTGACCGATGCCGACGGCGACGGGCGGGCCGAACGGCGCGACGAGTGGTGGAACGTGGGGCATCCATCGACCCATTGCGGCAACGAAGTCCACGGCCCCTACGCCGGTCCCGACGGTCTCATCTACTGGACCAAGGGAGCCTTCGAACCCGTGCGCTGGACCAACGGCTTCACGGGCACCGTCCATCAAGATAAGGCATCCCACATCTTCCGGGCGCGTCCCGATGGTTCGGCCATGGAGTCGGTGATGACCGGCGGCATGGACAATCCGGTGGACGTGGTCTTCAACGCCGACGGCGAGGCCTTCTTCACCAGCACCTTCATCGACTTTTCCCAGCCCGGATTCCGCGACGGCGTGGGCCATGCCTCCTTTGGGGCGGTCTTCGGCAAGGCCAACTCGGTGCTCGAAGACCGGGCGGTGTTCCGGCCCGGCCCGGCCCTGGCTCATCCCATCGCGCAACTCGGCGCGGCGGCTCCGAGCGGATTGGCTGCCTATGACCACAGCGCTTTCGGCGCGGGCTACTCCGGCAACCTCTTCGCTTCGGCCTTCAATTTGCGGAAGATCTCCCGCCTCCAACTCGAACGCGACGGAGCGTCGTTCCGGGCCAAAGACACCGATTTCGTGGTGAGCAGCAGCATCGACTTCCACCCCACCGACGTGCTCGCCGATGCCGACGGATCACTACTCATCCTCGACACGGGCGGCTGGTACAAGCTGTGTTGCCCGAGTTCGCAGCTCTGGAAGGCCGACGTGCTCGGTGGCGTGTACCGGGTCACCAAAACCGGAGCATCGCATCAGCGACCCAAGCCTTCGACTGCGGCGGCCCCGGAGAGCGAACTGGCCCGAGTCCGCCGGCTCGGCGACCGACGTGATCCAGCCGGTGTTCCGGCGGCGATGGCTCTCTTGGATCAATCGCTGAAATCCGGTCTTCGTGACGGCCAACTCACGGCGATCACCGCCTTGGCGCGCTTGCGACACACCGCGGCGGCGCCGGCCATCCTCCGCACCCTGGAAGGCCCCGACGACGAAGCGCTGCGCATGGCCGCCACGGCCGCGCTGGCCGACCTCCGGGACACGAGCGCTCTGCGCACGGCCTTGAGCCATGCGAACCCTCGGGTCCAGGCGGCCGCGCTGCATGCCTTGGAGCAAATCCCCGGCGGTGGCTTGCGCGCCGAGGAGGTCGGAGTCGTCTTGTTTTCGGACCGCCCAGAGGCACGCGACGCGGCCTTGTGGGTGGCCCAGCGTCATGCCGACTGGGGCGACGCCCTGGCCGGATCACTGCGCCAACGCTTGCTGGCCGGTACGCCTCCGCCCGGAGGCCGCGATGGCCTGAGCAGCTTGCTGGGCGGATTAATGTCGTCACCGGCCGTGCAAGCCCTGGTGGCCGATGTGATCACTGCGGCGCAGGTGCACCCGGAAACCCGCCAAGGAGCCCTGAGCGCCATGGCCCAACACGCCCCGAAGAATCCGCCGGAGTCGTGGAGCCGGTCCCTGACGGCCTTGCTTGCGGCGCCCTCGACGTCCGCCCCGCCGGAGACATTCTCGTCGGTACTCCGTGCAGCCCGAACCCTCAACGGCCAGCCCGCCGTCCGCGAGGCCCTGCAAAGTTCCGCACGGGCTCAGTCCCTGCCGGCGTCGCTGCGACTCTCGGCCTTCGCGGCGTTGCCCGGCGGCTGGTCCGCCAACGACGCCGACCTCGCGTTTCTGCTCACGGGCTTGCGGGACCGACAAGGCTCAGCGGCCGAAGCCCTCTCCAAGGCCGCCCTCGAACCCCATCACCTCGACCAAGTCGCCCGCACATTGCCGGAGATCGGCCCGCTGGAGCTGAACCGGGTCCTGCCCGCCTTTGAACGCCAACCCAGTGCCAACGCCGGCCAATCGCTACTGACCGCTCTGGGCCAGTCCAAGGCCCGCACCGCCGTCCGCCCGGAAACGCTGCGGGCCACCCTCAAGGGCTATCCTGCCGAAATTCGTGCCCAAGGCGACCGCTTCCTCGAGACGCTCGACACCGGATTGGCCGGTCGCCGCAAGCGCCTCGAGAAGATCCGTTCCGAGTTGCCCGCCGGGGATGTCCGTCGCGGACAAGCCGTCTTCAACTCGGCCAAAGCCGCCTGCATCCAGTGCCACCGCCTCGGATACCAAGGCGGCGACGTGGGCCCCGAACTCACCAGCATCGGCACCGTGCGCTCCGCCGACGACCTTCTGGAGGCCATCGTGGAGCCCTCGGCCAGCCTGGTCCGCAGCTATGAGCCTGTCTCGATCACCACCCGCGACGGCGAAGAACGCCTGGGCATTTTGCGCCGCGACGACGCCCGAGGCGTGACCCTGGTCACCGGCCCCGGCTCGACCTTACAAATCGACCGCGCCGACATCACCGCGATGACCCCATCCACCGTCTCCCTCATGCCCGCCGGCCTCGACGAACAAATCTCCCGCCAAGAACTGGCCGACCTCATCGAGTTCCTAAAAAACACCCGCTGGGGCCGGTGAATCCGTTTCAGGCACCCTCAACACGGTCCCCATCCGTTGGGACAGCTTGCAAGGTCGGGGGTGGAATCTGCTCGAAACGAAGCGCCCAGTGCTCGCTCAGAGGCTTCCAGTCGCAGTCGTCCGCCGCCTCCAACGCCCGGAAGTAAGCGGACCGATGCTCATCCCCCTCAACCGTCAGCACCACCTGAGGTAATCTAGCCCGCCGAAGAATCTCGCGAAGCCAGAGTCGGGTGACGCGGCCGTTGAAATCAAAGAATGGATGAATGGTCAGCAGACGGCCCTCAGCGAAGGCAAGTGTCTCCAGCGCAAGATGTCCGGCTACCGGAGCCAACGTGTTCCACCGGGCCGCCAGGTCTTCCGCATAATTCCTCATCATTTGGGGCACCAGATAGGACTCGGGCGGACACAGATTACCGACTCGAACATCGACACATCGCCACCGGCCTGCCCACTCGGGGAATAGGTCCGCACAAATCAGCCGGTGAAACTGGACCAACAGTCGTTCGTCCAGTGGACAGTCATCGAAAGCCCCGGCGACGAGCGCCTCTTCGCAGGCCAGCACCCGCTCCGCAATGAGAGGCGCTAGCTGCGTGTAGGTGAGAATGCCGCGGCTGGATTCGACAAAGCGGGTATTTCGGTCCGGCGATGAATCTTTTCCAGCCATGTTGGGTCCACGGGTTCTCCCTCAAAAGCCATGCTGGCCGCAACGCTCTGGGGGACTTGGGCCCAAGCTTGGTCGCGACGATTCTCCTCGGGGAGCGCCTGCCAAGCTTTCATGTTCGAGAGCCAGTCCATCTCCGAAGCATGTGACACCCACTCGTTCCCATCAAGAGGGCTTCGGTTGCCTGCGACTTCAGTCATCGACTTCCTGTTGCACCTGAAGCAGCACGACGTAACGGTTGCTTGAGGCTGCAAGACTTAAAATATGGTGTCATCCATTCAGAAGCTTTGGGGAGTTATGGCTTGTCTGTTCGCCATGATTCGATGGAGGAGCCATCCTGGTTTAAAGGCCAGCTTTATTGAGTCTGTGTTGATGGCGGTCCTGTTTGCGGCTGGCCTTTTTTTTTGATTTTCGCCAAGAAGCCCCAAGACTCAGACAAGAAGTGAGATGATGGCGATTTCACCGCCATTCACTGCAGCCAAGGCCGTTTTGGTGTGCTCCCGCTCGACGGATCCCCAGTGCAACGAGAGTCTGCGGTCGACATCGCCGCCCCCAGAGACTGCTGGAAAGGACGAAACACCGCTTGGATTGCGGAGCGTCAAAAAGCAAATTCCTATCAATGATCTGGGCCGGGGTGCCCGAGTTCGACCACGACGCCCACTCGTTGACGGAACTCGTGCCGAGCTCGCGCCCCTCATGGCACCCCTTCCGCCCCAGTGAAAGAGCTCTCCTTCCGGAACGCCGGCCTCGACACCCTTCCTCACGAAGTGTTCGCGCACGCGGACACGCTCGAGCACCTCGATCTCTCGGGTAATCACTTCACCTCGTTGCCCGACGAGTTCATGCGCCTGCGTTCCTTGCGACGCCTGTTTCTCTCGAACAACCCCTGTGAAGAACTCCCGCGGGTCATCGGGCAGTTGCCGCAGCTCGAGATGGTGGTGCTCAAGTCCTGTCGCTTGAATCGCGTGGCCGAAGATGCGCTGCCCGCACGGTTGCGGTGGTTGACGCTGACCGACAACCAGCTCGAGCTCCTTCCCGAGTCACTCGGTCATCGCCCGCGCCTGCAGAAGCTCGCGTTGGCGGGTAATCGACTGCGCGCCTTGCCGAGCTCGATGAGCAACGCCACGGCGCTCGAGTTGATCCGCGTCTCGGCCAACGCGCTCGAGCAGTTCCCGCGCGCCTTGCTCACGCTGCCCCGGCTTGCGTGGTTCGCATGGGCGGGCAACCCCTTCTGCACGCGGCCCAACGTCGCCGCGCAGCCCATCGCATGGGACGCGCTCCAACTGCACGAGGTGCTGGGCTCCGGCGCGTCGGGCGTCATCTCGCGCGCCACGCGGCGGGACACCGGGGCGCAGGTCGCGGTGAAGGTCTTTAAGGGCGCGGTCACCTCCGACGGCTGGCCGGAAGACGAGGTACGCGCATGCCTGCTCGCGGGACAGCACGAGCACCTGGTGGCGCTCGAGGGCCGCGTGGTCGGCCACCCCGAGGGAGCCGAGGCGTTGGTGCTCGCGCTCATTCCCCCCAGCTACCGCGCTCTCGGTGGGCCGCCCGACTTCGAGTCGTGCACTCGTGACGTGATGCCACCCGACCTTCACCTGTCGAGCGCCCAGGCCCTGCACATTGCACGCGGTGTGGCTTCGCTGGTTGGGCATCTCCATGCCCGCGGCATCAGCCACGGAGACCTTTACGCGCACAATACCCGGGTCGACGACGCGGGTCACGCGCTGGTCGGTGACTTCGGCGCGGCGAACGTGCTTGAGGGGCTCGATACCGACCTCCGTGCCGGCGTGGAGCGGACCGAGGTGCGTTCCTTCGGAGCGCTGCTCGATGATCTCCTCATCCGCGGAGCCCCGGCCTCGCTCGCCGAGATGCGGGACGCGTGCTGGTCATCGAACCCTCCGTCGTTCGCATCGCTGGCGGGTGGATCATGACCTGCTTCTCTCAATTCCAACTGCGGAACCACGATGTCGCGGCGGCCTGCGGGAAATGGGGTCAGGGAACGATTTCCGATTTTGCTTCAACCGCGTTTTCACCACCGATGGATGATGCTCCGGCAAGACCGCCGGGCCGCTGCACCTCGGTCAGATAGCACCGGGGGCGTGCGCCTGAATGGCCGCAGGGTGAACCGCAGGGATTACCAATATCCGTAACAACCGTCGGCACCCCAAATCTGCGAGCCCCGGTAGCGGTTCATCTGACGGATGTCCTTCCAACGGACCGATCCGTCGAGCAATCCCACGTTGCCTCCCTTGGCCCCGAGGTCAGCCGGCCGCATGTCGTAAGCCTCGGGATGCGAGTCGAAGTACTCGTCGTCGGCGATGCGAGGCCCGCGGGCGGTGTGCGGCACCAGAATCCGCTGGTAGGCCGGGGAGTCGACATTGAGGTCGGCCAAAAGCACCAGCGAAGGGTCTTCGGTGGCCTTCTGCGGCGAGACCCAGGTGTTGGTCACGCCGTCGATGAGACCCCAGGGCGAATTGGGATGTCCTCCGAGGTAGTGGTAACCGATGGCGATGCCGTAGTCGGGATGGTTGCGCCAGGCCGGTCGCTGCATCCAACGGGTCAGGTTCGGGCAGTCGAATGCCTTGAGATCGGTGGTGTAGCGCAGGAGGTTGGTCTGGTTGGCACTCGAGAAGACCGGTGTGTGGGTGTCCTTGGCATCGGCCTTGTCGGTGCCTCCCTGCGGCAGATACTGCTCGTTGTCGTTGGCGTAGAGCAGCGCGGCGAGGATGAACTGCCGCATGTTGTTGAGGCAGGCCGTCCGCTGCGCCCGCTCTTTGGCCGCCCCGAGCGCCGGAAGGATCATGCCGGCCAGGATGGCGATGATGGCGATCACCACGAGGAGTTCGATAAGGGTGAAGCCCGCACGGGTCCTGAAAATTCGAGAAAACCCTCGTTTTTGGCGGCCACGCGAGGCTCCCGATGCGGCGAGATCCCCGGAAACCATCGGGAGTTCGGTGAGGTTCATTGCGAGAGGCGCTCGGCCACGCGGAGCAGTATCGAGTTATCCGGCGCGTCCATCTCGGCCTCCAGGGCCCCGTCGGCCGGTGCCGCAAGGAACTCGAGGGTGGCAGGACGCCAGATCGGCAGACCGCCCGAGGGGATGGCCGAAGTTTCGAGGCGGATTCTGGGGGCCTCGGTGGAGGAAAGTGCCCGGCCACCGGGCGCGGTGACCCGAAGGGCGATTCGACCGGTACCCGGTCGCAGCTCCGCCGCCAACCTCAGCGGTGGCAACGGCGGCGCGGTCGCACCGAGATCTAGCGCGACGATCTCAATGTTGCTGCGGGCGTAAAGCTTCCCGTTGGAGAAGGCCGGATGGTTCCAGGAGGTGCCGGAAAGAGTCTGGAAGCGGGCAATCTCGGAGTAGGCAGTCGGATTGGGTTCGACCACTACCAGTTCGCCCCGCTCAGTGAGCACCACCAGCTTGCCCCCCACCTTGATGAGCGATCCGTAGCCGGGGTTGCCCGAGCCGACGGTCGAGCTAATCCAAGTGTTAGTCCTGCCCGAGAGGCTGAAGCAGGCGAGGCTGCGCATCGAGCGCTCGACAATGCTGTAGAGGTGACCTTCGTGGTGGACCGGGGAGGCCCAGTGGTTCTGGTGGGCGCTGCTGCGTTTGAAGTCGGTCTGGGTGACCGTGAAGGTCGATCCGCTGCGGGTGACCTTCGCCGTCCAGGCCCCGAGGGCGTAGGCGCAAGAGGCGTAGACTATTTCGTTCGCCACCACCGGGCTGGCGGCGATCGATGTGGAGGACGGAGCGAAGGAATGGCGCCACAGAACGTCGCCGGTTTCGGGCGACAGACCGAGCGTCCCCCGGGAAGTCACGAACACCACTTGTGGAATCCCTCCCAAGGTTGCCCGCACCGGCGAGGAGTGGGTCATGACGTCGTTCTGGCCGCTCCATAGGGTCTTGCCGTCGCTGGCTTGGACTGCCATCAGGCACTGGTTGGCGACGTTGCAGTTTAGGAACACCCGGTCCCCCACCACGAGCGGCGAGGCGGCATTCTGCCAGAGAATCACCGACGTGCCGGGGAACTCGGCCAGGAAGTCGCGGCTCCAGACGACGGCACCGGTGTCGGCTCTCAAGCAGTACAGCTTGAGGTACGACGTCAGCACGTAGACCCGGTCGCCCTCGACGGTGGGAGTTGACCTTGGCCCGTCGGTGCTTCCCGTGCCTCCGTCCGGATAGGACGCCGTGTCGAGGTCCGCGGACCAGAGTTCGGCTCCGGAGGCGGTGTCGAGCGCCACGCAGCGTTCCCGTCGTTGGCTTCCGACGCGCCGGTTGACCTGGGTGAAGACCTTGCCGCCGGACACCGTGACGGAACTCCAAGCCGGATCTATGGCGCGTTTCCAGACGACCCGAGGAGAGCGGGCGGCCCAATCGGTCCGGATCGGCTCGGGTGAAGATCCGTCACCCTCGGGACCCCGATAATGCGGCCAATCGGCCGCGGTGAGAATTCCCTGCAGAACGAAAAGGATCGCGAGGGATAGAGAGGAGATCTTCATGCGGGAAGCCGAGTGTTGGTTTGGTATGTCAAGTTGCCCCACACATACCCGGAGTCAAACCGAGGTTCCTGGACCGCCGCCCCGCTGCGGGCGGCCCCAGAACCGGAGAAAGTGGGTCAGGAAATAATTCCCAATTTTCGACGCCTTCATCGAATTCCCTCATCCATGCCAAGATCTCTGGCGATGGCTCATGGCTGGCCTGAAAGGAGCGTTTCCTAATCGCGGCGCGATAAAAACCTAATTCCCATCAAAGTAAGACACGCCCTGGGACCAGATTCTCCCCTCCAGAAAACGGAGGCCGAGCGAAGAAAATTAACGTGGAGATGGCAAATCAGATAGCCAGAGATCCCGGCGGCGGCTGAAGCTCAAGTTCCATGAACCCTCCCCCCGTGAATTCCTCCGTCGGACCCTACCGGGACCGTCGCACCGCCCTGCTGATTGCGGGAGTTCTCGAAATCCTACTCGGCGTGGGGGCCTGGCTGATAGTGGGGTTGATGATTTTTGCCGCGTCGATGGTGACCGCCCAGGGGGCCGGGAGCAAAGGTTCCATGATCCCGGGAATAGCGGTGTACGGGATCGCCGGACTGGTCTTCGTGATGCTGGGGGTCGGCTCAATCCGGGCCCGCCGCTGGGCTCGGGCCCTCTGGTTGGTCGTATCCTCGTTTTGGCTGATTGGCGGAGTCTTGGCCGCGGCAGTGGTGGCCTTGCTCATGGCGTCCGTGGCCGGGGTGGAGTCCATTCTCTTGATCGCGATCCTATCGTTCTTCGCGGTGTTCATGATCGGTTTGCCGGCCTCCCTTCTGGCCTTTTATCGGAGCCCGCATGTGAAGGCGACCTGCGAGGCGGCAGGCCCCCAGCCATGCTGGACCGACGGATGCCCGCTTCCGGTGCTCGGGGCGGCCCTGTGGTTCGCGTCGATGACCTTGACACTCCCTTGGATGGGATGGCTCTACGGCGGACTCTACCCGTTCTTCGGACACTTCGTCCGGGGAGCCGCCGGTCACGGTCTCTGGATTGCGTCAGGCCTGCTCAGCGGGATCGCCACCTACGGGATTTATCGCCGGATCCACACCCTGTGGCTGTTGGGCCTCGTGCTGGTGCTCGTCCAGGGGATTTCCGCCACCGTCACGTATGCCGTGGTGGACCCGAAAGAACTCTTTGCGGCGATGGGCATCGAGGGGGCGGCATTGGAACAGATCGAGCGCATGGGAATGATTCGCCCTTCCTACATGATCGGTTCCGTGGCGGCCGCCATCCTGCCGATGGTGGGACTGCTGCTTTGGGCCCGGGCGTGCTTCCCGAAACGGTCGACCGAACCGGCCATCCCGCCGCCCCAAGGCTGACCGGAGAGCTTTCCCGCCGGAAGCTTGGCTTCCTACCGCAGTGACGCGGTGGTTGGACAGAGTCGGCAGCGACCACGAACCGGGTTTCCGCCGTTGCCGACATCGGTGACCCGATCGATGGCCAACCATCGGCCAACAAGTCACCCGCCGGATGCCTTGCACATGGAGACCAATCTACGGCAGTCCATTCGACCGGGCTCCCCCTCAATGCCGCAGCACGTGCCTGAGGTAAAGGTACATGAGGGGGGCGTTGAAGAGGAGGCTGGAAATAGGGTCGGAAATAGGGTCGGTTCTTGATATTGATACATAAAGCGGCCAAAGGCGCTCCCCCGGCCCGGCCCGCTAGTTGAGAGTCGAGTAGGCTGGCGCGATTTATCACGTCATGAATCGCGGTGACCGGCGCGAACTGATCTTCATGGATGATGCGGATCGCCAGCGCTTCATCGACACGCTGGGCGAGGCTTGCGCCAAGACGGGCAGGCAGGTTCACGCCTATGTCCTCATGCC
>CAJAHH010000112.1 GCA_903939515.1 uncultured Verrucomicrobiota bacterium
GCTCAGTCTCAGGCTCAGTCTCAGGCTCAGTCTCAGGCTCAGTCTCAGGCTCAGTCTCAGGCTCAGTCTCAGGCTCAGTCTCAGGCTCAGTCTCAGGCTCAGTCTCAGGCTCAGTCTCAGGCTCAGTCTCAGGCTCGGGCTGGGCGCAAGGCTGAGGCCGGAGCCACTTCCAGGTGCGCGGCGAAGTCGACTGGGAAGGGTTGAGACTTGAGCTCACCGCCAGGGCCCCGACCCACGCAGACCAGGGTCACATGACCTACAGCGACCTCCTCGGCCGGTCCCGGTTCAATACGCCAGAAGCGAATTTGGTAGGTCACCGTCTTCTCGCGTTTTTCCTTCACCAAGAGGTGCATTTCGATCAAGTCCTCAAAGCGCAGCGGCTTGAGGTAGTCACAATCGGCATGCACCCGCGGCAAGCCCAGCGGCTCGGCCGCCCCCCGCAAAATTACGGACTGACCGAACGATCGGTAAAAGGCTCCCTCCACCGTCTCCATGTAGCGGAAGAAGTTGGAGAAGTGGACGATGCCGGCCAGGTCGGTTTCGTTGAACTCGACACGGCGGGTCGCTCGGAATTCGAAAAAGGGCATGAGAGCAATGAGGAGTTGTTCAAGAACCGGCAGGTCAGGGACGGGGTGATGATGTGGGCTTTTGGGATTGAGCTAATAGGGATCGAGTCTCGGCTAGAACCTCGCGAGCCATGGCGGCATCGCTGAAGCGCTCGCTCACCGCCTGCCGGCCACACTCGCCCAGACGTCGCAGTTCCGCAGGATTCGCCAACACTTCGGCAAGGGTCGCTGCCAAAGCACTGGAGGTATTCGTGGAGCACAAACGCCCCCCGCCCGTCGCCTCGATGATTTCACGGAAACCGCAGACATCGGGTTGGACAACGGGGGTGCCAGCCGCGAGGGCCTCGACGACAAAAAGTCCAAAGGCCTCACTGAATCGGGACGGCACCGAAAGCACATCCACCGAGGCCAGAAAACTCACCTTCTCGTCGCGGGAAAGGTTGGGATGGAAAGAAGCCGCCTCGGCCAACCCGGCCTCGGCCAGACGGCGGCGCAACGTCTCCACAAAGGCCTGGTCCCCCGGTCCACAACCGCCGCCGACTTTCAATCGCAGCGTTGAAAACCGCTCCTGCTGCCGCAGCTCGATGAACGCCTCAACGACCGTGTCCAAGCCCTTATCCGGACACATCCGAGCAAAGAATCCCAGCGTGGGTGTGGAGCCTCGAAAACCGCCATCCGATCGACTCGGAAGATCCCGGTAGCCCTCAAGAGAGATCCCACTCTTGGCCACGCGGACGCGGTCTGCGGGAAGGCCCAGTCGGTGAATCATGCGGTCGGCAAAATAACGGGTTGGAGCGATCCAACCGTCCACTTCGCGCGCCCGATCGGCCATAAGTCGCCAGGCTTCGCTGCGGAAAGGTTCTGGCAGCGAATCGAGGAAAGACTCTTCGCTTTGCAGAAAACTAATCACCTTCGTTCCCAACCCAGATCGCAGTCGCCGGGCAAAACCCAAGAGCAACGCATTGGACAAAAAGACCGCGTCGGGCTGCGGCAATCCAGACATCCATGCAACCATATCCTCCAACTCGCGAGTCTGAAAACCCTCCTCACCTCGCAGCATCGATACCGTCAGCTCGCCCACATCCTGGGGCCGGGTCTTAGCGGCTTTTCCAGCGGCCCATTTCAGCAGCCAAGGCGCGTCCACGGCCCGACGCATCCATGCCGGAGAACGCCGGTACCAGGCCATCTTCTGGGACAAGAAGACATTGATTCCTCCGAAGAAGGTCGGGGTAGCACCCACCGTAGGGGCTTCGTCCAACGTCATTGGCAGATACAGAGGCACCATCACCGTGTCATGACCTTGCCGGCGCAGCTCCGCCACCAAGGCATTGTCTCGAAAACAGTTCCCGCAATACATACCCCCGGCTCCCGGAGTGATCTGGATAAGGTTCACGTGCTGCAGGACTCCTAACCCTGCGCCCCGCTGGTGTCGAGACAGGGAAGGAAAATTGACGTTTGGAACCCCGCACCTTGGCACCCCACGCACCGCCCGCCGCGCGCTCTGCCTGCTGACAATCGCCCACCGATCTGCCACAGTGCCCTATCCGATGAACATCAAGAAGGCTCTGATCACCGCCGCCGGGCGAAACCAGCGCACACTACCGCTGCAGACACTGGTGGGTCAGGATGGCATCTCCCGCAGTGCCTTGGGCGTGGTGATTGAAGAAGCACTCTCGGCCGGCATCGAAGAAATCGCGGTCGTCATCCACCCGGGTGACCAAGCCGCCTACACCGAAGCCGCAGGACCCCACGGACGCAGGCTCCGCTTCATCGAACAAACCGAACCCCGGGGCTACGGCCATGCGGTGGCGTGCGGCCGTACCTTCACCCAGGACGAGTCTTTTCTCCTACTGGTTGGGGACCATGTCTATGTCAGCGCCTCGGCCGTCAGTTGCGCGCGTCAACTGGTGGAGACCGCCGTCAGCGAACGCTCCGCCGTCTCCGCTGTCCAGGCGACGCACGAAAGCAAACTACCCTACTATGGAGCAATCGGCGGACGTCGAGTCACCGGAAGGGACGCCTTGTACGAAATCGCAGAGGTCCTCGAAAAACCAACACCCACCCTGGCCGAACAGCGACTGATCATCCCAGGCTTGCGAGCGGCTCACTACCTCTGCTTCTTCGGGATGCACGTCTTGACCCCTTCCTTAATGGACCTGCTCGATCGTCAAGTGAATGAGACCACCGGGCCGGTGAATCTATCCACCGCCCTATCCGCCCTCGCCCGAAAAGAACGCTACCTGGCCTTCGAAACTGCCGGACGCCGCTACGACATGGGCGCCAAGCACGGCTTCCTGACTGCCCAATTGGCTCTCAGCCTTGCAGGCCACGACCGCGAAGAAGTGCTCGCTGGACTGGTCGAATTGTTGGCGCAGCGTTGTCGCTGAGAGCCTGCGTCAAGCCCGGCGTAATTCACGGGAGCCCTCGTTCCACGGAGGTCTCAACCCTCCGCGCCACCTCAGCCACCGGGCGTCAGCGGGAACGGGTCGGAGCGGGCATTGGAACGTCCACATCCTGATTCCCGTCGCGCGGCCGCGCGAAAGCCCAACCGGCCCCAACGTTCCCTGCGAGCGCAGGACCGATCCCGCAGAGCCTCATCGAGGCACCGATCCCCAGCGCCAGCCCCGCCACTCCGCCACCGCAATCGCCAGACCCGGCAGACAAACCCTCACAACGGCACGCGGTGAAACTGAAGCAACCAACCACACCGTGCTACCCGGAACACTCCCACTGAATAGCTCCCGCGGACTCCAATTACTAGAAATCCAGACCCTGAAAACTGGCCCCTGAAAAAGCACAACGGCGGCCAAAAATTGGCCGCCGTTGTCGTTGAATTCTCAAGCACGGCCCCACAAACGGGACCGCTCAGAATTAGGCTTTTACCTCGGACGGAGACGGGGTAGCCACTTCTTCCACCTGGGCATTCAGCTCAACGAAGTCGAGCACCTTGCCGATGATGATTTCTTGGGCCAACTCCTGGAAAGCATTCCGCTCCTGCAGCGACTTAGCCATTTTCTCCGGGGAAGTCTTGTTCTGCTCAGCCAAGGCGATAATCCGCTGAGTCATCTCCTTCTGCTCAGCCTTAATGTTCTCCAGATCGGCAATGCGACCCAGAATGAACGACGCCTTAACGCGGTCCTTAGCACTGGCACCCGCACTGGCAAAAATCTCGTCCTTGCGCTCCTCAATGATCTCCTTGGCAACACCCCGCTGCTGGTTCTCGTTGACGATGTTGTACACCACATTGCGAGTCTCATTGACGACCACGCTCTCCGGCAGATCAAAGGTGACAGAATCCAACAGCACCTTAAGCAACTGATCGCGCAGCGCCTTACGACCGCGGAACTCCAGCTCGTTCTTCAGATCCTGACGAATGCCCTCGGTCAGCTTGGCTAAATCTTCGGCACCAAAACCCTTTGCGAACTCTTCGTCCAACGCAGGCAGCACTTTTTCCTTAACGCCGACAACCTCAAGCTCATAGACCACGTTCTTACCGGAAAGCCCGGCGATCACAAAGTCGGCCGGCAAGGTCAGCGGCACCGTGCGCTTGTCGCCAGCGCTTGCGCCGACCAGCGGAGTGGTGAAGCCGGGGATGAAGGACTCTTCCTTCACCTGGACCCAGAAATTCTGTTTCTCGGTCAGGCCACGGGCCGTAGGAAATTCGTCGGTCAAGGGCTTGCCGTCGAGGGTCCCCTTGTAGTTCACCACGGCGATGTCATCGACCTGAAGAGCCCGGGCGACATCGTTGTAGCGAACCTGCTGCTCGCGCAGAATGTTCAGAGCGCGCTCCACATCCGCTTCGGTGGGTTGAGCCACCGGACGTTGAGCCTTGAGACCCTTGTATTCAGGCACCTCGAACTCCGGAGCGTTCTCCAGCGTCGCCGTGTAGGAAAAAGGCAATCCACGACCGAAAGTCAGCTCCTCGACATCGAGGGTGGCGAGGACGCGCAACTTTTCCTGACTCGACGCGGCGGCATAAGAGTCACCGAAGAGCTTCTTGCGAACCTCGTCGTTGATCTGACTCTCGTACGATTTGACGATCATGTGCTTGGGAGCCTTGCCGGGCCGGAAACCAGGCAACTGAGCCTGCTTCTGAAAGCTGGCGGTCACGGTGTCAAAGGCGGCGTTGACCTGCTCGACGGGCACCTCGATGCGGAGGAGCTTCTTGCACGGACCCAAATTCTCGACGGAAACGTTCATGTGCTTCTTGCTGCGATAGGGATGAAGCCGGGACGCAAAGTCGCATTCCGGCAAAGAGTTGGGACACTACGAACCGCCGGACAAGCCGGTCAAGCGCCCGTTCTACCTCCCTGAGGGCTTAAAACAGCGACCAAGCGAACCGATCGTTGGGTCGCGGGCTCCCGAGGCGCTCCACGCAACGGGTCCCACGGCTGCAGAGTGCCAAGCACACTCGTCATTCGATCCTGAGGATGCAACGGGGCCTGCATTGACTCGTGGAGTCCGGCCTGTTACCGCATTAGAACTCCCATGAACTCATTGCCCCTGACCACGCTCACCGGTCTCAACCGCCGCCGCTTTCTAAGCCGCAGTGCCGCTGCCACCGCCGCTGCCTTCGCCTTTCCGTATGTGGGCTCGGTGCTGGGTGCCAATGAACGAATCCAAATTGGTTGCATCGGCGTGGGCGGCAAGGGCTCCAGCGACACCGACGACGCCGCACGCTGCGGCGGCACCATCGTCGGTCTGTGCGACGTCGATCGGAACACCCTCGCCCAGAAGGGTCAGAAGTACCCGAAGGCCCAGCAGTTCCAGGACTTCCGGAAGATGTTCGACCAGATCGGCAAATCGATCGACGCGGTGACCATCTCCACGCCCGACCACGTTCACGGCATCGCCGCCGCCACGGCCATGCGCCTGGGCAAGCACATTTACTGTCAGAAGCCCCTCACCCAGACAGTCCATGAGGCCCGTATCCTGCGGCAGTTGGCCCGCGACGGAAAACTGGCCACCCAAATGGGCAACCAAGGCAGCGCCGGCAGCGGCCTGCGTCGCGCGGTCGAGGTGATCCAGTCCGGGATCATCGGCAACGTCACCGAACTGCATGTCTGGTCCAACCGACCGGTGTGGCCGCAAGGCCTGGCCCGGCCCGAGGGTTCCGACCCAGTGCCCGAGTCGCTCGACTGGGACCTGTGGCTCGGACCGGCACAGTTCCGCCCATACAAGAAGAGCGTGTACCACGGCTTCGCCTGGCGCGGTTGGAACGACTTCGGCACCGGAGCCCTCGGTGACATGGCTTGTCACACCGTCAACATGCCCTTCCGCGCACTCAAGCTGGGCTACCCGACCCGAGTCGTGGCCGAACTGACTTCCCAATCCTTCCCCGAAACCTTCGCCAAAACCTCGCGACTCCGATTCGAGTTCCCTGAACGCGACGGCCTGCCGCCGCTGAAGTTCTGGTGGTATGACGGCAACCCCACCGACAAAGACCTCGCCCCGCTCCGTCCGAGCGCCGATCTCACCCGAGAAATCGTCACCCTCAAGGGATCGTTGCCGTCCAGCGGATGCCTCTTGGTGGGCGACAAGGGCAAGTTGTTCTCGCCGGACGATTACGGTTCGCAGTTCTTCATTATGGTGGGTAACGAAAAAATCTTCCTGCCCGGCGACGCCCACGAAGCCGTCAAAGCCGTGCCCCAGAGCATCCCCCGCTCACCGGGCCACAATGAAGAGTGGTTCCAAATGATGCGCAACGGCACGCCCGCCTACTCCAACTTCGATATCGCCGCCTACCTCACCGAGATTATTCTACTGGGTTGCATCGCGGTGCGTGTCGGTGAAGGCAAGGTCATGGACTGGGACGGCCCGAACATGCGCTCCACCAACTTGCCCGAGGCCGCCCGGTTCGTGAAGCGCGACAGCCGCAAGGGTTGGGATATTTAACCACGGTCCCCGAACCCCAGTTCCAACACCTCCGTAGAAACCCTCCGATGAACTCATGCTCAGGCCCATTGTCCCGACGCAGCTTCTTAGAACTAGGAAGCATCAGCGCCTTGGGCTTGGGCCTGAGTGATTTTCTGAGGCTGCGCTCCCTGGCAGCGTCCGGCGCGCCGTTGGGCATTCCGAACACGCAGGACAAGGCCGTCATCTTTGTGTGGTTGCCGGGCGGCCCCTCGCAGCTCGACACCTACGACATGAAGCCGGATGCGCCGTCGGAATTCCGCGGCGATTTCCGGCCCATCCGGACCAACGTGCCGGGCATCGATATTTGCGAACTCTTCCCCCGGCAGGCCAAGGTCGCCGACCGCTTCACGCTGGTGCGCTCGGTGTGCCACGACTTCTCCGACCATGGCGGTGCGCACAAGCGCTTTATGACCGGACGCATCCCGGCCACGCCCACCGAGTTCGTCAACGATGCGCCGGCCGTCACCTCCATCGTGAGCCGCGCCTTGGAGGCTCGACAAAAATCCGGCCTTCCGGCCTGCATCACCGGTGTCGACGACGGACGCAGCCACATCGACGTCTTTAGCCTCGGGCCCTCTTACCTGGGAACCAGCCACACGCCCTTCATGGTGGTGGGCGACCCCAGCGCACCCAACTTTAAGGTTCAGAACCTCAGCCTCACCCCGGACATGGCCACCCGGATGGAGGATCGGTCGCATTTGCTTTCCGGAATGGACCGGCTCCGTCGCGATCTCGACAGCAGCGGGTTGATGGAGTCGATGGATCAGTTCAGCCAGCGGGCGGTCACCATGCTAACGCACGCCGGGGTCCAAAAAGCCTTCGACCTTCAGCAGGAGACGCCTGCCACCCGGGAGCGCTACGGCTGGAACGCCTACGGACAACGGGGGTTGCTAGCCCGACGCCTGGTCGAAGCGGGCTGTCCCTTTGTGACCATGGTTTGGGAGAACCCCTTCCCCAGCAAACCCATCCCGGCCGGATGCACCTACAACTGGGACTCCCACGCGGTCAATTGCCACATCTTCGAAGACTCCAAGTGGCGCTTCCCGGCTTATGATCAAGCGGTGGCCGCCCTAATCGAAGACCTCTACGACCGCGGCCTCGACCAGCGGGTGCTCTTGGTAGTCACCGGAGAGTTTGGTCGTACCCCCCGTTTGGAACGGGTCAAAGGATCCCAGACTGGCGTCATGCAACCCGGCCGAGACCATTGGCCGCAAGCGATGTCACTCCTGGTCTCCGGCGGCGGCATGCGCACCGGGCAAATCGTCGGAGCCACCAACGCTCGGGCTGAACACCCCACCGAACGCCTGCTGAGCCCCAACGACCTCTGGGCCACCGTCTACCGGCACCTGGGCATCGACGCCTCGGAATCCATCCTAGATTTGGGCGGCCGACCCATGCCCATCCTGCCCTTCGGCAAACCCATCGAAGAGCTGCTGCCTCGAGTTGGGGTTTGAAGGTACCGATACAGGCTCGACCCACTCCTCTCTCAAAACTCCGCTCCGATCTGGCGTCCGACCATTGCCATCGGTGAGGGCGAAGCGGCATTATGACCACTCGCCATGATTTCTCCTCTTTCGCGACTCAGTCTTCTGGCCGCTCTCGGTCTGGCCTTGCCACCTCTGGGGGCCCAGACCTTCACCGCCAAGGATCGGCAACCGACGCCGGAGGAATTGACCCACTTGCCCGCGGTGACCGCCAGCAAGGTCGAGGGCTTCATGAAGGATGTGAGCGCCCCGTCGGAGTTCCAGGTGACGATCTTCGCCACGCCGCCGGCGGTGAATTATCCCGTGTTCGTGGCGGCCGCGACCGACGGAACACTTTATGTGTCCAGCGACGGCAACGGGTCGCTCGACCGCAAGCCCCACCTAGGCCGTGTCCTGCGTGTGCGGGACACCAATGGCGACGGTCAGGGCGATGAGGTGAAGGCCTTCGTGGCGGATGTGGATTCGCCGCGCGGGCTCGTCTGGGATCACGACCGCCTCTACTTGCTGCACCCGCCCGACGTGAGCGTGTTCATCGACAAAAACGGGGATGGCGTGGCCGACGAGAAGCAGACCCTGATCCGCGGCATCGGCTGGACCTTCAAGGACCGGCCGGCCGACCACGGATCCAACGGCCTGACCCTGGGCATCGACGGTTGGCTGTATGCGGCCATCGGCGACTTTGGCTTCATGGAAGCCGTGGGCACCGACGGCACCCGTCTGCAACTGCGTGGCGGGGGCGTGGTGCGGTTCCGCCCCGACGGCAGCGGCCTGGAAAGCTGGGCCGACGGTACCCGTAATATCTTGGAGGTAGCCCTGAGCCCGGAGCTCGAAGGATTCACGCGCGACAACACCAATGACGGGGGTGGCTGGGACATTCGGCTCCACCATTTCAGCGGCCGCACGCAGCACGGTTACCCGCGCCTCTTCAAGAACTTCGGCGACGAAATCATCCAGCCGCTGGCCGACTACGGTGGGGGCTCTGGATGCGGGGCCGCCTGGATCGACGAACCCGGTCTGCCCGCCCGCTGGAACAACGCTCCCTTCACCGCCGACTGGGGACGCGACTGGATTTATCACCACGGACTCACTCCGAAGGGAGCCACCATGACTGCCAGCCAGGAGGAGTTTCTTCGACTGCCTCGCGTGACCGACCTGGATGTAGACGGTAACAGCGCCGTTTATGCCGCCAGTTGGAAAGGTGCTTCCTTTACTTGGGTCGGCACGGAAGTCGGGTTCATCGCCCGGGTGAGCCCGAAGGGTTACACCCCACCGGCCATGCCGAACTTCGAGTCGCTGTCGCCAGAGAAACTCGTCGAAGCCCTCCGCTCCCCCAGCCACCGCCGCCGTCTCGAAGCCCAACGGTCTCTGCTCCGCCGGACTGCCGCGGCCCGGGTGGACCGGAACTCGGTGCTGGCGCTCGTGCGCGATGTGGCCGCCGATGACACTGCCAGCAAGGGCTCCCGTGTCGCTGCGGTGAATGCCATGGTCCTGGGCTTTCCGCAGGAATCAAAGGGCCGCCTACCTCGCATGATGAGCGATGAGGTATTGGCGCCGGCCATCTTGCATGCGCTCGCTGGCTCGGCCCAACCGCGCGGACTCATTTCACCGGACTTACTCGAGCGTCTCCTCAACTCCGCGAATCCGGTGGTACGGCGAACGGCTGCCAATAGCGCCTCGCGCTTAGTCGGACCCGCCGCGACTCCGGCACTCGTGAGCCATTTGGCCGATGCCGATCCCATCGTCGCCCACGCCGTCGTGCGGGCCTTGAGTGATGTGTCCGCGGTGGATGCCTGTCTGAAGGTCATCGATCTGGCGACGGCCCGACCCGAGGTTCGCGCCGCTGCCTTGCGGGTGCTCCAGTCGCTGCACCAAACCGGCGTGGCCGATGCGTTGATCCAGCGACTGTCGTCCGAGAAATCGGAATCCCGCCGTGCCGGCTTAATCACCGCGCTGTGCCGACTCCATTTTCAGGAAGGACCTTGGAAGGGTGATTCCTGGGGCACTCGCCCGGACACTCGCGGGCCCTACTACCAGCCGGAAGCCTGGGAAGGCACCGCTCGCATCGCCACAGCACTGAAGACCCAATTAAACCGTGCTGAAGCCAGTGAGGCGGCGTTGATCGGGCGCGAATTATCCCGCCATCGCATTCCCGCGGGTGACGCCCTCGAAACCCTTCTGACCCGAGCCGCTTCGGAACCCAGCTTGCTGCCGGCGGTGGCGGCTCAATTGGCGGAGTCTGAAGAAATCCCGGCCAAGGCCGTGCCGCTGCTGGTGCGAGCTGCCAACGCAACCGAGACCTCCGACGCCGCCCGGGCCCAAGCGGTCATCGCGCTCGTCAAAACCGTCGATCCGGAGGCCTGGCGCGCCGTGCTGATGGCCTTGCCGAAGGTCCAGACGACGAAGTCCGAGAACAACCTCGCCGAGAAGGCCGCCAACGCGTTCCGAAATGCACCGAAACTCGATCAAGTCCACGGCGTGTTTGAAGCCGTCGCCGCCGAGGCCGAGGGACCCTCTTCGGCACTGGCCGAGACCGCGGTGCTGCGTCTGGCCTCGCGAAAAGTGGGTTCTCCCGAAGCCCGAGCCGCAGCCAATGCGTCCCTCGATGCTGGTTGGTCGCAGCCGAAACGCCGGCTGCAAATCCTGAAAGCCGCCGCCCAAATTGGTGACGCATCACGCGCCTCTGCGTTCGTGGCTGCCCTCGACGATGCCGACCCGACCATCGCCAAGACCGCCCGTGAAACCATCGGCCGCCTGAAAATTGATCCGGAGAAGTTCCGGGCCGAGGCCAAGGCTGCCAAGGTAGGCGACCTGCCCATCGAGGACGTTCTGGCGCAGGTCCAAAAGATCACCGGCAACGCCACCCGCGGCGGGCAGCTCTTCGGTCAGATCGGCTGCAACGGCTGCCACACGGTGAAGGCCGACGAACCGGTGAAAGGCCCCTACCTCGGCACCATCGCCACTGTCTACAAACGGCGCGAGCTGGCCGAGGCGATCCTCCTGCCCAACAAGACCCTGGCGCAGGGATTCGTGGCCAATCACTTCGAGCTCAAGGACGGGACTGAGATCGACGGGTTCGTGGTGCGCGAGGCCGCCGAGGCCGTCACGATCCGAACCATCACCGCCATCGAGCAGACGATCCCGATTTCACACATCGCCCTGCGCGAGAAGCAGCAACGCTCGCTCATGCCCGAGGGGCTTGCCGCCGGCCTGACGGTGCGCGAACTCGCGTCGGTACTCGACTACCTCGAACAGCTCTCCCGCGGTTCGAAGTGAGCGGCAGCCACGGTGGCCGCGGCGTATACCGCATCGGCGGCTCCGCTTTTTCGAACAGGATCCTTTCCTGTTCGAAGGCGGAATCCTAGCGTGCTCCCCATGGGTACGCTAGTGGAGCCACAGGTGGTTTTGACGCATGAGAGTGATCTCGACGGACTCGTCTCGGGCCTGTTGCTGCAGCGCTTGGCACGGGCGATGTTTGCATCCGATGTGCCCCTGGAGGCCTACCACTATCAAGGTTGGAAGGCCCGCCAACTCTCTGAACGCACCGCTTGGGTGAGCGACTTCACCTTCGAGGCACGCCTCGACCGCAACAGTTGGCTGGTGGTCGATCACCACGCTTCGGAAGCCAAGGCATCCATGGCTCAATTCATCCATGACCCTAGCAAATCAGCCAGCCGCCTGTGCTATGAGCTCTGCCAAAACCAAGGCATGGGCTCTGCAGAACTAGACCGGATCGTCGAACTCACCGACATCGGCGACCTCTTCCAGGAATCTCACGCCGACTTCGTCGAGGCCTGTGACTACGCTAATCTGGTCAAATCGTACGGGTTCTGGAACTTGCATTCCCTAATGGGCGGCCGCATCGAGGCACTGCTCGACCACCCGTTGCTGGAAGTCATGCGTATCAAACGCAAAGTGGAAGACCCCATTGGCTTCGCTTGGGCCAAGGACCACGTCGAGGCGCTGTGCCCAGAAGTGGGGTTGGTTCGTCCGGTGGTGGGCAACACCAATGTCATCGTCCACCAACTGTTGGAGCGCAGTGTCACCCCGCATCCGGTGCTGGCCACGCTATTCAAGAAAGGCAACGGCGCCTTCATCGTCAGCTTCCGCAGTCGCAACGGCGAGGCGCTAAAGGTGGCAACCCGGCTCGATGGCGGCGGACACCCCAACGCGTCAGGCACAACACTCCCTCGGTCGGTGAACGACCATGAAGCGGCCGCGGAGTACATTCGCCAGCGGCTCAATCCAACGCTGCCGGCTGCGTCCCTCAACGGGATGGAAGACCTCATGCAGCGGTGGGAGCAGATGAAACGCTGAAGTGCGGAGGCAGTGCTGCTGCCGGGAGTGACGGGCTCGACGAGAACTTCGACCCGTCTCGGATTCTTCGTTGAGGCTAGCGATTGACGTGGGGCCTGCCGGCTTTCAGCGTCGGTTTAATTGCCAGAGCAGCAACCCGAGGATCGCCGAAAAGACGCAGCCGACGATGATGGCCGCAAACAACTGCTGAAAGTGCTTCTTCCGGGCACCCCGCCCTTGACCAGGCAAGAGATAGTACCGGTGTTCTTCAGGATTCTTCGGTTTGCCGAACAGGGGCATAGGCTTGGGAACAGCAACGGGACTGCGTTTGTTAGGCGACCTAGCCCGCCTTGGCAACAGTTCCGTTGGAACACAGTTAGAACCTGTGCGCTCCAAGCGGCCCGAAACTTTGTATCGAAGGCCTACAAGCCTCCGGAGCGAAGGACTTGCATCCCACCACGAGCTCGGAGGAGTTCACCGAGGGGCGACCCGATGGATTCCAGCGGAGGGCCTGCAGGCAAACCCTACCGCCTGCGGTCGTGACCTCCCCCGACTCAGAAACCATCCGGGGGGCGATTATTGGAATCCTGGCTGAGGTTGAGGACCCTCAAGTACTCCTGCTTGCGGACCCACTGGGCATGGCCATCGGTGAAATTCATGCAGGTGCCCGTGGCCCCGTGATTGTCTTCCTTGTCGGGCCAGTTGTTGTGGGTGCTCCCAAGATTGTTCTCCGCCGTATCGTCGGAATCGAGCATCAGGAGGATGTTGGAGGGACCCGGAGCCGTTTTGAGTGCCTCAGAATATCGGGTGATGATCTTGGAATTGATGGTGGACTCGGTCTTCTTGACGGAGACGGATGAACCATCAGGCAAGCGCTCGCCCATCGTGCCGAAGATCTCGTAACTCGTGCCGAATGCCTTCTTGTTCACCGCGTTGTCGGTGAGGTCCAGTATGTAGGTCGAATTCGAGAACGGTTTCCGATAAGCGTTGGTACGAATGGAGTGCCTGGTGGAGGGACACGTGTAACTCTTAAAGGGTCCGACGAATCCGGGCCACAGCCAGGAGGCATCGTCATCCGAACCGCTGCGGTCGGAGTATTCGGTGGCCTCAAAACTTGTCTGTGCCCAGGTCGGTGCCGTCAAATGCCCCCGGAAATCCTGGGAGTAGAGAACAGACCCAAGACCCAGTTGCTTAAGATTGTTGAGGCAACTGACCCTGCGGGCCCGCTCCTGGGCCTTGGACAACGCGGGCAGCAGCATGGACGCCAGGATCGCAATGATGGCAATCACCACCAGCAATTCGATAAGGGTGAAGGCTTTAGCAACGCATCGCCCGCGACGAATAATCGGACCCATGCGAACCGCGCCCGACACGCGATCCTCGATAGACCTCGAATCCAACCTGCCGTCAGGAACTAAGTTCATGGGGCAACAACGCGGAAATAGGCCTCCGATGAAACCGGGGTCGAGTCGATCAGACTGGCCTCGCCCGATGAATCGACTGTCAATTCACCGACGGAGATAAATCCGGCGCGCAAGCTCGATGAGCGCTCCAGGCGGTAGGTGCTTCCCGGGGTGCCACGGAATCGGACGCGCAGCCCTCCCTGTTCGAACACAGGGGTCAGCAGGGAAGCCGGCTCACGGGAACCGGGAACCGTGTAATAAACCCGCAGTCGGGGTCTCTCACCCTCGGGTTTGAGCGGGTCGACAAAACTAATAAATTCCGAGGAACGGAACCCCCAACCATTGGCCCCACCCACCAACGGCAAGAATGCCCAGCCGTAGTTGGGGCGACCGGCCTGCCAAGCGAGGAGATCGGAGGTCACCTCAACTGAGTTGAGGGTGGCTTGGACATCCGGCTCCAGACTGCGATTGCCCACCAGAACGGAGGGGAGTTGATCGGCCTCGATCCCGTTGGCCTGAATGCCATTGGTCCAGCTGTTCCAAGTCGAAACAGTATCGTCCCAGGGCTGTCGCATGGGATGCACAGCGGCTCCATCGCCCATGTTGTCCCTCGCAACGGAGGGTAGATCGAGGAAGGCCAATCGAATCTGGGCCTTCGGCGGGATGCGTCCGCCCTCGGTGCCGAAGAGGTCCTCGAAGCGCAGAAGACTCTGCATCGCGTTAGTTCCCGCACCATCCGGCCAGTCCGCCCAAAGCACATCGGAGGCGCCGAGGACGACATCGGGCTGGGTCTGTTGCAGCAAGGTGTCACGGGTTCCAGAATACCCTTCGATTCCCTGCTGGAAAACAGCCTCCCGGATGGAAGGATCCGTCCAAAGGACCCGGAGGCGAGGACGCTCCGAAACCTCCGGATATTCCGAGGGAGTGATGCCGGTGCCGTCGGTTTGGAGCGGCCAACCCAAGAACACCCAACCGTGGTTGGTCTGCCCAGAAACCCATGCCTGGATATCAGCCGTGACACCGATCCGGACTGTTCCAAGGCCGGTCCCACCGCTGCCGTCTTCGAGACCCAGCTGGGATTCGTAAACCGATCGGGCTTCGTTGTCATCGGCCGACACCCCCGACGTCATGGAATCCCACGTTGCCTGCTCCGAATCCCACGGAACGAGCATGCGGTACAATTTAGCGCCATCGCCGGGATTGTTCACCGTCACAAACAACTCGGCCAAGAGCACCTTCGCTCCTGAAGGGATTTGAGACGTATTGGTTCCCACCAGACCATCGAATCGAAGCAAGATCTGGGATTCATTGGGAACACCGCCATCTGGCCAATCCATCAAAAGCCCCTCGAACGGTGCTCGAGTCCGGCCTTCGGGCCAGGGTAGATCGCTGCCCACCTGTGACAAAGCGATGTCGGCCGCACCTTTGTAAATTCCGTGACCATGATCGGCCCCCTCCTGGAACTGGTGAAGCCGGACACGCCCGACGCGAACCGTCTTGAAGACCTCCGTGTTGGCGCCCAGTCCATCATCGAATCGCACCGATATCTTTCTGGAGTCGATGGACGCATCCGAAGTCGCAAAGGTCACCGATCGGAGTATCTCCTGAATCGCAGGCACGGTGGCGTCTGCGTTTAACTGGAACTTCAGCGCTGCTTCAGATTCACCGCCCGAGACCGTGGCCACCGGTTTGCCTTCGAAGGACAAAACCTGACCGTCGACTCGGACTCCAGACTGGGCCAGATCAGCGGCTCGGAGACCCAAACGATCGAGGGCCGAGTTCGGAGGCAAGATCGTGAGGGTCAACACCGCACCCGGGAACGTGGTAGCGTCGGGATCTGCGAGGCGCGCACGGCCGTCGATTCCGATCGGGGGAGTTCCGAGGGAATAGAAGGCTTCATCCGCGGAGACGAGGATACTGGTCTCGTTGTCGAGCAGCACCGATGGCAGCAAGATCGTCCCATTGAAGTTGGTGTAAATCGGATCCAGCGACTTGACGATATTGGTCAGGTTGAATTGGAGGGTCGGTTGATTGACGGAGTTGTCGACGCCGGTGAGGGTCACCACTTTGGGCGTCCGCCAGTCGCTAGAGGTAAAGGTGAGCAGCGACGGAGTCACCGAAACCTCGTTGGACGCCCCGGAAGAGAGTTGCACGATCACCGGCAAGTCGGGCTGGGTGCCCAATGCCAGACTGTACTGCAGGGTGCGTGATTCCAGCACGGTCAAGGGCAGGTCATACGACCACACCAAGCCGGGCACATCGTCATCGGTGTTAACTCCGCGCAGCGACAGGCCGGTCAACTTGCCGTAGGCGGCATCGACCGACGACACGGGGCCCAGACGGACGACAAATTCGCGAGCACCATCGGCACGACCATCATCCACGCCCCGGAGGGTCACCTTCTGAGGCAGTCTCCAGTTCGTCGCATCGAAGACCAGTTCAGCGGGCTGCACGAGAACCTCAGCGGTCGTTAGCGAAACCACCGGAACCCGGACCTCCGCAGTCGGTTGCCGCGTGAGAGAAACCTGAACCTCGGCCTGCTGTCCCGATTCGCTAGTGACCAGACCATCGATGAGATCGACCGCGATCCCAGCGGTCTCGTCGTCGAGATTCAATCCGGGTATCCGAACCTCGGGAACCCCCTGATAGGCAGGGTCCGCGGTCGCCGAGGGCTTCACGATTAAGTCGAAACCGACGTTGCCGTCGGCGACCGAATCATCCTGACCCACGACGCGGATCGATTGAGGAACGCTCCAGTTGTCAGGGTTAAAGATGAGGAACACCACCTCCGACGGCGCAACTGAGCCGTCGACGGAGACCACCAAAGCCTCACTGGGCCGAGTGGTCCGCAAAGAGACGGTCACCGGTTCCGACGGAGCGACATCCAGGGCCACACTGACCACCGAACCGCTTCCCTGCTCGCTGGTCACAATGGTCTTCAAGGGGCGAGCCGAGACCCCCGGAGTCGCCGCAGGAATGAAAACGAACGAGGCCACCGGCTCATTGGTCGCGCCCTCCAACGGAGGAGGATACACGCCTGTGTCGCGGCTTTCGATGATCCACGAATTGCCGTCGGCCTCATAGCTGATCACGTTGTCGAAGTTGTTGGTGTATCCGCCTTCCATGGAGGTAATGAGGATGCCCGACTTCGGAGAGGCCCCTGGAATCGCCAATCGGAAACGGCCGGGCTCTAGCTGAGATATGGAGAACGCCGGCTCCGGACCACTGTGGATCAGGATCACTGCGTTGGTTCCGGTGTCATCCACACCGAATTTCCCGGAAACCACCGTGGTGTTGGTCTTGGAGATAAACACGAACGCAGCAGGGTCCTGCTCAAGGGCCCTCGGGTTGGTGGCGCTGCCGAAATTATCCTTCACGTAGACCTCCCAAGTTCCATCGGGATTGGCCACCGAGTTGGCGAAGTTGCCCTCGTTCTTGGCATGGTTGACGATGAGTACGCCCGAGTTGGTTGAATTAATTCCTAGGGTCCTGAGGTCCACGCGCGAACGCCCAGCGCTGATGCCCTTGAAATGGGTACCCAACACGAGACCCTTTGAACCGGTGAACAAGTTGTTGGTTCCACCGTTCGCAGCGGTCGCGTTACGGGCCCATCCCGACAGCCAGTCGCTGTAGCGGAAGAAGGCAACCGCGACATCGGTGTTGTATTCGGCCCGATCCGAGGTGACGTCTTGAACCACCGCCCAGAAGCCGGCGGCCCCTCGGTCGAACGACGGAGCGGCATACCCGAGCAAGTTCTCCAATTCCCCGTTGTCGCGGCCGTTCTGGGTGACCGCCACCATCAACACTCCCTCGTTAAGTTCATCCACTCCCGAGTCCCCCACCTGCACGTTGTAATCGCCGCGGTTGGAACCGGGGCGAACTCGGAGATCATTGATCGTGAGCGTCGCCGACACGGTGACGGAATCCACGGAGTTGCCGGTGTCGTTCTGGACCACCTTGAGGTTGGCGGACGGAATGTTGTGGGGAGGGGCTGATCCAGCGGACCCGGATGTGGTCATGACCAACCACAGCACCATCAGACACAGACCATTCCTAACTAGGGATAAGGAGGGATTCATCGTTTCGCAATCGACGTGAAGAACCTTTATGGACTCTCCACTGAACCCTTACTTTATTCGCGCGGAACCTCCCCACGACACCGACGAAGCTGTGACGATTCAGCGTCTCTCTAGGCACTCGTTTGACGAATATGTTGAGAGAGTGACATCCCCGCGTCATCGATCCATTCACTACGAGGAGCTGAAGCGTCGTGACGATGGTTCTGATGATTTGAAAATCAGGTGCCTTCTCCCAGTTGCAGGACCTGCGGAGACCCCCTATTTGTTTCTGAGTGGTCGCCGTGCGCGCGACCCATCCATCCAAACCTCATGAAACGCATCGCGCTCTTTGCGCTGACGAACATCGCGGTCCTCGTGGTCATCTCCATCGTGGTTCGAGCTCTCGGCCTCGACCGGTGGATTGGGGCCCATGGGGTGAGCTACACAGGACTCCTAGTGATGTCGATGGTCATCGGCTTCTCTGGCAGCCTGTTTTCGCTCCTGATCTCCAAGTGGATGGCCATCCGCGCCTATTCCATCGAGCTCATCAAGACCCCAGGCAACAGCACTGAACAATGGCTCATCCAGACAGTCCGTGAGCAATCCGAAAAGGCGGGGATCCCCATGCCGGACGTGGGCATTTATGACAGCCCGGAGACCAATGCTTTTGCGACCGGCCGTTCGCGCAACAACGCTCTAGTCGCTGTCAGTTCGGGCCTGTTGCATCAAATGCGCCAACGGGAGGTCGAGGGCGTGCTAGCCCATGAAGTGGCCCACATCGCCAACGGGGACATGGTTACGATGACACTGCTCCAAGGTGTTCTAAATACCTTCGTCATCTTCTTTTCTCGAATCATCGGGCTCTTGGTCGATTCCCTCCTGCAAGGCAACCGACGCGATGACCAAGAACGCTCCTCGGGCACGGGCATGGGGTTCTTTATCGGCTCGATGGTAGCACAAATCTTCCTGGGCCTTTTGGCGTCTCTGGTGGTCATGGCCTACAGCCGCCGACGCGAGTTTGCCGCGGACGCAATGGCTGCTCGTCTCGAAAGCCGAGATGCCATGGTGGGTGCTCTGCAACGCCTCAAAACGATCCATGAGGGCGGCGGAGTGCTTGATGATCGGTCGGCATCCTTGGCGGCCTTCAAGATCAGCCATAACTATGGCAACTGGTTCTCCTCGCACCCGCCTCTCGACGAGCGCATCCGCGCGCTGCAAGAGGCCGTGTGACCGCGGCAGGTTCTCAGCGAGGATCGTCGGCGAGCCAGCGAGTCACGTAGGGATCAATCCGTGAGAGCACCAGAAAGCTCCAGCGCTCACGGACCCGTTCCCACCAAGACCGCGACCGCGACCAAGTCTTTACATCCACGGGCGCAGCCATCGCTTCGGTTGCATCAAACCACGCGGCTGTGTCCGCGGCGGCCTGCGGATGCTGGATGCGCACCATCAACTCGTGGTTGATGTGCAGACTGCGCGTATCGAGGTTGGACGAACCAACAAAGACCGAGTCGTCCACTCGGTAGAGTTTGGCGTGCAAGACCTGGGGAGTGTATTCGCGGATTTCCACCCCAGAGCGCAGCATCCGGCCGTAGAGAAAACGCCCTGCCCGAAGCGAGATGGCCACATCGGATTTTCCCGGCACTAAGATCCGGACCCGCCCACCACGAGCGGCCACCCGACGGAGAGCGGCCCGCAGGGCTAATCCCGGCAGAAAGTAAGCCACAGCGATACGAACGTCGCGCGCCTCCTCGAGGCAATTTAGAAACTCGGCCAGGAAGGCGTTCCGACCCCGACCCGGTCCGCTAGGCAGCACCCGAATTCCATCCGACGCGCTCGACCGAGAGTCCACCGGGTTGCGACGACGCAGGCGCGGAAAGCGAAGCGGGCGCTGGTCCGCCCGCTCCCACATGGCTTCAAAACTATCGTCGAGCGTCTCGACCACCGGACCGGTCAGACGAATGCCAATGTCCCGCCATCCAGAATGAATGCCGTCCCCGAGGTATTCCGGAGCCACGTTAAATCCTCCAGTGATGGCCAAGGTCCGGTCGATGACCAGCAGCTTGCGGTGACTGCGGACCGGCAATCGGCGCAGCGTCAACGGGTTGAAAACCCGCACCTCGCCGCCGGCCAATCGCAACGGATCAAAAAAACCCTCATCGAGGGACGATGAACCCAAACCGTCGATCAGGACACGCACCGAGACGCCACGGCGGGCCGCACGAATGAGCGCGTCACGGACCGGGCCCCCAGGATTCCCAGGGGCGTAAATGTACGTCTCGAGGCAGACACAACTCCGCGCGCCTTCGATCGCAGCGATCAGAGCCGAAAAGGCCTCATCGCCCGTTCTGAGCCATTGGAAGGAAGTGTCACCCATCGTTGCCGCCCGTTGCATACTGGTCCCCAGCGATCTGTGCCAACCCAATCCCACGTCGAAGGCGGTATCCCATCGCCCCGGCGAACCGTCAAAACAGGCTCGCCCTACCCGGACAATCTGATATTGCCTCTGACATGAGTTCCGGATGGATCAATTGGAAGTGGTGGACGGCGATAACGCTGCTGACCGGCGGACTGCTCGCGCAAACGCCCACACAATCCAGAGGTCTAGAGATTAACGCCTTCCAACGGGCCTTGCCGGCTCCGGGTGACACGGTTCCCGCCACGGCACGGATCCAATACCCTCAGGCCCTCGCTTGGGACACCCAGACCCGGGAAATCCATGCCAAGGATGGCGAGCAGTCGGTCGATTTTCGTTTTGCTCTCACTAACGCTTGGACCAACGCCGTCACCATCACCGGCACCAAGACGAGCTGCGGCTGCACCGTAGCTCGTCTGCCCGAGACACCGTGGCTCATCCAGCCCGGCAAGGGCGGCGAGATCTCAGGCACCATGAACTTACAGGGCAAAGTGGGAACCATCGTGAAGACGGTGACGGTCTCGACCGATGTGGGATCCATTCTCTTGAACGTGAAGGTTCACATCGCCCCGGCAGATCCGGGTCGCATGCGGTCGGCCGACCGGCAACGCAATTTGGCCGTGGCTGCCGCGGACCGACAGGCCGTCTTCCGGGGCGAGTGCGCGTCTTGCCACGTGGCCCCCACCGTGGGCAAGAAGGGCGCAGAGCTCTACGCCACCGCCTGCGGCATCTGCCATGACGCCGAGAACAAAGCCACCATGGTGCCCACGCTGCGGGAGCTAAAGCACCCCACCGACCGGGCCTTCTGGATGCAGTGGATCCGCAACGGCAAACCCAACAGCCTAATGCCCGCCTTCGATCTCAAGCAGGGGGGTATTTTGGATGAGGACCAAATGGCCTCGCTGGCCGATCACCTCGACAGCGCCGCCTTCAAGACGGGGCGCGCCACCACTCCGGCCAAGGCCGCCCAACCGTGAGCCTGCCGGGTCGATTTATTACACTCGAGGGCGGCGAGGCCGCCGGCAAGTCCACGCAAATCGCCCGCCTGGCCGAACGCCTGCGCCGCCAAGGGCGATCGGTTCTAGAACTCCGGGAACCCGGTGGGACACCGCTGGGTGAAAAAATTCGCCACTTGCTCAAACACGATCCGGACGGTCGAGGCATGTCTCCCGAAACCGAATTGCTGCTCATGAACGCGAGCCGCGCCGAATTGGTGCGCCAGCGAATCCTTCCGGCGCTGCAGTCGGGCCAAATCGTCCTTTGCGACCGCTTCTACGACTCGACCGTCGCCTATCAAGGGTTCGGGCGCGGACTCGACCTAGCAGCCGTCCAGTCGGTGATCCAACTGGCAGTGGGAGGACTGCGACCGGATCGAACACTCTGGCTAGATGTGGCCCCGGAAATCGCCCGAACCCGTTTGGCCGGACGCAAGGCCGCGCAGGCAACGAGTGAGCCCTCTGATCGCTTCGACGAAGAGCAAGAAGCCTTCTTCGCCCGGGTGACCCAAGGCTTCCGAGAGGCATTCCACGCGGAGCCCGATCGCTGGCGACACGTCGATGCCGGCGGATCGTTGGAATGCGTCGAAGAGGCCGTCTGGTCGGCCATTTCGGACCTGTTCTAGGAAACCGCATCGGTCGGCTGACGCCGAATCCTAAACGAGCCTCAGCAAACCTCAGCGCCCAAAGGGCATTTTGCCCATGAGTCCGCCAGCCCCGCCCATCTTGGTCATCATCTTCTGGAACTTGCCCATCTTGCGCATCATGTCCCGCATCTCATCGAAGCGCTTGAGCAGGTTGTTGACCTCGGTGACGGTGACCCCCGATCCCTTGGCAATACGCTGACGACGCCGGGCGTTGAGAATTTGCGGAGAACCACGCTCCTGACACGTCATGCCGCACAAGATGCCCTCCATGCGCTTGAAGTCCTTTTCACTCTTGGAGAGATCTGTGTTCTTGAGCATCTCCGAACCACCAGGTAGCAGGCCGACGATGTCCTGAAGCGGCCCAAGCTTCTTCATCTCGCGGAGCTGCATGAGGAAGTCATCTAGGGTGAACTGACCCTTGCGCATCTTCTCCTCAAGATCCATCGCCTTGGAGGCATCGATACGATCCATCGCCTTCTCGACGAGCGTGACGACATCGCCCATGCCCAGGATGCGCTGGGCCATGCGCTCGGGATGAAACAGCTCGAGATCGTCCAGCTTCTCGCCGACGCCCATGAACTTGATGGGCTTGCCCACCACGTGTCGGAAAGACAGCGCCGCACCACCGCGGGCGTCACCATCGAGCTTACTCAGAATGGCACCCGTGATATTGAGGGCTTTGTCGAAATGGGTGGCCACACTGACGGCCTCTTGGCCGGTGGCCGCATCGAGCACCAGCAGGGTCTCGGCCGGTTTAATGAGATCACGCAGACGCACCAGTTCCTGAACTAAGTTCTCGTCGATCTGAAGACGCCCTGCGGTGTCAAAAATGACCGTGTTGCACTGGTGACCGGCCGCGTATTCGAGCGCCTCCCGGGCGATCTTAATCACGTCGGTCTCTCCCTTCATCACAAAGACCGGAACACCAATTTGCGCGCCAAGAGTAGCCAATTGGTCCATGGCGGCCGGACGATACACATCGGCGGCCACAAGCAACGGCAGCTTCCCTTGCTTCAGCAGCATTTTGGCCAGCTTGCCCGAACTGGTGGTCTTGCCCGAGCCGTGGAGACCGCACATCAAAATGCAGGCTGGGTTGCCGGTAAGGTGTAGCCCTTGATTTTCCGATCCCAACAAAGCGACCAACTCATCGCTGATGATCTTGATCATCTGCTGGCCGGGATGGACCGACTGAACAACCTCTTCGCCCAGGGCCTTAGCCTTGATCGATTCGACGAAATCCTTGGCGACCTTGAAGTGCACGTCGGCCTCCAGCAGCGCCATGCGAACATCGCGCAGGGACTCCGACACGTTGCCCTCAGAAATCTTCCCTAGTCCGCGCAGGTTGCGGAAGACGTTCTGCAATTTGCCACTCAGGGAGTCGAACATGGACCTAAGCCTAGCGCAGCAACCCCACCGCCGGAAAGCCCGGAGGCGACGGGTTGCAGGAGGATCGAATTGCCCGCACCGGCTGCGGGGGCTGCCCAGAAACGGCAATCCACGGTGGGGAGGGTTCACCGAGAACAGGCGAATGGAGAATGAGGTCCGGCGGGGTGCATTCTTGGGGGGGCTCTGCGGGTCTGGTCCTTCGCTCGCAGGGATCGTTCGGAAGGCAGGGGCTTTCGCGCTGGCGCGCGAGGGGATTGGGGTGCTGCGATCCAATGCTCGCTGCGGTCCAACCCCGCTGCCGCCGGTCTATCGCGGAAGGTAAACCCATCGGCGGATTCCCCTTCCGTGGATGACCAACGGGTGCTAAAGAAACTCCATTCCCCGGAAAACCCTCCCCACGCACCCCATGCATCCGACAACCCTAAATCAACGGACCGCTCACCGAGCCCACGGTGCCACCGGTTTCACCCTCATTGAACTGCTGGTGGTCATCGCCATCATCGCCATTTTGGCCGGGATGCTCTTGCCGGCGCTCTCGAAAGCCAAGGCCAAGGCCAACGGCGTGAAATGCATTAGCAATCTGCGCCAAATGGGCCTGGCGACGATCACCTACATTATGGACCACGGGGTTTATCCGGTGGGCATCGACGGCGGCGACGGGGCCGCCTGGATCTGGCCGGCACTGCTCCGCAGCAGCATGTATGGCGGACAGAACACCGATATTTTCCGCTGCCCAGCCGCACCCCCGCAGTCGCAATGGATCCCGAAGTTCGGCAGCGGGGCTCCGGCCAAGCTGGGCTACCTGAAGGATGAAGTGCGCCTGCGCCCAGGTGGTACCTTCTTCATGAGCTACGGCTACAACGTCTGGGGCGCCTTCGCCGGACAGACACCCAACACCGGGCTCGGCGTGTACCTCGGGGATCCGGTCTGGGGTGAAACCAAAGAGGCCTCGGTAAAGAACCCCTCCGAGATGATTTCTTTCGGCGACAGCAACTGGGACGTGAAGAAGAAGGGCGACCGCGACTGGAGCGGATTCATCGGCATGTACGAGGAGCGCCAATGGCCGCTGGAAATCCACGCCGGCCGCACATCCCTGGTCTTCTGCGACGGCCACGCCGAATCCAAGCGCCGCCTCGACATCATCGGCCAACTCCATAAAAACCCCGCCCAACGCAAGGCCGTGGCCCGCTTCTGGAACCGCGACAACGAGCCGCACTTTGAATGAGAGTTAACCCCACCGACCCTGGGGTCTTGGGGCCTGCACGCTTGTTGATCCTGCCGGGTCCTCCTAGCCTTTCTGAATGACCCCTGAGAATTGTCTGCAAGTAATCCCTAGCAGACCTCGGCCCCGAAAACTCGACGGGGTTGCTCAGTGGTTGTTCATCGTTCTTTGGGTCGGATTGACCGCACAAATTAGCCTCAATCTTCGGGCCGAAACACTGATTCCCACCGGCGCAACCTGGCGTTGGCGGCCAGGAACCAACGAGGCCTCGGCTCCGGTCACGGCGTGGCGCACCGTCGAGTTCAAGGAGACTCAGTTCGCGTCGGCTCCAGCGCCCTTCTGGTATGGCGATATTCTTCCGGGCGGCACCCAGATCAGTGGGATGCAGAATGTCTACGGGTCGCTCTTCCTGCGCCGCTCGTTCGTCGTGCAGAACATCACCGAAGTGAGCGCCCTCCGACTCGGAGCGCTGGTCGATGATGGCTTCGTGGCTTGGATTAATGGCACTGAGGTGCTGCGGGTGAACGTGCCGGGTGCCTCTGGCGAGGCGGTGGGCTTGGCAACCCTGGCCGACAACGCCGCAGAACCCGTTGCCTTCACGGAATACACCCTACCCAATCCGGTGAGTTACCTGCAGACCGGGACCAATGTCCTTTCAGTCCAAGTTTTCCAGAGCAGCCTCGGCAGCAGTGATTTGGGCTTTGATGCCTCGCTGGAGGCCATCCAGAAAGACTCGCTGGCACCGACGGTGCTCCGCATGGATCCCGTCCCCGGTTCCACGGTCGAGACGTTCACCGCATTGACAGTAACCTTCAGTGAGCCTGTCACCGGAGTGGTGGCCGCGCACCTGCTCGTCAACGGCCTCGGAGCCAAGTCGGTCACGGCCACCACTCCGGCCGCGTACCGTTTCGAATTCACCCAACCGACCTACGGCGCGGTCACCGTCGAGTGGGATCCCCGACTCGCTTTGGTGGATCAAGCCGAGCCGCCCAACCGCTTCGACCCGGCCGTCACAGGCAACAGAGGGGGGACCTACCGGTTGGTGGATCACACACCGCCGACCCTGAACGGATTGCTTCCCGCTTCGGGAGCCACAGTGAGATCTCTGGATTCGGTCTCCGTCCTCTTCAGTGAACCGGTGACGGGCGTGGAGGCATCCGATTTTCTCATCAATGGTGTGCCCGCATCGGCGGTCACCGCCCTGAGTGGAAGCCAGTTCCGCTTCAGTTTCCCTGCTCCACCGGTCGGACCAGTGCAGTTCGCTTGGACCCTCGTTCATGGCATTAACGACCTCGCCGCATCACCCAATGCTTTCGCAGGTCTGCCGTGGATCGTACGACTCGATCCCGACGCCTCCGAGGCTGCGCCGTACTTGAGCGAGTTCATGGCTTCCAACACGCGCACCCTCAAAGACGAGACCGGGCAATACGTCGATTGGATCGAACTCTTCAACCCCGCAGAGACTCCCCTCAACTTGCGCGGATGGTCGCTCACGGATGACGCCGGCAACCTGACGAAGTGGCGGTTTCCCGAAACCAATCTGGCAGCCGGCGGATTCCTGGTGGTCTTCGCCTCAGGGGCCGACCGACGGACTCCAGGATCCCGCCTGCACACCAATTTCCAACTCGCCGCGGGCGGCGAATACTTGGCGTTGGTGCGTCCCGACGGCACGAACATCGCCAGCGAATTCAAAGCGACTTATCCACCGCAAGTGCCCGATCTCTCGCATGGCGTTGTCCAAGTGCCTCAGGGCAATTCCTGGGATCGAGGTCCTTCTGGCGTCTACTTCACGCGACCCACACCCGGTTCTGCCAACCTGGGGGGCACCGCCCTGCCGGGGCCCCTCATTGGGGAGGTCCTGCACACACCCAAGGTCCCCACCGACACCGAAGACCTCCGTGTCACGACCCAAGTCCGCAACACCTTCCAGCCGGTGTCGAGTGTCACGCTGCGCTACCGCATCCTCTTCGGCGCGGAGACCGGGATCCCGATGTGGGATGACGGGTCCCACGGAGACGGCGCCGCCGGGGATGGCGTCTACGCGGCGACCTTGCCTGCCGACTTGGCCTCGCCCGGGCAAATGATCCGCTACCGGATCGTGGCCACAGACACCCTCGGCGCAACATCCCGCTGGCCGCTCTTCCCCAGCGCGACCACCTCCCCGGAATACCTTGGCACAATCGTCCAACCCACCAATTTTGTTACTCAGTTGCCGGTCTTCCACCTCTTCATTGCACCCAATCAACTGGCCGGCACCGACACCGAGTCCGGTGGTCGGATCGCCCTCTTCCACGACGGCGAACTCTACGACAATGCCTACATGGAACTGCGCGGAAACACCTCGGCCGGACTCAACAAGAAGTCGCATCGCCTGGAGTTCAACCGAGGGTACGAACTGCGTCATCCCGGACCCGGAGGGAGTGTCCGCAAGTCGGCGCTCTTGGCCGAATACCTCGACCCAGCCTACTTGCGGCAGAGCCTCTGCTTCTGGTTCCTGGATGCAATCGGAGTTCCCTCCCCGTTCCACTATCCCGTCCGAGTCCATCTCAATGGTCAGTTCTATCAGTTGGCCTTCCACAACGATGTCATCGGCCAAGAACAAGTGGAGCGCATGGGCTACGACCCACGGGGCGCCCTCTACAAGGCCGTGGGCAACCTGACCCCAGACTTCTCCAGCACCGGCGTCTTCCAGAAACTCGAGCCCGACAACGACCCGAGCCGCACCGACTATCTTCAACTGGCCAACGGTATCCGGGAAACCTCCCCGCTAACGACGCGACGCAACACGGTGTTCGACTTGCTCGATGTGCCTCAGGTCATCAACCACTTGGCAGGAACCCGCTGGTGCGCCGAGAACGACGACGTGTGGGCCAACATGAGCCTCTACCGGGATACCTTCGGGGACGGGCTGTGGCGCAACATCCCCTTCGACATGAATGCGTCGTGGGGACAGCTCTACGGCGGCAGCAACCCGCTGGAGGCCACGGTGGATGGGTCCAAGAGTCACCCGCTGTACGGAGGCTCCAGCACTGGCGGCAACTTCAACCGCCTCTATGACGTGATTGTTCGATTGCCCGAAACACGCCAAATGCTCCTGCGTCGCCAACGCTCCATTCTCGACTTGCTGGTTCAACCGCCAGGGACCCCTTTTGAGAAGCGGATCCTCGAGAACCGCGTGATCGCTCTAACCAACCTCATCGGTCCAGAGGCGCTGCTGGATCGCGCGAAATGGGGCGTTTCACCGTGGGCCGGCAACAAGACCTTCGCCGCAGGTGTCGGCGACTTGCTCAATCAGTTCATCGAACCGCGCCGACGCCACTGGTACCTCACCCACTGCATCACCAACACGGCGCGGACTATTGGTGTTAATAATTCCAACAACGCCGGCATCCCTCTGACGCAACCGGAAGACGCGGCCCCAGAAATCCTGGACGTAGAATTCAACCCCGTCTCCGGCAACCAGGCGCACGAGTTTCTGGTGCTCACCAACCGCTCAGGCCTCGCCTTGGACTTGAGCGGTTGGAAGCTCGATGGTGCCGTCAAGTTCACCTTCCACCCGGGCACGGTGCTCCCCTCCAACAGCGTGGTGTACGTCAGCCCCGACGTCCGCCAGTTCCGCGCTCGCACTACCGGACCGCGAGGAGGTCAGGGACTCTTCGTGGTGGGTCCGTATTCTGGCCAACTCTCAGCCCGCGGCGAAACGCTCACGCTGCTCAATCCCCGGGGCAAGACCGCCCACCAACTCACCTACGCCGGCGACCCCAGCGCCGCGCAACGCGGGCTGCGAATCACCGAGATCCATTTTAATCCGCCGGCCGGTCCCGTGGGTGCGTCTCTGCCCGACGAACTCGAGTTTCTGGAACTGCGCAACCTCTCGCCCAGCGAGTCGCTCGATCTGGCCGGCATCCGGTTCGTCGATGGCGTGGACTTCGACTTCTCCACCAGCACAGTGAAGCGATTGGACCCGGGCGCACACCTGGTGATCGTCGCCAACGCCGCGGCCTTCGCCGCTCGGTACGGAGCAACAGTGCCGGTGGCCGGCCAATACGTCGGCCGCCTCGACAACGGCGGAGAACGCCTGCGATTGGTCGATGCCCAGGGCGAGGAGATCTTGGACTTCGGATTCAAGGACTGGTTTCCGGGTGCGGACGGGGGTGGCTTTTCCATGGAAGTGGTCGATGAACAAGCCAGCCCGGATCGCTGGGGCGACAAGACCCAGTGGCGCGTCGGGAGCGTTCTTGGAGGCAGCCCTGGTTTCGGCGGACCGGCGGAGGGTTTGCGTTTGAGCGCCGAACTCACCCCCGCCGGACTGCGGCTCCGCTTTCCAGCGTTGGTCAATCAACGCTACTCGCTGCAAGTGTCGGAGGCGCTCGAACTCGGAATTTGGTCGAGCCTGCTGGAGGTGCCAGCCCTGCCCAATGCCCGAACCATCGAGCGCACAGAACCCCTCTCCAGCGAACGCCGATCCTACCGAGTGCTCGTGCCGGCGGGTCTATGAACTCGGGCAGGCCAACACCCAAGCCGCCCAACAAACAGTCTGGAACCCACGGTCAGTCGAGCGCAGTTTTGCTTCCAATCACCATGAGTCTCTCTGCTACCGATGCCTTAATTCGTCTCCACCCGGACGACGATGTCGCCGTGGTCCGCCGCCGCATCCTCGCTGGCGAGAGCGCGGGTGAACTCACCTTTCAAGGCTCAATCCCAGCTGCCCACAAGGTGGCGCTTCGGCCGTTGGCCCAAGGGACCCCGGTTCGCAAATACGGACAGTTTATCGGACGGGCTTCGATAGACATCCCGGCCGGCGCCCATGTGCATGTGCACAACTTGGACACCGGTGAACTGTCCACAGGCGACCATTTTCTGGAACCCACCGCCCCGTGGCCACTCCTGCCCGAGTCGGAACGACTCACCTTCCAGGGCTTCACTCGCCCGGGCGGCGGCGCCGGCACGCGGAACTACGTGGCAGTGATTTCGTCGGTAAACTGTTCGGCCAGTGTTTCACAGTTTGTAGCCCGACGCTTCACACCTGAGGCGCTGCGGCGCGACTTTCCCGGCGTCGACGGCGTCGTGGCCTTCACCCAC
>CAJAHH010000113.1 GCA_903939515.1 uncultured Verrucomicrobiota bacterium
CATTTCGAGGTCGTCTATCACGTTGACCAAGTGGAAGACGGGATTGCCGTCGCTGCGAACTAGAACCCAGTCGGGGTCGGCCTCTTCGCGGTCGGTCAGTGGGCGCAGCACATCGCCGATGATGAGATCGGGGATGGTGATCGCCTCGCGAGACATGCGAAAGAACACGGCCCCATCGCGGTCGTAGGCCATCCCTTTGTCGCGCAATTCCTGGATGCGCCGGGCATAAATCTCACCTCGACGACTCTGGAAGTAGGGACCGCAGTCGCCGCGACTCGGGCAGGCGGTATCGCCTGAGGTGGGGCCTTCGTCCCAGTCGAGCCCCAGCCAACTAAGTCCGCGCAAGATCACATCGATGGACTCTTGGCTGTTGCGCTGGGTGTCCGTGTCTTCGATGCGCAAGATAAACTTCCCGCCATGGTGACGGGCGAAGAGCCAGTTGAAGAGGGCCGTGCGGGCCCCACCAATGTGCAGGTAACCCGTCGGTGACGGAGCAAAGCGAACTCGGATCGGAGCGTCCATTTCTGAGGCCGATCCTAGGGCTTTTTGAGCCGATGGGGAACGAGGATCACTGTTCCAGGTTTGGGATCTCCAAACCTGGACCGCAACTCACTCCGTCGACCCGGCTGTGGATAAACGATTCAGTGCTTCAGAAATTCGTCCAGGGCGACTCGAGTAATACGCCAGGCTGAACCGATCTTCTTGCCCTTGAGGGATCCGTCGCCCAGCGCTGCGAGCACGTCGGCCTCGGAAACTCCGAGGCTCTGGGCCACGTCGGCGGGTGAGAGCAGTTCCGGAATCGCCGAGGCCGCGCCTAAGGCCGAACCAGCGACCATTGAGGCACCGATGACCGGAGGCGCACCGGTACCCAGATCGCGGGCAATTTGCGTCCCCAGAGCAAACTGGGCGGCCAAGCCGGCCACGCCACCGCCACCGGGCAGTTTGAGCGATTCGGCCAACTGGAGTTTCACGTAGTCGTTGAGGTTGCCGATAGCGGCCATGCTGGAGCGCTTGTCGATGGCTCCCTCGACCTCGGGCGGGACGCTAATGTTCTCAACAATGAAGCTGCCGAGTTCGATGCCGTACTTCTCGGTGAGTATCGGGTTTAGGAGCGGCAGGAGCGCGTCACCCAACTCGGAATACCGGGCTGCCAAGTCGAGCACCGGCACCTTGGCGCTGGCGACCGCGTCGCTGAAGGCGCTGACAAAGCGCGACCGCATGGTGTCCTGAAACTCATCAATGCGGAAGTGATGATCGGTGCCAGCGACGTCCTTGAGGAACACCGGGACATTAACGATGCGGAAATCGTAAGTGCCAAAGGCCCGAACGCGAACGATGCCGAAGTCCGGATCCCGCACCATGATGGGATTGCTCGTGCCCCATTTGTTGCCGGTGAAGAGCCGGGTGTTAACGAAGTAGACATCGCACTTGAAGGGCGACTCGAAGTTGTACTTCCAGCCCAATAGTGTGCTGAGAACCGGGATGTTCTCGGTCTTGAGGGTGTGTTTACCGGGGCCGAAGGTGTCGACGTATTGACCCAGGTAGACGAACTGAGCTTTCTGCGATTCGCGAACCAGGAGCTGGGCTCCGTTCTTGATCTCCTTGTCTTGATCAGGAAAACGCCAACTGAGGGTGTCGCGCGAGTCGTCTTCCCACTGGATGATCTCCAGGAACTGTGTCTTGAGGTAGTCGATGATGCCCATGGTGCGTGTTTCTTTGTTTGGCGACGGTTTCTAAGTCGGAACCGAGATTGGAAGATAATCTATGAAGGGGCCCGAACACGAAACGGGAATCTGAGCCCCTGTTTCCAATGACCCGATAGGGCGGTTTCTTTGTTTCTCCAAATAAATCCCTGGCGCGGCTGGATCCATTTGCTCGCAGAGGCCCGGGAGGGAACCGGTGGGCTCGTGGGCTCCGCGGGATCGTGCCTGCGCTCGCAGGAAGGCTTAGGGAAAGGAATAGCTTTCGCGCTATGCGCGAGGGGTGGGTTGGTTCGCCTTCAATGCTCTCTCCGGCACGGTCCCGCTGCTGCTGGATGAGGCCTCCGTACAAATCGCCGAAAGGAGACGGAGGGCGAAAACACCGGACAAACTTGAGGTTAGGCCCATCTCATGGGGGGATTCTTTTTCAGAGCCGTCGGGGAGTGGGATCTTGGGCGGTGCTCCGCGGGACCGTGCCTGCGCTCGCAGGAAGGCTTAGGGAAAGGAATAGCTTTTGCGCTGCGCGCGAGGGGTGGGTTTGTTCGCCTTCAATGCTCTCTCCGGCACGGTCCCGCTGCTGCTGGATGAGGCCTCCGTACAAATCGCCGAAAGGAGACGGAGGGCGAAAACACCGGACAGGCTTTGGGTTGGGCCCATCGGATGAGGAACACTCTTTCAGGACCCACGTTGGGTGGGATTTGGGACGGAGACTCCTGAAATCATTCCTCGGAACCGCGGGCCTGGAAAATAGTGGAGCCCATCACCTTGCCAGCGGCGACTTGCACTACGTAGGAGGCGCCGGCCTTCAGGGGTTCCGCCGGGACTTTGGCTGCCAGTTGAAGGCCTTCAGGCGGCTGACCATAGAGAAAACCCCGGGTAAAGGCCCCTTTGCCCTGTTTTTCGAGGCGCCACACCACATGACCGCTGGCTGGCGCCTTCTCGGGCTGAACTTCAGAAACCACCAGAGAACTCAACTCATAGTCTTGGTCTAGGCCCACAACCACGGGCAAGGCGGCCCCGGGTTCGGCCTGACGCAATGGACGAAAAGAGACACTGACTTGAATAGCCTTGGGACTGAACCAGTCGGTCAAGCGATACATCGGAACCGCGACGGCGGCGACCAACAGCAAAATGATTCCCCAGGCTTTGCGATTCACGGTGGGCTGGACGATTTCCACCCCCCGGCGCATTCGAAGGAATCTGAAGCATTGAGCGGAACACGAATTTCAAGGGCTCGGCGTTGGATGCGGGGCCGCTTTTGAAAATCGGGTCGTGGCCGATCGGGTCACTCTGGTCAACCCGCCGAGTAGACCGAGGTCACTGAAGTGTGTTTTTATCCAATTTCATTCATGAGTCCTGAACGCTTAACGGTTCGTCCGAGCCGCAACACAACAGCCTTCACCCTGATCGAGTTGCTGGTGGTCATTGCCATCATCGCCATCCTGGCTGGGATGCTTCTGCCTGCCTTGTCCAAGGCCAAGGAGAGCGCCAAACGAATCTCCTGCGTCAACAACCTGCGCCAATTAGGCATCGCGACGACGCTGTACACGGGCGAGAATCAGGGGCATTTCCCGGATCGAAATATAGGACCGCGCTGGTGTGAGCGACTTTTACCCACTTTCCGTTCGGTGCAGGTCCTCGTCTGCCCCAGCGATTTCGGATCGGGCGGCAAGAACAAACCCGCCACTGCGGAGACTCGGACCAACTTGGTGGCCGATTCCGCGCCGCGCACTTACATCATCAACGGCTGGAACGACGTTCTGGAACGCCAAATGACCAGCAGTGGCGAGACCTTCAACATGGGCACGATCATTAACAAAACCATCAACGAGAGTGTCCTCGTCGAGCCGTCCGAGACCATTGTGTACGGCGAGAAGCTCTACCCGATCGGCCATTTCTTCATGGATCTGCTGGAGGGTAATCTGGGCAACGACAACGAGGTGCTCAATCACGCGGTACACAATAGCGCGGTGCGCTCGGACCGTGGGGGCTCCGCCAACGGTGGATCCAACTTCGCCTTCGCCGATGGCTCCACCCGCTACCTGCGCTACCGCAAATCGCTCTCACCCATCAACCTGTGGGCGATCACGCCGCAATGGCGGACGAACACCATGAATTGAGGGGCCCTCCGGAGAACCCTCTGAACCACCTCGCGCCTCGGTTGGTCGGATTCAACCTCGGAGGCGGTGTGGGGTGATCGGTCCGTCGGTCCGGACTTACATGCGGTTCGACGACTGGTATTACCTCTAGACACCGGACCTCGGGCAAATTGAGTTCCCTGGGGTCCCTTTGGTTTGGGATATTCTGCGAGGCTGCCAGACCCGTGGCCGCGTTTTCAGCGCGTCTTCAGCGCCTCTTCAGCAGGAATCGCTTCAACGGCGATCGCCCCGGCGACTCTGAGGTTGCTCCTCAACAAATCGGACGCGGATCCCAGGAGCGGGTGCGGCAGCAGTGAGAGGGCGTCCGGAAAAAGGTCCAGAACCCTGACTGGTTCCGGACCGAGCCAGAAACAAGGCCGCGATGGCCTGAGAGCTCCCTACGGCAAACAGGGCAGCAATCCAAGGCCAACGACCCATCCCCCGACCCCAGGCCGCCCAAAGAATGGCCGACAAAACCACCACCAAGTCTCCGGCAATTAATGTGGGGATGATCCAACCCGGGAGGGTGGCAACCGCCGGGGCCGTCGCTAAAGCGGGACTGGGTGGGTTCGACATGCCGACTGGGGCCGCGGGAACCGGTTTGATGGCCTCTGCTGATACCGTCTGCGGAAGAGAAATCTCCTGCTCCGAAACAGGCTGATCGGCGGCACCAATCGATGCAACCTGGGTTGGATTCGATGTTGGAACCTCGGCGGGAACCTGGGTTGAAGATGCGAACGGAGTCGCCGCGGAAATCACCGCCGGAACAAGCTCCGGTTGTGCGACCGGAGTCTCTTTCAACGGAGTCATGCCCGGTGCGTTCACGGCCCCACGGTCGGTTTCTTCCTGTAGCAAACTGGCCAATCCGCGCCCCAGCGCTGGTTTCGACATACGAGATCCAAATCGTTCGACCTGACGGGTTTGGCTTCAACCAGTTTCCACACGTTTTTTAACGAAGCCTCGCCCGGAGGGTTTACGGCATTTCGTCACAAGGCCACTGAAGCCATCCAGGCTAGGCCGGGCGGATTCCCCACTGGAAGGGATCCTCGTCGCTCAAGATCAAGGTGGCCTCGGCGATGACGTGGGCGCTTCCGGTGACCACCGGCAGGACGTGACCTCGAGTACGATCCTCCCAGCAATACTCTCCGCGGAAGGAACTGCCCAGAATACCCTCCTGGATCCAAGACTGACCCTCCTCCAGTTTTCCATCCGCAGCCAAACAGGCCAGCTTGGCGCTGGTCCCCGTTCCGCAGGGCGATCGATCGTAGGCCTTGCCGGGGCACAACACAAAGTTGCGCGAGTGGCCGCCGGATGCGGGAGGACCAAAGAGTTCTACGTGGTCGACCTCGGGAAACCCTTGAGCATTGACCGCCTGGCGAATCCGCCAACTCACATCGGTCAAGGTTTCAACGTTTTGAAGGGACAACTCCCACACCGGGGTATGAACCAGAAAAAACCAATTCCCACCCCAGGCCACGTCGCCCGAAACCGCACCGATCCCCGGCACCTGCACGACGACCGAGGCCTTGTGGCGGTAGGAAGGCACATTGGCCACCGAAACAGAACCGTCGGCCTGCAGGGTGGCGGAGACCGGGCCGACAGGGGTGTCAATTCGATGGGTGCCCGGTCGCACTCGACCCAGGTGCGCCAGGGTGACCATTAAGCCGATGGTGCCATGCCCACACATGCCCAAGGATCCGACGTTGTTGAAGAAGATCACGCCGAAGTCGCAGTCGGGGGCGTGAGGCGAAACCAAAAGAGCGCCCACCAAGACGTCGGAACCCCGTGGTTCGTTGACCACCGCCGAACGGAATGAGTCAAACTGGCTACCCAACCGCTGCACCCGCTCCGAGAGCGGACCGGTTCCCAAGTCCGGCCCGCCGGAGATCACCACGCGAGTCGGTTCGCCGCCGGTATGGGAATCCACGACCTGAATGCGATGAAGGTTTGCCATTGGATTTCTGATTTAAGCGACGTTCGGGTCCTCGTGTCTTGGCCGGGCCGCCCTGCCGCTCGGCAAGCTCGGCACAGTCGACCCACCCACACCCTGCAGCAGCAAGACTCGGCCGGAACGAGCGATGACACTGCACCGGCAACCACCCCTCGCGGAGCACAAAACCCCTCGTTTTCTGGCTACCGAGGAGGGCATTCCCAATCTCGTTACCGCATTCCGTTGCAGGGAACCGACATCAGTGGGAGCGCTTTAATTGACGGAATAGCAGGTGGAGGGCCTGTTGGCTGGTGGTGAACTTGAAGGTCTCGCGGTCGAAGCGATTGAGGCGCTGAACAGCTTCCGTGCCGTCCGGCCCGGCCAGCGCCATCCACACCGTGCCCACGGGTTTATCCAGAGTGCCGCCCGAAGGTCCGGCGATACCGGTCACCGACAAGGCCCAGTCGGAACCGGACACCCGACGGGCTCCCTCGGCCATTTCCCGCGCCACGGCTTCACTCACCGCTCCAAACTCTCGCAGCGACTCCTCCCGAACTCCCAAGGTTCGAGCCTTGGCAGCATTGGCATAGGTCACGTAGCCAGCCAAGAACACCGCCGATGCCCCAGGGATATTGGTGATGCGGTGGGCGATGTGACCACCGGTGCAACTTTCGGCCAGCGCCAAGGTCTGCCCCCGCTGGGTCAATGCGCGGACCACAACCCCCTCAAGCACTTCGTCCTGTTCGCCAAAGACCGCGTCTCCGGCCAACCGTCGGGTGATGGCCTCAGCCTCGGTCACCACCGCCGTCGCATCGGCTCCTCGCGCTACGAACCGCACATCCACCTCGCCCACCCGGGCACAAAAGCCCAAGTCCATTCCACCCTCGGTGAGGTGCTGGAGCGGAGCCGAAATTAGTTCCTCCATGTTGGATTCACCGATGCCTGCGGTCTTGAGCGTGCGACAAACAAACTCCGTTTCATGCGGAAATTCACGAGTCATCCATGGCAGAACCTCTTGATCAAACATCGGGCGCAACTCGCGCGGCGGCCCCGGCAACATGACCAACCACGAACGCGTTCCCTCGGGTCGGAACGGATTGGGTGAGGCTTCGATCAGCAGCCCTGGGGCCGTGCCCTGGCCATTGGGCACCACGATCGCTCCTTGCGGAACCATGGCTTCGACCCGGGTGCGCGGGGGAACCGGACGTCCGCGTGATTGGAAAAACGCTTGGATGGCGTCGCTGACAGCGGAGTCAAACACCAGCGTCCGCCCCAACAACTCGGCAATGCGTTCGCGGGTAATGTCATCGCACGTCGGACCGAGGCCACCGGTGGTGATCACCAGGTCCGCCCGGCTCAACCCTTCACGTACCGCTTGCTGAATGTCTTCGCCTCGGTCGGAGACCAACACCTGGCGAGCCACCGTGTATCCGGACTGGGTCAACCGCGAACACAGCCACTGCTGATGGGTGTTTAGAATACGGCCCAGCAGGAGCTCGGAACCGGTGTTGATGATCTCAATGGTCACTAGGAGAAAGGTGGTTCCAAACGAGGCAAAGGCCAATTCAAGAGGCTCGAGAAACCTCGCATTTCTATTCCAGCCTCAACTCATGACCGCGATCCGAGGCCAGATGGGCTTCAGGTCTTCGTCAGCCAAAGCCATCATGCGGAACTCAATAGGATCTCCGGCCTCCAGTGCCTGTTGGAAGCGCTTCCAGGCGTCTTCCTCACGCCCCATCTGGGCGAGGTAGCAGGCCAAATTGTAATACAAAATGGGCTCAGTGGGGAACCGCTCGACTGCGGGCTCGAGCAACCCAAAGGCTTGATCGATAGAGCCACCCGTGTGACGACGCGCCGCATAAGATCGGTGAATCCAACTCTCCACGACCTCCGGATAATGGGTCCATTGGGCGTTGGCCACCCTCCAAGCCTCATCCCAACGCCGCAGGCTCGAGCAGGCCGACCAATGCAAAGTTAGGACATCCAACCGCTGACGGAAGACATCCGGAAGGCCATCCAACTCCGCCAATGCCTCGAGTGGATTACCCAACATCAGCCAGCCTTCGGCCGCTTCTTGGCGATGCCGGTGCGGCAACGGAATCGCATGGCTAGCAGACGGCTTCATGAGGGGCTGAGAGGGCCGTTGGATTAATCGAAAAAGGCAAACTCATTGGCAGCCAAGAGTACTTGTGCGTACTGCTCCCACAGGCTCAGTGGCTTCGGGGGTTCCTTGGATACTTTCTTGTCGCCCGATTTGGCCTCGCCGGCGACCGGTTCCACTTGGGGCGGTGCGGGCGTTTGCTTCAGAAACTCTCGGGCCGCGGCCAACTCCCGGCGAGACGGAGCACGCTGGTAGGTGAGTGCGTAGAGGCGCTTCACCCGCGCATCGCCCTCGAGGGATTTCACATCCGGCCGTTCCAAAATGGCCCGCGCCTGTTCGGCCACCAGATTGCTGTTGAGCCAGAAAAGTGCCTGCTGGGGAACGCTGGTCTGGAAGCGACCCGCCGACGAAGTGTCCGGACTGGCGAAATCGAAGGACCGCAAAATCCCCGGAAGATTTTGTCGATCGATGTAACCGTAGAGGGTGCGACGCAACACGGGCTTGTCGGTGTCGTAAATGCTCACTGCGAGCCCGCCCACCTTGGGATCCAGGCTTCCGGCCACCGCCAGCAACCCATCGCGCATGGACTCGAAGTCGGTCCGCTGACGGTTCATCCGCCAGAAGAGGGTGTTGCTCGGATCCACCTTTTGAGCTCGGGCCAACGCCTTGCGCGAGAGCCCTGCCGCCTCGGGATCACTCGATTGACGATACGCTGCTGAGAGGAGCATCTCCCGATGCAGCGCCTTCATAGACCACCCTTGTTGGATCCAATGAACCGCCAGATAATCCAGCAGTTCTGGATGGCTCGGAGGTTCGGTGCGCACCCCAAAATCACTGGGAGTCTTGACCAACGGCGATCCGAAATGCCCCATCCAAACTCGGTTGACCATGACCCGCGCGGTGAGTGGGTTTTCCGGGGAGGCCACCGACCGGGCAAACTCCAACCGACCGCTTCCCTGGGTGAAGGGCTTTCGATTCGGTCCGGCGACTATAGCCAATTGCTGCAGAGGCACCTTCGGCCCGTGATTACCCGGATTGCCCCGCTTAAAAATAACCGGTTGCGAGATGCTGGCGTTGTCCATCAAGGCCATAGCCCGCAGGGGCGCCCCGGCATGCATGGAATCGAGTTCGTCGAGCTTGCGCTTGAGGGCCCGGCTCTTCTGGGCCACAGGCGTGTCAAAGAACCGATCGATACCGCCCAGCGCCCCTTGGATGGGCGAATCGCCCGCATACAATACTTGCCGCAATTCCTCGGCCGCCGCGTCGGGCAATGACTTGGGCTCCGGCGTGCCGTCTTTTTTTGCCTCGGCCACAGAGGCTTTCCACTCGGTGTCGATTTGATTGAAAACTTGGCCGTAGCGAGCCGTCATCGCCGCCAAATTAGTGGGAGCCCATCCTTTGAAATCAGCCACCAGACGGGTGTTGATCGGTTGCCCCTGCCACCGACCCGCGGCCAACTCCTCGGCGATCTTCGGAGCCCGTGACGCAAAGTCATTGGTCCCCAAGGCCGCCCAGGCGAAGAAGGGGGCAAACACCGAATGGGGGGATTTCTTCAACGATTCCAATCGCCCTTTCCACGCACCCACCAATCCCGGATCCAAGCTCCGCTGCCGGGCCAGGTTTTCCTGGGCGCCGCCCTCGAGCACAGTGCTCTCCTGAGCCGTGAGCAGGTAATCGCCGATCTTCGTCCGTAACTTCTGGATCACCGCTGCGGTTTGATCCGTCCGATAGTCATCGAGATCCTTGCGCCGCTTGGCCAGTTCCTTGTCGTAGTCGGCCGCCTGCTGACGATCGGGATTCTCGCCCACGAGCGGCTTGGGATCTGGTTCGTGGCTGTTGGAGAAGAGTCCGTAAAGCGAGTAGTAGTCGGCCGTGGGGATGGGATCGAACTTGTGGTCGTGGCAGCGGGCGCACTGGACGGTGAGCCCCATGAGTCCGCGGGTGGTCACGTCGATTCGGTCATCGATGATGTCTGCCTGATTATTGAGAAACCGGCGACCCAAGGTCAGAAACCCCATGGCCGCCAAGGGCTTGCGATCGGTCTCGGTGGCCAATTGGTCTCCGGCCAACTGCTCGATGAGGAACCGATCGTAAGGCAAGTCGCGGTTGAAGGCGTCCACCACCCAATCGCGGTAGGTGTGGCTGTAGGGATACCGACGCTCCTCTTCAAAAACGTAACCCTTGCTGTCGGCATAACGGGCTACATCCAACCAATGCCGTCCCCAGCGCTCACCGTAGGCAGTTGAGGCGAGCAATCGATCCACCACCCGGGAGTAAGCCTGCTCGGAGCGGTCTTTGAGGAAGGATTCCATCGCCTCGGGCGTCGGAGGCAGCCCGGTCAAATCGTGGGTCGCGCGGCGGAGCAACGTGCGACGATCGGCCTCTGGAGTGGGCGTCAGGCCCTTGGCCTCCAGGGCGGCGAGAACAAACCAGTCCATACCGGTGCGAGGCCAGGAGGACTTACGAACCTTCGGCTGGGTCGTCATGCGCGGCCCTTGGAACGCCCAGTGGCGGGAGGCGGGATCGGGCTTGGCCGCGGTGGGTTCGCCGGTCCGTGGATCCGGTGCTCCGGCACGAATCCAGGCCTCGAAGTCCGCGATTTGTTCCGGCTTCAAAGCCCCGCCCTTGGGAGGCATGGCCTTCACGTCCGCCGCCGTCCCCTTCACCACCTGGATGAGCAAGCTCGACTCGGGTTTTCCCGGAATGACTGATGGCGTTCCGGACTCCCCGCCCTTTTCCCAACCTGCCTTGAAATCCAAGCGCAACCCGCCCTTGAGCGATTCGGCCTGAGCGCTGTGACATTCGTAGCAACGCTCGACCAAGACCGGACGGATGCGGTTCTCGAAGAACTCCACCGAGCCCGGGTCGGCCGCGGCCAGCCCGAAAGCACACAACCCGCCTGCGGAAATCCGCAGCAACGCCGCAGCCAAATGAAAAGGTCGCATCATGAGTAAGATGTCCGACCAGCCTTGCCGGCCAGACACCAATGTCAAAACGGACTTCGGCTCACCGGTATTCAGCCGGTTACGAAAAACCATTGCCCCAGCAGTGCTCACGGTGGCCCTCTTTACCCGCATGATGCGCGGATTGCTGCTCGTTTTATGGCTGGGAGTGCTCATTGGTCGGGCTCAGGTGCCCGATCCCCTCTGGGGTAGTTCGGCGCGACTAGAACGAATCCGGGCATTGATCCCGCAACTCGACGCCCTCTACGAGGCGCACGCCACCTCCAACCACATCCCGGGGCATATCTGGGGCTTGGTGGTCGACGGCCGCCTGCTGCATGTGCGCGCCGCCGGGATGGCCCGCATCGAGCCCGATCAACCCGTCACTCCGGCCACGCGGTTCCGGATCGCATCCATGTCAAAAAGCGTCACTGCGGCGGCGGTCCTGCAATTGCGGGATGCGGGCAAACTCTCCCTGGAAGACCCGGTTTCGAAGCACTTGCCCGAGTTCCAGAAGGTGCAGCCCGCGACCCCGGACTCCCCGACCCTCACCGTGCGGCACCTGCTCCGGATGTCGGGCGGATTCCCGCAAGACGACCCGTGGGGCGACCGCAAGCTCGCTGAGACCGACGCCCAACTCGACTCCCTCGTGGCGCGGGGCCTGACCGCCGCCTCGCCCACGGGGACTCGCTGGGAATACAGCAACCTGGGCTATGCGCTGCTCGGCCGAATCGTGACCCGCGTAGCCCGAGAGCCCTATCAGGCCTACATCACCCGTCGGATCCTCAAGCCGCTGGGCATGACCAACACGGTCTATGAGTGGGACAAGGTTCCCGCCGATCCCGCCGATCGATTGGCGCTGGGATACCGTTGGGAAGACGAGCGTTGGAAACTCGAACCCATGCTGCACGATGGCAGTTGGGGAGCCATGGGCGGGCTGATCACCACTCTCGAAGACTTCGCCCGCTATTCGGCCTTCCACCTCGAAGCCTGGCCTCCGCGGGAGGGAGCCGATACCGGTCCGCTGAAACGCGCCACCCGGCGTGAAATGCACCGCCCGTGGGAGGTGATTTCGGTGGTGCAAGATCTCCACGACTCCGAGGGGCGTTCCGTGGCCCGGGTGGCGGGCTACAGCGCCGGATTGAGTTGGAACCAAGATCAGCGCGGCCTCATTTGGGTGCGTCATGCCGGCGGGCTCCCCGGCTTCGGCAGCGAATTCCGCTTCCTGCCCGACCACGGCATCGCCCTCATCGCCTTCGCTAACCGCACGTACGCACCCATGAGCACCGCCAACCACAAGGCCATGGAACTGCTCATCAACGAGGCGAAAATTCCCACCCGCCCGGCCGAGGGCCATCCGACGCTCTTCCGGCGGTCCGAGGAACTGGCCACCTTGCTGACCCGCGATTGGACGCCCGAAGCCTTGCACGCCGCCCTCGCTCCGAACGTGTTCCTCGACCACAGCCTCGAGACCTGGCGCCGCGAAACCCGCGCGCTCCTCGAACAACTCGGCCCCATCCGCGACCGGTCTCCCCTGGTCCCGGACAACCGACTCCGCGGCCATTTCCGCCTCATCGGTGAAACCCGCAGCCTGGAGGTCTTCCTCACCCTGACCCCCGAAGCCACCCCGCGAATCCAGGAGATTAAACTCTCCCTTCAGGCGGGGAATGCTCCCTGATCGACGAACTGCAGCCGTGGTATCGAAGACACCTGCCCCCTAGCGCGCCGTCTCCGTCGCCAGGCCCACCTTGGTGATCTGGAGTTGGTGGATGAGGTCGAGGACGGTGATCACGTACTGGTAGTCGGCATCCCTCGCTCCGCTCACCACCAAGGCGATCTCCGGATCCGAAGCCTTCAACGCGGTGAGTGCCTCGCGCAGTTGGGAGACAGTGAGCGTGCGACCGTTGAGGCTGACGCCTCCCTCTGGAGTCACCACGATGCGGCCGGGCGGCTTGGGCTTGACGGTGCTGGGCGGAGGAATCTGGGCCGAGGGCAGGTTCATCTCCAAATTGTTCACCAACTGAGGCGTGGTGATGATGAAGATGACCAACAACACGAAGGCCAAGTCCAACAACGGCGTGATGTTCAGCTCGTTGAGTGTGCTGTGGTGCGATTGGGAGGTTTTTTTCATGGGAGTGCGATCGCACCAGAGTCGACTTCAGTGACCACATCGAAACGAACCAACACCCGATCCGGGAATCCCTTGGGAGGAACCCTTCCAAGCCGCGGGGTCTGAGACACGGCCTGACGCACGGATTGATCCCAAGCCGCATGACCAGACCCACGACGCCACTCGGAGCCGGTCACCTGGCCGTCCTTGGAGATCTTCAGTTCTACTTCGGCGATGTAGTCTGAATCCTGCAGTCCTTCCGGACGCTGCCACTTGGAACGCAAGGTGAACTCCACGAAGCCTTTGAACAGTTGAACCGGATCAGAACTGCTTTCCACGACCTTGGCTCCGTCGGAAAAGTTGAAGCCCGCGACTTGTCCGGGCGGTGGAGCCACCGGGGGCGGGGCCAAGTTCGCAGATGCGGACGGGGCAGGAACGACAGGCTGGGGCGGTGCGACTTGAGGTTCCGGCTTGGAGTCCACCTTGGGCTTTTCTGGCTGCGGTTCCGGTTTCTTCTCGGGCTCCTTGGGTTTTTCCGGCTCTGGAGGCTTCTCCTTGGGCGCCATGGTCACCGCAATGGTCTTGAGCTGTTTGCCAAGGTAACCTTCCCGAGCAGCGAAAAACACCAAGGCAGCGATGATCGCGCCATGGAACACCAACGACGTCACCAGGCTGACCTGGGTCGCGCGCTTCTTACGAATACGGGGGGCCGGGGGCATGGGAGATTTCAGCGTTCGCCCGCAGGCAAGGGTTCGGTGGCCAATTCGACCTTCACCACGTTGGCCTGTTGCAGCGTGTCCATGATGTTGACGATGCGGTCGTACTTGGTCTTGGCATCGCCACGCACGATCACGCTCAAGTCGGGATCATCGATCCGCAGTTGGACCAACTGCGCATGCAACTCGACCAGGTCCACCTCGCGCTTGTTGAGGAACAGTCGACCTGCGCCGTCGGCGGTCACGTAGTTGGCTTTCTTCGGCGGATCCTTTTGGCGTGGCGAAGCCCGAGGCAGGTTCAAGTCGAGGTCGTTCACCACCGGCGTGGTGGTGATGATGAAGATCACCAGCAGCACGAACGCCAGGTCGAGCAACGGCGTGATATTCAACTCCGTGAGGGAGTGATGCGCGGTCTGGGAGCACTTTTTCATGAACCCTGGCCTTAGGCGCGTCGGTCGGCAGGTCCGCGCAGGGCGCTGACCAAGCGATCGGCGAACTGTTCATTGGCCTTGGCGATCTCGGTGACCAGGGTCCGGTTGGCCTCGTTGATTTCTTCTCCCAGCGGACGGTTGTCCACATACCCGTGCTCGATCGCGATCGCGTACTCGGTGGCGAAGGCGTCCAGCTCCTGGGTGATGGCCCGGATGGTGGTGACCATGAAGTTGTAGGCGAACATGGCCGGGATCGCGACGAAGAGCCCGACGACCGTGGCGATCAATGCGCCCGCGACGCCGGGCGCCATGGCCGTCAAGCTGGCGCTGGCGGCCTTGGCGATGCCCGAGAAGGTTTCCATCACACCCCACACCGTGCCCAGCAATCCGATGAAGGGGCCGCCCGCAACAGCGGTCGACAGCACGATCATCCCCTTCTCCAGGGACAAGGCTTCCTGGCTGGCAGTCCGCTCCAGGACCGCCTTCACGGATGCCAGAGAAGCGGTGCTGACGAGTCGACTTCCACGAATCTCCGAGGCGTTGTTCTTCAGGTGATACTCCAACTCCTCAGCGCCGGCGGCATAAAGTTCGTACGCCGGGGCCCCCTCGAACGCCTTCTCCGATCGAGACAACTCGAGAGGATCCCGAGTGCCGCGGTAGGCTTCGAAAAACTGCCGGGCCACCCTGCGGGCCCGGATCAATTGCCAGGCCTTGGTGAAGATGACTGTCCAACTGAAGAACGATACCAGCACGAGTGCCCCGATGGTGATCTTGCCCTCGAGAGTGGCCTTTTCAAAGGCGAACTGAAGGGCTCCATCGGCAAGCATGGGATTGAGGGATACAGTGGGGATCATGGGAAATGGGGTTGGCGAAACTCTGTAATCGGATTCAACGGGAAGACGGTTTGGTCTCAGGGAGGATGACCGTCACGCGGCCCACCGTCCGGGTCAGCTTCGGAGCGGCAGCGACCTTGCGGGATCGGGATTCTTCATCGTCGGCGCGTGACTTGGCCGTGGTCTTGGCAGACTCCTCACCTTGAACACTTTGGCTCACCGATGAAGCCGCGGTGCCTTGCGAAAAGCCCACCTGCGCCGAGCCGACATTCCCGCTGGCCGTCACATTCTGTGACAGCAATGAGGCATCCACCGAGGCTCCACTGGCGCTCACGCTGCCAATTCCGATGATGGTGCCCGAGACGGCACCGCCGGCGCTGACGTTGATGCTGCCCTGGGCCAGTGCCGTGACACTGACGCTGGCCGCGGCATTGAGGTCGATGTTCTGTCGGGCGAAGACCAGACCGCGGATACTGCCGCTGGCGTCGAGGCTCACGGTGCTGCCGATCACGCCTGATCCACTGGAGTCGATATCGCCGACGTGAACGACGTTGCCCTGGGCATCCCGGGTTCCGGCACGCAGGGTCACGGTCGCCAACGAAGAGGAGACCCCATTCAAGGGGATTTGAACGACCCCCCCGGCGTTGGCGATAATGTTCCCCCGGGGGGTGGTGACGGTAATGTTGCCGACCGGACTGACCGAAGCGGGGAAACTCGGATCCAGGGATGGCGGAAAGGTGGTCGCCAAAATACCACTGCCCGGAATCGTGGGAGAGTAGGCAGAGATGTGTCGGGTCACCGGATCCACCACGATCTTCTCGACCGTGGCCGAACCACCAGCACCGCTCCCGGCATCGATGCTGCCGCGTTCGGATCGGACCACGACATTGCCGCCGTCATACGCGGCAATGCGGGAACCGTTCACCCGGATATCGCCTCCGGCGACCACGCTCACATCAGATCGATCCACCGTGAAGATGCCGCGCGCCCGGGCATCACTGGTGGTGAAGGTTCGGGAACCCACGTTGATCCGCCCACCCGCCTGCACATCAATGTCGCCGCCATTGAGCGACGAGATCGTGGTGGAGAACATGTCGAGGTCCCCGCTCAAAGAAACCCGGATGTCCGCGCCTCGAAGGAACACACCCGCCAGGGCAGCATTGGCTCGGGGTCCGTAGGAAACGATGCCGGCCGTGGCTCCCAGGTCCATGTCGCGAGCCGATATCTCCAGTCGGCCGCCGCCTCCGATGCGGTAGCCGGTGTCGGAATTCTGCGGCACATCCTGACTGAGGTCATACAAGCGCTGCGCTACCTCCGGCGGCAGAACCGCTATCGTGCGCGTGACCGGATCCCCGTTGGACAGGAGCTGAGGAATGCCGTTGGCGTCGAAGACCCGCACCGGAAGATTCAAGAGCAACTGGAGTTGATCGCCGGTCATGCGTCCCTGGAAGGTCAGTTCCTTGCTAGCGGCATTGTAGGAGAACTGATTCTGGATGCCGGACAGGGCCCCACTCAGCGGGGGGAAGACCAGATCGAGCAGGAATGGGGAGAAATCTGGGGCGTCATTCAAGGGAACCGAAGTGAACTCATTGCGGTTGATGATGTTGCCGCCCACCCGGATGAAGCTCAGGTCCGTCGAGCGGAGATTTTGACCACTAAAGCGGGTGTTCCGCAGGTCCCCCGCGACCGTGATTTCCGCCGCCTTGGGAACGCCCAGGAGAATTCCAGAAAGATCCCCGGCCACCTGGAACTTCACTGGGTTGGGATCGTTCAAATGGAGTAATCTCTGGCCATGATCCGAGATGCCGAAATCCCGGAAGGACCGGTATTGGGTCTGGTCGCTGTCGGAGACGATCCATTGGACCAGCTCACCCGGCCGGGTCCCCACCACCGAACCACCTTCCCGAGTGGTCACCGTGAGGTTGCCCAACGGCGACGGGAACAGGGTCACATCATTGGCCAATTCAACCCCTCCCGCTCCCGCTTCGATGCGGAGGGTGCCGGGATAAATCGGTGTCATCCCTTGGGAGAAGACGTCGGTATACCGGGGCAGGGCCGATCCCCGCAATTGGACCGAATGTCCTGCACTCAGGCTCACAAAGGCGTCGGCACCGTAATCGAAGAAATGGCGAAAGGGAGAAGCCGTAGAGCCGAGGTTGTTGAAGAGACCGTTGGGGTTCCGGACCTCCTGAAGCAGGACATCAACCCCCGCCTTCACCGTCCAGCCACCGTCCACCAGGCTGAGAGCCAGGAGGCGGTTGGGCACTCCGGCGTTACGACCCGCTTCGATGAGGCCCGAGCCGTTGCGGACGACAAAGTGCCCCTGCACATCCCGTCCGGCCCGCACCGTGACATCACCGGGTTGGACCCCGAAGGCCCCGCTTCCAGCATCCGTCTGGAGGCCTCCTGCCAGCGGCAGAAGACTGACCACATCCTGGCCGGCCTGCAGGGTGACACGACCTCCAGCCGCCGTGCTGATGCCACCGAGCTCCGGATTTACAAAGTACCCGTCGGGGCGGAATTGGAACCCCTGATTGCGAGTGCCCGTGTTGATCGAACCGGCGACCGCCTCCACGGAAATATTGCCGCCACCGGTGGTGCGGATGGCTCCCGATCCGACGGTGACTTGATTGCCGGCGATGAGCGACAGCGCGCCCGCCCCCGACTCCACGGTGGCATTGCCAGACAGTGTGATGCTGCCGACACCGGAGCGGACCGATCCGGCCGCGGTGAAATCGCGCCCGGCCGACAACGAAACCGACCACCCTTCACCAGCCTGGATTCGCGATCCATTACCCAGGCTGATGTTGTTGCCCGCTTCGAGTTCCAAATGACTCCCCGGCGTGTTCACCCCGGTGCTGGCATTCAAGTCCCAGAGCGTGTTGGCCATGAGTTGGATGTTGCGGGTGGCCTGCAGCCGAATTTGCGACAGACCGACAAACGCGGAATTCACGTCCAACTGCAGAGTCCCCGGGCCATCGCCAAATCCAACGCTTCCAGATCCAACCGAACCGCTCCCGCTCGCACTTAGCACGATGTCCTGAGGATCGATGAACAGCCGGCCTCCACGGCTTCCTTCCTGCGCAGAGCCGTCGATGCGCGACCGCACGGCCGGAAGCTCCGGGGCAGACAGTTCGACCTGCCCGCCGTCTCCGCCAAGCCCACCACCTCGCAGGTCGATGCGCGAACCGGAAGCATCTGCCAGGCGGCGGTCCGATTTCAGGGTCACCTGCCCTCCTGAGCTGACGGTCGCGACATCCCCACGAGCCGAAATGTGCGAGGTTTCTCCCAAGTTGAGCGTGTCCGTTGCCCCCACCTCAATGATCCCATTGCGCTCGCGAATCGAATCAGTCTGGAGCAATCCGGACTGGTTCACCACCGCCGCATGCAAGGCGATGCTGCCCGCGTCTGCGGTCACGCGGCCGGTGTTGTCGATGCTGCCGGCAGGCAATCGCACGGCGGAACTCAAGCTGAGGCCGTCCGGTCGCTGGCTCAACAGCACCGATGATCCCGCCTCCAACCGGACGGAACCTCCGGGCGCCGAAAGCGCGCCATGGTTGGCGATATGGTCGCCGATCAGAAAGAGCGAACCGGATTCCCCCACCTGCAAGCGGCCGTAGTTCACGATGGCGGCACGCGGCGGCGGACCGTTGAACTGCCAGAAGAGTCCGCCATTCGATTCCACGGGAGCCGCCAGCGAGGTCGAGACGACCAGTCCGGCAGCGGCCACGTGAGCATCCGGTCCGAAGTAGAATCCCGAGGGATTCATCAGGACCAGAAAGCCGTTGGCGTCGATCCGTCCGAAAATCTGAGAGGGTTGAGCGTCGTGGATCTGGTTGAAGACCACCGACCCTGGCGACGGCTGGTGAAAACGCACCGATTGCCCCGCGTCGAGGTTGAAGGACTGCCACTGGAGGAAGGCATTCTGCGAAACGGTGATGTCCCAATGGGATGCCCTGACGGTGGTTGCCGCGGTGCCGGATTGGACCGTCAGTCCGGAGGGCCCGGAGGCCTTCAGAGCGCCATGGAAGCCCAGCGCCACCGCCACGCGGACTGCCCACGCGATCCAGCTTCGGGATCGGTTGGAGGAGAGGTACGGGAATCGATCGTTCATCAGAACTGCCCTCCCACGGAAAGGTTGGCACGGGGTTCCCCGCGCTGGCTGTTGGCACTGTCGATCAGAGGCCAACCCACGGTGACCTTGAGATCCAGGGTGTTGTTCAAGCTGGCCGAGACACCCAATCCGGCGCTCCACAAGTCACGGCGATTGACCAATGCCTCACGGGTCATCGGATAAACCTGACCGAAATCCATGAACATCAATCCGCGCAACCAGGTCGGCGTGGTGGTGTCAGCGACCGGCACTCGGAGCGCCCACTGAGGAGTCCGGAGTTCGCCGCTGACGTTCCATCCGGCGTCGGCCACCGAATCGCCCTCAAAATACCCACGGACTGTGTTCATACCGCCCACGGCAAACTGTTCGTTGAAGAGGAGCGGCCCGGTGGCGATTTGTCCGCCCGAGCGCAAGAGCGCCGAGTAGCCTGCGGGCAAGCGCTGCTCGCGGATCAGGTTCAAGCTGGCCTTGCCGAAGTGCGCCCCGCCGACCCGAGAATAGGCGATGGCATCGTAGTCAGCCCCGGAACCCGCCAGATTGTAAGTCAGCCCCAGAGCGGCGCTCGAGGAACCTGATTTGTCGGATTGCGAGAAATCGAGACCAGCGGTCAACGGGATACCCATGAACTCGTTCCGACGGGTCGGTTGCGGTGAGGCCGAATCGCTGCGCAGCGTCTGGGTTCCTTGGCTGTTGGTGTAAGTGGCGATGAAGGTGAAATTATTGGTGTTGAAGCTCTCCAATCCCAGACGGCGAGCCTCCAGTCCCCACGACACGGAGAGCCTACGGGTGTCGCTGAGCGCGAACGGGAGGTTCATTCGGGCGCCGGCCGATTCGATGGCCACGAGGTTCTTGCCCGTATCCTGCGCGGTGATCGAAGCACCCGCCGATTGGGAAACCAAACGCGACTGACCAAATTGAACTCCGGTGTCCAGCTTGGCCGCGTTGCCGAAGAAATAGACATCGGAACGGGACCCCGGCGGCGGCAGACGAAACTGACGAGTCGCCTCGTCGAAGCCGTAGGCCTGGGAGCGACGGAGCGTATCCTCGACCGACTCGGGATCACCGAAGGGGAGCCGGTAATAGGCCCCGTAAGAGGCGATCAACGGACGATTCAACAGAAAGTCCGGATCGGGATTCGGCTCGCTGAAGCGCTCGGGCGAGAAGCTGTAGTTCACGCCCACCTGATGCTCGCGCTGCCACAGGTTGTTGTAGCTGAGAGAGGAGTTCACCCGCCATTCCGGCGCCTTGGCCATGGTGACGTTGTTGACCTCGATACGACCGTGCAGAGGCAGGCGATCCTTCACTCGCAAGGTCAGAGAGCTGGTACCCGGATCCGGGCCCGGGCCGAGCACCGGATAAATCTGGCGGTCGCGGTTCTGGTTGGCGATGTCGAGCTCGCGCTGGAAAATCCGGCTGTTGAGCAGCGCGTTGGTCTTGAGGCTCGGCAGGGTGGCGATGATGTTGTTGGAGCTGAAGTGGCGGTTTCCGCTAACTTGCACATCGGTGAGGGTGCCTTCCACGACTCGCACCTGGACGACCGCGTTGGTGATTTGCTGCTGAGGAAGACCGACCGATACGGTGGCCCAACCACGTTCACGGTAGGCCAACTGCAGCTCTCCTAGGGTCTTCTGAAGCTGGGGAATCGTGACGTTGGTGCCCTTCGCCGGAGCGAGGATGCGATCCAAAAGCTCCGGGGCCAGGAGTGTGTTGCCCGAGACCTCAATGCGACGAATCTCGAGTCCCTTGGCCGGAAGATTCGCCGTCTGGGCGATGGCGGTATTGGTTCCGGGATTGACCCGCGGTGCGGAACCTTCGTCCACGATCACCAGCACGGTTCCGTCGGTCAGCCGTTGAGAAGGGACCCGGAGAGTGGCGTTGGTCCATCCTCGAGACCGGTAGGCCGCACGGAGTTGGCGCAATGCCTGTTCGAGCGCCGACGGCGTGACCGCGGCCCCCGCCACGGGGCTGAGGATGCGGTCGATTTCCTCGGCTGCCAGCACCTGGTTGCCCTGGAGGATGAAATGCTGAATCTCGTACGTGGGCACCTGCCACTGGAGAATCGCTTTGTCGTTGGCAACGGAAGGGGTGGGGCTCGCATTTGAAGTCGATCGGCCCACAACCTCCAGTCGCACCCAACCCGCATCCATGGATTGGCGCGGCAGCAGCACGCCAGCATTGGTGAGACCGGCATCCCGATATGCTTGTTGGAGGCGCGTCATGGCCCGACGGATTTGCGGCAGGCTCACCGAGGGGCCGGTGGCCTCGGCCATGATCTGTTGGATCACCAACGGATCGAGTCGATCACTGCCCTCGGCCCGATAGCCTCGCACCTCATATCCACCGGTCACGGCCGCAGCCGTCGAAAGGCATCCTAGCGTCAGCGTCCAAAGGGTCCAAAAGGTCCGCACAAGCGCGAGGCTTGCGGGGCCGGGTCGGGACAATCGGGCTTTTGGAGAAGAATCAGGCACAGTGAGCGATGGGGTCCGCTGGGGTTTCCGATGTCCCCGGCCGGGAGCCGAAGCTCCGCGACCGGGTTCAGATGGCATCCAATGAGTTCAGTGAGTGGATTATTGGATCGGAGCCACTGGGGCGCCGTCGGCCGTGCGCTCAACATTCAGCCGAGCCAACGGGATGGAGAACGCCGAGGTCTCCAACTGCTTTTGGATCGCCGCAACGAGGGCCTTACGGAAAGTCTTCACCTGTTCCGGAGCAGTGGCCCGATTGAGCAAATGCTCATAAACCCAGAGACCGTACTGACCGTTGATGACCGGCGTGTAGTCGTTCGAGACATTGTTGAACGTGGGGTTGGCAAACGGATAGGCCCCATTGTAGCGCAATACATTCGCGCCCCCGTTGACCGCGAAGGCGTCCAAAGCAACCAGATAGCTGATTGCGGGACCAAACTGGTTCAGGTGATCGCGGATCTGGGTAGCATTGCGGCCGGTGGGATCGATCACGAAGCGATTGGAGGCGGTGTTCCAGAAGTAGGAGATCGGGGCACCGGAGAAGAGAGATTCCTTGAACAGGGTCACCCGCTGACCCGCCGTCGGATCCCGGTTGATGAAGGAGATCGCTCCCGTGTCATTGGTTCTCCCGGTGAAGAACCAGGCCGGCAACTGGCCATTGGCCGCCAGCGTCTTGAACTGGTGCGTGGTGATGTTGGTCAGGGAGGCGGGTGCTGAGGCGCTCTTGACAAGCACGATCGGTGTGGCTCCAAAACGGACGTCCTCGAGCGTCGGAGTCAGGAACTCGGTGGACTGCTGGAACACCGACGAGAAGGCGATGTCTGACTGGAGGTTCACAACGTTGGTGTCCCCGGGATTCGTGGACGCCAGGAACGCAACATTGCGGTTCTGGGTGAGGTCTTGGACGCCGGCGACGGCACCATTATAGAAGGCGCGGACGGTCACCGTCTGGTCGCCGAAGAGCTCAGGCAGCTTGCCTGTCCAGTTGACCTTCAGCTCCGATGAGGTCTTGGGTCCATCGGCCGGGTTCTGGGAGGTCAGATTGCCACCGAAGAGACTGCGGATGGCGAGGTAGGAGGTATCCCGAAAGGCCACGGCCCCCGACATACGGATTTCCACCTGAGCGAAGGCGGGGCCAACGGCGAGCGCCGAGGCCAGGATTGCGGTGAGGAAACGAACTGTCTTCATGGATCGGAAAAAGTTAGAATTGGAGTTCTGCGGATGAGGAAGGGACTTCAACGCACGGCCTCGACCGCGAAGAAGCGGACCGGCGTGGTAGAGGAGTCTTGCAGGGAAAGGTCGGAACCATCGCCGACCACCGAAGCACCCGCGGTCCAAGTGGACACGGGGCGCGAGAGACCCGACTCATCGGTCGAGCGCAGACGATAGGTCACCCCGCTAGTGGAGCGGAAAGTCACTGCCGACCCTCCCTGCTGATAGCTGATCTTGGAGATGACCGGGACCGGCGGCAGCTGGCTGGGCGTGCTGAAGGTCAAGGTTCCGTCGGCCTTCAGTTCGAAGACACCGAGCAGGCGTCCGGGGGCATCCAAAGTCCCCTCGGCCCGAGTGCCAGGAACCAGTTCGTAGAGGTCGGAGCGGGACACATTCACCAGATCCGTGTCGAAGTCATCCGGTGTCAGCGATTCCACCCGCCCCTGGAAGGTGCCCACGAGGTTGGGAGGATCTCCGAGGGTCGGCCCCACCGCAAAGGCATTGCCGACAGGGATGGCCACAGCCGAGGCCGTATTTGCCGGACCCGCTGGTTGGGCGCTGCTGAACGCGGCCGCGTTCTTGCCGATGGCGTCGATCTGGGCACCGGCATTGCCCTGGACGAACTGTCCCTTGCGCAACCAGGGCGAACTGGGGACACCGGGCTCGGGTCGGATTCCTGCGACCCATAGGGTTTGGAGTGGGAACTCCGGGACCACCGGAGGCCGATTGGCGGCCAACACCGACCACGCCAGCCCATTGAGATTGGGAAATGTAGCCTTGAGCAGCGTGGTGTTGAGTTGAGCAACCACCTGGGTCTTGCCGCCTGGCAGTGTTGAATACGTTGAGGCGGAACCGATGTTCACGACCAAGTCCGAGGCGTTGCCCGGTTGACGCAGTGTCAGCAGGAGGTCTCCGGGCGCATAGAGAAACGGCGCGCCCGACAGACCGGGAACACCGGCCAGTCCGAGGGCGACTGCCAGAAGGCAGGCCTGGGGACCCGGGGGTGGATTCTTGAGGATCTTCATGGGATCAACAGTGACGATTGAGGGTTTGTTTTCCGGCCCAGGAACCTCCCAGGTCGTTCCGCCCCGTCTGCGGCTGGAATGCCGATTGTCGGAAGCGGGTTGTGTGTCGAATCCACCCGTGGTCGGGTAGGCAAAGGGGTTGGAGATCATGGTCAGAACGAGATCTGAATGCGCGAGGCCACCACGTTTTCGTCCTGAGCGGTGACAATGGCCGGAGTCAGCAATGAGGCCGGAGCAGCGAGGTTCGGCGGAGCTCCACCGCCGGTGAACGCGGTGTGGGTGAAACTGGTCAAGATTCGGGCATTGCGATTGAGCCACCAGTTGATTCCCACCGACCAGGCATCTGCACCCGAGGCAGAGAAGTCCGGGTTGGAGAAGGCTGGAAACGCGTTCTTGTCCACGTCGAACTGAGAGAACCGCCCCACCAATTGCCAGGCTCCCCAACCGGGCGAACCCCACTGGAAGGGATTCTTGGGTGTGACGCCGCCGAACGAGGCCGACTCGCCGGTCAGCACCCAGTCAGCAGTGACTTGCCACCCCGAATGCGCCAACCGCGCCGACCGGAACGTGGAACTGTTGTACACCCCCTGGCTCGAAACCACGTACTCCCCGAGGAGTCCGAAGGGGCCCCAGTACCAAGAGCCCTGCGGAGACAATCGCCAATGGGCGCCATCGGCCACCACGGGACCGGCCAGCGGGTTGTAGGCGAAGAATTGCTGAACCCCGGGCGAAGTGGTGTACCCGGGCTCCGAACCTCCCACTGGGGAGGGAAGCCCCAGGACGTTGGAGCTAATCAGGCTATAGGATCCACCCAGGCCGAAACCCAGACCTTGCACAGGTTTGAGTTCGGTTCCCTTAAAGGGTTGGAAAAACAGTCGGCCGGCATATTCGCGGTCGTCGGTGAAGTCGAAATTCTGCGGATTCCGAAGATCGCCCGCCGCATTGAAAACCCCGGCGCTGGCCGAGACCGCTCCATCCCACAGACTTCCGGAGACCTGGAAGCCGACGCTCCGCTGAGGCACCAGACCACTGACCATGGACCGCTCGTTGAACGGCAGCACATTGATCGACTGCAACAGTTCCAATCCCACCGGACCCTTGAATTTACCGGCGCGGACCTCGAAGGACTTCGAAGGCTTGAAGGAAATTGAAGCATCAAGAATTTGGACCGGATCTGCCGTGTACCCGCCGTACTGGGGGACGATGAGGTATTCGAAATTGCGACCCAGTGTCCCTTGGGCCGCCAGGCGCACCCGGCGCAGGACGAATCCGTCATTGCCCTGGGAGAGCGGGTTGTCGCCCACGAACAAGTAATGGTCGGTTTGGACCAACCCCTTGAGGTTCAGGCTGAAATTGGTGTCGGCCGAGGTAAACTGAAATCCAGAAGCTCCGATGCTCACCCGAGGCTGCTGGCGACTGCGTGCGGCGGCCGTTGCTGCGTCTTGGGCGTTCTTCGTCTCGATGGCTTGGATCTTCCGCTGAAGTTCGGTGTTCGAGGGGGCGTCGTCCGAGGTGACCGCGATCTCAGGCAGCACCTTGGACCCCTCGATCGCCGCCAGCTTCTGCTCCAACTCAGAGATTTTCTTGAGCAGAGGAGCGGTCACCAGATTCGTCGGTGCCGATTCGGAGGCGGCACGGGCCGCCTCGCGTCGCTCCAACTGCTCGATGCGCTGCAACAGTTTCTGGAGAAGGTCCGACTCCGCACCCGAGACGGTAGCCGGAGCGGTCGCAGGAAGAGCGTCGGCTGCTCGAACCAGATTCCAGGTCAGGAGTGCGATCAGGACACACGCGATGCGGAGTGCGGCCGGGCGGGGAAAGCCGAAAGACACTCGGCAAACCGAGTTCCCTATTGTGTCGATAATACCACTGTAGATTCGCGGCATAAAAAAGTTCAGATGTTCTGGGCAATGGCCTGCAAGTAGCGGTTCTCGACCAGAATGGTCTGGAGCGCGGCTACCAGGGCGTCGACTTGTCGGTGCAAGGGGGCTTTTTGCGGGGTTTCGAGCGTGATTTCGAAGGGCGGTCGGGCCATCCCGGGGATGGATTGAAGCATGCCCGGGTAGCCACTGTGGATGATGCCGGATCGGGCATTGAACCCATCGATCACCGCCCCGTGATTGCGCGGCAAGTATCGACCGGCCTCGAGGAGAGCGGGTTGCAGCAGGTGTTCGGACAACACACTGCCCTTCACAAAACCGTAGAGTCCTTGGCTGGTATCGTCGCTATGCAAGGTGACGATGCCGTGGAAGGCCTGCATCCAAATCTCGGACTCCAAGAACCGAACCTCCGGATGGGAAGTCTGCTTCCAGAACTCGCGGTTCAAATCCACGCCGGCGCGGGAATGGCGAGTGCCGTCTTCAAAGCCGGTGGGATTGCACAGCGGATAAATGAACAGCGCGTAGCCCTCGGCGATTTCCGGCCGCTCTTCCAAGGTTTGCAGGAACTTGCCCAGCGCGAGCACTCCCTCCGGTTCATCGCCATGCAGCGTGGCGAAAATGCCGATACGCTGCAAATCGCCACCCCCCTGCCGCCCGACATACAAGTAGCGGGGGATGGAGTGGTCTTGGCCGCCGATTTGCACCTGAGCATGGGAGGTCCCGACCAACCGCCGGGAGTCCCGGGCTATGCGCTCGAGGGGTTCGAGGACCTTGGTGATGGAGCGAGTGCGAGTCGGACTGGGCGCCGTTGACAGGCCTTGGGCTGACGTTGAATCGGACCTGGATTCGAATGGCGACGGGGAGATCGGACTGGCGGACAAATCGGCGGACGAACTGGCCGGCGATTGGGGCGATACCCGGTCGGGAGAGGCAGTGATGAGGCTCATAGTGCTTCAGTTCTTGCGGGTGATGACGTCGAAGATACCGCCCTCGGCGAAGTGCTGCTTCTGGGCCTTGGCCCATCCACCGAAAACGGCCTCGATGGTGAAGAGCTCTACCTTGGGAAATTGCTCGGAAAATTCGGCGGCGATCTTGGCGTTGCGCGGGCGGTAGAAATGCTTGGCGGCCAAGCGCTGGCCCTCGTCGCTGTACAAGTGCTGCACGTAGGCTTGAGCCACCTCGGCCGTGCCCTTGCGTTGCACCACACCATCCACCCAGGTCACCGGAGGCTCGGCCAAAATGCTCATAGACGGAATGACACGCTCCAATCCGGCGGCCGCCGACTCACGCTGTGCGAGCAGCGCTTCATTCTCCCAGGTGATCAGGACATCGCCCACCCCACGTTCGATGAACGTGACCGTGGAACCCCGGGCCCCGGAATCGAGCACCGGCACATTGGCGTAGAGCTTTTTCACAAAATCCACGGCCTTGGCCTCATCGCCCCCCGACTGCTTGAGGGCGTAGCCGTAGGCGGCCAGATAGTTCCACCGGGCACCGCCTCCGGTCTTCGGGTTGGCCGTAACAACTCCGACTCCGGGACGCACTAGATCGGACCAATCGCGGATGCCTTTGGGGTTTCCCTTGCGGACCAGGAACACGATGAGGCTCGTGTACGGGCTGCTGTTGTCCGGCAGGCGCTTCTGCCACTCCGGAGTCAAGAGCGCCGGTTTTTTGGCAATGGCGTCGATATCGTAAGACAAAGCCAGAGTCACCACATCGGCGCGCAATCCATCGATCACCGAGCGGGCCTGCTTACCGGATCCACCGTGCGATTGGGTCACCCGAACGCTGTCGCCGGTCTTAGCGTTCCAATGCTTGGAGAACGCTTCGTTGTACTCGGCGTAGAACTCCCGAGTGGGGTCGTAGCTGACATTGAGGAGTTGGATGTCCTTGGCCAGCGCAGCCACTCCGAAGAGCGCTCCCAAAGCCAACGTCGCGAACAATCTCACGGTTTTCATTCCCTTGCTTCGATTCACAGCACGCCTTTCCCACCCTTGGAGCCCCCGAGGCGAACCTTCTCGGTGCGCTCCATCTGGACAACCCGTCCCTCATGGACCACCAACTGGATGACCCCGAACCGCAGCGAAGCCACCCAAGGCGCCAAGGCTTCCAGCCACTCGGCTTGTTCCTCGACGGCGATCCGGTCCACCCGATCCACAGACTCTGGGCTCTCTGTATTTCGATGCGCGCTCATGACGGAGTGACGATTACGGTAAACCCCACCTAAGTCAACTGTGTTGGTGTAGTTTTAAATTTTAACTTCGGATGGGTCGCCGTAAACCCCGTTTTTATTGAGTTTATTGACTCGATAATACTCTACTATTTTGATCGTGTATTATTCGTTGGTCAAGATTCCCCTGAAGAGCCTGTCCCCTGAAGAGCCTGTCCCCTGAAGAGCCTGTCCCCTGAAGAGCCTGTCCCTCCCGAGGAGCGCCGGGATAGGGAACGATTTCCGAGCAGTCTGTGCCCGCGGACGTGGCGCTTTCGGAGAAATCGCCCTACCTCGGAGGTGCTTGGGTGAGGTTGGGGTTTTCGGCCACCCGGATGCAGTCCGAGTTACCCTTCCGAGGAGCCTGTCTGGGTCTGAGGAAAAATTATCGGCAAACTTGATTACGATGGGCCTCACGGCACGGTGCTTGCATGGTCCTGAGCATCATGAAGCGCCGCCTTGTCGTCCGACTGCTGACCGGAATTGGACTGGGAATGCTGCTCTTGCTACTGCTGGCCCCTTGGGGAAAACCACCCTCAGAGGCACCACTGACACTCTCTACCAACACAACTGCCGCCAGGGTCCCTACAGCCCCCTACCCCGCCTCCCAGGTTTTTCCTGCCCGCACCTCGGCGCAGCAGCAACTGGCTCCGCCACGGCCTGCCACCACGAGAGTCCCTTCCTCCCGCGCCCGCCGCTGGTCAGAACCAGTGCCGGAGCCTGCCTTCGCCGAGTTCTCGGGCTGGACCCGCCGCTACCTAAGCCAACCTTCGCCTGCGGCCCGCACGGCACTGGAAGTCGAAGGCCAGGAACTGGCACGCCTGCGCCGTCAGGATATGGCCGAGTTAATCCCCGCTGATCCTCAGCGCGCCTTGGAATTGGCCATCCCACGCGGGATTCGCGACCAACTCCCCGGGTCTATCCAGTCTCTCTTGGAAGAGTCGGTGGATGGCCGTGGGGATTTCGGGGTGCTAGCTGGCATTCCCGCGGCAGACCACACCGGCCCCTTTGAGTCGGTCTATCGAACCGTCTCGGTCGGCGACCGCGCTTGGCGGGCCTACACCTACGGACCCGCCCTGCTCCGCCCGACGCTGACCGACGTCCCACTGCATGGCGTTGCCTTGGACGGTCTCTTCGCACTCGATCCCAACGCCGTCCGGATTCTCGATGCCGACGAGGTCGCTCGAATGGCCACGCCCGCGAAGGACGCACTGTGCGCCGTATCCAACCAACCCGTGACCACCTTTGCCGAAGAAGTACCCGTGGAAGCCGGCGGACACACCGCCTGGTTGTGCAGCGCAGCCCATACCGAGAACTACAACGAGCAACTCATCCTGGCCTCGGTAGACAAAGGCAATGGCACCGATGCCGATGGCGTCTTCCGCCAAAAATCGGCTTACACCGAGGGCCTCAAGCGCTTGCTCATCCTGCGCGTCGATTTCAGTGATCTGGCTGGCGCGCCCCTCAGCGATGCCACCGGCACCAACATGCTCAACGGGATCGCGGCCTTCTATCTGGAACAAAGCTTCGGCAAGACGACCTTCCGCGCCCTCGGAGCCGGCAGCGTCATGACCACCACCTTGCGCATGCCCAAAACAGCAGCCGTGTACGGCGCCTCAGACCCGTCGATCTTGCGAACCGACGCCCGCAATGCCGCCCGCACCGCCGGCGTCAATTTGGCGCTGTTCGACTTCGACCTCATTTGTGTCGGCGCCGTTCCCGGCTTCAACTGGGCCGGACTGGGCTATGTTGGCGCTCCCGGTTCGTGGATCCGCGCCTCCTTCGACGCGACGGGCGGCGTGTCCTCCCATGAGCTGGGCCACAACTTCGGACTCAACCACGCCAACGCGTGGGACACCGGCGGCCAGAGCATTCTCGGGGCCGGCAGCAATGTGGAATACGGAGACAGCTTCGACACCATGGGCAATGCCAGCGCCGGCAAGCGGCACTTCAACACCCGATACAAGAACTACCTCAATTGGCTGCCCACGACTCAGGTAAAGATCGTGACCGCCTCGGGCAACTACCGGCTCTTCGCGCACGATGCCACCAACGCGGCGACCCCGCGGGCGGTGCGCATCGCGCGCAATGCGCAAACCAACTACTGGCTAGAGTTCCGCCAGAAGTTCACCGACCGGCCCGCCCTGATGGACGGCGTTGGACTGCGCTGGGCCCGCACCGGCAACCAGCAATCGCTCCTGCTCGACGTCACGCCCGGCTCTGCCGACGGCAAGAACGACTCGGCGCTGCTCATTGGCCGAACCTTTTCCGACCGGGTGGCCGGCATCCATATCACGCCGTTGGCCAAAGGCGGAACCATCCCAGAATCGCTCGACCTGCAGGTGAATCTGGGCAAGTTCACCAACAATCAACTCCCGAGTGTTACCCTCACGGCCAGTGCCACCGCCGCCTTCGCGGGAGCCCCCATCATCTTCACGGCCGATGCCACCGATCCTGACGGCGACACGCTGGCCTATTCTTGGGACTTCGGAGACAACGCAATCGTCGCCGCCAACACCAACGTGGTTAGCCGGACTTGGTCCATCGCCCGCGAATATTGGGTTCGCTGCACGGTCAGCGACATGAAGGGCGGCGAAGGCAGCGCCGCGGTGCTGGTGCGCATCGGCAACCCTTCCACTTATCGCATAGCCGGACGTGTGCTGCAGGGTGGCAAGCCCGTGCCCGGCGTCCGAGTCGAGGTTTCCAACACCCAGCAGACGTATACGACCAGCGACGGGGCCTACACCCTGACCGGATTGGCCCGTGGGCCACACACCGTGAAGGCCATCAGCGAGGGCTACCTCTTCACGCCGACTGGGTTTTCCAACCCGCTGACGCTCACCGGCCATGCGGACGGAATCAATCTCGAAGCCTCCGCACCCGGCGACCTCGCCCAGGTTTCGCTGGTGCCCCTGGGGGCACAGTGGCGGTACTACGACAGCGGTAATCTGGCGGGCACAATTTGGCGCTCCAATGGCTTTGTTGATAGCACCTGGAACAGCGGAGCAGCGCCCCTGGGCTATGGCGACGACAACATCGTCACCACCGTGAAGTACGGCCCCTCAACGACGGCTCGATACATCACCACCTGGTTTCGGCACAGTTTCACGGTGGACGACCCCGCGCGATTCCTGTCCGTGACGCTGGGGCTCATCCGCGATGACGGTGCGGCCGTGTACTTGAACGGGATCGAGATTTTCCGAAGCAACCTCCCCTCCGGCACCCTGAGTACCATTACCCGGGCCAGCGCCAGCGTCGGTGGCACTGATGAAACCACTCTTTATGAGGCTACGGTTGATCCTAAGGGGTTCCGTACGGGCCCCAATGTGCTCGCCGTCGAGGTTCATCAGTTTGCTCCCGACAGTTCCGACATCCGCTTTGCTCTGCAACTCAGCGGGTTGCTACGACCCTCCTCTGCGGTGGCCCCGCGACTGGAGGTCGCGCCGGGTTCTGAACAAATCCAACTCAGCTGGCCCGTGACGGCCGTCGGCTTCGAGTTGCAAGAAACCAAGTCCCTCGAGACTCCTTGGTTTTTCTCCGATGAAACAACCCGCGCCGAGGCCGGCAAAAACATTGCGTCGCCTCAGTTGACCGAAAACCTGCGGTTTTTCCGCCTAGGCAAACCTTGAACATCGGCTCCGAGATTTACACAGGCTTAACAAATCCGCCCCGCAGACTCATCGGATTTTAACACTTCTAGGATCGAATGAAGCCGTCTCGACTCGCCGAATAGATCCCATGAAAAACCCGAACCTCCTTCTCGCTGCACTGAGCCTGGCTTCCCTGCCACTCATTGCAGACCCCCGAATCGATTCTTGGATCACCCACCGTTCTGGACGCTACGCCCGAGTTTACCTCAACGACGCTGCGCTCCAGTCGGGTGCCTCCGTCACTACCTGGAGCAACGGATCCCAGACCCAGTCCCAACCCGCCTACGCCGGCCTTCAGGAACTGGCATCGGACACCGACTGGGTGTACGTCCGCACCACCGGGCTGGCCTTGCACCCCATGGGGCCTTGGCTCAATGGCACCTTCCCCAATTTGCCCACGAACAGGAAGACCCTCTACCGGATCCCGCGCAACCCCACCGTGCCCACGACCCAGACCTTGACCGGCCTCGGAGTGATCGGCTGCTTCGTCGACGGCGTGGCCATGTTCGACTCCCGCGACGGCTTCGTCTGGACCGGCGCAGCCGAAGCGGGCATGGGCAACGGCTACTGGAACCGGGAAGCCTATGTGAATGAAGGGTCCACCTTCGATCCGGGTTACGCCCACCAGGAGGGCAGCGGCACCCATCACTACCACGCCAACCCCGTGGCCCTGCGCTACCTGCTGGGCGACCATGTCGATTTCGATGAGACCACCCGGAAGTACCGCGAATCCACCGCACCCGTGACCCGGCACTCGCCCATCCTCGGCTGGGTGCGCGACGGATTTCCGGTGTACGGCCCCTACGCCTTCTCCGAGGCGACCAACGCCGCCAGCGCCCTCCGGCGCATGACTTCCGGATTCCAACTCCGCAACGGCCAACGCGGCGCCGACAACCTCTCGACGGGCGGCCGCTCCACCATTCCGGCCTGGGCCCAACGAACCTATGGCGTCGGGGCCAATCAGAGCGGCCCGGCCGTCTCCACCCAGTACCCGCTGGGTCGGTACATGGAAGACAACGCCTTCCTCGGAGACCTCACCCAGCCGACCACCGGGCAGAAGTTCGTGATGGGCGTCGACTACGACCTCGATGAAAACAACGGCCGCTGGTGCGTGACGCCGGAGTACCCTGAGGGCACCTACGCCTACTTCGTGGCCATGGCCGCCGACGGGACTCCCGTGTACCCCTACAACATCGGCCGATCGTACCACGGCAACCCGACGGGCTCCGCCGTCACCGAGATCAGCGCCGGCGCGACGACTCACTTCTCAGGCGGCACGAATGCGGCGGTGGTCGTCCAGGCTTCGTTGGCGGCGGCGAGCGAAGTCACCCTGGTTTGGAACGCATTGGAAGGCGGGACCTATTCGGTGGAGCGGTCTACCGATCTCAAGACCTGGACCAACGCCCAGACCAACATCGCTGCCGTGAAAGACCAGGGCACCTTGCGCACGGCGACGCCGGGCGATGCGGGCTTCTTCCGGGTCCGAAACACGGCCCTGGCCGCCTTCGATCCCGCGACTGGCACGGCCACAGGCGGTGGCGGTGGCGGTGGCGGTGGCGGAATTCCTCCCGGCGGGCCCACGCTGACATCAGTGTCACCGAACACCGGCGCGCGAGGCTCCTCGGTGTCTCTGACGATGATCTTGGGAGGCATGACCCCGCCCCTGACCCTGGCACCGACCTCGGCCCTGCTGGGCACCCTTAGTGGCAGCAACGTGCAGCGCAATGGCAACACCGTGACTGCCACCTTCACCATCCCGGCCGCCGCCCCCAGCGGCCCGCAAACCGTCAGCGTCACCTTCCCGGGCCCTCCCGGCCAAGGCACGGTGACCTTCTCCCTGGCCAACGCTTTCAGGATTCCTTGAAGTCCGCCTGAATCGCCCAACGTCCCCAAGTGCTCCCCCTCCCGAGGTCCTCCGGCTTTGAAGGGGGAGATTTCATTTCCAGGATTCCCGCAACTCCGCAGGGCTGCGGCCTTGGTCTCGCAGCGCGCGAAGGCTCAGAGCGGCGTGCCTCTTGGCCAGGCGGACCCCCTGTTCATCGGTCATGAGCGGGCAGTGAAAAAAGTCGGGTACAGTCCAGCCGAGGGCCCGGTACAAGAGGAGTTGACGCGCGGTGCTGACGAGCAAATCGGCTCCGCGCACCACTTCGGTGATGCCCATGGCGTGGTCATCGGTCACACAGGCCAATTGGTAGCTGGGCACGCCGTCGGGTCGCAGGACCACGAAGTCTCCGAAGTCGCGACCGGCCACCCAAGATTGCGGCCCTTGCCCGCCATCGATCCAACTCAAGACCTGTCCCTCAGGCACCCCCTCAGGCACCCGGAATCGCCACGACACCGGACGCCCCGGAGTGATCTCCGTCGCCGACCGATGCCGGCACGTGCCCGGGTAAATAGGTTCGTCATCCGCCGCATGGGGGGCCGCGACGGCCGACTGGATGTCTTTGCGAGAACAGGTGCACGGAAACAGCCACCCGGTGGACCGAAGCACCTCAAAGATGGATTGGTATTCGCTCCGTCGCTCCGACTGGGAATACGGGGCCTGCGGGCCGCCACAATCGGGCCCCTCTTGCCACTGGATCCCGAACCACCGCAAGTCCTCCAGAAAAGCCGTCACGAATTCCGGTCGAACCCGGTCCCGGTCCAGGTCTTCGTTGCGAAGGATTAGAGTTCCGCCCCGGGCCTTGGCCCGCTCATGAGCCACCCAGAAGGTCCGCGCATGGCCCAAATGCAATTGCCCCGTGGGTGATGGAGCGATTCTTCCGCGGTAGGCTGGATTCACAGAGGCCCCCATCGATGTATCTCGTGTTGTCTCAGGCCCCGGCAGTCACCAACCACCAACCCCCGACGGCAAAGGCCACCGCCGAACACGCCCACAGCAAACCGCGATACCAGTGACGGGTGTGGAGCGCCCACCGACCGGCCACCTCGCCGAGCAGCGCCGAGAACCCCGCCATGGCCAACACCGTGCCGAGGCCGAACGCCGCCAAATAAGCCACCGCCTGCCCCGCATGAGCGAACCCCAGCGAGGGCAGCACTCCGAGAAAATGGGAACTGCCGGCCAATCCGTGCAAAATACCGATCCCGACGGCCGCATGCCCGTGGCCATGCTCCGGAGACGAAGCCGCCTCTGAAACTGGGTGCGCGTGACTCGGCCCATGAAAATGCACATGCCCGTGTTTGCTTCCGTCATGAGCGTGCTCGTGAGCATGCACCTCAACGCGGAGCGCCTGGCGCACCGTCCAAATCCCCATCGCGATGAGCAGCACTCCGACCAATCGTTCACTCACCGACGAGACCTGCCCGATGGGCAGTACCGATTTAAAGAGAATGGCCAGCACGCCAATGAGCAGCACGCCCGCCGAATGCCCCAAGCCCCAGCGAATACCCGAGATCCAGGCTCGCCGATGACTGCGGACCGCCAGAGGCGCCACCGCCGCCAGATGGTCTGGCCCCGCCAAGACATGGAGGAACCCAGCCACCAACCCAGAGAGCACCGCCAACATGGTTGCAAGGCTACGGATTCGACCGCCCACCGCCATGCAAATCCCCCCCCGGGCCGAATCGAACTGTGGGATCCCACCGGGATGGATGGTTTTTTTAAAGGAAACCCTCGAATCGAAGGTCTTCGCTGCACCACCAAACGCCGCCGGTTGCAGGTCTCCGAATCGTTTGCTTACGAATAGATCGGCACATGGCTAAAGCGGAGGGTCCACCCTCATCTCAACGCTCGCCGGATCCGTTCTGGTGCCTGGCGAAGATCCAACACGCGCCAGATTACGAAGACCTCAACCGATTCCATGCGATAGTATACGGCATATGGAAAACGCCGCGCCAGAAGTCGGTGATAGGCAAACACTTTTCGGTGAATGCCAGCAAACAGAACCAACGAATCGATCTCCGAAAACAGACTATCGAGAAAATAGGCACCGAGTCCCTCTCCCTGCCGATCGTAAAACATCCGGCCACGGTCGAGATCGTGCAACGCTGAGTCTAGGATTCGCACTCTCATTTCATGCGACGTCTCAGCTCCTCCTTGGCCTCCTCCCAGTCGTGAACGACCTCTCGTCCGTCCCGAACGCGATCCGCCGTTTCTTTGAGCAACTGAGCATGCCAGCCCGGTGATTCCAGGCTTTGGTCATCCCCGGCAAGGTCTTCCCAGATCTCGTGCATCGCCTTGAGCTTCTGCTCGCGGGACATCGTTTGCAGATCCAGCTTCATTTAAATTACCGTAAGCGAGGCACCACCGTGCGCAACGCCGTTTTCGATGACACGCAATGTGATCGATCGCCACCCACCCTCGAACGGAAGTGCCGAGAGGAAATTGGTCTGAACCCACCGCTTTTATGTCTTATTCGGCGATTCTCGGGTGGCTCGGGGCTCGGGGCCTCGACTGGCTTCGTCGAGCGCAGCAAACAAGTCACTGATCTCATCTCGATAATTCTTAAATCCCCAATCAAACCGTTGATTCAGCTTCTCAGCGACTTCGCTCCAAGAGCCCCCGTTGACTCAAAAAGAATAACACTGGCGCGGGGCCAGGGAGGCCACCGAGCGGCAGCGGGATCGGGTCGGAGCAAGCTCGGGAAGCGATCATCCTTTCCCCTCGCGCAACGCGCGAAAGCTCCAGCCTCCCCGGAGCTTCCATGCGAGCGCAGGCCCGGTCCCGCAGAGCGTCCCGCCCACACGCCTGCGAATCCCCGCGTCTGGGGAGCTCGCCCGTCCTGAATGAGTCACCCCTTACCACGCGTTTCCGCTGCTGGTCTTGCCCGTGCTATTCGAAGACAGACGAACGGCGTCCTGAAGGCCCCATCACCCGCAAAACCTCAGCCGACCGAGCCGACCCCGCCGTATGTGCTGATCCTACAGTCTGCGCCGGCCATGCCGATCGTGCCCGCAAGTGCCTCCGCCCGCAGACGCCGGATCTCCGAGAAGAACACCGCACCCATCGAACTGCGCACGGAACGCCGCAGGTAGGGATGAGCCGAGGTGGGGGCGGAGATCAGCTCGGGAGCTTCCCCATCCGGCAAATCCCTGCGCGTGACCATGGGTTCAAGACTCCCAGACTCCGGGCCACCGCACCCGGCTCAGTGCCGGAAATGACGGGTTCCGGTGAAGACCATGGCCATGCCCCGCTCGTTGGCCGCGCGGATGACCTCCTCATCGCGCACCGAACCACCGGGCTGAATGGCGGCCGTGGCGCCGGCTTGGGCCGCAGCGATCAATCCGTCTGCGAACGGGAAAAACGCATCCGAACACACCACACTGCCCTTCAAGTCGAGGCCCGCCTCGCCGGCCTTCCAGACGGCGATGCGGCTGGAATCCACCCGGCTCATTTGACCCGCACCCACACCCAACGTGGCCTGGGCACCGCAGTACAGAATAGCGTTCGACTTGAGGTGCTTCACCACGCGCCAACCGAAGAGCATCGCCTCGAGTTCCGCCGGCGACGGCGCCCGCTGCGTAACCACCTTGAGGTCGGCCTCGGTGGTGATCTTCAAATCGCGCTGCTGCCACAAGTACGACTCGGCTCCCACGCTGCGCAGGTCATGCGATCCAGCCGCGACCGGCGAGCACAGCATCTTGAGGAGCCGCAAGTTCTTCTTCTGACGCAAGAGGTCCAAAGCATCGGCTTCGAACTCCGGAGCGATAATCACCTCGCTGAAGATCTCGGCGATGGCCTTGGCGCAGGCGAGATCCAGCGGACGGTTTACGGCAATGATCCCGCCGAAGGGCGCCTGCCGGTCAGTGGCAAAAGCCCGCTGCCAGGCCTCGTGCAAATCAGCCCCGCGGCCCACGCCGCACGGATTGGTGTGCTTGAGGATGGCCAGCGTCGGCAACTGACCTTCGAACTCCGTGATCAAGGCCGCAGCGGCCGTCAGGTCGAGGATGTTGTTGTACGACAACTCCTTACCGTGCAGTTGCTGGAAATACTCGTGGAACTTGCCGTACAAGGCCGCCTTCTGGTGCGGGTTCTCCCCGTAACGCAGGGGTTGGGCCAGCGGCGCACTCACCGCCAAATTCGGCAACACCGCGTCCGGGCCGGAAAACTCCCGGGTCAAATGGGCGGCGATGGCTGAATCATAGGCCGCCGTGCGAGCGAACACCTTGGCGGCCAACGTGCGCCGCAGCTCCAGCGTCGTCTCGCCGGCGGCGGCCACTTGTTCAGAGACGATTCCGTAATCGGCCGGATCCACCACCACCGTCACGCTCTCATGATTCTTGGCCGCACTCCGCAGCATGGAGGGCCCGCCAATGTCGATGTTCTCGATGGCGTCATGCAAATGGACCCCGGGCTTGGCCACTGTCGCCTCGAAGGGGTAGAGATTCACCACCACCAAATCGATGGGCAAGATGCCGTGCTCGCGCACCGTGGCCTCATGCACCGGATTGCCGCGCAGGTACAGCAACCCGCCGTGAACCCTCGGGTGCAACGTCTTCACCCGACCGTCGAGCATCTCCGGGAAGCCGGTGTGCTCGGAGATGTCGCGCACCGGTAGGCCGGCCTCACGGATCGCCTGGGCGGTTCCACCGGTGGAAAGCAGTTCTACACCGGCCGCCACGAGGGTGCGGGCGAAGGGGACGAGTCCGGATTTATCGGAGACGGAGAGCAGGGCACGCTGAATACGAGGCATACTAGAGTCGCGAAGGGTGGCCGACAGAAAAAAAGCGTCAACGCTGCAACCGCTCAAGAAGCACGCTGGCTGCGAAACCCATCACCGGGCCGGCACGCCTCAGCGGAGGATCTCAAGGGCCAGCTGAAAAATTCTCTCCCGATTCTTGCTGACCACGACGCTAAATCCCTGGATCTGGGTCGACTCATAGGCCGCAGCCAACGGCAGCGAATTCTTGAGCACCGGCAAGCCGAGATCGCGCCCCATCTCTTCCTCATTCTGGCCACCCACCAGGGTGCGGCGACGCACCTTGTTGAACAAAATCATGGCCCGGGCAGTTGGAGACATGAACTGCTTCACCGACTCGACCATCGGAATCGAGGCCTGGGTGCTGAAGAGAGACTTCTCGGCAACAATGACCAATCGATCGCTGCGGGAAATGAGATCGCGGAAAAATGGATCAGGGCTGCTCGCCGAAACATCAATGCGACCGGGTGTGTCACAAATAATGACATCCGGAGCCACGCCCTCCGGCAACGGTACCAATTTGCCCACGTGCGAGACCCACATCGCCAAGGACCCCTGAGGATCCATGTCTTCGAACTGCACCTGATAGCCCGCCGACTGCAAGGCTGCTCCCACGAGAATGGAGCAGGTGGATTTGCCCACGCCGCCCTTTTGGTTCAGGAAACTGATTCGTACGGCCATCGGAGTAAATGGAATGCAGGCCGACCATGGAATCCTCCGCCCCGGCAGAGGTTCGCCAGACCGACTGCTCAGATGTAGTCGAGGAGACTGATCTTGAGGATCTTGCCCGCAGACTGCAGGGCCGCAGAATAGGCCGCCTGCAACTGGTTCAGTTCCACCAGCGTCTGAGCCAGATCCGCATCGCTCTCTTGCGAGATCAATTGATTGGTCGAAATAGACTCCGAGGAATTCTGTTTAGCGGCTACCTCCAACCTCGACTGAGCCGCGCCCAAAGTCGCAAAACTTTCGATGAAACCGCTCTCATCCTTCATCAGTGACGTACTGATGTCGGGGAAAGCGGACTTATCGCCCTCATTCAGGGCATCGCGCAAAGCGATCAGGTGACCGAAAACATCTACCCCGGCGCGATCATCCTTTAGAAGTCCGCGGGGGCCGCTGGTCGATTCATTGGCTCCGGGAACATCGAGCGCAAAGGAAATTCCAGCAGAAATGTCCACCTGCCGGACCTTCGAGTTCCCTTTGTAGGCCACCGAAGTGATATTTCCATCCGCATCCCGAACGGCCTCAAATGCCGTCGCAACGCCCGAAGTTCCACCAAACAGAGCCTCATTGGAGTCCTTGCCGTTGGCCAAGGCCAATGCATTCTCCAGCAATTGGTTTACTTCGGCGGAGTAGGCCCCGTAGTCATCCTTGGTCCGGATGCTGTTGGCCATGGTCGCCAACTCGGACGCCCGGTCCGTCATCTTCTTGAGCTGAGAACTGGCGGAGTAAATTGCCTGCGAACGGGTTTGCAGCTTGGTAACGTTGTCGGAGTACTGACCCAGACGCTGAAAATCACCCTGAAGTTCGAGAACGTTCAGAAACGCACTCGGATCATCCTCAGCATTCCGAATTCGCTGACCGGTCGCCGCCTGCGTCTGCAGTCGTGCCTGACGCACCGTCAACTCATTGACGGTCCGCCCCAACTCATCGGGGAAGGTGGACTGGGCTACACGCACGACATCGGAATACTTACAGTCCCACACCACCGCAACTAAAAATTTTACTTTAAATGAAACACTTCTAAGCACCGTCGCCAGAAACCCTGAGATACTGGGGAATTTACCGCAAAACACGCGGGTCCGACGCCATCCAAAACTGTTCCCCGCCTGCCGTCCTCGATGGGTAACCGCAATCTCTTCGAGGCCCAATAGTAAGCGAAGCTTGAGATCGAAGGCTCCTCACGCCTTGATCTGACGCATGCAGAGTGGAAAGAAACTGAGACTAGGCGTGCTGGGGTCGGGCAAGGGATCCAATTTTGTGGCCATCGCCCAGGCCATTCAATGTGGCTCCCTGCCAGCGGAGGTGGCTGTGGTTCTCAGCGACAATCCAGAAGCCGGAATTCTGCAACAGGCCCGGGATCGGGGAATCTCGGCTCAATTCATTCCTCCGGGCGCCTTCCGCACCAAATTGGATCCCCTCGCCGAATCCACCTTCATTCAGTCTCTCCAAGACGCCCAAGTCGACTTAGTGGTCTTGGCCGGATTCATGCGCATTCTTAAAGGAGACTTTCTTAAAGCCTTCGAGGGCCGCGTGATGAACATCCATCCGTCGTTGCTCCCCTCCTTCCCGGGCCTTGAGGCTTGGAAACAGGCGTTGAACTACGGGGTCAAGGTCACGGGTTGCACAGTGCACTGGGTGGACCAGGGCGTGGACACCGGCCCAATCCTAGCTCAGCAAGCCGTACCGGTGCTCGAAGGGGACACTGTCACCTCACTGCACCAGCGCATTCAGGAGGCTGAACGAACACTCTACCCCGAGACCCTTACCCGATTGGCCCAGGGACCGTGGACGACGCAAGTTCGAGCAAGCTCCAAAGCCTAGAGGTCTCTCCACAGGCTTTTCCTGCGAAGACCGCTGCGTTTCTCCCAGTCCGATCATTCTCCCACCATGGTACTGCGTCGCATTCTCATCCGGGCCGCCTCCATTTTGGCTGGCCTCATCCTGGCTTTGACGGCATTGGCCGCCGGAGTGTGGCTCTACTACCATCCGTCGCTCGCCTCCGTTCAACGGGTGACTTACGGGCAACGCCACGGCCACGAAGTCTCTTACGACGTGGTCCGACCCGAGAATCCCAACGGGCTCGGAGTGGCACTCATGGTCAGCGGGCGTTGGAAATCCGGCACTAACAGCTTCCGCCCTTGGATGACGGCCCCTCTGCTGCGCCGAGGGTACACCATTCTAGCGGTCTATCATGTGTCCCAACCAGAGGCGACGGTGGCGGAGATTTTCGAAGACGTGAGTCGGGCAATTCGGCACATCCGACATCATGCTCAAGAGCATGGCATCGACCCGAAGCGATTGGGTGTCACCGGCGGCAGCGCAGGCGGACACCTGAGCCTGCTTTTGGCCACCCGAGGCGGTCCCGGCCTCGCCCAGACCGCCGACCCCATCGATCGGGAGAGCAGCGCCGTTCAGGCCGTAGCCATCTTCTATCCCGTGACCGATTTGTTAAACTTGGGGGATTCAACCGAGAACCTCCACGATGGCGGCCCGCCAAAGAGCTTCGTGGAGGCCTTTCGTCCGCAACCCAACGGGCTGACCAACTGGGTGGATATCGGCAAGCCTCTCTCGCCGCTCTTCCATCTGCACCCCGGGGTTGCGCCCACCCTGATTTACCACGGGGATGCCGACACCCTTGTCCCGCTCGACCAATCCCAACGGTACCAAGCCCGCGCCCGGGAGGTCGGCTCGACCGTTGAACTCGTTGTACACCCGGGTGGGAAGCACGGATGGCTCACCATGCTCTGGGACATCTACCACTTCGCCGACTGGTTCGACCAGCACCTGGTGTCAACCACGGCCTCCGGAACCCCGGCCCGCTAGCAAATCCGTCCTTGGCACCCCTGTCCGAGCTGGGCTTGATGGTTAATTAGCATGGCGAACTCCCCGACTCCCGCCGTCCACGGCACTTCATCCCGACTGGCCAGCCTTGATGCTCTGCGCGGCTTCGACCTGTTCTGGATTTGCGGCGCGGACGCCTTTGGCCACGCCTTCCTCACTGCTGCCAACGGTCCAGTGAGTCATGCCATCGCTGACCAACTGGAGCACGTGGCCTGGCAAGGCTTCCGCTTCTACGACTTAATCTTCCCGCTCTTCGTCTTCATTAGCGGCATTTCCATCGTCCTTTCACGCGGCGCCAAACCGGAGGCCGGTGATCGGTCTGGGGCGTTCCTGGCAATTCTCAAGCGCGCGGTCGTGCTTTACCTGCTGGGGGTGTTCTTCTACCGGGGATATACAGGCTGGGAGAACGACATCCGCTACCTCGGCGTCCTGCAGCGCATCGCCCTGTGCTACTTCTCGGCGGCCACTCTGCACTTGTTCCTAAGCCCCCGGGCCCTGCGAATAACCACCGTCGGGATCCTCTTAGGTTACTGGGGCCTCATGACCCTCGTGCCGGTGCCCGGAGTTGGCCCGGCCAATCTCCAACCGGACACCAATCTAGCCCATTGGGTGGATACCCAGTTCCTCGGCGGCAAGAAGTGGAACGGCGCCCATGATCCGGAAGGCCTCCTGAGCACCTTGCCCGCCATCGCCTCCTGCCTCCTCGGCGTGCTCGCCGGACTGTTCCTCAAAGACCCCTCCCGGAATGCAGCTCAACGCCTAAAGACACTCACTCTGGCCGGCGTCGCCTTACTGGCCACGGGGCATTTGTGGGGATTGGCATTTCCGATCATTAAGGGCTTGTGGACCTCGTCGTATGTCTGTGTCGCGGGCGGTTGGAGTTGCCTGCTCTTGGCTCTTTTCTACGGACTCATCGATGTGAAAGGGTGGTCCAGCTGGGCCAAGCCCTTCACTTGGATTGGCATGAACTCTATCGCCGTCTACCTGGCCTCGAACCTGGCTGATTTCGGAAAACTGGCCAAACGACTGACCGGCGGTGAAGTCGCCCTCTTCTTGGACGGACTGCATCCAGGGACGACGGGCGTGGTCACCGCCTTCGTGTCCGTCGGGTTCTGCGTCTGGTTGGCTTGGCTTCTCCATGGCCGACGGATTTTTCTGCGGATCTGAACCCAACCTCGGAACGCATTGCCACCTGCATCCCCTTTTCCTGTCATGCCCCCCGCCCAGAACCCCTCATCGACAACGGCCACACCACCGTCCGAGCGCCTCATGTCCCTCGACGCCCTCCGGGGGTTCGACATGTTCTGGATCGTCGGTGGCGCGGGCATCTTGCGGGCGCTGGAGAAGTTCAGCGGCTCCCCCTTGCTCAGCGGTATCCGCCAGCAACTCACTCATGTGGAATGGGCCGGCTTCCGATTCTATGACCTGATCTTCCCGCTGTTTGTCTTCATTGCCGGTGTGTCATTGACCTTCTCCACCGGCAAGGCCGTGGAGCGGAGCGGCAAGGCTGGAGCAGTCAAACGCCTGCTGACCCGCGGGCTCCTGCTGTTCTTGGTAGGCGTATTCTACTCCGGCGGGCTCTCGCAGGGCTTGGATGGAGTCCGATGGCTGGGTGTGCTCAACCGCATCGCATTAGCCTCTACGGCTGCGGGCATCCTGCTGGTGTTCCTGCCGGTCCGAGCGCTCTTGGGAGTTTGTGCCGGCATTTTGCTCGGTTACTGGGCCCTCTTCGCCTGGGTGCCCATACGGGCCATCCAACTCATCCCGACCGCCGTGCAAGAAGGCATGGCCCGCACCGGAACCACCAACGCCCAACAACTGTACTGGAGCACCCCTCAGCGGGTAACGGGGCAATACGAGCCCGGCCTCAACGTGGTGAACCACTTCGACTTCGAACACCTTCCCGGCAAGAAGTATGACACTTACTACGATCCCGAGGGAATCCTCAGCACCATTCCAGCCATAGCCACCTGCCTCCTCGGAGTGTTTGCCGGTTCCTTGCTCCGACTAGGATCGCTCAAGCCCACTCAACGCACCCTACGGATCATCTTAGCGGGACTGGCCTGCCTCGCCGTTGGATGGGTTTGGAATGGATCCTTCCCCATCGTGAAGAAACTCTGGACCTCTTCCTTCGTCCTGTTCGCAGGCGGTTGGAGCTTCCTGCTCTTGGCCGGATTTTACCAGGTGGTGGACGGATGGGGCCAACAACGCTGGTGCCAGCCCTTTGTCTGGATCGGCACCAACCCCATCACCCTCTACCTGCTCTCCAGCTTCGTGGGCTATGGAGCAGTGGCCGGACGTTTCCTGTCTCCAGAACTGCGCGCCCGACTCGGCACAACGGGAGAGGTGCTTCAGGCCGCCGGCGGGCTGCTCGTGCTCTTCCTCTTCGCCCGGGCTTTGCACCGCCGGAAACTCTTCCTCCGATTGTAGGACACAACCACCGACAACGGCTCAGGGCCGTGTCAGGGAGCCACCTGAAGTCGCTCTTCAACCGCGTCGCGCTTCATCAGCAAGCCTTGCTCCTTGTAAGCGCGGAGCACGAAGTGGGTCGCTGTCGAGAGAACACCCTGGATGGTGGACAGCTTCTCGGAGACGAACGCGGCTACGTCGCGCAAGTCGCTGCCCTCCACCTCGACGAGCAAATCATAGCCGCCGGACATCAAGTGACAGGACCGCACCTCTTCGTAGCGGGAAATCCGCTCGGCGAGCTTGTCGAAACCACCACCGCGCTCCGGGGTGATCTTTACCTCGATCATCGCCCGGACTACGTCATACCCGAGCTTCTCATCGTTCACCACGGCCCGATAACCCAGCAAGATTCCCTGGGCTTCCAGGCTGGAGATCTCGGCCCGGATCTCTGATTCAGACCGGCACAGCATCGCCGCCAGCGTAGCGGGACTCAGGGTGGCATCCTGGCGAAGAATCTTGATCAGCGCGTCCATCGACCCAGCAAAGCTCAGGCGTCCCGCGGATTGAAGGCATAAGTTAACCGATCGAAGGAGCCCTAGGGGGGACACTCGGGGTTTGACGGAGCGCCGCATATCCGTCACGGCTTAGCCCATGCAACGTCCCTTGGCACTGGCCGCCCTCATCGCCACCTCACTCGTCTCCCACGGAGCCGACTGGACCGAGTACCGCGGACCCCACCACGATGGGGCCACCCCAGAGAAGATCGCCACGACCTGGCCTGCCAGTGGACCCAAGGTGCTGTGGAAGGTTCCTAGCAGCGCCGGCTTCAGCTCGTTCGCCGTGGCTGGTGGCCGCTGCTTCACCCAAGAACTCCGGGATTCAGGGGGTGCCATGCTCGAGACCCTCGTTGCCCGCGATGCCAACACCGGCAAGGAGCTGTGGACCGCAGCCTTGGGATCCATGAAGACCGGCGACGGCGGCGATGACGGCACCAAGGAGAATCGAGGCGGTGACGGCCCGCGCTCGACACCGGCTGTTCAGGGCGGCCGGGTGTACACCTTCTCGGCCAAACTCGTGGTGCAAGCCTTCGACGCCAAGACCGGCCAGGAAGTGTGGAAGAGCGACCTCGCTAAGGATCACGCCGGCCGAAACATCTCCTGGCAGAACGCCCAATCACCGGTGATCGAAGACGGCCGAGTCTTCGTGGCTGGCGGTGGCGCTGGCGAAAGCCTGATGGCCCTGGACGTAAAGAGCGGCGCAATTGTCTGGAAGACCGGCGACGAAAAAATCACCCATGCCTCCCCTGTCTTGGCCACAATTCATGGCGTGCGTCAGGTCGTCTGGTTCCTCCAATCGGGACTGGTCTCGGTAGATCCCAAGACCGGCACCGAGCTCTGGCGTCACAACTTCCCCTACAAGGTCTCCACGGCGGCCTCCCCGGTCGTCTCCGGTGACTTGGTGTACTGCTCGGCCGGTTACGGCGTGGGTGCTGGAGCGGCCAAGGTGACCAAGAACGGATCTCAGTGGACGGCCACCGAGGCCTACCGTTTTGCTGGCAACAAGCCACTGGCCAACCACTGGTCGACGCCAGTGCTGAAAGACGGCCACCTCTTCGGCATGTTCCAGTTCAAAGAATACGGCAACGGACCGGTGAAGTGCGTCGACATCGCCACGGGAACCGTGAAGTGGGAACAGCCCGGATTCGGACCTGGCCACGTGATCCTCACCGCCAGCGGCGTGTTGGCTCTCTCGGACGACGGGCACCTCGTGCTCATCGACACCAACGCCGCGGCCTACAAGGAACTGGCCCGCGCCCACGTGCTCGATGGCAAGTGCTGGACCACGCCTGTGTTGGCCAATGGCAAGGTCTTCGCCCGCTCCACCAAGGAAGCCGTTTGCCTCGACCTCGGCCACTGAGCCGAGTGCCCTGCAGAGCCATCCCTCTGCAACACACCCTCAGGCTTAATCGACAAACACGAATTCGTTGAGGTTGAGCAGCAAACGGCAGGTGCTGGCCAAGCCATGGTGTTCGGTATGGCTGACCAGCGCCTGAGACTCTTCGGCGGTCGGTCTGCGGCCGAGGGCCAAGCGCATTCCCAGCGAAACCCGCTCCGGGATCGTCGGCGCCTCGTGTTCTAAGCGGACAGCCCAATGACGGGACATCGAAACCGCCAGCTTGTGGTTCATCAGAGCCAAAGCCTGCAGGGCATTGAGAGTCTCATTACGACGGTCCACCAAAATCGACGGATCGGCGCAATCTAAGGCCGCCATCATCGGCTGAGGCTGAGAACGCACCAGGAAACGGTACACCGAGCGCCGGTGTGACTCGGAATCTTCCGGGTTATGCAGCGCGTATTCGTAGTGCGGCGAGTGCTCCGGCCGCTCCACCACGAAATCCTTAAAACTCGGCCCACCGCGGCGCTCATCCAGACGCCCCGCCACCCAGAGCATCGAATCGCGGATCACCTCAGCCTCCAGCTTCCGACGGTTCATGCGCCAGAGCAGTCGATTATCGGTGTCGCGCGCCACGCCCGGGTGAGCCTCTGGATTCGGAACCACAGAACTCTGCCGGTAAGTACGACTCGTCACGATCAGGCGGTGCAACGACTTGAGGGATTGACCGTTGTCGCGGAACCACACCGCCATCCAGTCTAACAACTCCGGGTGGCTGGGCGCCGTGCCCATGCGACCGAAATCATTGGCTGTCTCAACCAAACCGCGGCCGAAATGGTGCTGCCAGACCCGGTTCACAATGGACCTCCACGTCAGCACATTCTCTGGATCGGCAATCCACTCAGCCAAGGCCACCCGCCGCTGACCTTCCGGCATGGCGGGATCGACCTGAAGTCCGCGGCTCAAACCCAAGGATCGAGGCACGCCCGGTATCACCTCATTGCCGGGTTTGCGCACATCCCCGCGCGCCAGCAAATAGACAGGCCGAGGCTTCCCCCCGTTGGAACCAGTGCCCCGGAACGCACCTCCTCCGTGGTGCACCGTGCCCGCGTACACCATCCGTTGGGGCGGAAGGGTTGAGATTTCTCGAGTGACCCGGTCCAGTTCGGCGCGGATTGGAGTTAAGCGGGCCAGGCTCGCGGCCAAAGCCGGCACGTCTTCCAGAGCCTTGCGGTCCTTCCGCAACCGGTCCAAGGCCTCTCCCACCGCAGACTGAGTTCGCCCCGGAAACCACCCATCGGTGAGGTTGTTCCGCCCCCAACGCGGAGCCGCTTCGATGCTGTCATTAGAGCTCACCGGCGCACCGAGCGCCCAATTGCTGCCCTCAGCATCCAAGACCTCCAACTCCGAGAGAGCGAAGATAAAGTCATTCATTCGGGCCGCGAGACGTGTGGCCGTGACTCGCACGTATCGCCCCCGCAAGCCCGGCACCTTCACCTCCCGCGGGGTCACCCCGGGATTGGGCAAATCGCCACCGGTCTGATCCTCCAGTCGCTGGATGCCGGCCTTGAATTCGGGATCGTTCGACAACTCCACCCGGTACCGGACCGGGAATCCGAAGCCCTTGCCGATACCGTTGAAGTCATCGTGGCAACCGGCGTAGAGGAGTCGGTGAATTTCGACTGGCCGCCCCAGATCCACCTGAACCCACTGGACTACATCGGGCTTCGACTGGATGACCGAGTGCCAACCCATCTCCGGCCGCGCGGGTTCCTTGCTCCCGGCCTCCGCAGCAGCAACGCGTCTTTCGAGCAAAGCGAACCGCCGTCCACCCTGACGAATCATCTCATCATCCAGAGGCTTTTTTTCCTGCTGCAACGTCGCCTTACGCCCCTCCAGAAATCGCCGCCGCTCGGCCACAGCAGGATCGGCATCAAACTTCCGGTCCGCCCTGTCGAGCGCAGCGAACACCGCCGTCAATTGGTAATACTCCTCCGAGCGGACCGGATCGAACTTGTGATCGTGACAGCGCGCACACTGAACCGTGGCGCTGTTGAAGGTGTTCATCACCGTAGCCACCATATCATCTCGATCGAGCAGGCGAGCGATCTTGCCATCCGTCTTCGACTCCGGGACCTCGGCATGGCCAATCAAGTCCCACGGCCCAGCCGAGATGAATCCGGTGGCCGTAACACCATCTTCAGTGTCCGGCCAGAGCACATCGCCCGCGATTTGTTCCCGAACGAAGCGCGAATACGGTTTGTCGGAATTCAGAGCCCGGATCACATAATCTCGATACGGCCACGCGTTCGGGCGGGGCTGATCCTTGTCATAGCCATGGGTCTCACCGTAGTGGACCACATCCAACCAATGGCGCGCCCAACGCTCACCGTGGCGAGGCGACGCCAGCAACCGTTCCACACACTGCTCATACGCATCCGTCGACGGATCGTTCAAGAAGGCATCCATCTCGGCCGGCGTCGGCGGCAACCCTGTCAAATCGAGACTCACCCGACGCAGCAGCGTGCGCCGATCGGCCTCCGGCGCTGGCGAAATCCCCTCACGATGCAGGCGATCTAAAATAAACCCATCGATCGGATGTACCACGAGACCCGACGGGCTTGAAAGCACCGGAACCTCAGGTGACTGCAACGGCCGGTAAGACCAATGAACTCCATTGGTCGCCCCAGCTCCTAAAGCATCGCTCAACAGGCTCACCCCCAACACCACGACCCATGCCCGAACCGAGCGGTGAATACATCGGGGAATCCTCATGATCAGACACCTTATTTCTCCATCCCGCCCCCACAAGCCCAAACACCCCCCTCGCGCACCGCGCGAAAACCTCATCCTCCCCAGAGCTTCCCTGCGCGCGCCGGCTTGGTCCCGCGGAGCCCGCTTATTGCGAAGACGAAACCTCATCCCCGAGCCGCCGCTCCAACTCCTGCACACGGCGCAGCAACTCCGGCAGACGCTCCATCGCCAAGTACTGACGCTTCATTACACGATCCGGGCCGGCTGGAGAACCCAGCCATTTCTGTCCCTCCGGAATGTGGTGCATCACCCCAGACTGCGCCGCAATCGTCACCTTGTCCGCGATCCGCAAGTGACCCGCCACCCCCACCTGACCCGCGATCGTCACATAATTACCGATCTTCGTGCTGCCAGCGATTCCCACCTGCGCCACCAGAATACAGTGCTCCCCGATAGTCACATTGTGGGCGATCTGAACCAGGTTATCGATCTTGGTACCACGGCCGATCACCGTGGCCCCGAGAGCCGCCCGATCGATCGTCACATTGGCACCGATTTCAACATCATCATGGATGATCACCTGCCCCACCTGCGGCACCTTGCGGTGCTCACCCTTGTCGAACACATAGCCAAAGCCATCTGAACCAATCACCGAGCCCGCATGAATGCGGACACGCCGCCCCAGCGCACTGCGGGGGTAGAGCGTCACATTCGGATAAAGCCGGCACCCGTCGCCCACCACGCAGTCATCCGAGATGAAATTGCGACCAACGAGGACCGCCTCAGCCCCGATCCGGACCCGTTCACCGATGACGCACTGAGGCCCCACATGCGCCGAAGGATCCACCTGCGCCGAGGCTGCAACCACCGACGACGGATGAATCCCTGCCGGCAAAACCGGCTCAGGAAAAAATAGCGGCAACACCTGTGCAAAGGCTACCCGCGCATTCTCGACTTGCAGAATAGTTTTGCCGGTAGACGACCGAAAATCACCGGCCACCAAAATGGCTGAAGCGGCACTTTGGTCGGCCCGCAGAAAGTACGCTTCGTTTTCCGCGAAAGTAAGATCACCGGACTTGGCTCCATCCGCCGGAGCAAAACCGGTTAATTCAAGAGAAGGGTCACCCACAACACAGCCGCCGACACGCTCGGCGACCAAGCTGGCAATCAAAGTTGGCATAGAAAATTGTTTCCCACGGAACACCTCCGCGCACCGGCAAAAACCGGCCCCGCAGCATCACCGTCCCCACCTCCAACGCACAACATTTCGTTTCCTCCACCACCCACGTCTAAGCATACAGCGGCGGCAGCAGGACCGGACCGGAGCGAGCATTGGAGGCGATCACCTATCCCCCTCGTGCGACAGCACGAAAGCTCCTCCTCCCCAGAGACTCCTCAGCGCGCGCAGGACCGATCCCGCGAAGCATCACCCACAACCCGCCACCCACACCGAAGCGATCAATCTAGATACCGGTGCAACCATTCGAAAATCGTCGCATGCCACAGCTGACTGTTTTGCGGCTTCAACACCCAGTGCCCCTCATCCGGGAAGTACAACAACCGACTTGGAACCCCCTGACGCTGCAACGCCGTAAACAGCGACAACCCCTGCCCCACCGGCACCCGATAATCTAACTCATTATGGATGATCAAATTCGGCGTACGAAACCGGGCCGCAAACCGATCCGGCGAGTCCCGATCGAACCCCCGAGACTTCCACGGAACCCCATGCTCCCACTCATCGAACCACAACTCATCCGTCGACCCATACATCGAGTGAAACTCGTACACACCACAATGCGTCACCAACGTCTTGAACCGGTCCGTGTGCCCCTGAAACCAATTCATCATGTAGCCACCATAGCTAGCCCCCGCCGCAGCCATGCGCTTCTGGTCGACCCACGGCTGCCGCTCACACCAATCCAACGCCGCCATCAAATCCCCATAAACCTTACCACCCCAATCCCGCGAAATGTCATCCGTGAACTTCTGCCCAAACCCCGTCGACCCCCGCGGATTCGGCATCGCCAACACCCAGCCCTGTGCCACCCACAACTGCGGATTCCAACGATACGACCACCCATCGAGAAAGGCCCCTTGTGGCCCGCCGTGCACCCAAAAAACCAACGGATACCGCTTGGCCGCATCAAATCCCGACGGCTTCAAGATCCACATCTGAACCGGCACCCCACCCACCCCCTTCACCGTCACCGATTCCGGAACCGGCAAATTCCAAGACGCACAGCGTTCCGCATTCGGATCCCACAACGTAGTCACCCGGCCCGAGACCAACTCCACCGACTTCAACACCGCCGGCCAATCCATCCGCGTCTCCAAATACACCACCGAAGTACCGTCCGACCCGAACACCGCATCACCCGCCGATCCCATCGTAGTCAAAGCCCGCGGCGCAGAAGCACCGCCCAACGCCACCGACCACAACTGTTTGCGTCCCTGCGACTCCGCCTCGACCACCAATTGCCCCTCCTTCGACCAAGCAATCCCCTCCACCGAACGGTCCCAGTTGCTCGTCAGACTGCGGACCTGACCCGTCTTCAAATCCCGAAGCATCAACTGCCAACGATCTGCCTCGAAGCCCGCCCGAGCCTGAGCCCGATACGCCAACCAGCGACCATCCGGCGAACAATGCGGACACCCATCGGCAGCTCGTTGCGAGGTCAACGCCGTGCGCTGAGAACCGTCCACCGACACCGACACTAAATTGTGATCCGTGGACCACGACTCCTCACGAACCGGCGCCGGCGAAGGCGTGTGGACCAGCAACTTCGAATCCGCAGACCAATCAAACTCATCGCCCGCAGCAAACGTACTCGACCAAGGCACCGCGTCCTGCGCTCCCGGAGTGAGATCGAGCGCCTCTCCCGCACCCGCACCCTGTGACACCGACACCACGAAGAGATGATTGCGCCGGCCATCACTCATCGCATCCCACTTGCGCACCGGTAGCGCATCATAAACCCGAGCGCGGACCTTGCCCTTCTCCAACCCCTGGATTCGCTCCCGATTCAGACGCTCGGATTCCTCCGGAGGCTTCCCGGAGAACTCCGGATACACCGATGACAGGAAAGCGATTCGAGACCCATCCGGCGACCAAGCAGGAGCACTAGCACCGGTAGAAAGGTGCGTCAGCATCCTAGCCTCGCCACCGTCCACCGACTGAATCCAGACCTGGAACTCTCCGTCACGATTGGACTCGAAGACCACCCATCGCCCATCCGGCGACCACCGGGGATGGCGATCGTGCTTGGGTGAAGCAGCGAATTTCCGTGGAGCCCCGCCACCGACCGGCACCAACCAAATATCGCTGTCGACCCGGTTCTCAACCAGATCCGGCGTGGCCACAACACAGGCGATCCATCGACCGTCCGGGGAAGGCTGCGGATCGCTCAACCGCCGAAGGGACGACAAATCCTCGAAAGCCAACGAATGCGAAGCCAGCACGGAAACCGACACCCAAAACGCCAACCCAGCCAGGATCGTCCGAAACATCATCGACCCAGTGAAACGCACCTCACGCTCCAAGGCAAACCGAGCCCAAAACTCCTATTGCGATCCCAACCCATTAGACAGTCTTTGTCCCTGGATAGAGTGAATTCTGTGCCTCTCCGGAGGATTTGGGTTTTACACCCTGAGCGAAGCCCTAGACTGATCCCCCGACCCAACTTCGGTCACCGCCATGCCCGCCGACACCAAGATTATCGAACTACGGCAATTTCTTGCCGAACGCCTGCCACGGGCTCGGATCGGGGTGGCACCGGAGCGGACGGTTCCCACGGCCCTGCCTACCGGTATCGAATCCATCGACCAGGGCCTCGGAGGCGGGTTACCCCAAGGATCCTTCACCGAACTGGTCGCCCCTGGAGAAGGCTCTGGCAGCGCCCAGTTCATCCATTCCCTACTGCGACATGCCGCCTCGGCCGGACGCTTCCTGACCTTGGTCGACGGAGCCGACAGCCTGGACGTAGACGCTCTCGAACCGGAAGCCCTGGCCCACCTGCTCTGGGTCCGATGTCGAAATACTGCGGAGGCTCTGCAAACCACGGACCTCCTCCTGCGCGACCGCAACATCGCCCTAGTGGTCCTAGACCTGAAGCTGAACGCCGCCCACGAACTGCGCCGCATCCCGGGAACCCTCTGGTACCGATTCAGTCGACTCATGGAACAACACGGCGGAACCCTACTGATTATCACTCCCCAACCGTTGGTAGCCGGGGCCGCCGCCCGCATCGTTTCCCGGACCCGCCTCGACCATCGAGATCTCGACCGCACCCCGGACACCCTAGACCTCCGGTTCGAGACCGAACGGCGTCGAATCCTCGAAGCAAGTGCTCAGCAGAGCGCCTGAAAGCCCGTTTCTCGCACCTTGCTCTCGCGCCATGTTCGCCGTCATTCACCTCCCTCAGTTCGCACTCCAAGCCGCGCTGCGATTGTCACCCGAACTCTGGGGACAACCCGTCGCCCTGGTAGACCCAGCGCGCACCACCCCGCTTGTCCTCGAAACAACCCCGCCCGCCCGGGACGCAGGTGTGGAACGGGGACAGACCGCCACCCAGGCGCTGGCACGCTGCACCGGCATTCTCATCCGCCACCGCGCCCCCGCACGGGAGTCAGCCACCACCGACATCTTGCTCCAGTGTGCCTACGGCTTTTCTCCGCACCTAGAATCCACCGCCCCGGGTCTGTGCACCCTAGACCTACGGGGACTGAGCCGGCTGCAGCCTCCCCAAACAGACGCGCTGCAGACCTGGGCCCAAGAGCTGCGATCGAGCCTCATAACCCAAGGACTCCACGCCCACATCGGCATCGCTACGACCCCAAACATGGCACGGCACGGCGCCCAATCCGGTGAGGCCGTACGCATCGTTACCGACGCCGCCGGTTTCATTGCATCCCTTCCACTGGCCGCACTCGAACCGTCCAGCGACACCGCTCGAATCCTCGCAGGCTGGGGGCTGCACACCGTGGGCCAACTACTCGCCCTGGATCCCAGTGCATTGACCGACCGACTAGGACTCGAAGCATTGGGGCTCTTGGCCGCGGCCTCCACACGGAACACCCGCCCCCTAAACACCGTCCGACCTCCGGAAGTCTGGACCGAATCCTGGGATTTCGAAGAACCCGTAGAAACGCTCGAGCCCCTACTGTTTCTGCTACGCCGCTTCACCGACACCCTGTGCGCGCGGCTCGCACTGGCAGGCCGTGCGGCCGAACGCGTCGACTTGTCATTGCGACTCGAATCCGGGAACCGACTCGAGCGCCAACTCAACGTCCCGGAACCCACCCGCGACGCGGCCGTGCTTCAACGCTTACTAGCAACCCATCTCGACACCGTCCGCAGCGAAAGTGCGGTCGTGGGTTTGCAACTCACGCTGGAGACCACCGTACCGGTCCAGCGGCAGTTCGGCCTGTTCGAAACAACACTCAAAGACCCGCGCCAGTTCCAGGAAACCCTCGGACGCATCGCCGCCATTCTCGGTTCGGATCGTGTGGGTACGCCGGTAAGGCTCCAGCAGCACGGGATCGACGCCTTCCGATTAGTGCCTCCCGATTTCGAAGGAGTCCCTGCCCTATCCCAATCGCGTCCCGCTCTTCAGGCTCCCGGCCTGCGACGGCTTCGACCCGCCCCCACAGCCACTGTCGAATCGATCAACGGACGACCCGCATCGATCCACTGCGCCATTGCCCACGGCCGACTGGTGGTGACCTTAGGCCCTTGGCGCGCCTCCGGACGCTGGTGGGAGAATGGAGCCTGGCAGCGCGAGGAATGGGATGCCACCACCCTGCGCGGACAAGTCCTGCGTCTGGTTCATCAGCCCGATGGATGGACGGTCGACGCCCTGCTCGACTGAACCCATCGATCCATTGGCTGCCACCGTTTCCAGTCCCGCCTACGTCGAACTGCACACCCGCAGCGCCTTTAGCTTCCTGCGTGGGGCCTCGTTGCCCGAAGAATTGGCCCGCACTGCCGCCAACCTCGGACTCCCTGCGCTGGCCGTGTGTGATCGCATGGGCCTCTACGGTGCACCGCGCGTCTTCGACACCGCCCGCGAACACGGCATCCGCCCCATCATCGGCGCTGAATTAGCCATGGACGACGGCTCGGTCTTCCCGGTGCTGGTGCGCTCACGCGAAGGCTACCGCAACCTGTGTCGACTACTTTCCCAGGCACATCTCCGGGCCGCCAAGAACGAAGCCACCCTCCGTTGGGAAGAACTCCCTGAATTCGCCGCGGGCCTCGTCGCACTCAGCGGCGATCGGGAGGGGCCGGCCCTACGAGCCATCCGCGCTGGACGAGATGCCGATGCGGCCTTGCGCCAACTCCTCCAAGCCTTTGGTGAAGGACACGTCTACGTCGAGATTCAGCGTCAACGCCTCCGCGGCGAAACTCGCTGGAATCAGGCCCTTCAAGATTTGGCCGCTGCACACCGGATACCACTACTGGCTACGGGAGGAGTCAGCCAGGCCACCCCCGAGGGTCGAGAGGTGCTCGATGTCTTCGCCTGCCTCCGTCACCACACGCACCTCGACGCTGCGGGTACTCACCTGAGCATCAACGATGAAGCGCACCTCAAGCCCGCCGCCGCCATGGCTCGGCTCTTCAGTGACCTCCCGAAGGCAGTGGCCGAGACCGTGCGACTGGCCGAACGACTGGAGTTCACCCTAGAAGACCTGGGCTATGAGTTCCCGCGTTACTCAGTGGGCCCCGGCGAAACCATGGAAGGCGTGCTGCGCGAGTGGACCTTCCGCGGTGCACGCACGCGCTACGGCGACGAGATCCCGGAGAAGGTGCGCCGGTTGCTAGAGAAAGAACTCTCCCTCATCGGACGCCTCGGGTTCTCCGGCTACTTCCTCATCGTCGCCGACATCGTCCGCTTCTGCCGCGACGAGGGTATCCTCGCGCAAGGACGCGGCAGTGCCGCCAACAGCGCCGTCTGCTTTTGTCTGGGGATCACCGCCGTCGACCCGATCAAGTTTAACGTGCTCTTCGAGCGCTTCCTGTCGGAAAGCCGCAAGGGCTGGCCCGACATCGACATCGACCTGCCGAGCGGTGAACGCCGCGAACGGGTCATCCAAGAGGTGTACCGACGCTACGGCCGTCACAGCGCCGCCATGACAGGCACGGTCATCACCTACCGCGGCCGCAGCGCCGCCCGCGAGATCGGCAAGGCTCTGAACCTGCCAACCGATGTGCTGGACCGTTTTTCGAGCCTGCAAGCCGGTGGTGATTTCCCGCACACCCTCGAACTCGAGGAGCAGATGCGCCAAGCAGGCCTGCCCGCCGAGCACCCTAGGGCCACCGCCTTCGCCCGACTTTGCCGCCGCATGCGCCGCCTGCCCCGGCACCTGGGTCAGCACTCCGGCGGGATGATCTTGTGCCAGGGCGAACTGACCGGGATCGTTCCACTCGAAAACGCCTCCATGGCCGGTCGTGTCGTTGCTCAGTGGGACAAGGACGACTGCGAGGGACTGGGCATCATCAAGGTCGATCTCCTGGGCTTAGGCATGATGGCCGTGCTTCAGGACACGATCACCCTGTCTGGGCAACGCGGCCGCCCGGTGGATCTGGCTCAGCTTCCCAAGGACGACCCCGACACCTACGCCCTCATGCAGCGGGCTGACACTATCGGTGTCTTCCAAATCGAGAGTCGCGCCCAAATGGCCACGCTGCCGCGCATGAAGCCCGCCTGCTTCTACGACCTAGTGATCGAGGTGGCCATCATCCGGCCCGGGCCCATCCAAGGTGATTTGGCCCATCCCTATTTGCGTCGCCGCAGCGGCCTCGAATCGGTGACCTACCTCGACCCCCGGCTCGAACCGATCCTCCAGCGCACCTTGGGTGTGCCGCTCTTTCAGGAGCAAATGTTGGAGATTGCCATGGTCATGGCTGACTTCAGCGGTGACGAAGCCGAGAATCTCCGCAAGGCCCTGAGCTTTCACCGTTCCGACGAGAAGATGGCCCTAGCCACGGCCAAGTTGCGCGAGTCCATGGCGCGCAAGGGCGTTGCCCCAAACGTCATCGACTCCATCGCCAAGACCGTGGGCTCTTTTGCTCTTTACGGATTTCCCGAATCGCACGCCATCAGCTTCGCGCTGCTGGCCTACGCCAGCGCCTACCTGAAGGTACACCGAACTCCAGAATTCTTCGCCGCGCTGCTCAACAACCAACCCATGGGGTTCTATGCGCCAGCCACGGTGGTGCAGGACGCCAAAAACCATGGAGTCGCCGTGCGACCGGTCTGCGCCGCACGCTCCGACTGGGAGACCCGCGTGGAATCCGACGGGTCGCTGCGCTTGGGTCTGAGCCTGGTCCAAGGCCTCACCGCCTCCCAGGCCGCCCGTCTGCTGAAGGAACGCGTTCGGAAGGCCTTCAATTCCCTGGACGATTTGAAGTCACGAAGTTCCCTCGGGCCCGAGGCCCTGCGTGCCCTAGCTTCCATTGGCGCACTCAATGCCTGGGCCACCGACCGTCGCTCAGCCCTGTGGCAGGCGGAACGCCCGCTGCGTCAGGAAGATTTGGGAGGAGGGCTCCCTGACGGTGGCGTCATGGACCGCCTCGAAGGCTTAGCCTCCCCGCTGAAACCCATGTCGCCCGAGGAGCGATTGGTCGCCGACTACGCCACACTCCGGCTTACCACAGGCCCTCATCCGATGGCCTTGCGCCGGGGCACTTTGAAGAATGTTTGGCAAAGCGCCCAACTCCAGGAAGCTCCCGACGGCGCCCGCATCCGGGTGGCCGGGCAGGTGATTTGCCGTCAACGCCCCGGCACCGCCAAGGGCGTGTGTTTCCTGAGCCTGGAAGACGAAACCGGCATCACCAACGCCATCGTCTCGCCCGAACTCTTCGAGACCGAGCGCCTGCGGATCAGCACCGAGCCCTTCCTACTGGTCGAGGGCATCGTTCAACGCCGGCACGGCACGATCCATGTGCGCGCCTTACATCTCGAACGACTCCCCGATCACCACCTCCAGACGTCTGCCTCACACGATTTCGCCTGAGCCAGAATGATTCGATGGAATCGTTCCAGCTAAGAACCTGTCTGGAAAATCCTGAAGAGCAGAACCACTCACCGCGATCTCAACCGGAACAGTCGACCTGAGTTCGTCGCGCTGGTGGACCACTGAAAACGAACACCGTCGTTCAACGGGGTTCCAACCACCCCACGCCATTGCCGGGGCAAATCCAGAGTCGATTCCTGCAACTCCACCGCGGTGGCCAGTGACGACCAACTCAACACCCAAAGGTCATCGCCGAAGCCGGTGAGTTCCAGACGCAGGGGAACTGCGGTCACCGAAACGGCGGCGCGGTTGTCCGTGACATCCACATCCGGCGTGAGCGTGCTGGCTACCCACTCGAATCGCGTGAGGGCCTCCACCGGGATCCGGACGCGGATGAGCGCGGTCCACTCCGACTTAGCGGGCAAGGTGCCGATAATAAAACTCACTCCGGTGGCGCCGGTTTGAAAACTGCCACCGTCTCCCAGCGTCGCTCCCAGAAACTCCGCCGAACTCGGTAGGTTGAGGCTGCCCGTAATATTAGTGGCCGGCAGCGGCCCCAAATTGCGGGCCTTGAGGCTCAGACGGAACTCCGATCCCACGACCACGGGTTCCGCCGAGGACGCAAGGGAGACATCAAAATCAGCCGCGGTTCCCACGAGGAAATCCTGCGCTGAGACAGCCGCCCCGGCTGCCGTCTCCACGGTGATCCGACCACTGACGGCACCCACAGGAACCCGGGCCAGCAACCCGTTGGTCGTTGCGCTGACCACCGAGGCCGCCACCCCGCTGAACCGCACGATCGCCGGCAAGCCTAGGTCCACACCGACGATACGCACATCCGTACCCACCCCGCCCAAGGCCGGAGAAAACCCGCTGATCACCGGAACCGGCCCTTGAACGGAAATCGGTCCGCCGGAGGCTTCACCCCCGGGCGTCACCACCCTGACCCATCCTGAAGAAGCACCCTCCGGCACCAGGGCCGTGACGCGGCGATTGTCCACGACCGTGAAGACTTTCGCCGCAAGCCGGTTGGTTCCAAAGAGGACGGCCGATGCTCCCAAGAGATTGGTCCCGCTCAGCGTCACGGTCTCTCCGACCTTCACAAGGTTCGGATTGACGGTGCTCAGTTGCGGGGACGCATGAAACAAAGTTGAGGACTCATCAGTCCCAGAACTTCCTGAAACCGTCACAAATCCGGTTCCCGCACCGAAGGGCACCTTGACCGTCACTTGCGTGGCCGTGACGGACACCGGCGTCGCCGGAGCTCCGCCGAAGATCACCTGCGTCACACTCGAAAACCCTGAACCACTGAGAGTCACAAGCGTCCCCGCCGCACCGTTGGATGGAGAAAACCCAGTGATCCGAGGCATCAGGACAAAGTTGGACACCGTGATGAAACGCCCTCCCGGCGACTCCAAAGTCAACGGTGCGGCCGCCGGCGCTCCCGACGGGACGACCACCGTCATGAGCGTGTTGGATACCACCGTGAAATTGGTCGTGCTGACTCCACCGAAGGAAACCGAAGACACCGCGCGAAAGCTGCGACCACTCAAGGTGAGAGTTTCGCCGACCCGAGCCCGAGACGTGAAGGCCGTGACCCAAGGCGCGAGGTAGAAGTAGCCACTGGTCATCGTCGCACCGGCATTGTTGGTCACAGTGATGGGGCCCGTCATGGCTCCGGGCGGCACCACCACCGAAACGGAACCTTCCGTCACGGTGTCCCAACCAGCCCGAATGCCGTCAAAGAACACGCCCAAGCGGTAGTTGGGATCCCCGGGATCCAGAAAGTTGGAACCAGTGAGTGCCACGGAGTCTCCGGGAACACCACGCACCTTGTCGGCATCGGTGAAGGCACCGTTGCGGGCGAACCGCTGCACCACCGGCGGCAACTGGAAATTCCAAGGTGTCTGAGTTTGACCGAACGCATTTTCAACAAAGATCGGCCCAATGGTTGCCCCCAGGGGGACCCGCACTGAAACCTGATAGTACCCCAGTCCCAGAGATCGGATGGACTCCACGGTGGCCGGCGTAAAGTTGAAGGTGACCGCCGTCAGGGGAGGATTGAGGAAATTGAGCCCAGTGATAGCAATGAGCGCCCCAGGCTGAGCACGGTTGGTGGAAATAGCCGTCAACTGTGGAGCCCCCTGCCCCAGCAGAACTAGGGCACCCCATCCGCACCAGGCCCAAAGGAGGGCCATCCAAGAACAGCATCGATTCATGACTGATGAGTGTGTCCGTCGTCTGTCGCAAAACGAATATCACCGACGACAACGACAAGAACGATGAGTTCATCTTCACCGGCAGACGTCAAAATTCACACCCCGAATCCGGGACCATGGGCATAAAAATCACACCTCTCTGATCCCTTGAATAAGGGCCTATTAACTACGTCTCACCCCCACAACCGTGAATACTCAGACCCCTGACGGCAGCCTTCCTTGCGAAGGCACCCCGTCCCGGCCAGCAAGACTTCTCCGTTGGTCCCCCAAGGGATTTCCCGTCATCGGGGTCCAGTCACGTTCCTAGATTATTCTCCAACCCCAAGAACGAACCTTCATCGGGAGGCTCGCGACCCTTGGATCGACTTTTCCCTCAAAATACCTGTCTCTAACCGCTCTGAACACAATGAATGCCTCGTTCATGCGTCCATCCCGCAACACCCTTGGGCTGATCTTGCTCTGTTTGGGAACCACCGTTGGATGCGACACCGGGTCGAAGACCGTGGTCCACACCGCACCACCAGCACCGACCGTGAGGACTGTGGTCGTCCAAGCCCCCTCGGTTCCGGCAGCCTTGGGCAACCGATCCACTCCCGTAGTGGATTCAGCGATCTCATCAACCCCAACGCCACCGCCTCCGCAACCCACTCCTGCCCCGGTGGCCCAACCGCCAGCCCCGATAGACCCCTCGGCCTCGGTGGCAGTTTTGGTTCCGCCGCCCCTGCCCGGCCCAGTGGCCGATGTGGTGCAACTCACCCGTGGTGGGCTCGACGAAGGCGTGGTCAGTGAATATATCTCCAATATCCAGGAACCGTTCGCTCTCGGTGCCAGCCAGATCGTCTATCTGAATGATTTAGGGGTGTCCTCCAATATCATCCATGTACTGATGCGCAAGGCGGTCGCGATCCGACCGGAAAGCCCAGCACCCGCCCCTCCGAGCGCCTCAGCACCCGCGATTGCCCAGTCGATCCCCACGAACGTAGCCCCGCCGCCGGTGGCTCCGACGGGGATCCCGACCACCACCTTCGAAGGCACGCCGCCGCCACCGCCCTCCTCGACCATTGTTGTCCCTGCACCGGCAGCCCAGACCGTTGTCAACCAGCAGGTCTTCTATCAATCCCTCTCCCCCTATGGCAGTTGGATGGAAGTCCCTGGCTACGGATGGTGCTGGCGCCCGTCGGCCTCGGTGGCCAACCCGACATGGCAACCCTACTGCGACGGTGGCTCGTGGCTGTGGACCGATGCGGGTTGGTATTGGAACTCGACCTACACTTGGGGCTGGGCTCCGTACCATTATGGCCGCTGGCATCAGCATTCCAGCTTCGGTTGGGTGTGGAATCCAGGTTATGACTGGGCACCGGCCTGGGTCGCTTGGCGCAGCTCCCCGAGCTACTGCGGCTGGGCTCCGCTGCCTCCGGAATGCCGATGGAGCGCCAACGTGGGTTTCTCGTGGGTCAATGGCCGCACGGCCGTCAGTATCGGGTTTGGCATCGGCACAGCGGCCTGGTATGCGACGACCTGGGACCGTTTCGGTGATCACCACCTTTATCATCATCGACTGCCGCGCCATCAAGCCGAGCGTTTCGTTCGCGATAGCAACGTCCAGGTGGCCAGCGGTCAGGGCGTGAACATCCGTGGCAACAACAACACGGTGATTATCAACAACGGGATTTCCCGAGAGGAAGTCCAGAAGCACAGTCGCGAGGAGATCCGGCGCACGGAACTCCGCGACGTCAACAGCCCGGCGGCCGCTCAAGCCTTCGCCAACTCGCGACCCAACCCCTCGGGGGGCCGGCCTGCCGAGGTGGCTGTGTACCGCCCGGCAGTGCCGACCCATGCTTCACGCCCGCCAGAATCGGTCCTCAAGCGACCGGAAGTTTCGCGATTGGCTCCCAACCCAAACTCCGCCGGCCTGCCAGATCGCATCGGCATCTCACCTCTGAATTCTCGACCGCTGGTGGTTCCATCGGCCGGTGGCTCGCTGAGCCCCAACCGGCCGGCCAACATCCCGTCTGCCAACGTGGCACCCTCCTCGTCTCCCGGCCGGCCCGCACCCCTCCCAACAAGCAGTCCGACGGAACGATTGACGCAGACGCTGCCCCCCACGACGCGTCCCGGAAGCGGAGGCGGCACACCCACCGCCGTGGCACCGAAGAGTTTGGGGAACCCTCGCACCACGCCCACCACGCCCACCCCCAGCGCAACCCCATCGCGCCCGCCCGAATCCCGCAGCGCGCCCATTCCGCGTGCAGTGCCGACGGAGCCCGCCTCGCCCCTCGGCGCGCCGAGCCCGGGGTCCGCTTCCCGAATCCCCACCGCCCGATCCGGGTCCGGAGTTGAATCCGGGTCCCGCCCCACTCCGGTGACGACCTCACGCCCGTCGGTGATCCCAGCAAACCCGACGCCCAACGCATCAACCCCGGCCCCCTCGGTACGATCGACCCCCTCGCAGTCTGCGGCTCCGGTTTCGCGCCCCATTTTCATTCCGAATGCGAGTGTCTCTTCCCGGCCTGCGGCAAATCCCTCGGCGGCCCCGGCCCCCTCGACGCCCTCGGCACCGCCGGTTTCGCGTCAGGAGTCCTTCCGACCTACTGCGCCCGCACCCTCAGCGAGCTTCCCCCCCAATGTGCAGACGCGCCCGGCACCCACCGCATCGCAGTTCGCTCCAAGCCCGTCTCCCGCCCCCAACGTGGCTCCAGCACAGCGCCCTACACCTAGCCCGGCTCCTTCGTTCCAACCTTCTCCCCGGCCCGCACCGTCAGCCGCTCCGGCCCCGTCTCCCCCCCCCAACGTGGCTCCAGCACCACGCCCTACGCCAAGCCAGGCTCCTTCGTTCCAACCCTCTCCCCGGCCTGCACCGTCAGCCGCTCCAAGCCCGGCTCCCTCGGGGCGGCCAGGTCCACGTGGGCCAATAGAACGGTAACCCCTACCAACACACGCATCATCCCTGAGCATGAGCACCGCGATCCTATTGCGAATCCTGTTGTCGGGATGGTTTCTCACCATTCCAGGTCTGTTGATGGCCCAAGGTTCCAGCAAGCCCAAGAGCGCCGGAAGCAGTGGTCGCGTGCTCTTCGAAACCGGCTTTGAGCGATTTGAGGGTTACGATCCAACCCTCGATTTGGTGGATTCGCTGGGCCGCGGCCAGAACGGCTGGATCGCGGTGGGGCATGGCGGCAACGGCTTGCTCACCAACCAAGTCGATGGTTTCACGGGGCAATACGCCTACATGGGTTATCAGGGGCCCACGAATAAAAGTTTTAGCGCCAACCTCTTCCGCCCCGTTCTGTTGGTCCCCGACACCAACACGCTGCCCGTGGTGGTGTTCCAGGCCACCTTCAGCATTCGAGACGATTCGCCATCGGGAGCCGCAGCCGACGACTTTCGTTGGAGTGTCTATACGCCGAACAACCAACGTCTGTTCACCCTCGACTACCACGGTCCCGACCAATCCATCAATTACGCCCTCGACGATGAAAAGGGCTTCATCGGCACGGGGTACCAGTTCGAATACGATGTCGTATACCAACTAGAGATTTCCATGAGCTTCGGCCGCAACAAGTTGTCAGCCTCACTCAATGGCACCCCGGTGGTTTACGAACTCCCACTGAGCACCCGAATTCAACGCCCCTCCCTGGGCAGCGTGGATGTCGTCTGGGCTGCCAATCCCAAGGGCACCTGGAACGACAACTACATGCTCTTCGACGATTATCGCATCATCGCCTACCCACCGAACGCAGTAGCCCCGTTGATGGAAATGGCCGGGTTGGATGCACAAGGCCATGCTCGACTGAAAGTCTGGGGCGAGCCCGCGGTGCGCTACCGAATCCAGTCGAGCAACGATCTGCAAACCTGGATCGACCGCGACATCGTTGTCGCGGCGGCTCCGGATGGCTTGGCGACCTGGACCGATACCCAGCCCACCGGCACGCGCTACTACCAGGCGGTCGCTCTGCCTTGAAGGCTTGCTGGATCAGACCGCTCGAGCCGCAACCGCAAATCTCCCAAAGCGTCCCGCACTTCCAATCGGTCTGCCCAGCAGCGTAATTCGAGGGCTCCGATGCGTTCGGTCCACAGTGTGAAACCGGGTCGCCCGCGGAGCCTTCGTCGCAAGGCTACTGGACTCCGTTCGGTGGCGGGCCGGTCTCCCGTCGCAACCACCAGCAACCGCGGATTCACCAGCGCCAGAAGCGCTTCGGACGCAGCCTCACCTGAGGCAGGGATGCCCGTAATGAGAACATCGGCTGCCAGCGAAGCGCCCTCGCGTCGAATTAAGGCCTTTTGACCGTCAGGGCCCAGGTCTGGAGCCAACAAAATCCTCCAACCGGCTGCCTCCATCGAAAGAACTAACGCACCGTCGTCTGCCCGCGAGAAAGAATCTGAGTCGTCCGGATGGAGCACCGTCATCCCGGCGATGGAGCGGCCACGTTGCACCCGCTGAAAGGGAACTCCATTAGACTTTGCCAACCCGTCTAAACCTCGGAACAACGGCGAACGCATCCGACCCACTGGAAGGATGATTTGATGCGGCGGAGCACTGGTCATCAATACGGGCACCCCGCCCAGGTGACGAACATCCCCGTGAGATACAACCAGAGTCGACACACGATCGACTCCCCGTGATTGCAGCCACGGCAACACCACTGCCTTGGCGGTGGCTGCGTCTCCGGTATCCAACAGCAGGTCCGCAGAGCTTCCTGGCCGGTCGATCCACACTGCCTCGCCCGATCGGAATACCGTCACTGTGGCCGCCGGTTTACCGATGTGAGGCGCACCCACCATGAGCACGAGCCACAGAGCCGCCGCCCACCACCAGAGCTGTCGACGACGCTGGGTATCAAGACGGCACGAAGCCGCGACAACCCAAAGGATCGTGTAAGGAATCCAAACCCAACTGCCCGGTGAGGCCGCCGACCACCAGCCTCCGGGAACTGCCTCACAAGCTCGGCTCGCCGCCATCATTCCGTGCATGCCCACCCACGCGGCGGCATTCCATAGTTCGGTCCCCATCGGCAAGCCCATCGATAGAGCGTTAGCAATGAGGACCAGGCTGCTCAAGGGAACCACAATCAGGTTGGCCACCACTGAAATGACGCTGACCAAATGGAAGCATTCTACCGACATCGGCCAGGACGCCACCAACGCGGCCAGACCGGTAACGCACCCTCGGCACAAACCCCGCTCAGCCCATTCCCAGACCTGCCGCGTGCGCGACCACTGCGAAGGCGGCAGTAAGGGGTCCGGGCGCCAGGGGCGATGCTCGAGCCACCAGGCCTCCCACCTCGAAGGGAAGACGGCCAACGCTGCCACCACCAAAAACGACAACAGAAAACCTGCCTGAAAGAGTTGCCCCGGCTCGGCGATCAAGATGAGCAACGCCGCCAGCGAGAGGGAATTGAGCAAATCACCGGGACGTTCCAGCATCCACGTCCCCACCACGACCGAAGTCATCACGGCCGAACGGACGGCCGAGGGTTGCCATCCAGTCGCTGCGACGTAGAACCAAATCAGCGGCAAGGACAAGCCACCGCACAAGGCACGACTCCAACCCAGCACACGAAACGCCTGCACCAGCAGAACAGCGATCAGTGCAATGTGTAGGCCACTAATGGCAAAGACATGGAGTGTTCCCGAGCGCATGAATCCGTCGTCCACATCGCCAGCCAAGCCAGTCCGCCAACCCAAGGCCATGGCCCAGATCAAGCGGGTCGCACCATCCTCGGGCAGTCCCTGCGCCAGGCGCGCTCGAGCCCAAGCCAGAAACCGCTCGCTCCAGGGCACCACGTCCGTCGCCCCAGGGCCCAACTCCCAATCTCCAGGAGCCTCGCATCGCAACTGGAGGCCGATGCCTTGTCGGCGAAGGAAGGTGGCGTAATCGAACAAGCCGGGAGCCACCGGGCCTGGCGGCGCGGAGACCAAGCCAGATATTTCTACCGACTGTCCGCGGAAAAACCGCCCATCAGGGACGCCCTGACTGCTGACAATCACCTGGCCCGAAGCCGATTCCCAAGGTTTGTCTTGGGAGCGCCACCCAGTGACCTGAAGCCGAACCACGGTTCGTTCCACCCACTGTCCTTTGCGCTCCGAAAGCCGCACGGAAGGCGTCTCGGCCAAGATCCCCCGCACCCGTCCAAGCTCACCATGGCCATCCAGCCGCCATCTCAAATCATCCGGACCCAGTGGCCACTGCGTCGTCTGGTAGCTCAGCGCGCCTGCACCGAAGAGAGCGAGGCTTATTCCTGCAACGAACCCCTTGGGCCAGAGTCCGGCCAGCATCAAACCCAGCAATGCCAGCGTGAGCGAAACCCCTCCGAAGTCCCCGGGAAACAACTCAGCCGACCAGATGCCGGCCGCAACACAGAGAGCAGGAATGAGCAACGGACGACGCATGGGGCCTTGTCATGCATCGAACCATTTCCCGGAGAACCTGAAGGGAATTTTCGACAAACCAACAGAATGCTTCAGCCCGGACATCTCCAACGCCACCAGAGTCCTGCCAAGGCCAAGCCCAGCGCAGCACCTGCGCCATCAATCATCACATCCCAAGGGGTTCCGACTCGAGTCGGCACAAAGGTCTGATGCCATTCGTCGGATACGGCGTACATCACCGACAGCCCCCACGCCAACCCAGCCGCCCGCAGCGGCTGTGGGGCTTCGGTCGAACGACGCACGGCCAGAAAAACTCTCCAAGCCAACCAAGCCAGCACCGCATATTCGGACACATGGGCCCCTTTACGGATCAAGAAAATCACTTCGTCCATTCGCTCGCTCGAAGCCTCGGGCATCCACCAGCGCAGCAATGGACCAAGAATACGGGAACCCCTCTTTCCGGAACCGGAATCGGCGGACGCCCAGAAAATCACTCCCATCCACAGCACCAGGGGGCCCCAGTACCGGAGTCGTTGGAACACCCCTGACATGGTACCGATTGAAGCGAGCCATGGCCGAATGGAAAAGGGTAAAGAGCTACCCCATAGCGGCGTACCTTCAATATTCCAAATCTTCCACCCGACTCCTGCTTCCCGGAAACCGAGCACCGCAGCACCGGCCTGTGCGGCATAACCGCTTCAGTTCTTACCCCGACCGTCGTCCACCGGCCAGTTGCCAATCTCCGCGTGCGGCTCGTTGTCGTTGTTCCAGCGGGCCCGCCACGTCGTGCTCAACGGATTGACCACTTCCCGGCGCAGCGCCGATTCAGCGTGACCGTCGGCGAACATAATATTGCAGCGCAAATTGTGGCGCTTGGCTGGCCACTGATCCTTTTCCTTCGGATCGATATTTCCGTCCCATGAACGGTCCGTGAGGCTGTCGGCGATCATGATCATATCGGACGGAGCCTTGACCCGGCTCTCCGGCATCTCCGGTTGGCTCGGCGGATTAATGTCACCACCCAAACCCAATTGCTGACTCAGGTCCGGAGTAGGATTTCGCAGTCCCCAATCATTGTATCCGAAGCTGAAGCGGGTCCCTGAACCCGACGCCAGCACTAGGTTGATGCCCTGAGGGAAAGTCTTGTTAACATTGGTGTCCCATTGGGCATCTTTGGGATTGGCCGGGCAATAGAACGAAGCGCGGTTGGTGCCCATCTCGCCGAAAAGGCGCAGCGGCCAAAGATAGTAAAAATCGGGCACTTTGATGCAGCCGGGGTATTTCTGATAATTCTGCGTGTACATGGCCGTCGCGAGGCCCATTTGTCGCTGGTTATTGATGCAACTGATGCCCAGAGCCTTGGCCTTGGCCTTGGCCAGCGCCGGCAAGAGCATCCCCGCCAAAATCGCGATGATGGCGATCACCACGAGCAATTCGATCAGCGTGAATGCGGCATGGATGCGGCGCACAGGATTCGAGGCAGGGTAATTTAGCATGGCAACCGGAGGCTTTATCTGTCGGGAGGTTCTTGGATATTGGATCAGAGGAGGCCCAACTTCGCCATGCAAATGCCGCACGGTCACCTATTCCGAAAACACACGCCATGGGCCCAGTGGTTGATCGAATCGCGTACGTGCCCTCCAGCTTCCCAAAGCTTCCGCATTTCCATCATGGCAACTCACCAGGCTCAAGCTGTCCAGAACCACCCAAAACAACGCTACCTGCCCCCAGCGACGCCCCAGCGCGATCGCCTCAACCACTGAATCGGTTGCCACGGCCCATCCGGGTTCCTGGTGTTGAAAATCTGGAGATCCCCCGACCACACGGAAGCGCCACCACCCGTGGTAATCCAGATCGGCAACCAAACCCTTATCGGCCTGCTGATTGACCGTCTCGGAGCAAACCTGATCCCCCGGGTTGCAGGCCGTGACGATGGCAATGCAAGGGTAGATAATTTCTTCAGGTCGGATCGAGCATTGGAAACGGGCTGTCCGGAAGGCGGGGTTCATGGGCTTTCCCGGCAGATGTCTGAGATTAGATTGAGGGCCCGGCGCTGGGCTCCTTCGCGGTGAGTAACGTCGTGAAAACCGGCGTAACCTGCCAGTTTGAAAACCACCGCCCAAAAAACTCAACGTCTTAACGACTTGCCCTCCGCTTTGTTGGTTGCACAAGCGGATCCTGATTCGGTCCGTTAGGCCTTGAGCGCATTGAATCACCCGTCGAAGAAAGAACAAACACGGCCGCTCATCCCAGAAGAAACGCCCAAAACAACCCGTCACAACCGTGGATTTCAAACCGACCACTTTCCGCTGCTTCCGGAACGTCGCTGACACTGCACCGCACAACTAAAAATTGTCGGCGAAGGTGCGACTAAGTCGGAGGTCGACTAAGATTTCAGCGCTATTCTCCCACGCAAGGTCTAGCCAGCCCTCCTCCATTCCCAGACCTAAGCCTGACTGACTACAGGCTCTGCCCGCGCCGGAAGTATCCCAGTCAGAAAAAGAATCCCATGAAATCCAAAACGATTTTACCTCTCTCAATCAGAGAGGAGAAAAACAGAGAAACCTAAGAGACTGCGATGCCGCTGCTCAAGGATTCGGAGAACCGAGATTCAAAAACGCGAACACCAGTGCCCCGATGATGATCAACAGAAGGACGCCTCCGACCGCGAAAAACACCTTGTTGGCCTTGTTTGATTTTTTCGAAAACGCCGTCCCGCCAACTGCAGCGGTTGTCCCAGCATCCCCCAGCTTCACCGTTTGCCGAGAAGCCTCAGTCTGCTTTTTGCCTGTTTCGAAGCGGAGTTGTACTTGACCCAATCGGAGAACCTGACCGGGGCGAAGGGTCGCCTCCTTCTCGGCAGCCAGCGGCAATTCATTAATGAAACTGCCGTTGGTGGAACCCAAGTCCTTGACGATTAGATCATCGCCCTTGAGCCAAAGCTCGCAGTGGTGACTGCTCACGCTCGCCTCGGGAATACAGATGGCGTTCTCCTCCAGCCTTCCGACTGAAGCCTTTTCAGGTTTCACCTCGAAGCTGAGGCCGGTGAAGCCCTCTGTCAGAACTGTGAGTTTCGCCATAATACGGTGTACCAATGTCTAACTACCCGCTACGGGCAGAGTCAAATGCCGAATCCATGCCCTGATCAAAAGACTATCACTCGAGTGGACAGCTTTTGTCCGATCCCCCCATTCATCTTGAGCTGATGAATCGATGGAAACTATGGACCGCCAACGTATCCCAAGAGAGCCTGATTGCCCGCTTCGGCACAGGACGTCTCGTCCAGTGCGATGGCACTCGTTATGAACTGCGTGGCGGAAATGATTGGGACTTTGCTGCCGCTCAAGAGTGGGTTGCTCATTTTCTTCACGAAGCAGTCATTGATCGGCCGGTCACCCCACGAGGCTATGTTCATCGGTAGCCCCCCTAAGTGCACGGAACTAAAACCCTTTGCCTGTGGGAGATTACAGAGCACTGCATGCGTCCACGGTTTTCAAACTGGCAGGTTTCCCCGGTTTTCATGCCGTCGCAGACATCTGTCTGGATGAGGCAGCACTTTACCAAGAGCACGGAACAAAACCCTTTGCCTGTGGGAC
>CAJAHH010000114.1 GCA_903939515.1 uncultured Verrucomicrobiota bacterium
GTTGTGGGTCAGGGCCAAAATCGGAGGTTAGAAAGACTAAAAAAACACCGTCAACACGAGCGCCACCTCCCGGCGTCGATCCGGAATCAGGGCTCGCCCCGGATGATCACAAACCACGCATCATTCCACTTCTCCTTGTCATCGCCGGCGATGATCAGAAACTCACCCCGCTTGAGGGCATCCAGAGAATGCTGGAGGGTCTTTACCAATTTGGCCTCTTTGGCGTCGTTGACGCTATGAAGTCGAACTTCCAAATGGCCATCGGCCGTGGTCTTCAGATCTACCTGGCACCGGTCCAACGGCACTTTCTGAGACACCTTTGCATCGAGGTCAATTTGGGTGGATTTTACTACCCAGTAGTTCTTCCAACGGAAATGCCGCAGCTTTTCGCGCCCCTTGGTATCCAACTCCTTGAGGCTTTTGCCCTCGGGGGCGGTGCCGTCGGTGCCCCAAGCCAATTCGAGACGCAGCTTGAGATCGGCAGCCACCGATGCCAGGGGCATCAGAGTTCCTAGCACCAAGAGGCATCCCAGGCGGAGGTAACCCAATCGATTGATCCAAAGAAGTTTCATCAGAACTGCTACTGACAGCATCAAGGCATTCAGGAGGCCAGACGCCAATATTTTAATACGTTATTGGATCCAGTGGACGGTGACTCCGTCGCTCTCGGAACGGAAGACCGTCGAAGAGACGTCGACGACGGTCACATCGCCACCGCCCGCCAAAGTGATCTCACGAGGCGTCTGCTGGGTAGAGACCACAACAGCGACCGCCGCGACTCCCATGGCGGGAATCAGCCAACGCAACCAACCCAAGGCAGCGGAAGCGGCAGGCGCCTTGGGTTGCTCCGCTTCGATTTGCCGGCGAATCTGGCTCCAGTAGAACTCTCGGGTCACCGGAACAGTGGCGGTCGGCTCATACGCTCGAATCAGCGTCCCCAGTTGCCGCAGACCCGTCACCAATTCTTGGGCGTTGAGGTCGGCCGGAAGTGCGGCCTCAACCTGGCGGCGACGTTCCTCGGGCAGTTCACCATCGACGTAGGCCTGAAGGTCCAACAGTTGTTCGGTGCTTTTCATTCGGATCGTTCTCGCTTTAAAGATTGTAAAAGGAATGCCAACCGGCGGCGCGCGTAAAAGAGACGCGACATGACCGTCCCGATGGAGATGCCGATACGCTTGGCGATCTCCTTGTATTCCAACCCCTCAAATTCATGAAGGACCACCACGGTCCGGTGGGCGTCGGTGAGTTTCCCCAGAGCTTCATCGATGCGCCTCCGGAGTTCGTCTTGCTCGAGGCCTGCTGTCGGATTGCTCTCTGGTGCCGGCAACTGACGCTCGACCCCCCCCGACTCTTCTTCCATCGCCTCGATGGATTCGGTTCGCACCCGCTTCTGGCGCCGCAACTGGTCGAGGCACAGGTTGATGACGATGCGCGTCACCCACGTGGCGAAACTGGAGTCGCCCTGAAATTGAACCAACCGTTGCCACGATTTTACCCATGCTTCCTGTGAATATTCCAGCGCTTGGTCTTCGTTCCTCATCATCATGAGGGCCCGCGCATAGATTTTGTCACGGTGCCTGAAGACCAGTTGCTCGAACGCCTCGGTGTCTCCTTGCTGAGCCCACTTGACCAAAGTCTCGTCGGCTTCTGAGGGATAATCATTTTTCACCGACACAGGCATCGACGGCGTGGTTCGGAGATTATTCAGGAAGAGTTTCAACCTTTCCGGGGAAGCCCGGAATGGAGCCAACGGGACACGCCTGGGAGCAGACTGACTTCAAAGCTTCCCCTTGCTGCTGGGGATCTCGCCCGCGATGCGCGGATCGCATTGGCAGGCGAAGTCGACAGCCTTGGCAAAGGCCTTGAACAACGCCTCGACCACATGATGGGGCTCGCCCCCGTAAAGCAGCTCCAAGTGAAGATTGCACCGGGCCTCATTGGTGAACCCTTGAAAAAACTCCCGCGCTAAGCCAAAGCGAAACCGCGAGGACATGTCCTGATCCCGATCTGCTTCCGGAATCCTGCGCTGGGCCAGCGAATCCATGCCACGCCAGACCAGGAAGGGCCGACCGCTAAAATCAATCACGCAGCGAGCCAGAACTTCATCCATGGGAACATGCGCTTCACCCGTGAACGGATTTCGAGGATCGAAACCAGCGCCATACCGTCGGATGCCCCGCTTATCACCCAAGGCATGAAGAAACGCTTGTCCAAGGGCGATCCCGCAGTCCTCCACCGTATGATGCGCATCGATGTGGAGATCCCCTGAGCAGCGCAGCTTTAGATCGCACACCGAGTGCTTGGCAAAGGCGCACAGCATGTGGTCGAGAAAACCCACCCCGGTCTTCACCTGGGCCTTGCCCTTGCCGTCAATATTGAGGTCCACGCGGATGGACGTCTCGCTAGTTTTTCGCTGGATCGTGGCGCGCCGCTCGGTCATGTCGCTGAAGCGGTAACGGTGCTCACGTTCGGCAACAAGGTTTTTGTTTGACGTCTCCATCTGCAAACGGAGGCTTCGCACCGATGATCCACCGTCGAGACTTCCTCAAGACCGCTTCCGTTGCGGGCGCAGCGCTGGCCACCGGTTGCCACACCCTGGGCTCCGGACACACCGCCTCGGTGTACGAACTGCGCATCTACACCATCCATCCCGGCAAGGCCGAAGCCCTGCACAATCGCTTCCGCAACCACACCCTGCGCCTCTTCAAGAAGCATGGCATCGAGAGCATCGGCTATTGGATGCCTGCCGATACGGCCGACCAGCGGTTGCACTTCCTGCTGCGCTACCCGAGCCGCGAGGCCCGCGAAACCCTGTGGAACGCCTTCGCCTCGGATCCCGAATGGAAGACCGCCCAGAAGGCCAGTGAAGCCGCCGGTCCCCTCGTGGCCAAGGCTGAGAATCCGTTCCTGGTAGAGACCGACTATTCTCCGAAAGTTCGCACCGGCAACGTCTCCAAGGGCGGCGTCTGGGAAATGCGCACTTACACCAGCACCCCAGAACGTCTGTCGCATCTGGATGCCCGCTTCCGCGACCACACCATTGGTCTCTTCAGCAAGTACGGCATGGGCAATCAGGGCTACTTCCACAAAATGGCCGACCAGCCCGAAGGTGACCGCACCCTGCTCTACTTCCTCACCCACAAGTCCCAGGAGGCAGCCAAGGCAAGCTTCGCCGCCTTCGGCAAGGACCCCGCTTGGAAGGCCGCTCGCGAGGCCAGCGAAAAGGCCGGCGGCGGTTCACTCACTGTGGCAGGCGGCGTTAAGTCCGTCTTCTTGGTGCCCACCGACTACTCGCCGACTCACTGATCGACATAATTTCTGACAACAACAAGGCCCCGCGGAATTGTGAAATTCCCGGGGCTTTTTTGTGACTGAGGAGGTTGCTGGTAACTGCGGGTAACCGGCACCTCGGATCTTTAAGCCCGCAGTTTGCGCTCGAGGATCTCGCCGGCCAAAGCCGGGTTGGCCTTGCCCTTGGAGAGCTTCATGACCTGTCCCTTGAGAGCATTGAGCGCGGCCACCTTGCCCGCCCGGAAATCGGCGGCAGACCCTGGATTGGCGACAATCGCCTGATCGCAAAGGGCTTCGAGCGCCCCGACATCGCTCATTTGCGACCACCCATTGCGCTCCACGATCACTTGGGGCGCATCGCCCGTCGTAAACATCTCAGAGAAGACGTCTTGAGCGATCTTGCTGTTGATGGCACCGCTTTCAACCATCCCCACCAAATCGCGCACCTGTACCGGCTGGATGCGAACATCCTCCACCGCGATACCCGATCCGCTCACCCGCGCCTGCAAGTTGTTAATCACCCAATTAGCAATGGCCTTGGGCTGAGTCGCGCCCTGGATCGCCCGCTCGAAGAAGGTGGCCAAGGGCAAGTTGTCCCGGAAAATCTCGGCGTCACCGTCGGGCAGACCGTACTCCCGAATGAAGCGCTTCTTGCGAGCCAGCGGTAACTCAACGACTTGGGATTTCACCGAAGCCAACCATTCGTCGGTAGGCACCAGAGGCATCAAGTCTGGCTCCGGAAAGTAACGGTAGTCGTGCGCGTCTTCCTTAGAGCGCATGGTTTCGGTGATGCCCGCCAGATCATCCCAGCGTCGGGTCTCCTGACGCAGTGACTCTCCACGCTTCAAGGCCGCAATTTGGCGCGGGATTTCGTATTCCAGGGCACGGCGCGCTCCGGAAAAAGAATTCATGTTCTTGATTTCGATCTTAGCACCCAGCTTGGTGCTGCCCTTCGGGCGAACCGAGACATTCACATCGCACCGGACCATCCCCTTCTCCATGTCGCAGTCGCTGATCCCGCCGCGAAACAAGACATCGGTCAGAGCCCGGAGGTAAGCGTAGGCCATCTCAGGTCCATTGAGTTCGGGCTCTGAGACGATCTCGAGCAATGGTACACCGGCCCGATTGAAGTCCACCCCACTGAATCGATCGAAGTGACTGTTCTTGCCGACATCCTCCTCCAGGTGTGCGCGGGTGATTTGCACACGAGCCATTCCATCGACCGATCCCGGGCCATCGAACTCGAACTCCAGCCACCCGTTGGCCGTGGACGGCTTGTCGTACTGGGTGACCTGGTAGTTCTTGGCCGAATCGGGGTAGAAATAATTCTTCCGGTCGAACTTGGCGAACCGGGGAATTTCGCAGTTGAGCAAATAGCCGGTCAGCACGGTGAGTCGGATGGCCTCGGCATTGGGCACGGGGAGAACTCCCGGCATGCCCAGACAAATTGGACAAACGTTGGTGTTCGGATCGGAACCGAAGGCGTTGGCGCACCCGCACCACATCTTCGATTGCGTCTTAAGTTGGACGTGGGTCTCCAGACCGATGACCGCTTCGTATTCCATGCGGCCGTTGGTATGCCACGAGACGCCGCGAAGGCCAAACGGAAGTTCACCAGAGATTCCCCCGAGCCGGGTTTGGCCGGTCCGGGGGAAAGGCTTCCGCCCTGCAAAGTCTCAGTGCCGTGTCAGGCCTTCACCTGCTTGACCTTGGCCCACTTGCGGGTCTTGGCCGATGCGAGCACGGCGTCCACCACATAGTCGGTCGCCAAGCCGTCCTTGAAGTCTGGCTTCGCACCCTTGCCACTCTCGAGGCCGGCGATGAACTCCACGACATGGTGGATGAAGCTATGCTCGTAGCCCAATTGGAGACCCGGAACCCACCACTTGCCGGTGTAGGGATGATCGCTGTCCGAAACATGAATGCTCTTCCAACCGCGCTCGGCACCGACATCGCTGTAATCGAAAATTTGGAGGCGATGCAAGTCGTGCAAGTCCCACTTGAGGCTCATGTTCTCGCCATTCACCTCGAAGGTGTAGAGAGCCTTATGGCCACGGGCATAACGGGTGGACTCGAAGAGACCCAACGACCCGTTGTTGAAGTGGCACATGAAGGCGCACGCGTCATCGATGCCCACCTTCTCAACCTTGCCGGTCAGGGTGTGCTTGCGCTCTTTGATAAACGTCTCGGTCATGGCGCTGACATCCTTAATACCGCCATTGAGCCACATGGCCGTATCGATGCAGTGAGCCAATAAGTCGCCGGTGACACCAGAACCCGCGGCCTTCACATCCAGACGCCACAAGGCCGCCCCGCCCTGCGGCAGGTCCGGATTAATCGTCCAGTCTTGCAGGAAGTTGGCGCGGTAATGGAACACCTTGCCGAGTTTGCCGGCGTCGATGAGCTGCTTGGCCAGCACCACGGCCGGGCAGCGGCGGTAGTTGTACCAAACCATGTTTGGCACCTTGGCCTTCTCGACGGCCTTCACCATGATTTCTGCCTGCTTGGAATTCAGCGCCAAGGGCTTCTCGCACAAGATCATCTTGCCCGCTTTGGCGGCGGCGATGGCGATCTCGGCGTGGAGGTTGTTGGGGACAGCGATGTCCACGACATCAATGTCGTCGCGGGCAATGAGCTTCTTCCAATCCGTTTCGATGGACTCATAACCCCAGCGATCGGCGAACTCCTGAGCCTTGGCGGTATCACGCGCACAAACTGCCTTCAGGACGATTTCGTAGCTCGACGGGAAGAAGTGCCCGACCTGAGCAAATGCGTTGGAATGGGCGCGTCCCATGAAGCCGTAGCCGATGAGACCGATGCGAAGTTGTTTTTTGGACATAGGTACCCGTGGTTGGGAGATGTGTCGACGATACGGGGCCGCAAGGGGGGGCCGCAATCTCCAGTTGCAGCCACATCGCTCGGCGGCTAATAGCCAGATCCTCTGTCGATCATCAGCCTCATCACCTCCCCCCGATCCCGACTGGTTCGCTGCGCCAACCGACACTGTCGGGCCATGGTGCGTTTTGGAGATTCCCGATGCGCCCGCTGCGGTTCCGGACAGACATCCCAAGGTCCCATTCGCGCCCAGGCCCACCTTCAACGATGTTCGAACGCGGAGTGCCAGGCCTTTGTCCTGAATTCAGACACCCGATGCAGTCACTGCGGGTGCGAAGCCCCTGTGTTCAAAGCCGTTCGTTTCGGTATGAGTGCGCTCGGCGGTGTCTTGAAAGCCGGAGCCGTCATCGGGGTTCTAATCCTGTTGATGATCTGGGTGCTCCAATCGGGGAAGGAATTAAAGAACCCCACGAAAGACACCGAGACTCCATCCACTCCGTCATCCACTCCGGTGAATGAGAGGCCCACGGAATAAGCGAACTCCGCGATTTTTAAAGCCCACCAAAGGACTTCAAACACCCCTCAGCGCGGTGGCAACAAGACGGGGCGAAAACCCAGATAGTCGCCACGCATTTCGGGTGTCATTGCTCCCCGGATGGCCGATCGAGCTCGGCGAGCCCCATAAATCCGACTCCCGCCTCGGTAGCAGCGGAAGGAGCCGGCTGAAGGCCCCGAGGGATCCTTCAGTGCATTCGTCGAATAGTCTCCGTACCAATCCCGACACCATTCCCAAGCATTGCCGTGCAAATCATGCAACCCCCAGGCATTGGGCTGACGGGTTTTCACGGCATGAGCCTTGCCATCGGAATTAGATTCGATCCACGCCAGCGATGACAAATCACCGGCAAAGGCCCCGGTTGTGCCGGCCCGGCAGGCGTATTCCCATTGGGCCTCAGTGGGCAAGTCCCACTCCCAACCGGTCGGAATAACACCCTGAGCCCGATGTCGCTCGGTCAACGCGCGGCAATAATCTTGAGCCTCTTTCCAATTCACCTGATTGACCGCCTCATCCGGGGATTTCCCGTGACTCGGATTCTTAGGCATCACCGCCTCCCACTGCGCCTGGGTACACTCCGTCTCTGCCATAAAAAAACCGCGACTGAACTCGACCTCGTGCTGCTCCTCATCCTTGTCCCGGTTGGCCTCGTCGACCGGGCTCCCCATCATAAATCGACCCGGTGGCACCCAGCGAACGGTCCAGTGGTTCGTTCCGAGGGTTAGGGTGACGCTCGATCCCGCAGACAGAGTTCGAGTGTCTTTCCAGACTGCGGGAGTGCTTGCCACAACGGCCGGCCCGCCCACCAACGCACCGGGCGGGACCGGAGGAACTGGCCCGCCACCCTCGGCTGCGTATATTCTGCTAACAACGAACCAGGCAGAAGCCAGAAGGAAGATCCAATCCAAACGGGGCATACTGATGTGAATTGACACCAAACCAGCGAAGCGTTCAACCAACATCAAAATCTAGTTCTCCAAAAGTCCAACCCTTTTAAAAACCGAGACCAAACAACGCTTATTTCAATCTGAAACAACCAAGACCATCTCCTACAGGCCAAAGGCAGTCACCCCCATCTGGAGAAACTGGCACAACAAAAGTGTCAACTCCCGCACCCCTCCTTTTCGAGGAAATCAAATTAGGTCACGGCCGCATCGACAACCGAGCCCTGCACGCCTTCGCCATCAATGAAATGGCAGGAGATTTTCCGTACAACCGAAGCCTAGTGGTTGTCGGGAGTCTGAGAACCGAGAAGCACTCAGGCAAGATCACGGAAGAGACCACCTAATTCATCCGCAGTCCCGAGCCCGCGGATCTGACATCCAAGCAATGACAGCATTGGATCCAAGCTCATTTGGCCCGCATCGAAAGCCGCAACCATTGGCGGCGGGATGCGCTGATGGGGGAGGAGAAATCTCGGAGCCAAAACCGAACTCTTCTGACTCATCGAGCCCTATGCCGCAACGCGCTCCTGAGAATCCTCAATCGATGTTTCGCGGGCGATTAAATCCCCGTCATTTGGTAACGAACCTAAACCAACCCATCCCTCGCATTCTGCGCCCACGAAGACTGAACCGGTCACAACAAAAGACCCTGCTGCAAAACCCGGGTTTTAACGATTTTGGATTGACCCGATGACGGAGCCGCCGCCACCTTCAATCCAGTAAATTTTCTGGAAGGTGTAAATTGTGCTTAGACTAAAAAGCGAGGTCAACCTTCCCACGGAAAAATCTTTGTCTATGAAAGCTCCGGTATGAAGCGCGAAACAAACTCTATTTCAGTAAAAAACGGCTTCACACTGATCGAGTTATTAGTGGTTATAGCAATCATTGCCATTTTAGCCGGAATGCTTCTTCCTGCACTCTCCAACGCCCAACAACGGGCGCGAGGCGTCAAGTGTATTAATCAGACAAAACAATTGGGATTGGCACTGATTCAGTACAGTATCGACAACAAAGGATTCATCCAGCTTGGTTCAGAGGCGACCGCTCCGGTGCCAAATCGAGTTCCCAACACTTGGGGTGCGTTGCTTAATACCAATGTGGCTGGGATGCCAAGGGACACTTTTGTCTGCCCAACTTACAAGCCGAAAGCCTTTGTCGATTGGTATCGCACCTATGGAGTCCGCACGGATCCGCCGAAGGAAAATTATCGTGGTGAGATATCGGAAGGTGAAATTCTCGGTTTCTTAAAGTCGGACTCCATCGAAAGGCCGTCGGATTACTTCCACCTTGGTGACACCACGAGTGTTGCAGTCGGAGGGTTCACTCAAGAACAGTTGCATTTTTTCCGCTCCGACTCCACCAACGTCATGGCCCGACACTCTCGAATGGTCAATGGATGGTTCATCGATGGGCACTCCGAGGCTTGCGGAAGGAAACGAATGGAAGGCTTGGGGATCTCCGCCTTGTTTGCCGATACGGCGCGCGGTTATTATTGGCAATGAAATCGCGGACCAAGATAACGGTTCTAAAGTGCGCCCTTTTGGTAGCGTGGGTTGAGAGACAGTTAATCGACTGATCTTCCCTAGGATCGTAACATCGTCCACTTGAGTCGAATATTGCCAACGACTTTTGAGTTCCCAAAGGCACTGGTTTCGACAACTTGTAAGCAATGATATTTAATTCCAACGCGTTCATCATATTCTTTTTAGTTGTGACGTTGTTGTATTGGCTGGCACGTCACAAGCAGCATCACCGTGATGGATTGATCCTTGTTTCCAGTTTCTATTTTTATGGATCTTGGGATTGGAGGTTCCTTGGATTGCTTATTCTGACCGGTGGCATTGATTTCTTCTGTGCTATCAAGATTTCAGATCAAACGAACAAGGATATTCAAAAACGATGGCTGATGTTGAGCATTTTTTCTAACATCGGGACTTTGGGGTTTTTTAAATACGCCGGATTTTTTATCGAATCCGCGGCGATTGTATTGGACCGAATCGGGATCTCGAATTCACACTCTACTTTACAAATTCTGCTCCCGGCAGGTATTTCTTTTTATACATTTCAAGCCTTGTCCTATACCTTGGACGTCTATCGTGGAGAGATCTCTGTCGAGAGGAATATCTTCAAGTATTTCGCCTTTCTGACATTTTTCCCACAACTGGTGGCGGGCCCCATCGAGAGAGCCTCGTTTCTACTACCACAGTTCCGTGAAACGCGGTCCATCGATATGAATCTTGTTTCGCGGGGTTTGTGGTTCATCTTGTGGGGCTTCGTGCTTAAAGTCGTGATTGCGGACTATTTGGCGCCACTGTCCGATCTAGTGTTTACTTCCCCGGATGCTGGAGGCGTGGTCATCTTCTTGGGCACCCTAGCGTTCGGAGGGCAAATTTATGGAGATTTTGCCGGTTATTCGTTAATAGCGCGAGGCCTGGCCAATACCATGGGTTTTGAACTATCCCCAAACTTTTCCCAACCGTACTTTGCAGTTAACATCCAAGATTTCTGGAGACGTTGGCATCAAACCTTGTCGACATGGTTTCGCGATTATTTGTACATCCCCTTGGGTGGTGATCGTTTAGGTAATGCTCGAACGTATCTGAACATTGTCATCACCTTCATCTTGGCAGGCCTTTGGCATGGCGCAAATTGGACATTCATATTTTGGGGGCTCTGCCATGGATTGTCACTGGCTTTCTACAGGTATTGGCGTCAGTCGTGTTGGAGTCGCTGGATTACAATTCCAAA
>CAJAHH010000115.1 GCA_903939515.1 uncultured Verrucomicrobiota bacterium
CTCACGGACTTCCGGCACCCGGATTAGCAAATGAAAGTGATTGGCCATCATGCAGTAGGTAATCACCTCCAACCCGCAGAACGCCGAAAGCGACATCAGAATCTCAGACATCTTCTCCCGACACGCCTCATTCAAGAGCTTCTCCCCACCCACAGTCCTCGAAATACAATGGTATACAGCACTCCTCCCGTCCTGCCCCTTAATCCGCGCCAACCTCATCCCCTAAAACTATCCACATCCCCCTCCACGTCAATAACTTTGAACCTGTCACTTTATCTTTATATAAATCCCGCTTTTACTGGGTTTTATTTTTTCAGGTTTTGCTTGAGAGGCAGCGAGGAGGAGGGTTTCATTCTGTCGCTATCTGAGTGCGTGCTTAGCTCAGCGGTAGAGCACTTCCTTCACACGGAAGGGGTCGCAGGTTCGAACCCTGCAGCGCGCACCATTCTTCTTTTACCCGCCTACCGCCTACCGCGTAGGCATGCTATTTTCGAACTTGGTTTCCCGTCTCTCTGAAGACTCCAAAAAACCACATGATCCGTTCAGCCATCACGGTTTCAATCGTTCCGGAGTCAATGGGGGGGCCTTTTGTCTACCACGGGGATCTCGAAACTGGAATTGCTGCCGCTGCTGCAACTGGATTTGACGGGGTTGAAATTTTCCCAAGTCATGCGAATGACATCAACGGGTTTTTGCTTCGCGGGTGGCTCCAAAAATATTCGATCCAATTAGCTGCAATGGGCACCGGGGCGGGTTGGTTGACTCGAAGACTACGATTGACCGATCCAGACCACTCTGTGAGGGCTGCCGCGCAAGATTTTATCGGAGGCATTGTGGACTTTGCCGGCAGTTTCGGGGCTCCTGCCATTATTGGCTCGATGCAGGGTCGGCATGGGGATGGTGTGTCTCGAGATCAAGCTCTCGATTGGCTCAGAATGGAACTCAACCAACTGGGACCCAGAGCCCACGCCCACGGCGTCCCTCTGCTTTACGAACCACTCAACCGCTACGAGACCAATCTGTTCAACACGCTGTCAGAGGCCTCCGACTTCCTTGAGACACTCAACACTCGAAATGTGAAACTGCTGGCAGACTTGTTTCACATGAATATGGAAGAGGTGGATCTGGCGGAATCCATCCGCAAGGCTGGGCACAGAATAGGACATGTTCACTTCGCCGATTCCAACCGGCGTGCCATGGGTTTCGGTCACACACCTACCAAGCACATCGCCCAAGCCTTGATGGATGTCGGCTACGAGGGATTTGTTTCCGGAGAGATTTTCCCATGGCCCGATCCTCAGACGGCTGCCGCAAAAACTCTCGAAAGTTTTCGGACGGCTTTCGGTCGGTGAACACAAACCTCATCGTAGAAGGTAATTCAACCGATCACCCTCTTCATTCCCCATGCTGAATCACCAACTGATCCACCCGGAAATCAATGCGATCCTCGGAAGAGCAGGGCACCATGCAAAGATCCTGATCGCTGACGGCAACTACCCTGCTTCGACCAAGAAGGGACCTAACGCGACACTGGTGTGCCTGAACCTTTCACCTGGAGTGGTTTCGGTGACCCAGGTCCTTCAGGCAATCTTGTCCGCGGTTCCTGTGGATCACGTCCAAGTGATGGGGATACCGTCCGATGACCCCTACGCATCTCTGGGTGAACCACCCGTCTGGCAGGAGTTCCGCAAAGTGATTCGGAACGCGGGATCAAATTTGGCGCTGGAGCCCATCCTGAAATGGGACTTCTACGGGCATGTGGAGTCCGCTGACCACGTCCTGACCGTCCAAACAGGAGACCGCGCACTCTGGGCCAACATCCTGCTGACCCTAGGTTGCCGAACCGAATAGCGCATCCAATCCAATTGGTCCGCTGACCTCAGAATCTTCCATTCATGATGGCCGACTAGCGCGCGAACTTAAGTCCCGCTGCGCAATCAAAGTTTTACCTTTGCAGATCACACCGAACGGCACGGACAGCTTGGAGCAGGTTTGTCCCGCAACTCAGCCAACCGGTCAGGGCTTACTGGTGATAGTCTCCCAATCCAATTCCATGGCCTCGGCGTAACGAGCCAAAGCCTTTTCGTGGAGGATTAAGACTGCTCGAGCCACGCTCGAATCATCGGCGTGCCCCATGATCGGGGTAAGATCCGGAATCAGGTCGGTCTTTTTGTGGGCGTAGGTAATAGCAAAGACGGCAGAAGCCAATGCACTGTAGGGCAAGTCTTTGTAGACGCCTTCGGCGACGTCTTCAACCAAGTCAGCCAAGAACTCAAGTTGGTTGACCAAATGGGGAAAGTGCGGCGCGTTAATTTGCGCAAACTCCACCTTCCACATCGGAAGACTCCGAAGGACTTTTTCTAATGTGGAAGGAGTGACCTGAGCGGCTCCATGAACCACATAGCTGGCGATCTCTGACATCTTCAAACGATAACCAAACGACTCGGTTTAGGCAACCGATCCCATGGATCCTCGTCAGGCTTGTCAGTGCCGTTCCGAAACCCACGGAAAGTTGCCGCTCTGAAACCCTCATGTCAGTGGCGGTGTGAAACCACTGAGCCCGGAAACTCAACGGATTATCGATCCGGCCGGAGCTTGTCGGTTATCCAAACGAATTCCGATCAACTCTGGTGGGCCCCGGACGCATTCGACCTCATCTGGAAGAAGGAAGAAACGCTGGCGCTCATCCGGAAAGAAAACGAATCCGAGGATCTGGCAAAACCGCGGATTTTAAACCCGCAACTTTCCGTTAATTCCGGAACGTTGCTGAGAACCCGATGCGATCCCAGCCTTGCAGAGGTCTGTTGTTCACCGCCCGATGTCAGCCCGTCTTCCTTCTTACCGTGGTTGCTATGAACGCTTTGCAGGCCTGCACACCGAACAAGCGTCCGTAGTCCACTACCCCCAAGCAAGCCACCCTTCCAACCCTCGCGCAGGCAGCGGTTTTCAAACCGATAGTTTTGAGCAAGTTTTTCATTATCGGTAACACATGCTCAGCTATCGGGCTTTGCCTCACCCCCCCAGCGCACGCAGACTCCCACGACACTTGAAGGCTCGAATCGATCAAACCCTGGTGGACCGAGGTCTGTGCGAATCTCGTTCGCAAGCCCAGCGCTCCATCATGGCCGGACAGGTCCGAATCAACGGACACCCCGCCCAAAAATCGAGTGATTGGGTTCGCGACGGTGACACCGTCGAGTTACTCAGCGGGGATCGGTATGTTTCCCGAGGCGGTCACAAGCTCGAACACGCCCTGCAACATTTCGCCATTTCTGTCCAGGCCTGTCGGTGTATCGACCTGGGCGCCAGCACCGGAGGATTCACTGATTGTCTTCTCCAACACGGCGCAGCCTCCGTCCATGCCGTGGATGTGGGACACGGACAATTATCCTGGAAACTCAGACAAGATCCTCGGGTCATGGTACTGGAACGCACTAACGCCCGGAGCCTGACCCTCAATCAACTCGGAGCCTCATCCTCTCAATTCGATGTCGCGGTGGCCGACTGCTCCTTCATCAGCCTGCGACTGATCCTGCCTCCTATTCCAGGGTTTCTCCGAATTGGCGGCACCATCGTCGCCCTGATCAAACCCCAGTTTGAAGCAGGCAAGGAAGAGGTGGATCGCGGAGCCGGAGTGATCACCGATCCTCAAATTCATGCCCGCGTGATCACTAACCTGGAAAGCTTTGTCGCCACGGACCTCCCCACGCTGGCCTGGCGCGGGGTCACCGAATCCCCCTTGCGGGGCCCCGCCGGGAACAAGGAGTTTCTGGCGTACCTGGAACGAATCACGTGAAAAAAACCGCTGACGCACTCCAACGGATCGGCCTGATCGCTAATCCTGAGAAACCTCGAAGCATCGCGGTCATCCGAAAGGCTGTCACCCAGCTCAAACGCCTCGGGCGAGATATCCTCTGCGACTCGGTCACTGCTCAGTTCGCGCGACTCAATACAATTCCCACGACCACCGATCCCGGCTCGCTGGCTCTGCAATGTGATCTCCTGCTCGTTTTCGGTGGCGACGGAACCATGCTTCAGGTGGCCCGCGAAACCGCCGGGTCCGGGGTTCCCATCCTCGGGATCAATGCCGGGCACCTTGGGTTTCTTGCAGCCGTTCAGGAGGCCAATGTAGCCGACGCACTGCGCACGGTCGTTGCTGGTCGGTTCCGCATCGAAAACAGAGCACTGCTGGAGGCCGTCATCCACCGCGACGGATCCTCCGCGGTCCAGACCGCGCTGAATGATTTTGTTTTGAGCCGCGGACTCGCCTCCCGCCTCATCGAGTTGGAAGTCGCCGTGAATGGTGAACTCCTGACGCGTTACCGTTGCGATGGTCTCATTGCAAGTTCCCCCACAGGATCTACAGCCTATTCCCTGGCAGCCGGTGGTGCCATTGTCAGCCCTGATGCCGATGTGCTGACGCTGACGCCGATTTGCCCGCACACTCTTTCGATCCGCCCCGTGGTGATGAGCCTCGACTCAGTCGTCCAAGTCACCCTTCTCAGCCGCCGTCTGGAAGCCACCCTTGCTGGTGACGGCCAACAACAGACCCTCCTCTGCACCGGCGACCGGGTCCTGATACGCCGGAGCCACCATGTCGTGAAACTCTTACGCCCCGAGGGCAGTAGTTTCTTTGCAACACTTCGCGAGAAGTTCGGCTGGAGCGGCGGAAACCTCTGAGAACGAGGCGAGAGGGATGCGATCAAACCGTGCCGCGGCTTCTCGGGCACGGAACGGAACGAACATTGCACCGGTCAATGCGATGCTCGGAAAGCGTGAACCATAAAACTCGCTGAGAAGAAGTCCCTCTGTTGCCGACCGATCGGATTGAACCGGTTCGGCTCAGTCAAATTTCCTCCACCCGGTCTTGGTGTTGACTTTCTGATTTTCACCTAATCGTCGCCTTCTGCCTCACAAGGGACAGGCTCCTCACAAGGGACAGGCTCCTCACAAGGGACAGGCTCCTCACA
>CAJAHH010000116.1 GCA_903939515.1 uncultured Verrucomicrobiota bacterium
ACCGCAAAGGGGCCTCGGCCCGAGAGAAAAGCACCTAAAGAAGAAAATTTGGGGACGGAGACGTTTTATCGTTTGACGGTGTGCACTAATGGGTGACCCCTTTTCCAAACCATGAATCCCAGACCGCCAAGATCACGGGAATAAATGAAGGCATTCCACTGACCGCATTTCCCAAATCCGGAATTCGTTCCCCGAGCCCGTTTCCGCTTCACATATCAATACTAAGAACTGACCCCTTTTCCGTTCCCCGAGCCCGTTTCCGCTTCACATATCAATACTAAGAACTGACCCCTTTTCACGTTTCCGCTTCACATATCAATACTAAGAACTGACCCCTTTTCACTGACCCCTTTTTCTGACCCCTTTTTTGGAACAAGGCCCACCATCGGACGGATGCCCGTAGCGCAAAGAACTCTTTCAAATGACGTAGGTCGACGCGGTTCCAGCTCCAACTTTGACACTGGTCCAAATGTGAACCACCTTACCACCATGCCTACTCGGTCCGCCGTCTCACCCGAGCTGGAGCTCAAGCGCTCCCTCGCTGCGTCGATCCTCCAGAAAATGGAGGAAGACAATCTCTCCATCAGCGCCTTGGCGGCACGTATCGGGACCGGACGCACCGCCGTCCGGCGCATCCTCGATGCTGAAAATACATCCATCACCTTCCGCTCGATGAGCCGCGCAGCCCACGCTGTAGGTCTCAAGATCAAGCTGATCGCCGAGCCCATGTCGCCCGATGAACTCGGCCACCTCGCCCAACGCCTGGCCAAGAGCAAGACCTCAGCAACGTCCGCAAAGTTGATCACACAAATCACCGAAGGCTTCTACGCCGGCTCTTGATGCCGAAGGTCCAACGCAAAGACATCCCAAGGGCGCTTTTGGGGCATCTGCTCCAACGGATCGCCGAGCGCAGCATCGACGCTCTGGCCCTCAACTCTTTGGCCGTCTGGCTCGACACCAATCCCGAGGTGCCGGACGGTGATTGGTTCAAGCGTTTTCCTTCGATGACCGTTTGCGGCCGGGGTGTCCTGATCAAAACGTTTCTGACCCCGTCCCAAGTCCCGATTGGAGCGGAATTGTGATCCTTTCTATGAGACGGAAACCAGGTGAGGAAATGGTTTTCGATCCTAGATCGACCGGGCGGACGAAGAATGCTTTCCCTCGGGACTCTCGGACAGTTTCGGCGCACCCGGGTTCGGCTCCGCCGGTGTTGGCTGAAGTAACGCACCTGACGGCGATTATCGCGCCATCCTCGACTCCCGAGCCGGGCAATAGGAATCCCAGCCCGCCGAGATCAATGATTGCAGGCGGGCAGAATCTGAGTGAGAGCTCCAGTGAGGAATACGATCGAGCAATCCCTTTAAAGGTTCCCGTTCGGGAATTATTCGGAGCGCTCGGACGTTTGTGGAACACTAATTCCCTTACGGGAACATTTCAATTGCCGGCCTATCGAACGCGGAATAGATTACCGATCGGTAATATGGACATCGTTGACTCCAAAGCTCTCGGTGAGACGGTTCGTTTGGCCCGGAAGCGGTTGAAGGTCACCCAGAAGGACCTCGCATTGGCTTCCGGCACCGGTCTGCGTTTCATCATCGAGTTGGAGCAGGGAAAACCTACCTGCCAGCTCGGCAAAGCCTTGGGAATTCTTCAGGCCCTCGGATTGCGCCTCAAAGTGGTCGAATCATGAAGCGCCTCGTCGTGTACCTCAACGGGGTGCGGGTGGGCGTTCTTTTCGACGCCGAGGAGCCGGCATTTGCCTACGACGCCGACTGGCTGGCAACGGGCCCGGGCTTTCCGCTGTCGCGACAATTGCCCCTTAAGAAAGAACCCTTTTCCGGTCGCGCGGTGCGCGCTTTTTTCTCGGGCCTTCTTCCCGAGGCGGAACCGCGCGATCGAATCGCTTCAATCCTCGGAGTCAGCGGCGGCAATGACTTTGCGATTCTAGAACGGATCGGCGGGGACTGCGCCGGAGCCGTTTCGCTCCTTCCGGAAGATGTGCCAATGGCTGCTTCGCGAACCGGGGCGCTTCGTTGGCTGGATGAACCAGCTCTGGCATCCATCGTGGAGCGGCTCCCTCAGCAGCCTCTCATGGCGGGTGAATCGGGACTCCGACTTTCTCTAGCGGGGGCACAGGTCAAACTTCCGATGATTGTCGCGGAGGATGGCGCTCCAGCCGAAATGCGGGTCGCGCTGCCGTTGGACGAAACACCGAGCACACACATTCTCAAACCGGAGCCAGCGCGTTTTCCCGGATTGGTGGCCAACGAAGCCTGGTGCATGGCCCTGGCTCGCGAGGTCGGACTCAGGGTGGCCGAATGCCACCGACAGATCATCGGCAAGACCCCGTGCCTTATCATCAAACGATACGATCGGGCTGCGGGGCCAGATGGCAGTGTCCAGCGATTGCATCAGGAGGATTTTTGTCAGGCACTGGGGTTTCCCGCCTCCCGCAAGTATCAGCAGGAAGGAGGGCCCTCTCTGAAGGACTGCTTTAGCCTGATCCGCGAGTGGTCGTCGGTACCGGTGATCGACATTCGTGACTTTCTGGACGGGGTGATCTTTGCCGCGCTGACCGGCAACGCGGATGCACACAGCAAGAATTTTTCATTCTTGTACTCGGCGAAAGAGCGCCGCCTGGCACCGCTCTACGATCAGGTTTGCACCCTGGCTTGGCCCGAGCTCTCGAAACGTCTCTCGATGAAGATCGGAACCGCGGGAACGCTGGCGGAGGTATCGCCGGAGCATTTCCAGCAATTGGCAAAAATTGCTGGGCTGAGTTGGCCCATGGTGCGTCAGCGCTTGAAAGAAATGGCCGATCGCCTTGCGGAAGCCTGTCGTCGGTTCGATGAATCACCCGAAGGTGAAGCGGCGGCGCAGGTTCCAAGTGTTATCGTACTAGAACGAGCCGAACGCATGGCGCGTTTGGCTCAAAGGGCTTCCTGAACGCTGCTGACATAATGGTCCAACGCGGCCATCGCATTGGCCGTGATGACGGTTCGTCCGAGAGAAATCCTATCAAGTCTGGTAGGTCACGAACGCATTCGGCCTCATCTGGAAGAAGGAAGAAACGCGAGCGCTCATACAGGAAGAAAACGCACCCCAAGAACACGGCAAAACCGCGGTTTTCAAACCGGCAGATTTACGTGGGTTTCGGAACGGTGCTGGCAGTGGCTGGCCCGGTTGGCAGCGACAGCAGCCTTCTCGGCCTCGATGCCAGGAAACGCCACCTCCGACTGGAGGCAGCCGCGCAATTCACTGACGCCCCGAACGCGCCAGGCCACGAGCTTCTCTCCTTCGACCGACCACGAGAGTCGAGACCCTGCTTGCACCGGGAACATCCGGCGAACCTCCTCAGGGATGGTTACCTGCATCTTTGTGGTTACAGTCGTGACGGGACTTGCCGTGCTTTGAGGGAGACCTGAGCGCCGGGTAAGGCTCAAGCGACTCGCAATTCTCTCTGAGTGACAGTCCGATGAATGGAGTTTCCAGAGATACGACGCCTTGAAAGGAGTTCCCTAGGACCGTATTCGCCTCACCGGACGGGGCCTATTTCCGCACGAGGCAGCCCGCCAAGATCACGGGCAGTGATGAATGCGTTCCACCACTCGCGTTTCCAAAATCGGAAACCGTTTCCTGAGCCCGTTCCCTGACCTCGCCGCAGTTCCCTGCCCCGTCGCCTATGCAGTCTTCTTCAGATGAAGAGTTCCGGGCTAACGCGGAAGTGGTCTGCCAGTTTGCGGATGTGCGCCACGGTCAGATTTCGATCGCCCCTGAGAATCATGGCCCCGAGGTTCCGGCTCCCACCCAGGAGCCGCGACAGATCGGCAGCCGACATCCCGGATTCGTCGAGCAGATGTCTCAGCCGGGCCCGCACCCCCACCTTGGGCCAACGCAGGTGCGCCCGATCGTAGTCCTCGAGCAATCCGCAGAGCAGGTCGAAGTAATCCCGTTGATCGGCCGTGAAGTCCTCCTGCCACAAGGCCATCGCATCGGTGACCTCCGCCACGTTGGCGTACTCCACCCGGTCGTGGACCGGGCGCGGCATCTGAAGCCGGCAAAGCCCCGCGTAATCCTTCGGCAATGCCGGAAACTGCAGTCCATTCTTAGCCTTCATAACTCGTCTTTCCATTTGTCCTTGCTGTACTCGGCGTGCGTGAAGAAGCGCAACGTGTACACCATCCCGTGGTCGAAGTGGACGGCCGCGATCAGCCGGTAGGTGCTGCCGCAACCGTTGACCACGATGACCGACTTCCCGCTTCCCACCGCCACCAGATCCGCGCTCGGATAAACTCGCCGCAGATCGGACAGATTCTGCCAGCGGGCCGCTCGCACGGTGGCAATCTAGATCGTCAGGTACTTGGCAGCCTTCGGATACGCCATAGCGGCGTCCCTGATGAAGCCTTCTTTGATAATCCGCACGCATACAGAATGTATGCAATTGATGAACCGATCAACTGCCCAGAGAAGGGGTCAGGGAACGATTTCCGAATTTGGAAATACGGCCAGTGGGATCCCTTCATCCATGCCCGGGATCTTGGTGGGTTAGGGATCATGGATCCCGGCTTGGGAGGCAAGCCCGCCGCGATGACCGGCAGAGGGTTCGATGCCTCAGGCAACACCGACAGCAGCGGGATCGGTCCGTAGCGAGCTCTGGAAGCGATCATCCCAGCCCCTCGCGCGTAGCGCGAAAGCATCCCCTTGCCTGAGCTTCCCTGCGGGCGCAGGACCGATATCAAACCAAAGGTACGCCAGCGGAGCGGGATCGGTCCGTAGCCCGCGTTAGAAGCGATCAACACCTCCCCTCGCGCACAGCGCGAAAGCTCCTCCTCCTCCGAGCTTCTCTGCGGGCGCAGGACCGATCCCGCGGAGCCTACGCCAACAAGGGTTTGATAACCTCTCCGGCGATGTCGGTGAGGCGGAAGTCGCGGCCTTCGAAGCGGTGCGTGAAGCGGGTGTGCTCAATGCCCAGGAGGTGCAGCATCGTGGCGTGCAAGTCGTGCACGTTCACCGGGTCTTCGACGATATTGTAGCCGAAGTCGTCGGTGCGCCCATACACCATGCCGGGCTTGACGCCACCGCCAGCCATCCACAGCGAAAAACACCGGGGATGATGGTCGCGACCAAAGCTGTTGGCACTAATGTCGCCCTGCGAATAAGCGGTGCGCCCAAACTCACCGCCCCAGACAACCAGCGTGTCGTCAAGAAGCCCACGCTGCTTAAGGTCCTGGATGAGGGCGCCGCTGGCTTGGTCGGTGTTGCGGGTCTGGGCCTTAATGCCATCGGGCAATCCACCGTGATGATCCCAGTCGCGGTGACATAATTGGATGAAGCGAACCCCGCGCTCGGCCAGGCGACGCGCCAAGAGGCAGTTGTTGGCAAAGGACGATTTGCCGGGCTGAGCCCCATACAACTTGAGCACCGATTCGGGTTCGGTAGACAAGTCCACCAACTCCGGCACGCTCGTCTGCATGCGGAAGGCCAACTCGTAACTCTCGATATGCGAGGCGATGTCCGGATCGCCCAGAATTCCCAGACGCTTGCGGTTGAGTGTCTGCATGGCGTCGAGCAGTTGACGGCGCGAGTCACCGCTCATCCCCGGCGGATTAGAGACATAAAGAACTGGGTCCCCTTGGCTGCGCAATTGAACGCCTTGGTAGTTGGCCGAGAGGAACCCGTTGCCCCAGTACCGGGCTTGAAGCGATTGCCCACCGCTGCCGCTGACGAGCACGACATACGACGGCAGGTTCGCATTCTCCGAGCCCAACCCATAAGCAATCCATGAACCCATGGTGGGGCGTCCGGGCTGCTGATTACCGGTGCCAAAAAAGGTCACGGCCGGATCGTGGTTGATCGCATCGACATGCATGGTGCGAATCAGGGAAATATCATCGGCCACCGCTCCGATATTGGGCATGAGCGACGTGATCTCCATCCCGCTCTTGCCGTACTTCTTGAACTCAAAGGGAGATCCCACGCACTTGAGCACCGACTGTCCGGCCGTCATGCCGGTGATGCGCTGCCCCCGTCGGACGCTCGGCGGCAACTCCTGGCCGGTCATCTCCTTGAGCTTGGGCTTGGGGTCAAAAAGATCGAGGTGCGAGGGCGCGCCCGATTGGAAGAGGTAGATGACCCGCTTGGCCTTCGGCGGTAAATGCAACGCCTTCAGCGCACCCGGGACGGCCTGTGTGGTTGACTTGCCCGACGCTCCCCGGAGGTGCGCCGGCAACAGCGAGGCCAAGGCCATGGCACCGAGGCCCGTAGAGCTGCGGGTAAGGAACGTACGCCGGGTCAGTATGCGCTCGGCTTCGCCCTGAAGGTAGGAGGGGTTCACTTGGTGATGGTCTCGTTGAGGTTGAGGAGCACGTTGGCCACTGCGGTCATGGCTGCCAGCGCGGCAGGATCGGAGGATTCGGGAGCCTTAGACTCGCCCACGGCAATGAGGGCCTTGGCGGCCGCCGGGTCGGCCTGGAAGCGGGCCAACTGCTGTTCGTGAGTTTGCCTCAGCACGGCCACCTCGTCGGGCTGGGGCTTGCGACCCAAGGTGTGCCGGAAGGCGCGGATCAACCGACGGTCGAGATTGGCTGGTTCCTCCTTCAGCACCCGCTGCGCAAGGCCGCGGGCCGCTTCGACGAAGGCGGGGTCATTCATGAGTACGAGAGATTGCAACGGGGTTTGCGTCCGCTGGCGCAAGAACGTGCAAACCTCGCGGTTCGGCGCATCGAATGTCGCGAAGGACGGGTAGTGCGCCGAGCGTCTCCAGAACACGTACATGCCTCGGCGATAGAGATCCTGGCCATGATCTTGAACGAAGACCGAGTCGGTGCCGTCCCAGATGCCCGGCGGTTGATAGGGCTTGACGCTCGGACCACCCATCTTCGGGTTGAGCAGGCCTGAGACGGCCAGCGCGTTGTCGCGGATGTATTCGGCGTCCAACCGCAGGCGCGGACCGCGGGTGAAGAGTCGATTGTAGGGGTCTCGTGTCAGCTTCTCCGGGGTAGCCGTCGCCGCCTGCCGATAGGTGGAACTAGTCACCATCAGGCGCAATTGGTCCTTCACGCTCCAGGGCTTGAGGTGAGGAGTCTTCTGGCCGCGCCGCTGAGTCGTCGCAGCTCCAGAGCCTCCGTCGCGGAAACGGACCGCCAGAAAGTCGAGCAACTCCGGATGGCTGGGCCACTCCCCTTGTGAACCAAAATCGTTGGCCGTCTTGACCAAGCCGGAGCCGAAGAGCATCGACCAGTAGCGATTAACCGTTACTCGGGCCGTGAGCGGGTGCTCCTTGGAAACCAACCAACGGGCCAACGTCAGGCGGTTGGTCGGACCTGCGGGCAGTGACGGCAGGAAGGAGGGAGTCCCTGGTTGCACCCGTTCCCCCCGCGTGCGGAAGTCGCCCCGAACCAACACGTACGTCTCCCGAGGGGGATCCAACTCCTCCATGATGAGAGTGGTCGGAATTTTGGAATAGAAGGCGTCCTTGTTGCGGCGCGCCTGGGCTAGTGCCTTCTCGGCTCGCAGGAAGTCGACCGCATGGTTCTCGCGGTAGAAACGAGCCACCTCACTGCGTTCTTCGTCAGAGCGCTTGCCTCGCGACTTGGCCACAATCGCCGCATAGCCCTCAAAGGTCAGTGACTGCGCCTCGGTGGCGGTGAGCGTCCGAGAATAAATCCGCAAGTCATCCAACTGACCGGTCAAGAAAGACTCTCCATTACGGGAGCCGATGCGAAGGGGTTCTTGAGTGGCAAAGGACCCCTTGAGCTGGTCCTTCTCGGTCTCCAGATCCTTGCGCACTCCGTTGACGAAGAGTTGAACGCCGGAGGCCTTGGCCGATCCATCGTAACTCATTGCGACATGAAGCCACTGGTTCTGAGCCAACTGCTCTTTGGTGCGGACCTTAATCGCGTCCTCGGGCCAAGCATGGATGAGGTGGGTTTGGAGGCGTCGATCTGAAATGAGTAGGTCCACCCCGCGGTATCCGGGGCCTTTTTCCATTTGGCTCAAGACGGCACCATCGCCTTGGATCCGAACCCATGCGGCCACCGCGAAGGCGTTGGTGCGCCCCAAGTCCGAGCGCGAAGCGGTCTCGGCATGGGCCTTGCCATCGAGCTTCAATGCTTTACCCAAACGAGCATCAGCAAACTCGGGCGCGTTGGTTCCCTTCCAAGCGACTGCCGGATCTAGGGTGCCATCGAAATTCCACCGGACCGTCACGCCGTGGGTCGACGCCAGCACTGGAGACTTTTCGCCCAGTTCTCGCTCCCATTTCTCCTGAGTCTCGCCCAATTCGTTGTTCCGGTCCTGGAGAGTCTTCTCGGCATCCTTGAGGGCGAAATCGGCCTCCACGAACCGGGCAGCCTGATCGGACGTCGGCACCGGCAGGCGCGGTGGCGGGTTGTCGGTGCGGATGCGATCGAGCCCCTTTTCCGGCACGTTGTGGAAGAACGCATAGAGCCGGTAAAATTCCTTGGTGCTAATGGGATCGTACTTGTGGTCGTGGCACTCGGTGCAGCCCACGGTCAACCCCATAAAGGTGGCCCCCACGGTGTTGACCCGATCCACCACGTACTTGTTGAGGTACTCGTCCGGATCGGCGCCGCCCTCGTCATTGGTCATGTTGTTGCGCACAAAACCAGTGGCCACCCGCTGACTGACGGAAGGATTGGGCAAGAGATCGCCCGCCAACTGCTCGACGGTGAATTGGTCAAAGGGCTTGTCGGCATTGAAGGCATCGATCACCCAGTCTCGCCACAACCACATGAACCGAACGCCATCGAAGTGGTATCCGCTCGTGTCGGCGTAGCGCGCCAAATCAAGCCAGTTCTGACCGACACGCTCTCCGTAATGCTGGGAATCCATCAGACGATCGACGAGGCGCTCATACGCATCCGAACGCTTGTCAGCGAGGAAGGCGTCGACTTCCTCCACAGTGGGAGGCAAACCGGTGAGATCGAGGGTGACACGGCGCTGCAAGCTAACCGAGTCGGCCTCCGGATTGGGCTTGAGCCCTTCGGACTCCAATCGAGACAGAACGAAGGTATCGATGGCATTGCGGGCCCACTTGCCGTCTTGAACTCGCGGCAACTCCGGGGCGGTGGGCACGATGAACGACCAGTGCTGTTGCCAGCCAGCTCCCTGTCGCACCCATTGCTGGAGGAGTTCAATCTGAGCGGGCGAGAGGGGCTTTCCATGCTTGGGTGGCGGCATGATCTCGTCGGGATCCTTCGTCAGGATCCGCTCGACCAGAGTGCTCTTTTCGGGCTGACCAGCGACCAAGGCATGCTGACCAGATTTGAGCGTTTGAAAGGCGTCTTCCTGACGGTCGAGGCGTAACCCGGCCTTGCGTTTGCCCTCATCCGGGCCATGGCAGGCAAAGCAATGTTCCGAGAAAATGGGACGAATCTGTCGGTTGAAATCCACGCGCGGTTCCGACGTGGGTGCGGTTCCGGCTTGGAGGGCCACGGAACAAAGGCTCATCAACACCACCCAAGCGACACCGTGACAACGGATTTGAAGAGCGCGGCACGCAATGGCAAAACAGAGGGTCACGCCGCGAAGAATGGTCTAGCTTGGAAGGTCCAGCAACCCCCCATCGCACCTCCATCGCATTAGTCGCCCGACAACCTGGCCCACCACTGACTCAGGGCTCTGCGCAAACCCAAGCGGAACAGTCCTCGGACTTCGTCATCGGAAAGGGCGCGGTCATAGATTCGCACTTCGTCGATGTCGCCCTTGAAGAAGTAGTATTGATCCCAGCCGATTCGGACCGGCGAATCGCCTAAAGCCAAGGCCCCCACCGCAGACGTGGAGTCCCTCCGTTCGCCGTCAATCCACAATTCCAAGCGACGCCCGTCCCAAGTCTGGACCAGGTGGATCCAAGCATTTCCCGAGTAATCTTGGGGAATATACTGGGAGCTAAAAATGTTGGGTCCTCCCTCCGGATGGACCCAGACTTCACTTTTCACGATGCCATGATCGAGCGCCAGAGTCCATTGACGCCCGGGTGAGTCTCGATCTCCAACACCTCGATCCTTGATCAAGAGCTTACCTTGGGTGGAGATCTTTTCGTGGTTGGTCTGCGGTGCGAGCACCCACAATACCGTCGAAAAGGCATTGGTCTCCGACTCCGGAAACTCCGGGATGCTAATGCCGGCCTCACCATTGAAATGCGCTGCGCGGGAGGGCGTCTTGGAGGCGTCAGCGGCCCAGGACACTCCGAAGAGGGTGCCGTGATGACCTCGGCCGCTGTGGTCTTGAGCGTCTCCATCCAGGGGATAATACGCCACGAGTCCCTCCGTCGGTTCGGCTTCAGGCACTGTTGAGGCCAACGCGCTCAGGACCTTGAAAACAGGTAATCGAGGCAACCATCCGCTCTGAAGGAGAACTAACCAGAACAAGACCCCAGAAATCACGCCACCGGCGACAAACTTCACCGATCGATTCCCACGGGGCCGCAGGAGCGCCTCGGCACGGGACAATCGGGCCGCATTTCCCGATTCCACCGCCTCTAGAACCGCCTGCACCACCCCGAGTTCCCGCAATCGATTCATTCCCATCGGATGGCACAGCGCCTCGATGAGGCGATTGATCAGGCGATCTTCACGAATCCAAATACCGACGCCCGTCAGACGCGACGGCAGAGAGGGGAATTCCAAGCGGGTGTTTCCGCTCCACAGCTCGTAAATCAATTTTCCGAGCGCGTAGAGATCTCGCCCACTCCCCTCACTCGTTCCGGGCGGGCAATAACCCTCGGTGGATACGGTGATGGCCACGACCTCATGGACCGCGACCACGGTGTCGAAATCGGCCAGAACCCAACGCCCTTGCAGTTGGAGCACGTTGGCGGGTTTGACATCGCCATGGGCCAAACCTCGACGATGCAGGAACGCGAGGGCTTGAACCACCGGCAAGGCCATTTTGGCCGCACCTACCGTCGTACCCGCGGCACTCATCGACACAGTCACCGGTGAGTAGTTCTCAAACTCCACCGGCTTCGAGTCCACCGAGTCCGCCAGCGGCAGCTCTTCCCAAGCAATTCCATGAACCGGCTCCAAACCATAGTCGAGAACCGGCAACAATCCGACCTCGACGGAGATCCCCTTGAGGGCTTCACGCACTTGCTGAAAACGGACCAGCGTTTCGGAATCGCACTGACGGGCAATTTTGAACACTCGCCAGGAACCTAACGAGTCCTCGACCAGGTAGACCTCGCGAAAATTTCGGGACGAAAGGCATCGCAACCGACGGCCCCCTCCCAACCGTTCACGCAGGGACTGCGGCAGCAGTTGCAGGGGATCTTCAGAGGGTGACGGGGCGTCAATCATCCGTGGCTAAACAAAACTATGCGATACGGACATCGGCCGCACGTCTGTTGTTCGATCCAGTAACTTTCACTGAAGGCGGGTTGTTATTTCTCATTGTTCTATCGAAAGAACTCAACTGAGGCTGTGGGCATGGGTCCCGAGGGAATTAGTTTTCGACCCCGCTCCACACCGCCACCTCCGTTGGGCACCCTCACCGAGTTACGGATTGAGGGTATGGATTGCGGAAATTGCGTTCGATCGGTCACCGAAGCCCTCCAAGGCGTTGCGGGAGTTTCCCGGGCCGTGGTGGACCTCCGCGGTGCCATGGCGCGGACTTACTGGATGCCCGGTCAGGCTCCAGAACCCGCACGGTTGATCGAGGCGGTAAAACGGGCGGGTTACCAATCCTTCTTGGCCGAGAACCCCGGATCCCCTTCCCCGGCCGGATCGCCCCCCGGAAACACCCCACCCAATCCCTGGACGACGGCCGTTTGGCTCGGAGTTCCTGCCACGCTGTTGCTGCTGACAGGCGATTGGATCGGAGGCTGGGGCATGCAACGAGGGTTCCAGACCCTGTCGTTGGTGCTGGCGAGCGCGGTCCAAGCGGGGGTGGGGTGGCGATTCTATCGCGGGGCCTGGCGGCAGGCGCGGGTCGGCCGCTCCAATATGGACACCCTCGTGTCACTGGGTTCATCAAGCGCCTACCTTTGGAGCCTGTGGCTGTTTTTCACCCAGAGCCACGCCCACCTCTTCTTCGCGGAGTCGGTCAGCATCCTGACGCTCATCAGCGTGGGCCATGCACTGGAAGCCCGAATGAGCTCCAAGGCCGGAAATGCTCTGAGAGCGTTGATGGAGTTGGCTCCAACCACGGCCCGACGATTGGACTCAGCAGGACACGAGGTCGAAACCCCCGTCGCCCAACTGCGCACCGGGGACCGCCTTCGCATCAAACCCGGAGACCAAATCCCGGTCGATGCGGTCGTGCTGGAAGGGGACTCGTCGGCCGATGAATCCCTACTGACCGGGGAAGCCATGCCCGTGTGTAAATCTTCCGGAGCGGCGTTGCTGGCCGGCTCAGCCAATGTCGAGGGAAGCCTCGTTGTACGAGTCACCGCGACCGGCGAACACACCACCTTGGCCCGCATCGCCGCAGTGGTGGAACGGGCACAGTCCAGCCGGGCTTCCATTCAACGCCTGGCCGACCGGGTCAGCTCGGTCTTTGTGCCCGTGGTGGTGATCATCGCCTGCGTGGCGGCAGCAGCCTGGGCCTGGACTCCCGAGACACTCCGCCACTGGCAATCTTTCTTGAGTCCCCTGCTCTGGCACCCTCAGGCGAGCCTGTCCCCCATGAGCGATGCTGTTTCAGCCTTCTGTTCGGTGCTCATCGTGGCCTGTCCCTGCGCCATGGGGTTGGCCACACCGGTGGCTCTGATGGCTGGTATCAATGCCGCTGCCCGACGCGGCATTCTCATCCGGGACGCGGTGGCGCTCGAAAAAACCGGCCGCATCTCAGCCTTGGCGTTCGACAAAACCGGCACCCTCACGGTCGGGCATCCGGCCATCACTCGATGGGAAGACCTGCGGCCGGAAAATTCACGATCCATTCCACTGCCCGCACTGGCCGGGCTTTTGGCCAATCGATCCCAACATCCAGTCTCGCGGGCCGTGAGCGCGGCGGACAAGGCTTTGCGGGATCCGTCCCCAACCTCTGGGGCCAGCCTAACGGCGCTGATCTCGTGGCGGGAGTTGCGCGGTCAAGGCATCGAGGCCATTGCGGCCGGGGGTGATCCAGGCTCTCCCCTGCGGTTGGGGTCGGTGGGTTGGATGCGCTCGTTAGGGATCCCGTTGAGCGACGTAGCTGAAGCCTGTCTGCAACGAGCATCCGAGGCCGGACACAGCGCGCTGTTGCTGGCCGAAGGCGGCGTCCTGCTGGGAATTCTGCACATCGGTGATGCCGTCCGCCCAGACTCGCTCGAGGTCGTCCGACGCCTGCAGGCGCAGGGCACGGAGACGTGGCTCATCTCAGGCGACACCGGCCCCACGTGTCAGGCCGTGGCCAAGGCCGTGGGCATCCCGCCGGAACGAGTCCGTGCCGAATGCCGGCCTGAGGACAAGGTGCGGATCCTGGGCGAAATTCAAGCCCGGGGGCTTCAGGTCGCCTTCGTGGGAGACGGTATCAACGATTCGCCGGCACTGGCCGCGGCCAACTTGGGCATCGCCGTCGCCAAGGCCTCCGACGTGGCCCGCGAGGCCGCCGACATTGTTCTGCTGCGACCCGATTTAGCCGCGGTGGTCGAGGCCTTGGACCTCGCCGATCGAACCCTGAGAACCATCCACCAGAACTTGTTCTGGGCGTTCTTCTACAACGCCGCCGCCGTGCCGCTGGCGGCCCTAGGATACCTGAGCCCCGTGGTGTGTGCCCTGACCATGGGCCTCTCGGACCTCATCGTCATCGGCAACGCCCTGCGCCTGCGGCGGAGGGCTTCCACCCCTCACCGAAACAACGGACTCTCTGGCGAGGCGAAGGATCCAAGGATTAAGCGTTAACAGGATCTTCCTGGAGAGCCCCGCGTTGAAAGAGGCAAACCCCCACCCGTTCAATGTGGGCTGCCACGTCCGGGTCGAGGTTCCGGTCGAATCGAATCAGGCTGAAGCGATACGGCAGCAGCAGGTCATCGAGTGCATCGTAGATTCTCCCGACAGATCGCCACTCGAGCGCTTCACCCTCGAGCGAGAGATCGATATCCGAACCCGATTTGTGGGTGCCCTTGGCCCGGGATCCAAAGAGCACCGCCTTTTCTACCTCGGGAAACCGCGCCAAGACCTCCGCGATGAGGCCCATCGTTCTTCCGGTCAATCCGTGCGTCGAGGTCATGGATCCAACGCCTCCAATTCGGAAAACCGGCGACGGAATTCCTCAAACCTCGGAACGAAACTCCCCAGGATTGCAGCCGCAATATCTTGTGCGGTCTTTTCGTTGTAAGTGTGACTGCTGCGATTGCGGGCCTGAATCATCGCCATCCACTCCTCACCATCGATGATCAATCCCTTGGCAAAACCCTCGCGAGTGGCGTCTTTGGACCCGTAAAGAGGGCCATTGCCGCGCGATTCGAGGAAATCCTTGAGTGTGTTCCACGCCAGTTCATGGGTGAACTCGAAGGCTTGGATCAACCCCTGCTGTTCCAAATCCGACAGCCGCCTCTGCTTCGCCAACTCGGCTGCCGCCGCCAACTGAGAGAAGGCCTTGCCGAAGCTCTGGAAACGCTGACGCCAGCGGACATCTGGAGTCTTTGACATGGAGAGAACCAATCAGAACGCCCCTGTCCTCGCAGCATCAATTTCAGCCCGTGAATCTCGAACACCCACCTCACTCACTCCAGGAACCCATCGATTCCACCCTGTTCTTCCCGTTTCTACATGTGGTGGGTAACCCGACGGTCCCGGGCACTCAGGCGCGCAGGGTGGCGCCGAGGGCCGATTGGAACACGCCGATGAGGCGATCGTGGGCGGCTTGGACTTCCTCGTCCTTCAAGGTGCGGTCGGCCGCCCGATAGGTGAACGAATAAGCCAAGCTCTTATGTCCCTCGGGCACGTGCTTGCCACGGAAGACATCGAAGAGTTCCACCGCCTCAAGGTTGTTCGGCTTGGCCTGTTTGACCGCGGCCAGGACTGCTTCGTGAGTGGTTGCCTCCGGCACGATCATCGCCACATCGCGCTGGATCGCCGGGAAGGCGGCCAGGGGCTTGAAGCTCCGGGCTGAATTTCCACGGGCCAGAAGGATATCGAGGTCGAGTTCTGCCAGCAGGACCGCATCCCGTAAGTCGTACCGCTTGGCCAACGTCGGCAGCAGTTGACCCAATTGGCCCAAAGGCAGTTTGCCGCCGAGGGTCACCGAGGCCGACTCGAGCATCAGCGCGGTGCTCTCCGGGCGGCGCGCATAGACCACGCCGCGGAGACCGAGCCGCTCGATGAGTTCTTCGACCAAGCCCTTGAGATCATAGACATCGGCCTTGGCATCCCGGTCAGCTCCGGACCAGAAGCGAGGATCTCGGGAACCGGTCAGTGCAATGGCCACGCGCCACCCTTCACGGGCCACCCCGTTCTGCAGGCTGAAAACCCGGCCCATTTCGAACAACTGCACATCGCCATTGCGACGGCTGAGGTTGTGATTGAGCGAATCCAGAAGCCCTGGCAGCAACGAGGGCCGCAAGGCGTTCATGTCGCTGCTGAGGGGGTTGGCCAAAAGGACCACGTCCGGAGAGACCCACCGCGCGGCCGTGTCGGAAATGAGCGTCTGACCTTGAGCCTCGTCGAGACCCAGACCTGTTAGGATGCGCCGGACCTCAGCAAAACGGTCGTAGGTGGCATCGAAGGGATGCGCTCCCACTGCGCCCCGGGGCGTTGTGGACGGGATGCGATCAACCCCGAAAAGCCGGGCCACTTCTTCCACCAAATCCACCTCGCGCTTAAGATCCACGCGCCACGACGGCACGCGCCACACGGAGGTCGCCGATCCGCTGCCACTGCCCTGCCCCACTTCTTCGATGCCGAGCCCGGAGAGGAATTGAGCCTGAGTTTCGGAAGGAATCTCTACACCTAGAACGACCCGAGCTCGATCGTGTCTCAGCGTTAGTTCTTTGACTTGAGGCAGGTTCGGGAAGGCGTCGACAGCCGCGCCCGACACCGTGCCACCGGCGACTTCTAGCAAAAGTTGAACGCAACGACGGCCCGCCGACTCGGCCGCCTGGACATCGGCTCCGCGCTCAAAGCGGTAGCTCGCGTCGGTGCGCAGCGCGAGCGACTTCGAGGTCCGACGAATGCCCGTCGGAGTGAAGTAGGCCGACTCGATCAGCACATCGGTGGTGTCCTCCTGGATGCCTGAATGGAGCCCTCCCATGATGCCCGCCAAGGCGATGCCGCCAGCGGCATCGGCGATGAGCAAATTCTCTGGGTTGAGTGTGTGCTCGCGACCATCGAGGGTCGTGAACTTCTCACCGTCGGAGGCGCGGCGGATCACCACTTCTGGGAGACCGGCCGCATTGGCTTGAATGCGTCGAAGATCGAAGGTGTGCAACGGTTGCCCCGTCTCCAGCATCACGTAGTTCGACACATCCACCACGTTGTTGATGCTGCGCAGCCCCACCTTCTCGAGATTGGAACGCAACCACGCCGGGCTAGGCCCAACCTTCAAGCCACGAATCACCCGAGCCGTGTAGCGCGGGCACAACTCTGTGGCCTCGAGTCGTATGGAAGCTGAAGCCCCTTGGGTCTCGGGCAAGGTTACCTGAGGCAACCGCAGAGGATTGCCCGTCACGGCGGCGATTTCGCGAGCAATACCGATCAGCGAGTTAAGGTCCGGACGGTTGGGGGTGACTTCAAGATCGAATACCACATCACTCCCTGAAAGTCCCAGATAGGCGGCCAGCGGCTGACCCACCGTTGCATCCTCGCGCAGGATGAGCAGACCGTCTTCGCGGCGATGACCGATGGCCTCCGGATCAATGCCCAACTCCTCGTGGGAACACATCATGCCGTGGGATTCCACACTGCGGATCTTGCCGACCTTGATGGTAAAGGGTTGGGTGTCGCCGGCCTTCAAGGGCAGCGAGGCTCCAGGAAGAATGAGCGGAATCTTATCTCCCGCCTTGAAGTTCTGCGCACCGCAAACGATCTGACGCTCACCCTGGCCATCGGCGACCCGACAGACGGAGAGCTTGTCGGCGTTGGGATGTTTGTCGCGGGAGAGGACCTGAGCCACAACCACGCCGTCGAATTGGCCGGTCAGGCGCACAACGCCTTCGACCTCGAGACCCAACAGCGTGAGACGCTCGGTGAGTTCTTCCGGGGTCCCGTTGAAGTCCACATAATTGCGGAGCCAGTTGAGGGTCACTTTCATGGGCAAAAAAGATAGAGACGGAGGCGACTCGGGCTGGATGGAGACTTCAGAACTGCTTCAGGAAACGGATGTCGTTTTCGTACAGAAGGCGGATATCGGTGATGCCGTAGCACAGCATGGCGATGCGCTCGATGCCGAAGCCAAAGGCCCATCCGCTCCACACCTCGGGGTCGTACCCCACGTTCTCGAACACTTGCGGATGCACCATGCCGCAACCGGCGATCTCGAGCCACTCCTTGCCCAACTTGCGGACGAGGGCGTTGGTGAAATCGATCTCCAAACTCGGCTCGGTGTAGCTGAAGTAGTGGGGTCGGAAGCGCAGTTTCACGTCATTGCCCAGCACCTCCTTGAACACCGCCTCGACGGTGCCCTTGAGGTCGCTCACCGTGACATTGCGGTCCACGTAAAGGCCCTCGATCTGGTGGAAGGTCGGGTTGTGCGTGGCATCGGCATTGTCGCGACGGAAGACACGGCCTGGCACGACGATGCGGATCGGCGGCGGGGTCTTCTCCATGACCCGGATTTGAACGGAACTTGTGTGAGTGCGCAGCAGTGGGCGCTCGGCTGTGTCCAGGAAGAAGGTGTCTTGGGCATCGCGTGCGGGATGATCCTTCGGCGTGTTGAGCGCATCGAAGCAATGAACCTCGTCCTCGATCTCGGGACCATCTGCCACCGCGAAGCCCAGCTTGCGGAAGGCCCGCACGATAGAGTCCGTGACTTGAGTCAAGGGATGGAGTCGCCCCAGGGGACGACGGCGTCCGGGAAGAGTAAAATCGGCGGGTTCTTTAGGCAGTGCCGCCTTGAGTTCCAAAACACCGCGCACCTCGGTCAACACGGCCTCCAACTCCTGCTTGGCGGCGTTGATTGCCTTGCCCGCTAGTGGACGCTCTTCCTTGGGCAGCGAACCCAATTCCTTCATCAGGGCCGTGAATGCACCGTCGGCACCGAGGAAGCGGCCCTTGGCCCGATCCAAGGCAGAGAGATCTGGCGCGGCCCGAAGTTCTTGCTTCGCGGCGGCGAGGATGGCGGGAAGGCGTTCTTGCAGGGACATGGCAGGAGGACGGTCTGGGGAGCTTATCTGCTAGGGGTGGGATTCCCACGGGATCCATTGGCTAGGAGTGCCCTGGGAAGTTGCCAAACAAAAGCCGGTGAAAGAAAAACGGGCGACCTTTGTCAAAAGGGCGCCCGCCTTGGGATTTCCAGTGGAATGGATCTCTGGTTACGCAGAGCGGTTGCTCAAGCGGTTACAGCGTTGATCATCGCACCGGCATTGATCGCCGCACTGGCCTGAATCGTCGCACCGGGCTTGGTCTTGAGGGCGGCCTGGGCCACTTCGACGAGCTTAAGGAAAGCGCTCGCATCGGTGGCGGCGAGGTCAGCCAGAACCTTACGGTCGAGGGAGCATCCGGCGGCCTTGAGGCCTTCCATGAAGCGGCTGTAGGTCAAGCCGGCCGCACGGGCAGCAGCATTGATACGGATCTGCCAGAGATAGCGGAAGGTCCGCTTCTTGGTCTTGCGATCGCGGTACGAATACTGCATGCCGTGATCGACGGCATCGCTGGCGTACCGGTAATGGCTGCTGCGGCGTAGGCGAAAGCCTTTCGCCAGCTTGAGCATCCTTTTACGGCGTTTGCGGGAAGCGGGAGCGTTAGTGACGCGCATGGAAGTAGGCGGTTAAAAAGTTGGGGTGTTCAGTGAGAGAACGGCAGACATGCCTTGATCTTGTACACGTCGGTCTTGTGCACAAGCTTCGCAGTTCCCAGACGACGCCGCCGGTTGGCGTTCTTGCTGGAGAGCAGGTGGCGCTTTCCGGCGTGCTGGGTGAGCACCTTGCCGCTCGCGGTGATTTTGAACCGCTTAGAGACGGACTTCTTGGTTTTGATTCCCTTCGGACGACGCATAAAACTGGACCTTTTCGATAGGACGAAAGAGCGGAGACATTACGAATAATAGCCCTCGGATCAAGTGGTATTTTGACCATCCTGAAGGCAAGAGCTGATTTGCTTAGCTTTTCTCCGCATTCGCCCTGTTGCTTTTAGACAACCCGAGCGCAGCCAAGCAGGGGTGTATATTCACCGCTTATTGGTGGAAGGCAACGTTGTAGTGGATTTGCCGGAGGTTGTCCCCGGACTCCAGGTCGTACCGCCTTGGGTTAAAGTGCGAGTTTCACCCAGCAAATTGGGCTTGGTGGTCATCACTTCACCCAAAGTGCGGCCGTTGGGATCCTTGAAGCGGGTCTTGGTTTCCCTCAGTAAATTGGGCTTGGTGGTCACTCCCTCGCTGATTGTCGCGCCGCGAACGTCCTTGAAGGTGGTCTTGGACTGGCCCAGGAGATTCGGCTTACGGGCGACGGCTTCACCCAGAATCTGGCCCGAGGAATCGCGGACCGTCGTGTGCGTATTGCCCAAGAGATTTGGCTTGGTCGTGCTGGCTTCGCCCACCTTTTGTCCGCGGGAATCCTGCAACTCAGTGCGTTTCTGCCCCAGCAAATCCGGCTTGGAAGTCTTGGCTCCTGGCGGCTTGAACGACGTGTCGGCGGCGTGGACGGACAGCGCTAAAACGAAGGCTGACATCATCAGACAGCTCAGGGCGGAACGGGTTTTCACGAGATTATCTTGAACGCTGACAACCAACAGTCGCCGATCCATTTCCAGTGCGCAAGGGACTCGGATTCACAATGGAAAAGTAGAGTCCGCGCTTCTTGAAGCCCGAATTACCTGCTTCACCGGTGATCCGCGGCTTCGGAAATATTCTTTCTTTTGACACAACTCCCGGATCGGCTTTCTGCCATCCCTTCCCCTCTGCCTGCGGATCTACCGTTCTGCGGTGTGCCTCATCTGCTTTCCGTATCGGGTCCTTCCTCGACCCCAGTCTCACATGGCTCGTGAATCCGTTGGGTAAGGTTACTTCACACGGCCAACAGTGACCCCGAGGGGGCTGTCGCGCGGTGCGACTCTTTGCGTTTTGCCTTCGCCATCAATTCAGTCCAATCTTGGAATCACTTAATGAACGCTCCCATCCGTGTCGCTGTGACCGGCGCTGCCGGTCAAATTGGTTACTCCCTCCTGTTCCGCATCGCCTCTGGCGCGATGTTCGGACCCGCTCAACCGGTCATTCTCCACCTGATCGAAATCGAACCCGCACTCAAGGCCCTCAGCGGCGTGGTGATGGAACTCGACGACTGCGCTTTCCCGCTGCTCCAAGGAGTGGTTCCGACCGCCAGCCTCGACGAAGGCTTCCGCGGCGTGAACTGGGCCCTGCTCGTGGGTAGCGTGCCCCGCAAGCAAGGCATGGAGCGAAAAGACCTGCTCGGCATCAACGGCAAGATCTTCACGGGCCAAGGACAGGCCATCCAACGCAATGCCGCGTCGGACATCCGCACGCTGGTCGTCGGCAACCCCTGCAATACGAACTGCCTCATCGCCATGAATGCGGCGCGGGAGATCGGTTCCGACCGCTGGTTCGCGATGACCATGCTCGACCAGAACCGCGCCAAGACACAGTTGGCCAAGAAGGCCGGGGTGCGCGTCGATCAGGTTTCCAACATCGCCATCTGGGGCAACCACAGCTCGACGATGTATCCTGATTTCTACCAGGCACGCATCGCTGGCCACGCCGCGACGGATGTCATCAACGATGAGGCTTGGTTCAAAGACTCGTTCATCCCAACAGTTCAAAAGCGTGGGGCAGCCATCATCGAGGCGCGCGGCCTGAGCTCTGCGGCCTCGGCCGCCAATGCTGTGGTCGACACAGTGCGCGCCCTGACCACACCGACCCATCCCGACGACAGCTTCAGCGTCGCCGTCTGCTCCCAGGGCGACTACGGGATCGAGAAGGGGCTCATCTTCAGCCATCCGACCCGCAGCGACGGCCAGCGTTGGGAGATCATCCAGGGCGTGCCCATTAACGAATTCAGCCGCTCCAAGATCACGGCGACAGAGAATGAACTGAAGGAGGAGAAGTCGTTGGTGGCCGACTTACTGCCGCAGGCCTAACCCCCTCGGGAGGCCTTGCACAGGCCCTTTGAGCAAAACGCCCCAACCAAAAGGTTGGGGCGTTTTTCGTTTGGATCCGACCTAAGCCGGATCCGGCGTTGAGGGATCGTTGTCCCCGATCAGCCCAACTTGGCCAAGAGTTCTGCGTTGGTCTTGTGCTTCTTGAGAGCGGCAATAAGGGTCTCCATGGCTTCCACCGGCTGGAGATCGGTCATCATGCGACGCAGCTTGCGAATGGCATCGATCTGGTTGGGCGCAAAGAGCTTCTCTTCCTTGCGGGTTCCCGACTTGGGAATGTCGATGGCCGGATAGATGCGACGCTCGGAGAGCTTCCGATCCAGAATAAGCTCCATGTTACCGGTGCCCTTGAACTCCTGGAAAATCAGCTCATCCATGCGGCTTCCGGTATCCACTAGCGCGGTGGCTAGAATGGTCAGCGAGCCCCCCTCCTCGACCTTGCGGGCCGAAGCAAACATCTTACGCGGAATTTCCAGAGCACGAGCATCGACACCACCGGTCATGGTTCGGCCAGAGCCGCCATGGACGGAATTGTAGGCACGGGCCACGCGGGTGATAGAATCGAGCAAGACGAAGACATCTTTGCCTGCCTCCACCATGCGACGGCAACGCTCGATCATCAACCGGCTCAGGCGCACGTGGGTCTCTAGGTCTTGGTCGTTGCTGGACGCTACCACCTCGGCCTTCACACTGCGCTGGAAGTCGGTGACTTCCTCGGGCCGCTCATCAATGAGCAGGACCATGCAATACACCTCGGGATGGTTGGTGGTAATGGCGTTGCAAATCTGCTTGAGGATCGTGGTCTTGCCGGTGCGCGGGGGCGCGACGATCAGACCGCGGGTCCCTTTGCCGATGGGCGTCACGAGATCGATGATGCGGGTCTCGAGGCTATCGGGCGTGGTCTCCAGCTGAAACTTGTCGATCGGATCGATGGTGGTGAGATTCTCAAAGCGCATGGCGTGCAAATAGTCCTGGTAGGACTTGCCATTGACTTCGATCACCTCGCGCATCTGAGGGCTGCTGCCTCGATGCGGCGGATTCACCGAGCACTTAACCTGACAGCCTTCGCGCAGAGCCAAACGCTTGATGGAATCAGGCGTGAGGAACACATCGGTAGGCTTTGGCGCATAATTCCCCTTCGAGGAACGCAAAAATCCGAAGCCCTTTTCGGACATCTCGAGCCAGCCTTCCATGATGACCGGCTCAGCCTGTGGCTGAGGAGGATTGCCGCCCCGATTTTCACCCCGGTTTTCACCCGAGCCACCTTGGTTGCCTTGGTTACCGCCCTGGCCGCCACCTTGATAATTACCCCCTTGTTGGTTGTAACCGCGATTACCTCCACCGCCCTGTCCGCCGCCGCCGCCGCCCTGATTGTGGCGCTGCCCCTGATGGCCACCGTGTCGCTGATGGTGACCACCATGACGACGTCCACCACCGCCGCCGCCTTGACGGAAGCCGCCTTGGCCACCGCCCGGACGGAAGGTGCCTTGATGGCCTTGCTGACCTTGCGGCCCGCCTTGTTGGGGATTCCCCTGAAACCCGGAGGCATCGCCTCCACTGGGGCGGGAGTCACCCGAATCGGGGCCGTGGGCCGGTTGCGGTGATGTCGAGGAAGCCGGATTGGGCTCCTGAGACCGGGGAACTGATTCCTCCGGTGATTGCTGATTGCTCATGCGCTATGGTATGTCGGAAGAGTCCGGTCCCAGATATGCGGCAGAAGTAATGGCCGCGGGAATATTGACTTGGGGAAGCTGCGGAGAGGGAAAACTTCAACGCAGACGGACTTCAGACCCCAAAGACTTAGATGTGGTTCTTAGTGGGAGCAATAGCTTTTTTTAAAAAACTTTCTTTTTCACATTTCCTTCCAAGGAAAGCCGGGTTGACTGCCCGTCCATGATGGTTCCTTTGGCTTACGGACGCGGATGGCTTCCAGTGATCTTTCCCGACGATGCCACGACGGTGATTGAACCACGCCCGGCTCCCTCCCTTCGAGACGAACAGGCCTCCGTTCTGGCAGCACTAGAATCACCGCTCGGCGCCTCCCCATTACGAGAGTGGCTCACGCCCGGTTGCCGCATTTGCATTCTCTTCACAGACATCACTCGGGCCACCCCCAACGAACGACTGATTCCGTGGCTTTTGGCTTATCTGGAAGAGGCCGGAGTGCAACGAGATCAGGTCACCCTGCTCTGCCAACTGGGCACCCACCGACCCTGCACCCGAGAAGAATTCGAGCAGTTGCTCACGCCCGAAGTGGTGGCGAACTGGAGGGTCCTCAACCATGAACCCTTCAACCACGACGTGTGTGTTGCCCTCGGAACAACACGAACCGGCGTTCCAGCGTGGATTAATCGACACTGTGTGGAAGCCGATGTCCGCATCGTCACGGGGTTCATCGAACCTCATTTCTTCGCAGGATTCAGCGGTGGCCCGAAAGGCATCATGCCGGGCGTGGCACATGTGGACACCGTCATGAGCAACCATGGGGCTCAGAATTTGGGAAACCCCAAGGCCAGTTTCGGCCACTGCGAGGGGAATCCTGTGTGGGAAGAGATGCTGGAAATTGCCCAGCGCGTAGGTCCCAGTTTTCTGCTCAATGTCACACTGAACGATCGGAAAGAGATCACTGGTGTCTTCGCTGGGGAACTCGCCACGGCCCACCGGGCCGGACGCGAGACAGTGCGGCAGGCGGCCATGCAACCAGTCGATGCTCCATTCGAGGTGGTGGTCACCACCAATTCGGGATTCCCGCTGGACCAAAATTTATATCAAGGGGTCAAAGGCATGTCTGCGGCCGCGCGGATTATCCGCCCAGGTGGAACCATCATCCTCGCAGCGGAGTGTTCCGACGGAATTCCCACCGGAAGCCCGTATGATCTGCTGCTGCGCGAGGAGTCCTCTATCGAAGGTGTCCTGGCTCGATTGGCAACACCGGGATTTTCCCAACCGGAACAGTGGCAGGCCCAACTTCAGGGAGTCGTCCAGAGCAAGGCTCGGGTGTTGGTCCATTCGAGCCTGCCGGAGGACTTGCTGCGAAGAGCCCATCTGGAACCCTGTCCGGACATCGGCGAGGCCGTTCGGAACGCACTCCTCAACTCCGGTCCCGGAGCGCGCGTCGCGGTCCTTCCCCTCGGTCCACTGACTATTCCCTATTTGCAGTCGCACGAAGGCTAAGCGCATTGGCAACCGCAGCGTCTGGCGGTGCCTGTCCCTCGGGGTCCGTCTACGTTCAAGGGTGATCCCAGATTCGGACGACAGGGATTTTGGCTCTACTGAGCTGCTTCAACCGAGATTAGTTTTCGGAGGGCCCACTTTTAATTGCGACCGACCGATGCGTGCGACTTGACGATGAGGGGATCCCCTGCATAACGTCACGGCCGGTTGGTGGTCGTAGATCAATGGTAGATCCCCAGATTGTGATTCTGGTCGTTGCGGGTTCGAGTCCCGTCGGCCACCCCACCTTACCCCGAGCCAACGGCTCAGGGTTGTTTGCTTCAGAGCCGTTGTTGTCTTAGATCCGTTTTCTTCTTAGTGCGGTCGTTTTATGACCGCAGTCGTTGTCTGAGCTTGGTCGTTGTCCCAGCTCGGTCGTTGTCCCAGCTCGGTCGTTGTCTGAGCGCTACAGACCTTTTTTCCAGTGCGATCTCTTTCTTAAGAGAATCGCTTGCGGGGCATCGCACTGAGGTCCTCGCGCCACGGTGCACGATAGGACTCAAGAGCTCATTCAGCTACATTCTGGATTCCTGCGTTCTGGATTCCTGCGGCAAACTCTGCCTCACCCACGCACCTCCGAAATAGGGCGATTTCTCCGAAAGCGCCACGTCTGCAGACACGGACCGCTCGGAGATCGGTCCCTACCTAGGCACCGCTGGCTGATGATTACTTCTGCTCCGAGTACCAAGCCATTTGGATGTTCTCGAGAATCTTCTCGTTGGAAGACTCCGGCTTGTCGCCGAATTCAGGCAACTCGCAGACCATCTTGTGCAATTTCGGGAAGCTGAGCTTCAAGGGGTCCTGATCCGGAAAAGCATCCATCAAGGCCCAGGCGATTTCTTCAGAATCTCTCCATGTCAGTTTCATACTTTGCCGGAGAGTGCCCTCGGATGGTTCCAAATAAAAGGGAGAGACCGAAAAATCCAGGTGACAACCGGTGAGCGCCTCAAAGGGGATATCGGTGGGCTATCCGTGTCAGTGCGTGGTTGGGCTCTACGCGGAACGGCCCCAGAGCTCGTAGTGGTACAACGCTGCCACGGCCAAGGAATGGCGGACACGCCCTCCAGTGACCAGTGCAGAAATATCAGAAATCGGAAACAGGCGCACGGCAATGTCTTCGGAGTCATCCAACTCCAACTCGCCGACCCGCCGGCAATTCCGCACCAAGACCGTTCGACACCGATTGCTCTGGATGGCCGAATTGGGCAACACGCAACCGATCTCGATGGCTCCGTCGCCCGCATAGCCAGTTTCTTCCCGCAATTCCCGAAGGCCAGCAGCTACAGAATCGATCTCGCCTGGGTCCATGATGCCGCCAGGAACTTCTAATTCCACCGCCGCAACGCCATGCCGAAACTGCTCTACCAAAATCAGTTCATTCTCTGCGGTAATGGCGATGACATTCACCCAATCCGAACAATCCATCACATAGAAGTCCCGCTCCACCCCATTGCGCGGGCTGCGACGCCTCACCGAACGGAGTTGGAAGATTCGGAAATCACCCAAGGATTGGGTCCCCAAATCCGGCCACGAGCGGATCTCACTGCTGGAATCTCCAGGACTCATGCCAGCGGATCAGTCGTTGATGCCTGGGACTGTGCAGCCCAACCGCCAGCCATCGCCCGCAACAAGTGGCCAAGGGCCTCCTCGTAGGAACGCCCCTTAGCCTCAGACAATTGGCTAGCGCGTCGATGGAGTTGCAGGGCCATCTCTGGGCATTTGTCGGGCGGGCACCCGAACCCCTGAAGGATCGTGGTGATGGCGGTGAGAGTTTCAGCTTCCACAAAAAAGAAAAACGGCGGCAAGGAGTGAGCCCAGCCGCCGCAAAGTATTCCGAAAGGCTACGACTACTTCAAGGTGGCGCGATCCACGATCTGGATGCTCTCCACGCCCTGACGCTTGTCCGGACGATCCTGGGAGCCAACCTTAGTGGTGGCCAACTTCTCCAGCACATCGTCGCCCTGGATAAGCTTGCCGAAGGCCGTGTACTGACGATCCAAGAAGCTCGGGTCGCCGTGGCAGATGAAGAACTGGCTGCCTGCAGAATCCGGATCCTGGGACCGGGCCATGGAGATCACACCCCGCTTGTGGGAGCGCTCGTTGAACTCGGCCTTGATCTTGTAGCCCGGGTCGCCGGTGCCCCAGCGGTTTTGCTTGGTATCGTCCTTGGTCAGCGGATCGCCGCCCTGAACCATGAAGCCCTTGATGATCCGGTGGAACGCGGTGCCATCGTAGAAGCCCTTTTTGGCCAGGGTTTTGAAATTCTCGACGGTCTTCGGGGCCACATCAGGCCAGAACTCGATGACCATGTCGCCGGCAACGGTCTTGATGACGGCGACCTCGTTGGTGGTGTTGCTCACTGGGGTTTCTTTTTTGTCAGTTTTGGTGGGAGCCTTGTCTTCGGCAGACACGGCGAGGCCGCAAAGAAGCGCGGCGGCCAGCGCGAAAAGGACTCGTTTCATGCTTCGCACAATGAACAACAGGACAGGCTTTCTGTCACGCCGAGAAACGCGACACCGTGGCCTAGGGCCTGGAATTTATCGGGCCGCCACCAGGAGCGCGGATCCCAGCGCCATGATGCAGGCTCCAGTCAGCCGGCGAGCAAACTGGGTCTCACCAAAAAAGGCCCATCCCAAGAATACGCTCAGCACCGCGGACAACTGGAAGAATGACAATGCGATCCCTGTCGGCAGCTGATCCAGGACCATGAAGGTGCTGGCTTGCATCAGCCCCGTCGTCAACGCGAGCGCCAACCCAGCCAACAAACTGCCCAGGGCTACGGTCCCGGCTTGGGGACAGGCTGCGCGGGCTTTCCAAGCAAACGGGGCAGCCACCAGAAAACCCAACAGCACCCATCCGGCAAAGGCCCGTACCGGATCAGAAACTGCCAACGCCCGTTTCAATGTCACGGCCTCGGCCGCCGAGAATACCAGGGCCAGAAAACGTAGCTGGACACCACGATCCAGAAACAGCTCCCAAGGACGCCCCTTCCTACCTCCCCTTCCCCCCAAGAGAAGACTGCCCAAAAACACCAATCCCATGCCCACCCATTGCCAACCCTCAGGCCGTTCCCCCAGCAAGAACCAACCAGGAACGAGGCTCACCCAGGGCTTGTAGGCGTTGATGGGACCCAACAGGGACAGGTCCGAGCGCCGGACAGCCTCAATGATGAGCCAATTGGCCGCCACGGCCAGGGCGGCCGACAGCAAGCTCCACAACCAAAAGACCCAACCCAGTGAATCGCCGGCCCGAAGCAGAATCACCATAGCCACCGGACCCAGCACCCCATGCGTGAAGGCCAGCAAGACCGGCGCCGGCCATCCTCCTCCGGCCAAGGCCTTTTGGAGGGCGTTTGAGCACGGGTTGGAAATCACCCGGAGAGCGATTACCAGCCAGGGCGTCAGACCGGGGTCTCCCATGTTGCGGGATTTAGAGCGGAGGGCAGAGAGGTGCTTCTTTAGCCCCGATAAATTCAGCCCCGGTAAATCACCATCACTCCGAAGTCGGCCAGGAGCTTCTGGGTGGCGATATCGAGGTAGCTGTAGTTAATGGGGGTGATGCTCACGAGGGCCTGGTCGCCGATCTTATTAAGGAAATCCGACACCACCTCGTCGAAAGTGTCCTTACCGACTTCCTTGCAGTCGGAATGACGGATGGTCTTCATCCGCATCCCCGGCTTTGACTCCTTGGCCGCCAGTTCCAGCGACTTGTTGGGCTTTTGGATGAGGGACTCGATCGGTTTCTGGGAGGCCGGAACCGCCATGCGTTTTTCATCACGCGGTGACGGAGTCGAGCCAGCGGTCCCCGTCAAGGCCGTCTTGATCGGCACGGCGGCCGCAGTCGGCACGGTCACCGATTTTTGGCAGGTCGGGCAGTCGAAGTGCTGACCGGCGGCGTCTTGGTCGACCTCGAGACTGAGGCCGCAATGGGGGCAGTTGAAAACAATGTCCATGGAATCACTCAAACGTTCGGGAAAGCTGCTTCAGTCGGGAAGCCAAGGGTGAGTTGGCCGGCGTTCGTGCCTTCACCGCGGCGTAAAGCCGACGGGCCTCGGCCGGGTTATTGCGGACCAGCATTTGCGCGTAGTCCAATTGGATAGCCGATAATCGGGGCTCGGGAACCCATGCCCCATTCTGGTTGAGCCATTGACGGAGCGCCTGCGGACCGGCCTGCGTGGCGATCGCCAACGAGGCTTCTAACGGCGGTGACAGGGCGGGCAGGGATTCATCGCCCACCACTGGGGCAGCGTTCTCCCGGGCCTGTTCTCGGGCATGCTCGTCCGAGGGTATCGAACGGTAGACCAGCGAGATCCGGTAAACACCGAATCCCACCGTGGCTACCAACAAGAATAGCAGCACGAATTTCACGGAGCACACACTTCATCACCTACCCCCAAGATCCGCCAGTTACTCCCCAGGAATTCTCTGAATCCGGGCCCCAAGCTTCTGAAGTTTCAGCTCCATCCGCTCATAGCCGCGGTCGAGATGATAGACTCGGTGAACTTGAGTGCTGCCCTTGGCTGCAAGCCCAGCAATGACCAACGCCGCCGACGCCCGAAGATCAGAGGCCATCACCGGAGCGCCGCTCAGAGGTCGACCTCCTTTAACAATGGCACTGGGGCCCTCGATGGCAATATCCGCACCCAGACGCATGAGTTCCGAGGCATGCATGAATCGCGACTCGAAGATGCGCTCGGTGATAATGCTCGTCCCCGGAGCCTGACAGGCCAAGGCCATCAGTTGGGCCTGCATGTCGGTGGGGAAGCCGCTGTACGGCATGGTGGTGATGTCGATGGGCTTGATGGAACCCGTGCCTCGGACCGTCAGCATTCCAGCCCCCCGGCGAATCTCCGCGCCGGCCTCCTGGAGCTTGTCGAGGACTGCCCCGAGGTGATCGGCGCGGGCCCCGCGCAAAATGACTTCACCGCCGGTCGCCACAGCCACGGCTGCGAAGGTACCGGCCTCGATGCGGTCGGTGATGACTTCGTGATCGGCACCGTGTAGCTCCTTCACTCCGTGGATGGTGATCGTCGGACTGCCCGCGCCGGTGATCTTCGCCCCCATGGAGATGAGGAAGTCGGCCAGATCCACCACTTCGGGCTCGCAGGCGGCACTCTCGATGACGGTGATGCCGACAGCCAGTGTGGCGGCCATCATCAAGTTGGCTGTTCCTAAAACCGTGGGACCCACGCGACCGCCGAGGAAGATCATCTGCCCTTCTAAACGCGAGGCATGCACCCGCACATAGCCAGCTTCCACCTCGACCTGAGCACCCAGACCACGCAACGCCTTGAGATGTAAATCGATCGGGCGCGTGCCGATGACGCAGCCTCCGGGCAACGACACCACCGCTTCCTTCAGGCGCGCCAAAAGAGGTCCAAGAATGCAGATCGATCCCCGCATCTTGCGGATCAATTCGTAATCACCGCGGCCGGAGATGTTCGCGGCTCGGATGGTCAAGGTGCTGCCGTCCTGAGTCACCTCAGCTCCGAGGGACTGAAGGATCTTAAGCATGAAACCAACGTCGCTCAGGTCGGGCACCCGACGGATGATGCAGGTTTCAGAGGTGAGCAACGTTGCCGCAAGAATGGGCAGCACAGCGTTCTTCGAGCCGCTGATGGTCACTTCTCCGTTCAAGGGGAGTCCGCCTTCGATCAAAAAACTATCCATGGATTGAGGAACCGGAGATGCCCGCGTGGGTTGGTGGATTCAGATCGCACGGGCGGCCGGTGGGTAGACGATGAGAATCCGCTCGCGCTCGCTCAAGTCTTTCTCTGCTGAAATCTCGCCCCAACCCTCTTCGGTAAAGAGCTGGATCAGGGCCGGAGCCTGACCGTCCCCGAACTCCAACAGGAGACAGCCCGAGGCGCTCAACCAGTGCTGACCCAACTTGGCTAGGATGCGGTAGAACTCCAAACCATCGGCCCCACCGTCCAAGGCCAGTCGGGGATCATGGTCGCGCACCTCGGGATCCAATCGGGAGATTTCGTCGGTGGGAATGTACGGGGGGTTGGACACAATCAGGTCCAGATTCTGGAACTCAGTCGCGCCAAGACTCCTCAGGTCGCGATGCAAAAAATCAATGCCGTTGAATCCAAGCCGAGCTGCATTGGATCGGGCGATTCGCAAGGCCGCTTCCGAGACATCAATCGCTTGGACGGATACCCCTGGAATGCCGGCCAGGGCCATCGCCAGGCAACCAGATCCCGTGCCGATATCGAGGGCCTTCAAGGCGCGACCCGCAATGCCACCGGCCCGCTGTCGGAGCCAATCCTGAGCCTTTAAGGCCAGTACCTCGGTCTCGGGCCTTGGCACCAGAACATCACCGGAGACTTCAATCTCCCAATCGAGAAACGGAGCCGTGCCCAAGATGTGTTGCAGCGGTTCCCGCTGGCAGCGGCGTCGCACCCAAGTCTCCAACTGTTGCCGGTGCTCAAGAGAAACCAATAAGTCACCCCGCAAACGCAACTGGACGGGACTGGACCCGGTTAATTGCCATAGCATCCAGCACGCCTCGATTTCTCCGGACTCAATGCCGGCAGATTGAAGCGTCTGGGTGATCCACGACAAGGTGTCCCGAACGGTCATGCGAGTAGAAACTCGCCCCCACCCTGCCCCCTGTCGAGGCAATCGCCACCCTGAGCGCAACACTTCCGACACGCTTCCTCGGTTGGGAGATTGCTCTGAAAGCGCCGTTTCCTAGCTCGAACTGCGGTCGCCGGTCTCTCGGGGTTTCCAACGCCCTCAGACGGACCGCTCGGAGATCGGTCCCTACCTCGGAAGTCATTGGGCTACATCCCAGAGTCCTACTACAAACCCAGCCCTATCCGCAAACCTCCGAGGCATGGCGATTTCTCCCAAAGCGCCAACGTCCGCAGACACGGACCGCCGCAGGGCCAGACCGCTCGGAGATCGGTCTCTACCGCGGAGGTCATTGGGCTACATCCCAGAGTCCTACTACAAACCCAGCCCTATCCGCAAACCTCCGAGGCATGGCGATTTCTCCCAAAGCGCCAACGTCCGCAGACACGGACCGCCGCAGGGTCAGACCGCTCGGAGATCGGTCCTTTCCAGGGAGCTCGATGGCTCCATCGGCATCCCTTATCTTAGCCGGTGTCACCCTTTGGAGGTCAACGACCTCATACCCCTCCGCCACGCCCATCCCACAGGGTGTCAAAAATTTTGAGGCAACAGGCTGAGATCTTTATGGCCGTTCGAGTCGTGCCTTTCAGCCCGAAGCAGCTCACGATTTTAACGTGCGCCGATACCTCTGCGATCTTCCATTCCTGATTCTCGTCGCAGTCGTTCTCGTCCTCCGATCCGGAGCCGAACTGGCCCCTCCTCCTCCGTCGACTTCGGTGTTCTCGGTCGCCGAGATTCTACGGCAAGACGGGGCGGGATTACCCTCGACCTGGGGTCGCGAAGACGGCTGGGAAGCACCTGCCTGGTACCGGATGTCGGTGCCGGCTGATGGGGCGGCCAAAACTGAACAACGACTGCAAGAGGCCCTCGAGGCCCTTCCCCATCTGTTCTTGAACCTGAAGAACGAAGATCTCTATGGCGAGGAACAGGGGCTCTACCGGCATACCCAAGAATCCGGGGACGCCTGGGAACGGCCGGTCCAACTCACCTTTCGAACTTCCCCCCGCGGCCCGGGTTTTCAAGTTCAGGCCGGTCTGAGGATTCAGGGAGGATGGAATCGCCGCCCCAAAGAATCACCGAAGCATTCCTTCCGGGTCGTCTTCCGTTCCCGCTATGGGCTGCCGGCCCTCAAAAACGCATTGTTCCCCGGGCAAGAGGGGAGCCTTGATCAGTTCATTCTCCGCGCCGGCAACAATCACTCCTGGCTGCACTGGGACGGAAAGGAACGTCGGAGCGCCGACTACCTGCGAGACCCTTGGATGCGGGCGACCTATTCCGTGATGGGGCATTCGGCCTCCCGCAGCCGTCCCGTGCATTTGCATCTCAATGGCCTCTATTGGGGAATCTACGATTTGTGCGAACGCCCGGACGCTGGCTTCGCAGCCCGGACCTGGGGCGGTCGGAGCGTCGATTATGATGCGCGCAACGCCAACAAGGTGCTCTCCGGCGACACCATCGCCTGGGATCGGTTGATGAGGTTGATCAACGCAGGCATTACCAATGAGGTGACTGAGAAGGCCCTCCGCGCCGAGTTGAATGTGCCTGCCTTCATCGATTTTATGCTGCTCAACCTGTACGGCGCCAACGGCGATTGGGACCGCTCATCCAATTGGTACGCAGCCCGGCGTCGGAATCCTCCAGGTCTATGGCAGTTTCTAATTTGGGACGGGGAGCGAACCCTCGAAAACCCGCAGGACAACCGCCTGCAAGACGACGACGACCAATCGCCGACCCGCATTTTTCAAAAGCTTCGACAGTCTCCAAACTTCTGCCGCGAGTTCGCAACCCGAGCCAGAAAGCACATGGCCCCAGGAGCCGCTCTTTCGGCCGATGCCGCGGCCGCCCGATACCGCTCGATGGCCGATCATTTGGAACCGGCCTTGTTTGCGGAGGCCTTGCGATGGGGCGACTACCGGAACCAAATTCATCGCTACAAGGAGGGGGCCTTCGAAACGTACACGGTCGAGGGACATTGGAAGCCGGAGGTCGAACGCATCGTCCAACGCTATTTCCCGGCGCGCGTGGAAGCCTTCAAGTCACAACTCCGAGAGGTCGGACTTTACGAACCCTGACAGGCTCTAAGACCGAGACCGACTTCCCTTCCCCTCCCCGGTCTCCCAGACAAACCAAGGGCCTTGGACTGCTGCAAACGACGAGGCCGTGCGATCCGTTAGAAACGGCCCGCACGGCCCCAATGCTTTCCGGAAAAACCGCGGGTCAGTCCTCGCTGAAGAGGTACTCGAGGTCGTCCTTCGTCAGATTGCTCGCAAAACCTTCCTCGCCGAGCACGTCGGCGATGGTGGCCGACTTGCGCTGCTGAAGGTCCCAGATTTTTTCTTCCACGGTGCCCGGAGTGATCAACCGATAGGCCATCACGGTCTGGGTCTGGCCGATGCGGTGCGAGCGGTCGATGGCCTGCGCCTCGACGGCCGGGTTCCACCACGGATCGTACAACACCACGTAGCTGGCGTTGGTGAGGTTCAACCCCGTGCCCGCCGCGCGGAGCGACAAGAGGAACACGCAGGGATCCGGATCGGCCTGGAAGGCATTGACCACCTCCATACGCGCCTTGGTCTCGCCGGTCAGGATGTGAGTCTTGATGCCCCGCTCACGGCAGGCGGCCTCCAAAAGCTTCAGCATCTCCCCGAACTGGGAGAAGAGCAGGATCTTGTTGCCGGAAGCCAAGATGGGCTCGAGCAGCTCGAAGAGCGTCTCGGTCTTGCCCGAAACGCAGTCGTTGCCGACGAGCCTTGGATGGCAGCAAATCTGGCGCAGGCGGGTGAGCGCTGCCAAGACGTGCATCTTGGACTTGGCCACACCCTTCTCCTGCATGGTCTTCATAACCTGCTCGCGGCTGCGGCGCAGCTCGGCCAGGTACAGTTTGCGCTGATCGTCGTCCAACTCGCAGTCGCGGCGCTCCTCGATGCGGTCAGGCAGATCCTTGGCCACCTGCTTCTTGAGGCGGCGCAGCATGATCGGGCGTAGCTTGGCACTCAGGCGACGGCGCTTGGCTGAGCCATCCCATTCGGGACCATCGCCCTTGGACTCATAGATCTCATTGAAGTTCTGCTGGTTGCCCAAGTATCCCGGCTGCGAGAAGTCGACGATCGACCAGAGATCGAGCATGCGGTTTTCCAGCGGGGTACCCGTAAGTGCCAAACGGTGATCGGCCTCGATCTCCTTCACAGCAACGGTCACCTGAGCCGTCGGGTTCTTGATGAATTGAGCCTCGTCGAGCACCAGGGCGCGGAAGTGGAACTTGCCCAACTCTTCCAAGTCCCGGCGGAGGATGGCGTAGTTGGTGACCACGATATCGGCGTCGGGGATTTGCTTGCGCAAATTGTGTCGCTGCTGGCCCGACTGAAGCACCAGCACCTTAAGGTTCGGGGCAAACTTCTCGGCCTCACGACGCCAGTTGTGCAGTACCGAGGCCGGACACAGGACCAACGACGGCTTTTTGTCCTTCTTGGAAGCATTCTCATGCAACCAGGTCAGCCACGCCAAGGTCTGGAGGGTTTTACCCAAGCCCATGTCGTCCGCCAAAATGCCACCCAGACGAAGCCGGGTGAGGTTGGCCAAGAAGTTGAACCCTTCCTGCTGATAGGGACGTAGTTCGGCGCAAATGCTCGCCGGCAATTTCGTCTCGGGCACCCCCTTGAAATTCGCCAGCTTGGCGCGCAATTCAGCGACCACCTTGTTGGCTCCAAGGGCATCCAGAGTTGTTTCATCCAACTGAGTCGCGTGGATCAGGGACGTCTTCTGGGCGTCTGCCGAGAGACCTTCGAGTCCCAGGGTGGCTGCCATCTCGTGAGCCTTGCGGTTGGCGTCGATGTCCAACTCCACCCAGCCGCCGTCGGGCAGCTTGACGAAGCGCGAGGTGGCCGCGGCCAGTCGTTCCAAGTCTGCCTTGGAAAGCTTCATGCCCTCGGCTTCCCACTCGGCACTCACGGACAACCAGTCGATACCAGAACCCTTGAGCACCAGCTTGGGCTTCACGAGCCGCCGATTAAGGAAGAGGCGCTGGAAGCTGGGGTTACCCAGGTAGTCAGCCTCCTTGGGGCGGTCAAACCACGCCGTGGCCAACTGAGACAGGCAGTTCTCATTGGCATCGAGCACCCAAAGACCTGGCTCCGGAGTAAACCAATCGGCCTGCTGCAGCCAATGGATCGCCGGCAACAGCCGAATATCGTCGAGGAGTTCCGGACGGTTTTCGGTTCCCTGACGCTCCACCACCCGAGTCCATTCGTGGCCGTTCCATTGCCACTCGGAAGCGTCCTTTTCACTAATAGCCAAGAGACGGACGCGAACCACCTCGTCGGCCAGTTCGAAGGTGAACTGGGGACGGGCCGTATGGGTCTCGCACAGCTCGCTCCAATTGGCGTTGGGCTGCTCCTTGGCCTGGGTGCGGCGCAATTCGGTGAGCAGGCGCTGAGACAACCGCTTCACCGGCACCACCGGCCGTTGGGCCCATGGACCCAGCAGTGTGGCCGGAGGCGCGTGGCGCAAAACGAAGAACTCGTTGCCCACCAACACGAGCGGAGGCTCTCCGACGAAGAACTGACATTCCGGCAAGGGCTGGTTCACCCCATTGGGCAATGACAGCACGTGAGTAAAACTCATCTCGCCTTCAATGGTCTCCAGTCGCGGCTTCAATTCGGCCACCCGTCCCACAAAATCAATGTTGGTCGCTTTGCCCAGCAGCTCAAGCCGCTGTCCGTGGGCCCACTTGGCAAGCCAGGTCAGCAAGTCTGGGCCGTCGAGTAGCATAACCTCCCCTTCGGGCACCTTCTCCGACCAGTGCCCATGCAACCAGTCGATCACCTGCCAGTCTTCAGCCGGGAAGAGTTCGGCTTCGTGAGCCGCACGAGTGCGCAGGTCGCACAGGTCCGAAACAAAGCGCTCTTTCTCGCCGGAGCGGGAACGGAACAGGAAGAAATGGACGGCCAGACGCCACTGATTGGAGTTCTCGTCTTCCCGCTTCGGTTCACAAACGACCCGCAGGGCCGCACGAGGTGAATCCAGATGCGTGTGGTTAGGGGGGAAGAGCCAGTTCTCCAACTCCTGAACGAAGCCGGTCTCCTTCTCAGTCTGTTCGACGGCCGCAAACTTTTCGAAGTTGGCGTACTGGAGCAATTCGGTCGGCAACGACCGATTGTTTCGCAGGAACAGCATGGCCACTTCCTCCAGACGGGGCTTGCCCGTCGAGGATTGCATTCGCGGCCACCATTCCGACTGACCGAAGTCCTTGCGGCTCAGGGAGAGCTTCTCGAGATAGTCATCCAGCAGCAGGAAGGCCCTCTGAGGATCCATGCAGGTGGCAAAGAGCTTCAGCACGCTCTCCCGTTCAGAGACCTTCTCCTTGGAGTCGGCCAGTTCGCGGCGCAAGTCCGCGAAAGAGCCGTAGGTCGTGTTGAGCACCTTGTGGTGCGCGTCATATTTGGAACTGGCCGCCGATTTGATCGCAGGGCCCGCCTTCCTTACTATTCTCGCCATGTGTTTTTCCGGAGTCGCGCCGGATCGGATCCGTCACGTCCCTCAGGTTGTCCACAACAGACGCCTTTGCGGTCAATAGGAATCCCATTCAGCGAAAAAGCTCATGAATCGCCGCCTTGACTATGAATGCCCCCTTCCTGGGTTTGCAGCACGGATCCAGCCCGTTACGGACCGCTTCGAGATGGGATTGTCAACAGAACCTCGTAAAGGTTTGCCTCAGACTCAAGGACGGAGGCCAATCCGATGCCATCGGTCGAGAGTCCGGGGCAACTCTTGGCGAGCGCCACCGAGGCGTACCCACTCCGCCTTGAGGACCTCGGCGCCCTGCCCCAACCCGAAGTGGGCCTCGGTATCTGACTGGGATCGGTAGCCGTCTCCGTTGACCCACCAGTGACGCCGGATGCCCTCCCGGGTGGTTACTTCCAAGTGGGAACCCGGAGCCGGAGCGTTCAGCCGATACCCAATCCAGTGTCCGTCGTTGATGGAACGATTTCGGAAGATCAACAGCCTCTGGCGAGTCAATGGCCAT
>CAJAHH010000117.1 GCA_903939515.1 uncultured Verrucomicrobiota bacterium
AGAGTACTCATCGAAGGCGATAACGTCATTTTCGGCGTCGTCTGCTGGAGGGAGCTCTTCCCAAACCGTCGAATGATCCCCTCCAAAAGCCAGGACTGGTTTCAAGTGCCCGTTTGTCGGACCTTTCGAGAGACGCGTCCGAACGTCCAGGAAGTCCGCGATCGTTTTGGATGTCAGGTTACGGTGGAGCTTGAAGACCCGAATCTGACCATGACGGTCTTCAACCAGATAGACATCTCGATTCAGCCGACTCGACAAACTGCGAACTCTGACAATCGGTCCCGCGTGCTCCACCATCGAGCTCGGAAAATCGGGAGGTGGCGTCATTTAGAAGGGGCCCTCTTGGATAAGCCTCCAGTTTCGTTGCAGAATCTTCCGTACACGATGGGTAGTCACCCGCACCGAGATAGCGCTCACTCCGAACTGCCAAGCCACTTCGTTGGATTTGAGCCCGTGGATCACGTAAGCTTCGAATACCTGCCAACTTTTCGGTTCCACTTCAGCCTGAGTTCGTCGGAACGCCATGGTAATCAGTTCGTATTCGAAGACTGAGGGACTTCCAGTCGGCTCTCCGTCAGTACCGCTAAAATTACGCACCAATGCGGCATAGGCGGTTTTAAGTTGGTCTGATCGAATCGAAGCCTGAAAGTGTCCAGCAATCAGCTGATTGACCGTGAGATTTAGCCATTCTCGAAATCGTCCCACAGCCGCCGAGTATTCAAACGAGGGAAGATATCGAAACCACTTGATGAAACATTCCTGAACTACCTCCTCAGCCTGATCGAGGGTCAACCCTACGCTGCGACATTGAGTGACAATTGGCAGGCGATAAAGCTGGTCGAATCGACTCCACGCATCCGTGTTTTCGATGTCCTTGAGCGATTTCAGAAGGTTTAGATCTGTGGTTTCACAATTCATCGATCGAGCTAAATATAAAGCAGCCTGTTTGCCACGACCGCGTCCAAGGTGCTTCCGTCCTAAGCTGGGAATCCGGTGTCACTATCGGGCCACCCAGAAAGCGATCGCCCCGATTGCTGCCACGGCCAATCCAATGGCCACACGCCGACGTACCCGCTTCAGATGTCGCCACTCGGGATTACTGACCAGCCAACGCTCGCAATGAGGGCACCTCGAAGGATTCTTGGCCACACCCTTGCCGCAATGAGGACATCTCGGTAAAAAATTTTCAATCACGTCAAATTTTAAAAACCACAGAAAATCTACTCGACCGAGGCTCAGGCTAAAAATTAATTGGTGCCATAGGCACACTGAGAACCCCGTTGTGCAAACTTTGAAATTCGCTTTATTTGCTTATTTTCTGTAACACTGCCCCATCGAAGTCGGTGAGCAGAACCCTTCGTCAGCAGGCACCTGCCGACCGTCGAGTCCCTAAAAAAGCGCCGTTGACCGGTGCGGGCAAAGGAATGAAGGCCCTGCGGGACGACGCGGCGAGAGCAAGAACCCTCTAGAGCGATGCCGGAAGATGGCCATGGCGAACATGACATCGCCTCGATGCTGCGCCGCCACGGTGCGTGCCGTGGGCCTTAGGGGTGAGTGATTGGTCCGCTGCGTGAATGTCCAGCACCGTGACATGCGGGTCAGCCTCATCCACCCAGTCACCCCATCCACCCAGTGCATTAGGGCGTAGTCACGGGTCACCGTGATCTGCATTCATCGACCGATGGCGTCGCGGTGGAGTGCATCGAATCGCCCCAAGGGGGCACGACCAATTGAGTGAATGGCGAAGCGAAGCGCCTCCCGCGTCTTTACCGGCAGGCGCTCAATAAACTCGATCACCTCGATGGAGACCAATAACCGGTATGCCATCGCTCAAGCGGTCAACCTACGGTCCATCTCTTCCAAGGTGACCCAGTTCTCGGGTGAATCGTCATCAATCTTCCGCGCCATCCGAGCGGGATAGTCCACCAAGTCTTTGTGCCTCAACGAGACAAGGAGGGCAGCCAAACGCCTGCGCTCATCCACAGGCAGCGCTTCCAATTTAGCGCAGATTTCATCAATGCCCATATCTTCAATTTACGCCGGCGAGGTGGCGTCGGCAACCGCGGGTGTGAATTCGGGAGGTTCGTCTTTCATCGATCGTTTGAGCTCAGGCTGTCGCGTCTGCAACGATTGTTTGTTTCCATTAAATCAACAAATCACCGAATTAGTCGTCGTTTGCTGGAGCTTCAACCAAGGACTCCGACTCGAGTTCGAGCGCGTCGATGGTGGGAATCAGGCCACCGATGACGCCTTGCATGTCGCCGTAGAGACCAACGGTATTGTTGATGACGCGCTCCATCTGCTTCTCGCGTTCCTTTTAGGTCTTCTCCATGGCACGGCGTTCGCGTTGGAGTTGGTCCTGAAGGCTGGTGAACGCCTCGACCATCCCTTCTACCTTGCCCTTGAACACGTTCCCGACGAAGTAGCGTCAGGACAGTGCCAGGCAACGAATCGCCCACTGAATAACCTGTTTCAGGGGGTATTCACTGAAGGGCACGAATGCTGCCTCAACTTCGGAAACCGGCTGATACGGTTTGTCGAAAGGCATCAACGGCTGCGCAATGTGGGCACGATCGACACCGCTTGGTCGGCCTTGAGCGTCAGTCGAAGGGCTCCGTCAATCACCGGAACCGTCGTCTTGTCGGAAGCGAGTCCTTGCAAGGTGATGTTCTGGACAGTCACTTGCTTGACCGATGCCCAGTCGGCGGGCACTTGCCAGGACTTGTCGGTGTAGCCCTGCCGGCTGTAGGCCACGATCTCCTTGGGGTTCCACAATGCGGGGACGAACAGGTTGTCGTTTTCGCGCAGCAGGAACGGCCCTTTGCGGATGATCTTCTTGCCGTCTTCGGTTCGCGCGATGACCCCGCCGCTGTAGTGAACTGCGCCGGCTTCGACCTTTAACCGGTCCAGTCGGCCGAGGTAGTACCAAGGCAGAGTGGTGCGGCAGAACATCCCGAGAAATCCCGGTAGCGTGTCCTTGTCCGTTTTCCAGATTTCCTCGCCATGCATGCTCGACCCGAAGCGGAAGTCGCCATCCCCGTCACGGTCGGTGCGACCCCGCGCACCCAAGCTTTCCGGGATCTCCATGGGGTTCCATGAGTACCACCACGACATCGGCTGCAATCCAACAAAGTGCTCGCCGGGCGGATGTGCCCAACCCGTTCCCTCGCCCGTGACATCGAAACCTCGGTCCCGCCAGTAATGGAAAATCTGCCGCTGCGTCTCGACGTATTTTTCCGGTGTCAGGCCACCGTTCTCGGGCTTCGCATGCCAGGGGCTAAGGGACTTTCCGCCATCGCGGTTGGCAATGAACACATCGATGTGGATCGTGTGCCCCGCCTTCAGCTCAGGAATCATCTTAATGAGCGCATCCATGCGCCGCTGCGCCAAACCGGCGGCCCATTCCTTGGGGTAGACCACATTGTACATGTCATCGCCCTTCACTTGGATGCCCGCCACCAGCAGGTTTCCGCTCTCATCTTTGGCAAAACAGTCGTGAGCCACGTACTCGTCCCACAGGGGGCTGTGCCGGTACGCATCCACCATGTTGAGGTGCAGGCTGACGGTGGTGTTGAACTTCCGGCCCTCGCGGATAAGCCATCGGAGGCTCGCGAGAGCCGTGGCATCTTGCGAGCGCTTGAGGCGCGGGTTGACCTCGCTCCAGGCTGGATAACCGTGGTCGTGCCCGCCCTTCTGCCAGCCCACCAGATAAATGATCTTGGGTATTCCGCGCGTCAGGTTGTCGGTCTTGCGAATCACTTCGAGCGCCTCTTCGAACGTGCAAAAGACTTCGTGGCCTTTCCGAAAGGTGGGATCACTGGCTAATCGCTCCACCGGCTCGCCTTCCATGCCGAGAAATAGCTTCAGCACCAACGCCTGATGGTAGTCGCGATAGAACGGGCTCACGACCACGTCGGTGCTCGCCTTAAACTCCCGGCCGTTTCGTCGGACCACGGCCTCGACGGTGGCAACACCGCCTTCCTTGGGGATGATCTTTCCGTTCTTCAGGGCAGCCACGGTGACACCGCCGCTGGCGACCTTGGTCTTGACCGTGATCGCGGCCTCGGAAATCGGCACAGACTGCTCAGCGCCGTGGGCGTCGATGGCCTTGAGGGTGAGTACTCCGGAGAGGTTCGGCTGGGTTGTGGGCCTGAGAATCTTTGGATTCACAGAAATAACCAAGTGATCCATCGATGCCTCCGCGGCCAGAGCGGTCGTCGCGATGACCAAAACCGACATTAGGGTTGCGGTGAGTTTCGTCCAGGTCGTCATTCTCATCGGGTTGAATTCAAGAGTTGAAAGGGACAGAGCCAGCAGCAGAGGCGGCCGACTTCGAATCGCAGCGCACAGGGTAGAGCGCTGATCAGTACAGGAATCACTCAGCGGATCACCTTGGAAGATGCGGAAGCAGGCTCAGGCTAGGTTCTGTCGAAGCGGGTTCGCCTACGTCCGCTCAGCCCAGCGGCTTGCGGTAATGCGCATGCAAACTGGTTCCCCAGCGGAGGTAGTGGCGGCAGAGCCCCACCCGGTAAAGGAAGGTCATCAACTCGGTCCAGAATCGACCCGGTTTGGCCGGCCTTCGACCCAAGACGTGTTCCAAGTCTCCCTGAGTTTGAAGACTGATTCGAACTTGCACGCCCCTCAAGGGATCGGAACCGAACCAGACGGGCTCCATTTGATGCTGCTCACCGAGATGTTCCAAGTCGGACCGACGCCAATGGGTGATGTGATGGGGCGGCCACTGACACGGTTCGAGGGTCCACCAGCGGTAAAGCCCCTGCCCGTGCGGAACCGAAATCACCAAATGCCCGCCCGGAGCCACCAGTCGGGCCGCATCGCGGAAAAACGCCACCGGATCCGGGACGTGTTCCATGACCTCGAAGGCGGTGACCAATGAAAATTGCCGGCCCGAATGGCTTTGGGCGAAGGCTTCTGCAGTGGATGCCTGGACTGCATGTCCCTTGGCTTGCGCCGCCGCCACGGCCTTCGGATTGAGGTCGAGGCCGTGGGTCTCAATGCCCTTGGCCCGCGCCAAATCCAGAAAACCTCCATCGCCGCACCCGAGATCCATGCAATCGCGGGAACCAACTCGAACAGCCAAGTCGATTGCATGGAGAAACGAGGGGCTATCACCCGGGTAATACCGTGCCACCTGGGTTTGCAAGTCGGTGTAGAAAGCCCCATTGCCCGGTAGCACCGGATTAAAAAACTCGAACCCGCAGGCCACACACCGGTGCTGAGTCACCCGAGACGCACCTTGGAACGAGGCCTGCGCCTCCGGGCTGAGGGTCACGCCGAAGTAGTGCCACAAACGACCAATCTCATTGGGCGTGAGGGCATCGATCTCGGTGGTCCGCTCATGGCGGCACAGCAGGCAGGCAACGGGCTTGGCCATGATGTCGTTCAACAAAACCGCTCTAAGGTGAAGGCGTCAATGTCGCCGGTGACGTTCAACGGTGATCCTCGTGAAATCGGAAGGGCTTACCGCCGGTGATATCGGCGCTGGTGAACGACGGACACCAGTACCGTTCGATATGTGCCACCACCCGATCGGTGCCGGTGAAGTGGTCCACACCCGGCGGACGTTCTGGGTTGTACATGGTGTCGGTGAGGTCGCGAATCAATGCGACGTGTTTGCCCATGCGAACCATTTGCCGAATGGCGAAGGGGCGACCCAGCACGCACATGTTGAGATGCACTCCGCACAAGATGACATGGTCGATGCCGCGCTCGGCCAACAAGTTCCAGGTTTCCTGACCGTCGTCGGTCAGAGCGTCTCCGGCTTCAATCCGTAGGCCCGGATGCTGACGAGTCCACGCCTCACGGATGGTGCACTTCGAACCGGAGCACGAGCAGCCCATGTCCGAATCATCGATGGGCAGAACCCCTTCGTGCGAGGCGTCAGGCCAGCACCAGCGGGTGCCCCAACGTTCCGCCGTGGCGAGCGGTTGGGGCGTCGCCGAAAAACGAGCCTTGCGGGCCAATTCTCGAGCCGGGCTTCCCTGATAAAAAGCCGTCACGCTGCTGGGCGCGTGAATAATGAAAACACCCTGCTTCCGCGCCGCATCCAGGGTCCGGTTCATAGGCTCAACGAGTTCTCCCACGCGGGCCGAGGCCGACTTGCACCAATGGTCGTCCCATAGGTCGCAAACGATGATGGCCGTGCGTCGCGGGTCCCAAGACTCAACACGCTCGGAGGCCGCCGGACTTTGAGACCGCAGGTGGAGTTTCATGGCAGCGGAATGGACCGGACGTCCTCCCGGCGAGGAGCACCCTGCGAAAATCAGCAGGGCCAGCCACAACCAAGCGGGTCGAATCGGTGGGAAAAACATGGCGGAACTCTTTCCGAAGTCCGGGCCGATGGAAAGCATCGAGCGGCTCACCGAAGGGCGGTGCCACCCAATCGCACCAGTCGAGAATCGCTCCGAACAAAGAGGGACCCAGCCGCGATGGAGGGAGTCCCAATAACGGTCTGTTCGAGAGCCAGTTCACTGACCACGGTTCCTTCGGCCTTCGACGGATCCACCACCTGCACCCGGCCATCTTCGCTCACGCAATAAAGATGACCACCGGCGACCACCGGAGTGGCGCTGAACGAACCCTTGAGCCGCAACTGCCACATCCGCTTGCCGTCTTGAGCATCGGCGCACGTGAGGATGCCTCCATCATTGAGAGTCAGAAGGCGACCGCCCACAACCACAGGGCTGGCGGTGCCCGGACGCAATTGGGCCGAACGCCAAATAGACTTCGGCTTGGCATCGCCCGCGCCCGGCTCCACCACCGTGATGCCATTGGCCGGAATGACCAACCTGCCCTGGCTCACCACGAGCGAAGGCACGGTCGAAGCTCCCTCAGTGATGTCCCAAGCGATCTTGCCCGTCGTTGGTTCCACCGCCGTCACGCCAAGCGCCGACTGCAGCAGCACCCGGTTAGGCTGTCCGGGCGATTTAAAGACCACCGGCGACGTCCAGTTGGCCTTCTTCGGGCGGTCCAATTTCCAGCGATTGACACCAGTGCGCGCATCGAGGCCCGCGGTGAACGATTCGCTGTCGTTCTCGACCATTGCCACCACCACGCCATCGACCACCACCAACGAAGACGACATGCCTAAGGAATTGCTGGCATTGGGATAATCCCGACCCAACCCGCGGAACCACAGCAAGCGTCCGTCGAGGTCTAAGGCCACGCAGTCGTTGGACGAAAAGATCGCGTAAATCGCCTTACCGTCTGAAGCCGGTGTCGGCGTGGCCGCACCGATCTTCTCGTGGGTCATGGTCCGACCGGTGGCCCAGAACTGGCGTTCCCAAAGCAATGCCCCATCGGTCACCCGGAAGCACAGCACATGAAGTCGATCCTGCCGGGCGCCGCTGCCGGCCGTCACGAAGACCTTGTCGCCGAGGATGAGCGGGGACGACAACCCCCGGCCCGGCAACGCGATGGACCAGGTCAGTGAGCTCGGTTCCATGCGCACCGGGACGCCGGTCTCGCTGGAAAGACCGTCTCCATTGGGGCCACGGAATTGGGTCCAGTCTGCGGCTCCGAGGGGAGCGATCGCCGTGAGGGCCGCTGTCAGGAGGAGGGAGAGTTTCATGAATCGTGGGTTGGTGAGCGAGGTTCAGGGACGGATTCAGCGGGTGGAGACAATCGGGGTGCCCTGCTCGTCGGTGACCCGGAGTTGGAACTCCCACTCCTTAGCCCAGTCTTGCGTTTGTTCGTTCTGTGTACATTTGACGAGAAGGATGTTTTTCCCGGCCTTCAACGACACCGGCATGCGGTACTGGTCGATCTCGGCCGAACGGTGGTACTCATCGCGACCGAAAACCAAGGTTCCATTAACCCAGATCTTCCAACCGTTTTTGCAGCCCAAACGCACTTGAGCGCTCCGGGCCGAATCGCTCCAGAACTCGGCGGTCGCATAACCTGCCACCCCCTTCAAGGACGAGATCGCCTGATTGAAATCGACCAACCCGTACTCACTGCGAGTCTCATACGGGAACCACTTCACTGGCCCGCTTTTGCCGGCCAGCTCGGCCTTGAGGTCGAGGCGTTCTTCCGGAGGGTACACCTTGGCAAAGCCGACCTCGCCGGCGTTGTCGAAGGGTCCAATTAATTGCCACTTCGCAACCCAACCAAAGGTCTTGGCCAGGTCGACCTTGTCGCCCAAGTCCTGCAGGCGCTTGGCAATGTCTTCGATTTGGTCAGCCTCCCGGGAGAACCCGAGCGCCTGGCGGTAGGTTGTCACGGCAGAGGCTTTGGCCGCATTGGTTTGTCCGGCCGCACGAGCCATAAGTTGAGCGACCGCCTCGCGCCGCAGCTCGGAACCGGGATCCTGAAGAAATTCTGGCAGCAAGGCTTGAGCTCTCGATGCATCGAGCTTCTGGATTAGCTCAAAAGCCAGGCGACGGCCCCGCGCATGGTGCCGGGTGTCGCGAAGGAGGACTTCGAGCGACTTCAACGAAAGCTTGGCCCCTGCGGCACTCTCGCGTTGCACCGCCGTCTCAATGGCCGCGCGCATCCAGTTCAGCGCATAGTCATTGGCCCCATCCATGGCCACGAGCAACTCCGGGATCTGGCTGGCCTTAGCCTTGGCCACCTCGTTCCAGGCGGCTTGAGCGGCAGCATTGCCCTGCCCCTCTGGGCCGACGGCCTTGAGACGCTCGACGGACGACGCCAACTTGCGAGGCAGCGCTGCCGCCCCTGCATCGATCGCCACCGCCCCCAGCAGCCATGACGCCGCCAGCACCGAATACACCCTTGCCATAGCCGAGACCCTACCCGTCACCGGAGACACGACAAGCTCGGTGGTGTTGCGAGCGGTTACGAATAGGGCATGAATGCGTGGTCCACGCTGGGTTTTGGGTGAGACGTGACCTTCTCTGATCGACGCGCATCTGGCTTGGAGCGAGCCACTCCGTGTAGGAAACGATCTTCGAATAGCGCCACCATCGCCCGACAACGCCACTTTATCTGCAGCCCCAGCAATGAAGTATCCGCACTCAATTTATTTCATACCGTGAAATGATTTATTTCACGCCATGAAGAGATTGCGTCCGCGTTGGTTCGCCAAAAATCTCGAATCCGCCCTAAAAGTGCTGCCCGTGACCGTCGTACTGGTGCGCGGCAGACCGGCAAGACCACCCATCGTTACTTGAACATTCTTCTTCCAGGCGTCCTTCAGCGCCTCGATGGATCGAACCTCTTCACGTCCTTGAACCGGTCGAAGTCCCGGTCAAACGAAGCGATGGGCACACCTTGATGGGCCGCGATTGCCGCCACCAAGGCGTCCGGGAAATCGACTGGCTGGGCCTTGAACCGCTCCAACGCGTCCAGCGTGACTTCTTCTAAGGGCACCTTGAGACGACAACCGGTAATAAGATCACGGATGGCGTCCGCCACTTCCGGTTGGCTTTGCTTGTAGAAGCTCGTCAGGACGAAGGCTGTCTCAGCGATAATCGTTGGGTCCAGGTGCAGCTCGACCTTTCCCGAGGAGCTCTGGAGGAAAAGCTCGGCGGCAGCCGAACTCATGGTCGGATGGTCGTTTCGGAGAAACCGGACCAGGAGGTTCGTGTCGAGGATGTAGCGTTTCATCCGCGGCGATGCTTGGATGCGTAGCGGCTAACTCGGTTGTTAGCGACCGCAGCCTTCTCGGCCTCGATTCCAGCGAACGGCACCTCCGACGTAAGGCACCCGCGTAATTCACTGACGCCTCGGACGCGCCGGGCCACAAGCGTCTCTCCTTCGACCGACCAAGAGAGCCGAGACCCCGCTTGAACGGGAAAGAAGCGGCGAACCTCCTCAGGGATGGTTACCTGCATCTTGGTGGTTACGGTAGTGATGGTACTTGCCATGATTTAAAGTATACCAAGCTGCTGAGTAATACTCAAGCGGGTCAGAATACCGTTTACCAGACAATCCTATGAGCCAGCCAAACGCCCTGGGACACTTGGAGCTGTGCAAAAGCTGCAACAGCTCCGCTTGAAAAGGGGTCAGAAAAGGGGTCAGTTCTTGATATTGTCTACTCCTCGCCCAGCTTCCTCCGGCGATACAGGAGATGGTTCAGAAAAGGGGTCAGTTCTTGATATTGTCTACTCCTGGCCCAGTTTCCTCCGGCAATACAAGGAAAAGGGGTCAGTTCTTGATATTGTCTACTCCAGGCCCAGTTTCCTCCGGCAATACAAGAGATGGTTCAGGTAACCGCGCGTGCCCATCGCCAGACGTTCGAGTCGGAAAAGGGGTCAGAAAAGGGGTCAGTTCTTGATATTGTCTACTCCCCGCCCAGCTTCCTCCGGCGATACAAGAGATG
>CAJAHH010000118.1 GCA_903939515.1 uncultured Verrucomicrobiota bacterium
AGACTAATATGATACACTACACTAGGAGGTTCGTGGTAATCGTCGTAATTGTAGACTCACCGGGCTACATCTCGGATTCCCGCTGCAAACGTTGCCTCACCCACGCACCTCCGAGGTGGGGCAATTTCTCCGAAAGCGCCAACGTCCGAGGACACGGACCACTCGCACACCCCAGTTAGTCGAGAGTGAATGATTCCCATCCAATATTTGCGCAATATCCTGATGACTGATACGGTAAACACATAATACATGTCTGAGGACCTTTCTCCGCAGGGCAACCGAGGTAACCGACCAGGGGAGCCCAAAATTCCCAACCAAAACTGGTTAATCTGGCCTGCTCTCATCTTATTGGGCCTAGCGCTCGTTTTCTGGAATCGTCAATCGCGTGGCTTGAGCGAGAAAACCATCGCGCCGCAGGTGTTTTTCCAGTTGGTCAATTCGAACCTCGTTCGGGATGGCGTCATTGAAAATAACCCCCAACAAATTCTGGAGGTGGTTCGCGGGTCCTATCCGTCGGATTCAAGCGGCACCAATCTCGTACCGTTTCGCGTCGAAATGCGGGTGACCCCTCAAAAATTAGACAATCTCTACGAAGTTCACGGTTTCCGCTCGGTTGAACGCTCCGGCAACTGGACCACGTTCTTAATGAGTGCCGCCCCGTTGATTCTGGGAGGCGTACTCATTTGGTTCATCTTTCTGCGTCAGATCAAGGCGGCCGGCAAGGGAGCCCTCAGCTTCGGTAAATCTAAGGCCCGGCTCCTCACCAAAGACCGCAACAAGACCACCTTCAAGGACGTGGCCGGTGTCGAAGAAGCCAAGGATGAGGTTTCCGAATTGGTGGAATTTCTGCGTGACCCGAAAAAGTTCCAGAAACTGGGTGGTCGCATCCCGAAGGGCATCCTGATGGTGGGCCCGCCCGGAACTGGCAAGACGCTGCTCGCCAAAGCCATCGCCGGTGAGGCCGATGCCAGCTTCTTCAGCATCAGCGGATCTGACTTCGTGGAAATGTTTGTTGGCGTCGGTGCCAGCCGCGTCCGCGACATGTTCGAACAGGCTCGCAAGAACACCCCCTGCCTAATCTTCATCGACGAAATCGATGCGGTGGGACGCAGCCGTGGTCACGGTCTCGGCGGCGGCAACGACGAGCGCGAACAAACTCTCAACGCCCTCTTGGTGGAGATGGACGGGTTCGATACCCAAGAAGGCATCATTATCATCGCGGCCACCAACCGCCCCGATGTGCTCGATCCCGCCCTGCTCCGCCCCGGTCGTTTCGACCGTCAGGTGACTGTCAATCTTCCCGATGTCCGCGGGCGTGAGGCCATCCTCAAGGTGCATGCCAAAAATGTGAAGCTCGACGGCGCCGTCGACCTCTCGGTCATCGCCCGCGGTACTCCAGGATTCTCAGGTGCTGAACTGGCCAACTTGCTCAATGAAGCGGCTTTGTTGGCGGCTCGGACCGGCAAGAAATCCATATGCATGAACGAGTTGGAAGAGGCTCGTGACAAGGTGCGCTGGGGCCGTGAGCGCCGCAGCATGGCGATGTCTGAAGAAGAAAAGACTGGCACGGCCTGGCATGAGGCCGGCCACGCCGTGGTCAATGTGGTGCTCAAGCACACTCATCCCTTGCACAAGGTGACCATCATTCCTCGAGGTCAGGCCCTGGGCGCCACGATGTACCTGCCGAAAGAAGACATACACAACCGTCGGTTCAAAGAGCTCAACGACATCATTGCCGTCACCATGGCCGGCCGAATCGCCGAGCAAATGTTCACGGATGATATTTCTAGCGGCGCCTCCGGAGACATCCAGCAGGCCACCTCCATGGCCAAAGCCATGGTCATGCACTGGGGCATGAGTGATCAATTGGGCATGGTCCTCTACGGAGAGTCCCAAGAATACGTCTTCCTGGGTCGTGATATGATGCGTTCCAAGGAATACAGCGAACAAACTGCCCTGCGGATTGACGCCGAGGTGAAGCGTATCATCGATGTCGGCTTCAAGACGGCCAATGACATTTTGACAGAGTATCGGGACAAGGTGGAACTGGTCGCCCGGGCGCTCTTGGAATACGAGACTCTCGAAGGATCCCAAGTCGCAGACATCGTGCGTACTGGTACTTTCACCCCTCACTCACCGCGTCCCGACAAGCCGGAACCCCCGAGCGGGGCTCAGGCCGCAACCCCGTTGCCTGAGGTGATTAAGCCCGTACCTCCGAAGCTTCCCGGTTTCGGTAGCGCGGCCCCAGCGGCAGCCTAAGACAATCTTGGCTGCCTCAATAGGAGCTAAAAAGCAGGAGCTAAAAAAACTAACTCCCACCCTCGGCGCGGATCGAACCTTCGGGTTTGTTCCGCGCCGATTGTCTTTCAGGCCCTCACTTGGCCCGTGCCGAAGCCCTGCCACTTGTAACTGCAAAGTTCATCGAGACCCATCGGACCCCGAGCCCCGATCTTGTCGGTGCTAATGCCGATCTCAGCCCCCATACCGTACTCCCCGCCGTCGGTGAACCGTGTCGAGGCATTCCAGTAGACGGCGGCCGAATCGACCTCGGCCAGGAAACGGTCGGCCGCCGCTGAATCGGCGGTCACCACGGCTTCACTGTGTCCTGAACCATGTCGGTGGATGTGGTGAATGGCCGCATCCAAACCATCCACCACCGCGACGTTGAGGATGTAGTTGTTGTACTCCGTCTCCCAATCTTGAGGCTCCGCGGCCCGGGCCACGCTGGCTGTGCCGCAGATCGCGCCGGCAAGCAATGGAAGCGCTTCTGCGTCGGCATGAAACTCTACGGACTTGGTCGCCAACCGAGCCGCCATGCGTGGTAAGAAATCGGCCGCCACCGCCCGGTCGACCAACACGGTTTCGGCAGAATTGCAGGTGGAGGGACGCTGGCATTTGGCGTTGAAGACGATGTCTTCGGCCATCCCCAAATCGGCCTCCGCATGCACATAGACGTGGCAGACGCCCTTGTAGTGCTTGATCACCGGCACCTTGCTGCATTCGGTCACTGCCCGAATTAATCCCTCGCCGCCTCGGGGCATGCAAAGGTCCACGTACTGGGTCAACGACAAGAGGGCTGGAATGGCCTCGCGATCGGCCGTCGGCACCACTTGGATGGCGTGCTCCGGAAAACTCGGTAGCACGGACTTGGCCGACGTGATCAATGTCTCGGCGATTAACCGGTTGGAATTCAACGCCTCCTTGCCACCCCGAAGAATGGTGGCGTTGCCCGTCTTGAAACACAGCGACGCCGCGTCGGCCGTCACATTGGGGCGGGATTCGTAAATGATGACGACCACACCAATGGGTGTCGTGATTTTGCGGAGGCAAAGTCCGTTGGGACGTTCACGCGTGTCCAGCACACGTCCGACGGCATCTGGAAGATCCGCGACCTCGCGTAACCCCTGAGCCATGGCGGCAATGCGATCGGCATTCAGCGCCAGTCGATCCATCATGGCTCCGGTCAGTCCGAGACTCTTGCCCACTTCCAAGTCGAGCGCATTGGCCTCGAGCAGGCATGGCCCAGCTGCAACCAAACCGTCGGCCATCGCCCGAAGGCACCGGTTCTTTTCATCGGCCGACAGCCGGGCCAATTCACGCGATGCGGCCTTGGCTCGTCGACCCAGTTCCGTCATTTCATCCATCAGCGCCATGGGACCAGCGTAGCCCTGCAAGGCGGGCGACGGAAAACCAAAACACGGGTTCCCTTGCATCCTTGATGCGGCCACTGCTGCTGTCGGCAAAATTGCGGGCGACGCTAGCGCCGACCCTAGCAGCTACCAAGTTCCCAGCGGACTGACCGGCAATGCGCGCCCTTCGGGCCAGACCACATAGACGGTCTGATGCGATGCCGCCCATGCGTCTCGGAAGGAAGCTTTTGCAAAATCGCGCCGGACCCGGCTCAAACGAACACCGGGGTCGTTGACGCTCACCGCCGTCCCCGATACCGCGCAAACCACGACCAAATGGCCGTCGCCCTTTTCCGGCTTTGAGGACCCTTTTAACACCGCATACGAAACCGACGCTGCGACAGGAATCCCCGAGTTCAACAAGGCCTCCAGATCGGCAATTCCGCTCAAACGAACGGCCGCAGCCTGCAAACCTGGTCTGCTCCCGGCATAGGCAGCATTGAAGGACCAATTGCCGGTGCCCGGCCACCCGGGGTCGTGCACGCCGGCTGCCACCTTCCGGACATCTTGGTCCCATTCTGGGTGGGCCGTTTGTTGCCCCCAGTAAGCCATGAGCATGGCGACGCTAGTTGGGCTGCACCACTGGGTCACACCCTCCGGGTAATCGGCCTGAGATTTTTTTGGGACTTCGAGGATCCCTGGAGTTGGCCGATGGGCTGGGATCGAATGTGGGGCCTGTGCCGCCGGAGTTGGCTCCTCGGGTCGGGTGGATGGCGACCACAATGCCACATCCATCCGCTTCAGAACGGCCAATGTCTGGGTGGGGTCCGAGAATCGCACCCGGAGCCGGAGCACCTGCCCTCCCGTTGGCAGCACCAGCGTGTCCGTGTCTACCGAGCCTGAGTCGTCACGCTGACCGCCAACACTGGTGCGCCGCGTGGGTGACTGCGAGGCCGACCAACGTCCTAAGTGCCACCACCGGCTCCAGTGCCCTGCGGTCTGAACTTGGCACTCGATCTCCAGATCGGTGTCTGTGCGGAGATTCCATGAGACCACTAATTCGCGGAACGGTATCGAAGACTTCCACTCCTGCGAGACCCACGCAGAACCATTGGGTGACTCCCGTTGAAACGAATGAAACTCCGTCACCGGAATCCATCGGGCGTCCGCCCAGGCCATCGCCGACGCATAAAAAAAGCACCACCCTCGGAACCGCAGCCACATGGGTGCAGTGTGAACTCCAAGCGCAGAATGTCGCTTCTGGAATTGGTAGGTATCGACCGGTTGAGTGCCAGGATTGCGTGAACCGTTTCAGGCCAATCCTTTTGCCGTTGCCTGCCGTGTTCTCGAGGAGTTGGATGCATCGACTCTTCCGGATCCTAGCCATGAAGCCTTCAACCTTGACCCGCTCCTCCTCCCGGCTCGCCTTCACTCTCATCGAGTTGCTGGTGGTTGTGGCCATCATCGCCATCTTGGCCGGAATGCTCCTCCCCGCCTTGGCCAAGGGAAAAACTAAGGCCTTGCAGGCGCGGTGCACTTCCAACCTCCGTCAAATCGGAATGACCTTCGCCATGTACACCGGCGACTCGAACGACCGATTTCCTTACTCGGGTCGCGATTGGCCCCAAATGGGGTTCATCGATTACCTCAAGCTCATGGATCCGTACATCAGCACCAACGCGCGATCCTTTTACTTTTGCCCGTCAGAAAAGGGGCGTGGATTCAACCTCGAATGGACGATGGCCAACAACTACCCCATCAAGACCAACGAGCTGCTCTTCCCTTGTTCGTATTACTACTACAACCAGTTCTACCACAACAACGACAGCTCTGCTCTCCAAGTTCGCAAGGTTACCGAGGTCCTGTCTCCGACCAAGAAAGCCATCTCGCCCTGCTTTTCCAGCAATCGGGGCAAGTGGAACGACATTTACAAGGGCACCGGAGCCGCCGCTCATGGGCCCCGGGGCATGTCGTTGCTCTTCGTCGATGGGCATAGCGAATTCGCCTTGTACGACCGGCTGAATGCGCCATTCAAAGACGGTGCGAAGCTCATTTACAACCTCGACTGGACCGTTGGCGGCCTCGCCGGCGAAGACCTGAAATAGCCGGGCCCTCGTGACGGTTTTCTCGGGTTCGCCGGGTTTCTTCGCAGCCTCCGACTGGCGAAACTCCGGGAAAGAGTGAATGGTGCCGGTCCGGTCCGGATCAATCCGTCCGGGGCTCATGCCGATCACTGACCACATCCGAAATAAATTGTCCACGGTACCGCACCGTCCTGGTGTCTACCTGCACAAAGACCGATTCGGCACGGTCATTTACATCGGGAAGGCTCGCGACCTTCGCAAGCGGGTCTCCCAGTACTTCCATCCCTCGCGACGCATGGGCTGGGATCTCAAGTTCAACGCCTTGGTCGATGCCATCCACGACTTCGATTGGCACATGGTCAAGAACGAGGCGGAGTCGTTGCTGTTAGAGAGCAGGCTCATTAAGGAATTTCAGCCGCGCTTCAATATCGACCTCAAGGACGACAAGCAGTTCCTCCTCTTAAAGGTCAACCTCAACGACCCCATTCCTCGCTTCACGCTGACGCGCCTGCGGAAAGACGACGGCTGCCTCTACTTCGGTCCCTTCGCCCATTCGGGCAGCGTGCGTCGGGCGCTGACCCTCATGCGGCGGAAATTCAAGCTTCGGGGCTGCCGTCCGTTGCACCCCAATGAGTCCGATTACCGGCACTGCCTGTACGGCAACCTCCAACACTGCACGGCTCCCTGCATCGCCAACGTCACCCGTGAACAGTACCTAGAACAAGTCCGTGCCGGGATCGGGTTCCTCGAAGGACACACCGAGGAGCTCCGCAGCGAATTGGAGAGCGAGATGCGCAAGGCGGCTGCCAACCTCGACTTCGAGAAAGCAGCCCAGCTCCGCGATGCGCTGGAAGACCTCAAGCGCACGACACTGAAGACCGAGAAGTTCGAGCGCATTCCCTACACCCTGCCTGTGGCTGTCCACCCGGAGTCCGACTTGCGCGAACTCGGGCGACTGCTCGGCCTCGCCGAAGCTCCGGCCCGGATCGAGGGCTTCGACATCTCCAACATCAGCGGCACCTTCATTGTGTCATCGATGGTCAGTTTCTGGCATGGGCGTCCCGACCGGTCCAATTACCGTCGGTTCCGGATGAAGACGGTGAGCACCCAGGACGACTTTGCCTCAATGGCTGAGACGATCCAGCGGCGGTACACCCGCCTGAAACGGGAGGTTCAAGCATCAACCCAACCCGCAGATGGTGGTCCCGCTCTCGAACAAGAAGATCCCGAGGACGATTCCCTCAGCCCGGAACCCATTGCAGCCGAAACCCCGGAACGCCCGTGGATCCCGAAGAGTTTAGCAGGCCCGCAGTTGCCGGACCTAATCCTCATCGATGGTGGCAAGGGCCAACTCAATATGGCCTGTGCCGAACTCGCAAAGCTCGGGCTCTCCCATATACCGATCTTGGGGTTGGCCAAGGAGTTCGAAGAAATTCATCTACCGGGCGAAAAAAATCCGCTACGGCCCGGGCTGGACAGCGCTGCGGTCAAGCTCCTGCAGCGAGTCCGAGATGAAGCCCATCGGTTCGCCAACACCTACAATGCTCAACTGCGACTAAAGAAAATCAGTGAGAGTATTCTGGATGAATTCCCGGGCATTGGTGATGCCCGCAAAAAGGCCCTGCTGAGGCGGTTTGGATCCATTCAACGACTGCGCATCGCACCCATCCACGAAATCGAACAGGTGGATGGTTTTGGAGGCACCATGGCCCAGGCGCTCAAACGCTTCTTAGAGGCCCGCAAGGACTCCTAAACTTTAGGATCCCGGAGGCCTGTCGATCGTGTCGGCATCCATCTGATAAATTCCCACCAAATAGCCATTCTCGCGCATGGCTCCAACTTTGAGCGTGCCATAGAGAGTTACAGCCTGATCCATCACGGGCTTGATTCCGGACGTGGTCATCTTGACTGCAATCCATTCATTGATCTTGGGAACGGTACCAAAGCAGCACATGGACTGGTCCCGCATGAGCAGCAGCTCGGTTACCAGGCCCCCTTCTACTTTCAAGGGCAGCATGAAGCCCTTCACAGCCACCTTCTTGCCGCTGAACGCCTTCACTTTGGCGGGAATCTGAGTGTCTGGATCAGCCGCCGGGGCATTGGTCTTCGAGGCCGGAGCGTCTTCAGGCACCTCGTACTTGAAGGTGGCCAAGACATCGAATCCCACGGATGCAAACCCGTGCTTGGCAGCCGGTGTGTTGGTCGTCACGGATTCTTTGGAAGAGTCGACCTTTGGATCCACCGCCTGGGTCTGGCCTGCCAAAGGCTTGATCGGCTTGCCGCGGGGAACCGCTGCAGGGGCGGCGGATTGTGCCATCAGCGGAGACCAGAATCCCGGACTGGAACCTAGCCATGCTGTAGCCAGAAAAATGGTGAGAAATCGAATACCCCGTCGAAGTCTCTTTTGGACTCCCTGCTTCATGGATACCTCCGCACGCATGGGGGAACCTTAATGTGTCAGCGCTCACAACGCCAGCGTGGCTCAAGGAGAGATTTCCACCCTTGACGCTGCCCGAAAGCGGAGCGGATTTTGTGCTCTGAACCTCTCTCTGTCTGTTTTTGCCTGCAACCATTCCCTGATGGCCCACCTGCTCACTCGAACTCCATGGATGCACCGCCGGGCGATGCTCGTTTGGAAGCTCTGCATCGCTATCCTCGGCAGCACTCTCTCGTTGATCACACGGGCCGACAGCACCGTCGTCTTCAACGAAGTGCACTACCACCCCGCAGACCGGGAACCCCTTTACGAGTGGGTCGAACTGCACAACCAAATGGCGGTCAGCATGGACCTTTCCGGATGGCGACTGGCTGGAGGCATTACCTACTTGTTTCCCCGGGGAACGGTCCTGCAAGGCGGTGCTCAACTGGTCGTTGCCGCCAACCCGGCCGCGCTCTTAGAGCTCGGAGTCACCAACGTGATCGGTCCATTTCAAGGGCGCCTTTCCAATTCCGGTGAGACGCTGGAACTGCGAAACAATAACCATCGGCTGATGGACGTGCTCTCGTATGGCACGGAATCAAAATGGCCCGTGGCTCCCGATGGACACGGCCCCAGCTTGGCCAAAATGGAAGAATCGACCGCCACTGCAGTCGCGTCCCATTGGAGACCGAGCTCTCAGCGCGGCGGATCCCCAGGCAGCCGCAATTTTCCGAGCCAGGGTTCCGAAAGTCCGCCCGTTCTCGTTTCTGCATCCCAAGGCTGGGAGCTCCTGGTTTCGGCGTCGACCCCGGGACCGGATTGGTTTTCGTCCAACGGATTGGATCCTAACTGGAAGTCGGCAACAGCACCGTTTTTTGGTGGGGACGCCTCTCCTCCGACCGGAATTGAGACGGCCATCCCTACCCTCTTTTCAACCGGTTTGTCGGATTCCCGGAAGGCATTGACTGCGGGTACCCGGGATGCTCACTACACGGTGCTGGCCTCCGCACAGGTCGTTTCTCCGCCACCGCCATCCCCGGCCCTGGTAATTGAGGGACATCCGGCCTGGATGGCCAATGATTCCAGCTCGCAATGGCTGGGACCGGTCCACCCGGGAACCGCCAGCGTCGCCGCCGGTAATTACCGCTACCGGACCCAATTTGATCTCTCTGCGTTCGCGCCGGATTCCGCGCGACTCCAGGTCCGAGCCGCCGCCGACAACCGGATTACGTCCGTGCTGCTCAACGGCCGGAGCATCGGCCTGAGCTTCGAGGGATTTCAGTTGTTCAGCCCGGTGTTCAACGTCAGTTCCGGATTCACAACGGGCACCAACACGCTCGAGTTCCTCTGGGCCAATGACTCCAACTCACCTAATCCGGCAGGTTTTCGGGCGCTGTTGCAGGGCACGGCCCGCAGCCGATTTAATCCTGATAGCCGCCTGACCCCTTCGGTGACCCAGGCGGCTTATTTTCGGACTCGGTTCGTGGTTCCACCCAACTTGGCTCGGGCACGACTGAAACTCCGGACCACTTACGATGATGGGGCAGCCTTCTACCTGAATGGCCGGGAGGTCCACCGGGGCAACCTGCCGGCCGGCACACTGAAATCCGATACGCCCGCTCTGGCCTCCCAGCCAGGAGTCCCGTCACCCGTGGAGATTTCTCTGCCACCCGGCAGCCTGCGGACTGGCACCAATATTTTGGCCGTAGAATTGCATCAGGCCACCGACGGAATTACGGACCTGTGGTTCGAGGCAGAACTTGCTGTGCAGGAAACGCAGGACTCCTCGCGAGTTGGACTCCGGTTCAACGAGGTGGCCGCCCCTGGCTTGGTTTTTTTTGTCGAGGTCGCTAACACTAGCCTGGAAGCCCTGCCCCTGGATGGCCTTCGGATCACATCCACCGGCAGCTCTGCTGGAGCCTACACCTTTCCGATGGGCACACTTCTGCCCTGTGGCGGAGTCCGTTCAGTGGCATGGTCCCAGTTAGGCTTCCGACCGGAGCGGGGCGACCACCTCGTCTTGGAATCCACGACCGACGAGAGCGTGCTGGATGCCGTGGTGCTCGGCTCCCAAGCCCAGGCTCGCCATCCCGATGGCACCGGTCCCTGGCGATTCCCATCCGCACTGAGTCCGGGACAAACCAACGAGGTGCGTCTCCACCGCGAGGTAGTCCTCAATGAACTCCTCTATCACCCGACCGACGGATTGGTTTCTGGCAGCTGGATGGAGCTCCTCAACCGCAGCGCCTCCGACATCGACCTGTCAGGCTGGACTTTCGCCGAAGGCATCGGCTTCCGATTCCCCGCCGGCACGACATTGAAGGCCGGACAACTGTTGCTCGTCGCTGAAAACCCAGGGCTCCTTCGCTCTGAAAATCCGGGCATCCAGGTCCTCGGTCCCTTCGAAGGGAAACTCTCCAACTCCGGGGAGCGACTGGTGCTGGTCGATGCGGACGGCAATCCCGCGGACACCGTGGAGTATGCCGATTCTGGCCGTTGGCCGGAGGAGGCTGACGGAGCCGGCTCCAGCCTCGAATTGCGGGACGCCGAGGCCGACAACGCATCGCCGGAGGCGTGGGCCGCGAGCGACGAATCCGCCCGCTCGGAATGGGTTCGCCATACTTACCGAGCGCGCGCGGTCTCCTCGCCTGGACCTACGCTCTGGAACGAATGGGTGCTGGGGCTACTCGATGCGGGCGAATGCCTCATTGACGACTTGCAGGTCATCGAATCGCCGGGCACAGCCACGGCCATTTCATTGCTCAAGAATGGTAACTTCGAACTGGGGATTACCTCCTGGCGTTGCCTCGGGACTCATCGCCTGAGTCGGGTCATCGAAGACCCTAATTTGCCCGGAAACCACGTGCTGCACCTGGTAGCAACCGGCCCCACCGAGCACATGCACAACCACATCGAAACCACCTTGGCCAGCAACAAAGCGGTGGTGAATGGGCGTGAGTACGAAGTGTCGTTCCGTGCCCGCTTTCTGAAGGGATGCCCGCGACTGAACACTCGGCTCTACTTTAACCGCGTGGCCAAGACCACGGAGTTGCCCCGGCCCACTCGGGCTGGAACCCCCGGATCCCCCAATTCCCGGAAGACGGCGAACCTCGGCCCTACCTTTGAATCGCTAAGTCACTCACCGGCCGTCCCTGCGGTAGGTCAGGCGGTGACGGTCACGGCGGTTGCCTCAGATCCCGATGGTGTCGCCAGCGCGCGCCTCTTCTGGTCGGTCACTGGGGCCGCCTGGCAGTCCAAGGCGGTCTCGTTGGACAGCACAGGTCGAATCAGCGCCACGATTGCCGGGCAGCCTGCGGGTTCGACCCTGCAGTTTTACTTTGAGGCCACTGACGGCCGAGGAGTAACTGCCTGGTTCCCCGCGTCCGGCCCCCATTCGCGGGCCCTAGTGGGCGTGGCCGATGGGCGGGAGCGACTCGGATCCCTGCACAACCTCCGCCTGCTCATGACGCCCGCCGACCTGGTGCTGCTTCACGCCGAAACCAACGTCATGAGCAACGAGTTCCTCCGCGCCACAGTGATCCAAGATGAGAAGGAAATCTTTTATGATGTGGGCGTCCACTTGCAGGGCAGCCAGCGAGGGCGACTGGAGGCCAGCCGAGTCGGATTCACGCTCCGATTCCCGCCAGATCATCTGTTCCGTGGGGTTCATTCCGGCATCTCCATCGACCGGTCCGGAGGCTATACCGGTGTGGGTGGAGACCAGGACGAGATCGTCCTCAAGCACGCCCTTCAGCACGCCGGTGGGCTCCCAGGAATGTATGATGACTTGGTTCATGTCATTCCGCCGCGGACGGACCTGACCGGCACGGGCCTATTAATTTTGGCTAAATACGGCGACGTATTTCTGGACTCCCAATTTGAAAACGGATCTGACGGCAACGAGTTCAAACTCGAGCTCGTTTATTACCCCACCACCACGGTCACCGGCGGCCGAGAATCGATCAAACGCCCCCAACCCGATGAGGTGACGGGCGTGGATATCACCAACCTGGGCAACGATCCGGAGGTTTATCGATGGTTCTTCTTGCCGGAGAACAACCGCTCTTCCAGCCGTCACGAACCCCTCATGGCCCTGGCCAAAGCGCTGTCCCTCAGCGGTTCCGCCTTGGAGCAGGAGTCGGAGCGTCTCATGGATGTGGACACTTGGCTGCGGGCTGTCGCCTTTCAATCGCTCTTCGGAATGGTGGACACCTACCCCTTCGACAATCCGCACAACTTCATGATTTATTTCAGACCCAGCGACGGGCGCGCCCTGCCCTTTCTCTGGGACATGGATTTCAACTTCGGCGCGGCGGTGAATTCCCCTCTCAATCGCACCACGGGCAACCTCGCACGCCTGTTTAACCTGCCCGCGAATCAGCGTCGCTATCAGGCTCATTTACTCGACCTGGTCACCACGACCTACAACCTCCAGTATCTGGGCCCTTGGATCGATCATTTCGGAGCCTTGGCCGGTCAGAATTTCAGCGGCATCCGAGGCTATGTTCAACAGCGCTCCGCCTACGTTCGCAGCAAATTGCCGGCATCGGTTCCGTTCCGCGTGACCAACCCATCCACCAACGTGGCGCTGTTCACGACCTCCACCGGAGTCCTGCAAGGCAACGCCTGGATCGATCTCAAGGAACTCATTGTGGAAGGCCCTGAGGACACTAATCGCGTGCGCTGGATCAACTCCACCACCTGGCAGGCCACCCCTACTTTGCGTCTGGGTCAAAACACGGTTCGATTGCGGGGCTATGACTTCAGCGGGGCCCTGATCATCAACACCGAGTGGGTCCTCACGAGTACCGCCCCAAACGGAGGCCTAAATGTCGATCAGGACCAGATGCCGGACGCCTGGGAGCGCCGGTTTGGTCTCGACCCGGCCAGTGATGATCGACTGTTGGATGCCGATGGGGACGGTCACTCGAACCGCGATGAATTCCTCGCCGGCACCGATCCCAGGGATCGGCTGAGTTTCTTACGACTCCGCTGCAGTTTCTCGGAAGCAGGTTCTTCTGAGGCTTCTGTGCGTCTGCGGTGGGACGCCAAAGCCGGTCGATCCTACACCGTATTGCAAAGCCCGGGGCTGGAAGGCGCAGATCTGGGTTCTGCTGCCTGGACCCGCCATTCTGATCATCCCGCAGAGGTCGGCGATCACACCGCCGAAATCCTCATCCCGAGGTCCAACCCAGGAGAATCCCGCCTCTACCGATTGGTAACCCCGGTCCATCCCTGACGGCAGCGGTGGCGTCAGTATAGGTTTTTTGGGCCGTTGTAGCCTGGAATGATGAAACCGGATTGAGCAAAGTCGCCGATGTCGAGGCGTGATCCGTCTCCCGCACTGGTGACGACCAATCGCAGTTTCTTTGCTCGGCGGGGAATCGGTACATCAAACGGCCAGGGCATCTGGCCCATCCGCATAACTGGACTCTCCGCCTGCATGCGTCCATCGATGAAGACCTGAAACGTCATGCTCGGATATTGCCCTAAGAACTGGGCATTGAACCGACCCTTTGGCGCGTCATCCGCACCCGCCAAAGCAACAAAACGGGTGGCGTCCGCAGGAATAGCAAACTCAATTTCTCCCGGTGCATGCAGAGTGATACCCTGATAATAATTCACCCCACGCAAGATGAGTCCCCAGGTCTGGGCTGGGACGTGCCACTCGCTCTTAAAGTCGGAATAGCGAACACGGGTCGGTGCGAGTTCCCAAAGTCGCAGTGTTGGAGAAGGGGGCGTTGCCGGGAGTTTGACATAGAAGGCGTCGCTCGGGAGTCCCGCGGGCTTTCCCTCCCGAAACGCACGGGCTCGCAGTGTCGTCTCGCGGGTCAAAATAATCGGGCGAGAATAGAGGGGCGATGTTATCGCCGGTTCAACTCCATCTAACGTATAACGAATCTCCCGTCCGAGTTGTGGCGCGCATTCCAGGGTAACCGTTGTGAACTCTTTGAAGAAATAGGGGCGCCGCGGTTTTCCCCAAGGCTGGATTCGCACCATTTCTACGCTTTCGGTGCCTGGCCATAGCCCTTGCTCTGTCAGCAAATCAGCGAAATCCAACGTCGGGGCAAACTGTGTTTCTAGGATTCTTAAAGTATGTTCCAGGGCCTCCTCGGGTGGGTAACTGTCCGTGTCGGTGAGATCTCGGGCCAGTGCGCACGGCACCCCTAACTTCCGCATGGGCACCATGCCTTCTCCCTTGCCAAGAACGCAGATGTCAGCAGCGATTCCGACGTAAACGAGGCGCTCTAGCTTTTTGGCCTGAACGATGTTCCATAGTTCACGCGTTCCCCAAGCCACGAGATCGCCCTTTTTGATCTCGAGCGCTCGGTTCATCGAATCGCCGCCCCAGTTCCGCGGGCAATCAATCCCAGGACCGCACCGGCAGGAGAAGGCGTTTTTGAGGCCGCACTGGGGATAATCTACGGCTTGAAGTGTCGGCCAAGGTGCGTCGGGCACCGATTGAGCCGCCTTCCGTTGAGGGGAATTCTCGTAGGCCGCAATGGCGCTGGTCGGTGTGAAGACAACGGTCATGCCAAGTTTCCTTGCTCCGGCGAGGGCTCGATTCATCCGGGGAACGATCGCCGCAGCCCTTTCGGCACACGTCATGCACCAATGATAAGACCACATGTCCATCACCACGACTCCCATGCGCGCTGAATCGATCGCTTGTCGCGTTTGGATCGCTACTCCCGTAATGGGGTCGCGTGTTCGCAAATCGACCTGGACGACGGATCCCTCTGCGGAAAACAGCCTCAATGAAAGAAGAATCAATAGCGGGATAATTTTCACTGTAACAAGAATCGTTCGCTTCAGAGTGGAAGATAAAACTCCAGCTTTCGAATCCAATCATGGCCTCCGATCGTCCGATCCGCCTGAATCCTCCCATTAATATTCGGCCAGGCGCTCGATCAATCCTGGCAGTCATCAATCAAAACCAAAAACCTGATGGGAATTGGCGTTTTGAGACGGAATTCAAGAGGAGCGTCCGCAGCGGCGACGGTGGTCTGGAAGAGAACCAGTGAAGCGGTGAGACACGATGCAATTCCAACGGAGTAAATTTGGAAATGAACCTCGCCCGCGGTTCACGCAACCGACATTTGTGGGTCTTGGGCTTCGATTCGTATCGGTGGTGGAAGCGGTCGAGGAAGGAATGGAGGCGGCAAGAACGGATGCCTATTTGGGTTCCGGCCAGTTCAGGTGACGGTGGAGGAAACGGAAGGTTTCTTCGCCATTGATACAGTGTCCGCCGGAGAACACCTCCATCGTGGTCCGATTGCCCAGTCCCAATTGATCGTACAACCAACGGACCTTGGCGAATTCGCTGGCGACCTCCGAGTCGAGGGCTACGGAATCATGGTGACCGCGCTCGACCATGAAAGGACGCGGGAACATCAGGTAGGCCAGTTCGGCATGGCTGAAGGTGCCGCCCATGTTGAAATGGGGGAACTCCCACTGTCCGGTGAACATGTAGCCCATGTCCTCAGTACCTGCGACCATGCGGGTCCATTGGTTGAAATTGGCGCAACAGATCGACAACGCGTATCCCTCGACCGCCGGCGGCACGAACATGGCGGTGGTCCCGCCATAGCTGATCCCATAGAAACCAATGCGCGTGGGATCCACCTCGGGCCGGGTCGCCAACCACGACAGCCACTGTTCGTGCTGGGCGGTGATGATCGAATACAGGGACGCTCCCACGGTGTTGGCTTTGCGGTGGAGTTGTCGGAAGCGCTCCCCGTGACGGTAAGGATTGTGGGGTGCGAAGGTGATGAATCCTCGCTCGGCCAATCGAGCTGCGAAGTCGCTCGCTCCCACCCATTTACCAGGTTCGATGGTCTCGGCCGGAACATTCTCCAAACCGTGCTGGCAGACGACCACCGGCCGTCGCTCACCCGGTTTCAGGTCGCGTGGCAGCAGTAAGAATCCCCAGGCGAAAGACTCCGGAAAGACGTCAATGACCACCTCGTGCCCCACCCACTTGGGTGACTGATCATAGGCCACACGGGTCCTTGCCCGAGTTGGTAGCCGGGGCTCATCAAAAACGCCGACGATCTCGCGGCGGAACTGCTCCCGGAACCGTCGGCTGCCCTCAATGAACGGAGCCGGGGGCAAGGGGTCTACCCGGTGGGTGCGAGACAACCCGCCGGCTCTGGAACTCTTCATTCGATCGGGCATGAGTTCCCCCAGGAAGTGGTTGTCCCGTTCCAGTTCGGATTGTCGGACCCGCTGTTGGATCAGAGCGCTCAACCCGTGGACCAACCGCTTCATCCGGTCTTGGGCATTGAAATTTTTCCGGTGATGGGTCGGCGGTGCTGAGGCGGCAGCAGGGGCGAGGGTGGAGGGTCCGAGGGTGAGTACGAGGTTGGACAGGGAGTCGGTGAGCGGCATGGCCACCGTCCCCCAATCGGGGCCGGTCAGCAGGCGGCGCTTCTGGAAATTGTTCGGGATCAGGCTTTCGATGCGTTCGAATTCAGTGCGAACGATCCTGGGTTCCGGAGTCGAAATACCTCCCTTCTCGCCATTCACCGAGGGAAAGGAAGCGTGCTCGATCAACACCGCGCGCGGAGCCACCAGCGAGACGAGTTCCGCATCCCCAAATTCCTTGAGCAAGCTCCAGACATTGCGGTCGATGGGTTCGCTCCATAGCCCCTGGCGGTCGGTGAAGTATCCGCTGACGAGGGTCGCGGAAATCCGTGGATCGCAAGCCGCGGCATACAGGGCAATGGCAGCGCCTTCACCGTATCCGGCGACAGCCACCGGGGAGTTGGTTCCGAAGCGCTGGCCGATCCAGTCTACCCCGGCTAACACCTCTTGCACCTCGTAGCCCATGGGATGGCGGCCCATGTGGAAGGCTTGTCGCCAAATCCATTCGCGATGCGATTGATCCAGGGTGGCGGGGACCGCGGGGTGGCGGGTGGCCAGTTCCGGATTACCCGACCATCGACGACCCCGGTCCAGCAGGGTCGGAATAAGCACCTGAAGTCCGCTGGCGACCCAGGCTCGAAGGGCTTTCGCCCTCGGCGAATCTGCGCCCAAGCCGGCGTAGGATTCCGGTGTCTCGGCGGCGTCGGGCAGCAGGATAAGATGACCCCGTGGAGTGCCGCGCGGTTCTAGCAAGAGGCCCTCCGCCTGGAAACCCGGAAGGACGGTCCATCGAACCTGCCAGATGGATCCGCCGTCGAAGGATCCCGCCTGAGCCGGATTGTCGTCGTCGCCGAATCGTTCCATGGCCACGGGACGCACCCGTGGGTCCACCACTCCGAGGAGGGTGCGCAACCGGTTTCGTTGCGGTGCAACCGATGCTTCGTAGGCCTGAGGTGAAGAGGTGTCCCGGTGCCACGATGAGGCCCGCTTGGCCGGCGCCTCCGCGATAATGCGTTCGATGAAACGGTGTGCACCGTCTTGCATGCCCAAAGACCAATCAACGCCTGGAGGCAGGGGAGCGGTCTGGTCTAGGGATTGTGCGGGAAGCAGGAGGGTGTTTATCCAGACTCCGAAGGCAGCGCAGCAAATCCTACGGAGGCAGGTGTTGATCCATGAAATTTGGCTTGGGTCGGGAGAGGTCTTGGTGCGGAGAAAATTCATGGGATAGCCGGTGTAAAAAGCTTTCTGCAATTAGCTCTCTGACTGCTCCTTCCCGACCCCGCAGGCGTTGGGAACCGCAAATTAGTCGTCGTAGGTGGAGCAAGAGGTGCCTGTGTTGGGGTGTTCGACAAAAACATTCGACCCAAGCTCACCCATGGTCCACCCATAAAACTCTGACTTCCTGACCACCGTCGTGCAACCGCTCACCGAACAAGGTTCCGACGGCTTCGCCAATGGCATCCGCCTCCTCGTCAATAACCCCCGCGTTCAACAACGGCGTCCGCAGGGAAACGCCGTTTTCGGGGCCGTGTCGGGTCGTCGCTCAGGTAGCTATCCGCAAGCGATACCCGATCGCGGAACGTGTTTAGACGCTCCTCACAGTCGTCAACATCGCCCCGAGGGTCGCGAATGCCGGTCACCCGAAGGCACCTGCGAACGCCGCCCTGCCCCATCCCCCGGTCTCAGAACTTGCGCAACTTGCCCTCAGGACCGACCACCCAGAACAGACTTCCCTCGAAAAAGCCTTTCTCTGCAACCAGTTGCCGGATGCCGGCCGCCTCAAGCTCGGCCCGCTGTGCCGCGGACACTCCGGGATCCAACGCTGGCTCGAACAGGAATGTCTCGGAGAAGTTGTGGTGCCCTCAGAGTAAGTCTGGGCTACCCCGCTCCGCAGAATCAACGGTTCGGAGGTGAGGCCAATGATGCGCGTCTCGACAAAGCCGAGATTGGGTGCGGTGTATCCGGCCGTCGGACCCTGGGGTTCCGGGGGCCACAGGAACCGGGTCTCGACCTTACCCGACGGCCACAGTGTTTCGGATGCATCTTTTATTGCTCCAAAAAACGAACCGAAAACCAAATCAAGATGGTGTAACACCCTCCCTGGAACACATCGGTTTTTCGCCGCACCTCGAATGCTGGATCACACGCTGCACGGGTCAGCAATCCCGGGCCGGTGATCAAGAATTCAAATCCTGGCACCGAATTGGTCACCACTGAAACGCTCACAGCCATTGATCCCTGTTGGGCAACGGATCATCCTACTTGCTCAACTCATGCCACTTTCCCACTTCTTGCGGCGCCTCGGCGGCGTTCTGGTTTGCATCAGCGCCTGGAGTACCCCTTCCCTGGTGGCGCAATCCGTTGATTTGCCAGCCCCCTTGGGCGTTCCCCGCCCAGGACCCACCAACGCGGAGCCCTACGCCCCGCAACCCATCGTCCAGGGCGGAATTGTCATTCCTTTGTATCCGCCGGATTCCACTCAACTCAACGCCAGCCGGGTTCGCGAGGCTGAGCACTACAACTTGAGCAAGTCGGTGGCCGGGCGGATTAGCTGGATCACCAACATCCACAACCCCTCCATCGAGGTGCACACGGTCGAGGGGGGGCTCAATACGGGTGCGGCCGTGATTCTGGCCGCGGGCGGAGGGCATCGGACGCTGAACGTGGGTTCAGAAAGTGCCGACTTTGTTCCGTTTTTCCACCAATACGGAGTCAGCACGATCATCTTGCGTAACCGCCTGCGGGCCGACGGGTACGATGTCCAGAAGCACGCGGTGAATGACGCCCTTCAGGCCATCCGGCTGGTTCGCTCCCACGCGGCGCGTTGGAACATCGATCCCAAACGCATTGGCATCATGGGCTTCTCGGCAGGCGCTGAACTGTCGGCGCCCGCCGCCCTGTTCTACCCGGAATTCGATCGCACCCAGACCAATGGGGTGTTTGGCAACATCTCCGCGCGCCCTGACTTCACTGTACTGGTCTATCCGGGGCCTTCCCCCTTCGCCCGCGGAGCGCATCCCGAAATCCCCAGAAATGTTCCGCCCGCATTTGTGACCTGCCCGGGCTCAGGAGATCGCGGCCATGCCATTTGGGCCATGGAATATTACGACGCCATGCTCAGGGCCGGTGTTCCTAATGTAGAGATGCACTTGTATGGCCATGGTCGTCATCCGGGCGAGGCCCTTCCGGACGGTTCCCGAATGTCGGCAGGCCTTGCTGATCGCAATGGCATCCCTTTCGGCAAATGGCAGGACCGCTTCATCGAATGGTTCCGCGACTGCGGTTTTCTCCAGAAACCCGGATTGGAAACCCGCGCCGCCCGCGAATCGGCCGCCTTCGCCCAGCCGACGAGTAAATAGGCCTGCGACCATTTTCTTGGCATCGAGGGTCGCCTGAGACCAGCATTCGCCAACGGTACGCCTTAGGGATTTCAGTCCCTGTGGTTCAGCCGAATGTGACCGATTCATTTCAACTCCATGAGCACACCTGCAAGCCAGTTCTCTCACGTCGTCATTTTCTGGACCGACCCCGCCAACCCCAAAGCCGCCGATGAACTCATTGCCGGTGGCGAGAAGTACCTGAGGCCCATCCCGGGCGTCATCCAATTTCACATGGGCCGGATGGTTGGCAGCACGCGTCCGGTGGTGGATCAATCTTATCAGGTCGCCTTGAACCTCATCTTCCCCAGCAAGCAGGCCCAAGATGAGTACCAGATTCATCCGGAACATTTGAAGTTCGTCGAACATTGCCGCGCTCTGTGGCAGAAGGTCACGGTATACGATTTCGCCTGAGCCCATACGGAGCATCCGGGACATCCAATAGGACCTGCGACGTGGCACGGCCACCGCAGGCCTTTTTTTTTCGCGACCCCAGAGCTGGGTCACTTCAGCTCAGGCAACAGCCGGTCGCTCACGGTGTAGGAAGTGTACGACTTCGCCTCAATCGCTCGGAAGATCCAAAGACCAAATCCCAAGAGGGGGCGCAGCGAGGGTTTTACGCTGCAGCCCCCTTTTTGCCGCTCTACTGAGCTGCAAATGACCCTGCGCCGGCAGCGGTATAGGTACACCCACTGAGCTGTGCTTCACTGAGGCTCAGGCAACAGCAAATCCATCACGGTATAGACTGCAACCGTTGGTCGGTTGGGAATGACTTTCAGCCTCTGCTTAATCACCACGGTGCTCGGGGCCGAAGCGGCGCTAAAGTCAAAGAACTGTACCTCACTGCTCTTCAACCAAGCAGCCGCCTTGAAACTAAGACCGCAGGCCGCAATGAACCCATTCCGATCTAGCGTGGGGTGCTGAGGGTTGGCCAATCGATAGGGTGTGTACTTGCGCTGGATCTCTTCCTGAAACGCAGGCGCTTCGATTTCGCCACTCAATTGACGGGCCTTCTTCAAGGCTTTGAGGGCCGCCGGTGCCATCATCGTCATGAGAACGCCGATGATCCCCATCACGCACAGCAGTTCGATGAGGGTCACGCCCAAAGACGGCCCTAAACACTGCCAAGACCCACCCCGTCTCTTGTGAGAAATCGGGAGTTGTACCTTCATGGCACCCAAACCGCCTCAGTTCGTCTTGAGCACCTCGATAAAGGCCTCCTGCGGGATGTCCACTGAACCGACGGACTTCATGCGCTTCTTGCCCTCGCGCTGTTTCTCCAAAAGCTTGCGCTTACGACTGATGTCGCCGCCATAGCACTTGGCTGTCACGTCCTTGCGCATGGCGCTAATGGACTCACGAGAAACGATTTTGCTGCCAATGGCTGCCTGAATGGCGATCTGGAACTGCTGCCTCGGAATGACGTCCTTGAGCTTGGCTGCCAAGTTGCGCCCCCGGGCCTCAGCCTTGGATCGATGAACCAGACTGGAGAAGGCTTCCATCACCTCTCCATTGACCATCATGTCCAGTTTCACCATGTCACTGGCTTCCAATCCATCCGGTTCATAATCCATCGACCCGTAGCCTCGGGTGATGGATTTGATGCGGTCGTGGAAGTCGATGAGGATTTCGTTCATCGGGATCCGGCAGGTCAGCATCACACGCCGCGTGTCGAGGGTTTCGGTGTTCTTAATGAACCCGCGCTTCTCGGAAATCAGCCCCATGATGTCGCCCAGGTTCTCACCCGGCGTAATGACGAAGGCCTTCACGATGGGCTCCATGACAGTCTCGATGTAGGTGACGTCGGGCATGAAGGCGGGATTGTCCACCTGCTTGATCGTCCCATCGGTCATGTGGACCTGATACACCACGCTCGGGTAGGTCGCGATGATGTCCATGTCGAACTCGCGGCGGAGGCGTTCTTGCACGATCTCCATGTGGAGAAGTCCGAGGAAACCGCACCGGAGTCCGAAACCCAACGCCGCCGAGCTTTCAGTCTGGAAGGTCAAGGCTGAGTCGTTCAACTGCAGCTTGGCGATGCTGACCTTAAGCCCCTCGTAGTCGGCCGTGTTAATCGGGTAGATGCCCGAGAACACCATCGGATGGATCTCTTGAAAGCCGGGGAGCTCGGTCGAGGGATTGCGCGGATCGGTGATGGTATCACCCACCTTCACTTCGCGCGGGGTCTTAATATTGGCCGTGATGTAGCCGGTCTCGCCCACCGTCAATTCATCGCGGGTGTAAGGCTTGGGATTGAAGGATCCGACCTCTTTAATTTCCACTGTCCGCCCTGAGTGCAGCAACTTGACCATCATGCCCGGCTTCAGGGTCCCGTTGGTCACGCGGACCAGAATCACCACACCTTTGTAAGTGTCGAAGTAGCTGTCGAAAATCAACGCCTGGAACGATTTTGCATCGGTTGGCTTCGGTGCAGGCAAACGATGAACGATTGCTTCCAGAATGTCTGAAATACCAATGCCTTCTTTGGCACTGGCTAAGATGGCGTCCTCAGCAGGAATGGCCAAAATCTCCTCCAACTGCTGCTTGGCCATCGGAATATTGGCATGTGGCAAATCGATCTTGTTAATGATCGGAATGATCGTCAGGCCCTGCTTCATGGCCAGATGCACATTAGCCACGGTCTGAGCTTCCACGCCTTGGGCCGCATCGATGATGACCAGCGCTCCTTCGCAGGCACTCAGGGAACGGCTGACCTCGTAGGCAAAGTCGACATGTCCAGGCGTGTCGATCAGGTTCAGCTCATAGCGTTCTCCATTCTTGGCCACGTAGTACATCGTAACCGGATGGGCCTTGATGGTGATGCCCCGCTCCTTCTCCAAGTCCATCGCATCCAAGTGCTGTGCTTGGAGCGTCCGATCTTCGACAGTCCCCGTCGTCTGGAGCAATCGGTCCGACAGGGTGGTCTTCCCGTGGTCGATGTGGGCGATGATGCTGAAATTTCGAATGTGTGCGGGGTCCATCGTGGTGCAGAACCGAAGGGAAGCGGTCGAACCTTTTTGAGTCCGATCCTTCTCCGCTACGGGAGCGGGCAACATACCGGGCAAGCTCTATTTGGAAAGCCCAACATTGGCCCAAGACGGACTGGGCCCGACGGACTGGATCCCACTGACTAAGAGGACTTAGCCCTACCACCAGAGGGTTTCCCCATCCGTATTCAGTGGCCGTCCGAAGTATTGGCCAATCCGAGTTGTTTCCACCCCGCTGAACCCAGGCCACGGACGGTCTCCAAGTTCCGGGCCACGATGGTCGCGGCATCCTCGCCACTGCTCACGGCCCGTTCGACGGAGGCCTCTCGCAAAAGGTGAAGCATTGGAAAGGGTGAGCGGTTGGTGAAATGACTCATGTCACCAGGATCTTCACCGGCGAACTGATATCGGGGGTGGAAGCTGGCGATTTGAAAGACTCCCTCCAGGTTCATTCGGGAGAGCAGCGCATCGGCCTCACCCAGAAACTCGTTGTAGTCGAGAAACTCCTGAAGCACGCGTGGGTGAATGAGCAAGGTTGTCTCGATCTTCGAAGGCTCGGTGGCCAGCAACTCCATCAGGGCGGCCTCCAATTCACCCAACAGGGCTTCCGGCGTCGCGGCCTCTGTGACTCGGAAGGCGATCCGATTCCGAACGTATTCAGCCCGGGCGAACGGACAAAGATTCAAGCCGATCACGGCCCGTTCTAACCAGAGACGAGTGTCGGCAATGACCTGCGCCTCGCCTGGGGACAAGGCCTGAGGGAATTGGCCTTCTGATGGCTCACCTGAGTGTCCTAAAGGATCCATCGGATTCATCGGTTGGCGGATTCGATCCGGTACAGAGAACGGTCGGTCCGGAGGAAGATCGATCGCCCCACTACCGCGGGCGTGGCCATGATCTTGCCTGCTACTGTGTTCGTAGCGACGGGATGAAATTGTCGCCCCGGCTCGATAACCATCACGCTTCCTTCTCGACTAGGCAGGTAGATCCGACCTCCAGCGTGCAGCGGCGAGGCATTGTGATTGCCGCCCAAGCGTTCCCGAAACTGCTCAGCCCCGGTGCGAGCATCGAGGCAGGTGAAGAAGCCTCCGGAGTCCGACACAAAGTACAATTCCTCTCCCACCAGCAAGAGCGAGGGCATGGTCGGAGCTCCCTTCGAATACTTCCACCGGTGAACCGGCTGGGGCTGGGCATCCAGTTGGATGGCGTGAATCTCCGGCTTCATGAAGCCCGTGCTGAGGTACATCGTGCCGCCACCAAAGACAGCGCGTGATGAGAGGGAGAAGCCCAATTGCCCATAGCGGATCTTCCAGAGTTCGCGCCCGCTCGCCGGATCGTAGCCATACAGCCAATCGGCCCCCTGGGAGATTAATTGATCACGTCCTCCCAGCTTTATGATGGCCGGTGTGGCGTAGGATTTTTTGAGTTGCGGGTTGTCGGCCAATTCCCCGGAACGAGCCGTCTGCCAGGCCAATCGACCGGTTGCCGTGTCTAGTGCCACGATCGATTGGCTGTCGCTACCATCGAGGTGAAAGATCAACCGGTTCTTCCACAAAATTGGAGAACTGCCGGGCCCGTTCTCGTGCATGATATGAAGGCTGGTGTTGGTCCAGAGAATCTTTCCGGAGCGGGTGTCCAAACAGGCCGTACCGAAGGTGCCGAAGTGGAAGTAGGAGCGGCCCGATTCCAAGACCGGAGTGGGCGAAGCATAACTGTTGAGCTCGTGAACCCATTGAGGCTCCTGCACGGAAAACAGGCGGACATCCCTCAAAATTTTGCCCGTGTTGCGGTCTACGCAAAGGGCATGCAAATCAACTTTTTGCAGAAGGACTAATGGTTGGTCCGCGGTGTTGGCGCTCAGACGCCGCTTTACGTCCTCGGCTTTGGCCGCCGTCTCGTGAGCCGTCGTGAGCCAAATTTGGTTCCTATCAATCACCGGGGAGGACCAACCGCGACCTGGAATCGCGGTCTTCCAAACGACGCCTTCGGTCTCGCTCCATCGGGTCGGCGGATGGGCTTTCATAGCGGCATGCCCCTGCCCGCCTGGCCCACGCCATTCGGGCCACTCCGGAGTGGTTGCCCACGCGGCGATGGCTCCGAGCAGGGCTATGAGGCCTTTGACCTTAAAAAGAGGGTTCATCAATGGATGGCAGGCCATGGTTTTTCGAATACTCCCCCACGACCGCTACCGGAACGATAAGGCCGAATAAGGCCGATGGTCGCTCTGAATAAATACGTGACCTTAGAAAAATACAGCAGCCACCCTCGCACAGGGACTCGAAGGCGCCGTGTAAGTCGGCCCCGGGTCTTACACGAGCGCGCTGAAGTTTCGCCCCCCCATGCGTCGGGTGTTACTCGCGCTGGCTTTCCACACAAGTCGGTGGTAGGAAATCCCCCGAAGTAACGCCTCCCTGAGGAGCGTTTCCCCGTTCATGGCCACCAAAGTCATCCGCAAAAAGGCGATCGGCGTCGATCCAGTCGATCCGGTCGAGCCTGCAGTCACTCCTCCGACCCACGATGCCGCTGATACTGCATTCCTCACCAAGCCCAAGCTGACGTCCAAGTCCAAGAAGCGGGATATTCCCGAGGGTTTGTGGAGCAAGTGCCCTAAATGTGAGGGTTTGATCTATGACAAGGACCTAGACGACAATCTTAAGGTCTGTCCGAAGTGCAGCTATCACTTCAAGATCGGTTCTCGGGAGCGCATCCATTCTATGGTGGAAACCTGCTCCTTCGAAGAAATGGACGCTTCGATGGAAAGCGTGGACATCCTCAAGTTCACGGGAGCAGCCAGTTACGAGGCCAAGCTCGCCGCCTATCGAAAAAAGATGTCCATGCTTAAAGACGCCGTGGTCACCGGTGTCGGCATGCTCGGCACGCACCGGGTGGCTCTGGGGGTCATGGATTTTCAGTTCCTCGGCGGGTCCATGGGCTCGGTGGTGGGAGAAAAACTCACCCGTTTGATCGAGACAGCCACTGATCGAGGCATTCCCCTGATCATCGTATCCACCAGCGGTGGAGCTCGCATGTATGAGGGTATGTTCAGCTTGATGCAGATGGCTAAAACGTGCGGAGCACTCGCCTACCTGGCCAAACAGCGGTTGCCTTACATTAGTGTTCTGACGGATCCCACCACTGCCGGCGTCATGGCCAGTTATGCCAGTGTGGGAGACCTCATCGTGGCAGAACCGGGAGCGACCATTGGTTTTGCCGGCCGCCGTGTAGTCGAGGCCACCACCCAGTCAGAACTACCTCCGGACTTCCAGACGGCCGAGTTCCTCATGAAACACGGCATGATCGACGCGATCGTTTCACGCCTCGAAATGAAGTCCCGCCTGAGCACCTACCTAGACTTCATGATGTCGGGCCGTCGGGCCGCCTGAGAGCCTGGTCTCAACGATCCCGTCTTAGCGATCAGACACCAGACGCGGATTGATCAGATAAAGGGGAGCCCAAGCGGAGTTCTAGACCCCGTTTGGCTCCCCATTTTGTTTAGGCGATTGTTTAGGCGAATGGTACCGGCCGTTTAGCATCATCAGGCTAGGAACCTTCGGCACCACCCCACTCAGCCAAAGGCATCTTTTTTGGCCTTTGGCTGAAGAGTTGCAGGTTTCCCTTTAACTACGAAATGAGCGCCCACGACCTGCGGGCTTTCGATCCGCGGCGTCTCGTCCTGTAGGTTTCCGAACAACTGTCTTCCGTTCGGTAGGCTTACGACCTTCGACTGATTTACGCTCGGCGGGCTTACGGCCGTCGGCTGACTGACGACGCTCGGCGGATGGGCGGCCCTCGGCGGACAAACGTCCGGTAAACTTACGGCCCTCGGCTGACGGACGACCGGTAGGCTTACGGCCGTCAGTTGACTGGCGACGCTCAGCGGATGGGCGGCCCGCGGCGGACGAACGTCCGGTAGGCTTGCGGCCCTCGGCTAACTTACGACGCTCGGCGGAGGGACGTCCCTCGGCTGGTTTACGACCGGTAGGCTTAAGACCCTCGCTCTTCCAGCCCTCACTCTTGAGCGGGCGAGCACCGGGTGCCTTGTCAAAACGGCTTGATGGGCTCGCAGCCCTTGTGTTCACGGCTGTTGTCTCCGGCCTTCCAGGTTTTGTTGTCTTGAAACTCGAAGACGCTGGTTTGGTTCCTGGCCGACTAGACGACCTTGGCCCACCCCTGCCAGGGGCTGGGTTCTCAGACCGGGCCGCCTTTCGGGCCACCGCGCGTTCTGCGAGCGGCGACAACTGCCGCTCACCGCCCTCGCGTTTGTGAGCAAAGGGCTGTTTGCGGAATCTCCGGACCGACTCGATGGTTTTCGGACGCGGCTTGGGCACTAACAAGATGGGACAACCCTCGTAACCAAAGGCCTTCCTCATTTCGCCCGTGAGGTACTTCATGTACTGAGAACTGAACAATTCGTTCCGGTTCACGAAGAGCAGGAACGTCGGAGGTGCCTGCCGCACCTGAGTCGCGTAGTAGAACTTAAGCCGATGCCCCATGTCGCTGACCGGTTGTCGGCGTTCAATGGAGTCATTAAGAGTCCGGTTCAGAATGGCCGTGGGGACCTTCTGCTTCAACTGGCTGGAGACGTAGCGTACTGCCTCCAACAGACGGTCCAGTTGGAACCCATCCTTGGCGGAAGTGAAGATCACCGGAGCGTAATCGAGGAAGAAGAGTCGATCCTGAACCCACTGACCGAACTCTGCTAGGGTGGTCAACCGCTTTTGCCGATCGTCGCGGTCCCGATTCTTACCTTCTCGAACCTCGATCTCTTGCTCGCGCGCTTTCCGCACGTCCTCGGACACAAGATCCCACTTGTTCACCACCACGATGCAGGCGCGTCGCTGCTCGACAATCACGTCGGCAATCTTTTTGTCCTGTTCGGTAATTCCGCTCATCGCGTCAATCACCAGCACGGCGATATCGCATCGAGCAATGGCGCCCTTGGTTCGTTCAACAGAAAAATATTCGATGCTGTTGTCGATGCGTCGTGCCTTTCGAACACCGGCGGTGTCCACCAGTACGTACTGTTCACGACCGGCCTCGGTCACCACCTCGAAAGGAACGTCGACCGCATCGCGGGTAGTCCCAGGGATTTCGCTGACGATAACCCGATCCGATCCGGTCACCCGGTTAATAATAGACGACTTGCCGACATTCGGGCGGCCAACGATGGCCAAGCGCTTCGGACCGTTTCGCCGGCGACGCGGCAAAGCTTCGCCCTCTTCTCCTTCTTCAAGCGCCACGGGAGCCCCATCCGCATCGACCTCATCGGTTTCAGCCGGTTTTGATTCGGCGCTCCACTGGGGCAGACCAGCGACGGCCGCATCCATCAGATCCTCGATACCATTCCCATGAATGGCGGTGACCGGATAGATTCGCTCGAAACCCAGCGCTGCGAACTCTGTTGCGCCGGCGGTTGCCTGATAGTTATCGGCCTTGTTCACCACCACCAAGACTGGCTTCTGGATCGTACGCAGCTTCTTGGCCACCTCCTGATCCAACGGGACGATGCCCTCCTGAACGTTGACGACCAACAGAATCACGTCCGCCGCCTCGATGGCCAAATCCACCTGCAGCAATGCGGCAGCGGTGATCACATCGGCGGCTTTTTCCCGGCGCAACAAACCGATACCGCCCGTGTCCACCAGCGTGTAGGGGCGACCATGCCATTCGGCCTCGGCCATCACTCGGTCACGAGTGACACCGGGTTGATCATGAACAATAGCGATGCGGCGACCGACGATTCGATTGAAGAGCGCGGACTTGCCGACGTTGGGACGGCCCACGATGGCGATAAGACCTGACATGCCCGAAATCATGGCCGACACAGCTAATGGGAAAAAGCTCTTTGTGGGATCTCTGTATTGCAACCCATTAGGCAGCCAAAGGTCAGAAGGACAAAAAGTGCCTTCCCATTTCAGTTTACCCCCGTAGCCTTTTCAAATGTTTGCGGGACTCCCCCCGCCCACTGATATCGATTTTCAACCGAATTTATGGCCGCTGATACGTCCGTCGTCGCTCAAGTTGAGCTGCCTTCACTCCGCCCTCAGATCCTGAAATCCCGTTTGGCACCAACTCCGGGACTCCCCCGCTACACTGCTCAGGTCCAGGATCGGTCCGGAAAAACTGTCACCCTTGCCGATCCTCGGGCAACACGGGCCTTAGTCGCGCTCATGGATGTTCATGCAGTTGTTGGCGGTGCAGCCTGCCACTGGGGTGGACCGGCGGCCTTCGCCGAGGTCAGCTCCGCTGTCCATGGTGTGCTCTTCGCGGCCTCGGATCGCCCGTGGCACGAATCCTACAACTTCGTCAACGACGCCGGGCATGCGGAGAACGGCATTTATGCCATCCGCGCAAATTATGGTTTTGACGGAATGACTCCCGAGACCCTGAAGGGTTTCCGAAGCATCCAATCCAAGCTGACCGGCCACGGCGAATCGCATATCAACCCCGAGGGAGTTCTTTTGTCCAACGGACCATTGGGTTCCTCCACTGGCCAGGCCCAAGGTTTGGCCATCGGAGACAAGCTCGCTGGAAACAAGCGAATCACTGTGCTCCTGATGTCGGACGGAGCCTCCATGGAGGGTGAAGCCAAAGAGGCCTTTGCGGCCATCCCGGGTTTGGCGGCCAAAGGGCGAGTCAATCCCTTCGTGATGATCATTTCTGACAACGACACCAAGCTGTCGGGACGCATCACGGCCGATTCGTTTTCCATGCAACCCTCCTTCGAAGCCATGGCTCCGCTGGGTTGGGATGTTCGAAAAATCGAGAAGGGGCATGACCTCCAGCTGGTCTACACCGCCATTGAGCAGGCGATCGCGGATGCGACCGCACACCCTGAGAAACCCGTGTGCATCTGGCTCAAGACCATCAAAGGATACGGCATCAAAGCCACCGAGCAGAATGCCGCTGGTGGACACGGATTCCCTCTGGTCAGTGGTGAGAAAATCCTCGACTGGCTCACCGAGATTTATCAAGGCGACACAGCCCCGGCCGACCTTTTGGCCTGGGGGCAGGCACTCCGCAGCGACTGGGAAAAGAAGGAATCTGAGAAGACCGCCAAAGCTGCAGCTGCCGCGGCAGCCCCTGCTCCGGCCACAGCGGCCCCGGCCGTCAAGAAAGACAAAGTTCAGGCGGGTTTGGCGGCCGGAGCCATTCTGGCAGCCCAGGCAGGCTACCCCGTCTATTCGGTGAGTTCCGACGTCCAAGGATCCACTGGTATCAGCACCTTTCAGAAGGCCACCGGACGTTTCATTGAGGTCGGCATCGCCGAGTCCAACATGATTAGCGTTGCGGCGGGCCTTTCAAAGGTCGGCTTCATTCCCATTGTGGACACGTTTGGGCAGTTTGGTGTCACCAAAGGAAACCTTCCTTTGACCATGGCGGCCCTTTCCCAGGCCCCGGTCATCGCCATGTTTTCCCACATTGGCTTTCAGGATGCGGCCGACGGTGCGAGCCATCAGGCAACCACCTATTTGGCAGCCGTCAGCTCAATCCCGCACACCACAGTGGTTGCCCCCAGCTGCTCCAAGGAGGCCGAAGCGTTCATGGATGCGGCCATCCGCCGCATCGGAGACGAACGCGCAGCCGGCCGTAATGGAGAGAGCGTGATATTTTTTGTTGGACGCGAAAACTACCCGGTCGAATGGGTCCCTGGAGCCACCTATACCTGGGGCAAGGCGCAGGTTATCGAGGAAGGGTCAGACGTCGTGCTCGTCGGCAGTGGCGTGCTGTTCAGCAAGTGCCTGGAGGCGGCCAAACTGCTCCGTGCCCAGGGCAAATCGGCCACGGTCATCAACAACCCCTTCATCAACCAAGTGGACACCGAAACCATCGGTGCAGCGGTCCTCCGGTGCGGTGGTCGCCTGGTCACCATTGAAGACCATCAGATTGTCGGCGGTATGGGTGCGCAGGTGAGCCACGCCCTGAGCCGCACGGGCATTAGCCATCGAGTCACGAGTCTGGGCATCCACGGTGAATTTGGCCAAAGCGCTTACTTGGCAGAAGAGCTGTACATCAAGCACGGCATGACAGGTCCCAAGATGGCCGAAGCTGCTTTGGCGTTGATTGCCACCTGACGCGACGGATCAGTTGACGTGAAGCTATGCGGTTCCCCCTGTTAGGACTGCTCAGGGCTCCTCAGAATGTCAGCCCATTAGAGAGTGCGTTGTGAAGGGCTTACCAAGCAGACGGGGAGTGGAATTTCCACTCCCCGTTTTAGCATCCTAGTCTGGAGAAATTGATAAAAACGCCGATTTCGGCTGGGTAACAGCTGGTTCCAGGAAGCTCTGGTGTTAGTGACGGTCTGAAAACCGATGAAACCTGCCGGTTTGAAAACGGTGCGATCACCGCCTTGTGAGGGAAGCTTCTTCGCCAAGGAAGATCGGACTATCGTCATTGGATTGAGGCTATGAACGCATTCAAGGCCTGCCTGTAGAACGGTGATTATTTTTCACGCGGAGAAGGATGATTTTCGTTCAACACCTGCCCCACAGATGAAAGACGCAGCACAACCTACTGATCACGAATGCCAAGCTGACCCAACAGGAGCACTGCATGCGGCCGCGGTTTTCAAACTGGCAGGTTCCCCTGGTTTTCACGCCGTCGCAGACATCTGTCTGGATGGGGCTGTCCTTTACCAAGTGCACGGGACTAAAACCCTTTGCCTGTGGGAGATTACAGAGCACTGCATGCGTCCACGGTTTTCAAACTGGCAGATTTCCCCGGTTTTCATGCCGTCGCTGACATCTGTCTGGATGAGGCAGCACTTTACCAAGAGCACGGAACAAAACCCTTTGCCCGTGGGACACTTCGTTAAGCCCGCCTTCCTTTAAACGGAGAGTCTATCCGACGACATCGACGCGCAGGTCGCGCAGAGCCATGAGGCCTGGCAGGGGCACTGCACGAATTGGACGAGCCCCGCTTCGACGGCGCGGGCCAAATCGTTCCCGATACCGCTCGAACACCTCGTCCACGAACCCCTACGATCCCAGAACCACCCCATCGGTCAGGTGGCGAATCCTCAACCGCAGCACCTCCCCTGCGCGCAACTGCCCACCCTCCTTAA
>CAJAHH010000119.1 GCA_903939515.1 uncultured Verrucomicrobiota bacterium
AGTGGATGGGTGGCTAAAGACGGCCCGTCCAGCCGACTATCCCGAGGGCGGAGGTTTCTTGTGGGATCAACTCGCAGGTGTCTTCCGCAATACCCCACCTGGCAGCCCCGACTATCTTTCGAACATGGATGGGAAACAGGCACTGTATCTGTTTGCCATCCCCGGCGTGGGTTTGCTCAAAGACGCCACCTCCACCAACCCGAGTTTTCCCCATCGATTCGAGATCGGCAGTCGATACACGCTACGGGTGGGAGTCCTGGGACAGGGCGGTGGCATGCGATCGGGAGTACCGATAGACATCGACCTGTATTGGAGAGACGAGCTGGGAAAGATCCACTCGGTCAGCACCACGCGTGTGACCAATTCTCAGGCACTTTACCCCGACCGCCAGCAGTTCGTGGACGCAGTCGTGGTCACGCCTTTGGTCCAGCCGACCGATCCCTGGGCCGGCCATCCAATGGGCATTCGATTTCTCTCCCAAGTCGAGGACGCCGAACGCGGGGGATATTGGGATTTGGACAACATCCGACTAGAACAGGAACTACCCGATCTTGAAGCGCCCCGAATGACCCTCCGAGTCGACCCAGCCTCCCAGAGCTGGACGATCAATTGGCCGGGACGCCGGGGTGAGAGTTACGATTTGATGGAGTCCTCTGATTTGCTGGCCTGGTCTCCGGTGGTCTTGGGGCTCACCGCCAACGACACCTCCATTGAACATACCCTGCCCATCGGCGATCGGGGGCAACGTTTCATTCGAGTGTTCGTCCGGCGACCTTAAAACGGTGTCTACCAAATCCGACCGGATCCATCTCATGAAATGAAAGGATGGGAAATCACCTCACACCGTCGTTCTGCCGCATTCACACTCATCGAGGTACTGGTGGTGATAGCCATTCTGGCGATCCTCGCGGGCTTGCTCCTGCCGTCGCTTGCGCGCGCGCGGAGCGCCGGTAAGAGAGCCGTCTGCATCGGGAATTTGCATCAGGTGGGGCTCGCCATTCATCTGTATGCCCAAGACCATTCGGGTTCGATGCCCTATGGCCCCGCGGCACCGCCTTTCTCTCACCCGTCTGAACTCTATCCATCCACCGGCTCACCAACGAGTCTGCTGTCCCTCCGTGATGGTCGGCCTGTCGGTCTGGGGCTTTTGCTTGCAAAATCCCTGAGTCAAACGCCGGCGGTTCTGTTTTGCCCGGCCTCCGATCAACCGATCGACGCTCGGAGTGAATTGGCGAAGGTTGGAACGAATCAAGCCCAGTGCAGTTACTATTACCGCCATGCGGGAGTCACTGGGATGTTCCAAAATCCTCCGGAAACACCGCCCTCCGTGCGTCTCGATTCACCCGGTAACAATTCCGAGGGCGTCCCCATCCGAGCGTTGGTCACGGATACTCAGTTTGTCTGTTCGGACGATATCGCCGTGTTCAATGTGCGAACGCGGACCCACCATGAGCAGAAGTCCAGCACCGTCCTTTGGATCGATGGTCACACGACTCATCTAGCCAATACCGACCGGCGCTACACCGTGGATCTCCGACAAAACACCGACTTGTACGACTCCTTAAACCGAATTCTCCGGGTTTTTGAACGCGCAGACCGGGAAGAGTGACGCCCCAATTCAAGCCCTTCATCGCACGTGACGGCCCAATTCTGATGCCAGGGGGCCTCGATCACGGGCTCAGAGCTGCGAGTCGGGGTGCTTGTGGTCGAGTTGTTTCGGGCGACGATCGACGGTGTCGGCCGGAATCGTGTCTACGAATTGACCCGTATCGCCCAATTCGGCCTGAAGCTTGACGATCCGAGCCTTAAGGTCGGCCATCACAGCCTTTGAGCCAGGATCACTGGCGAGGTTCTTCATCTCGTTCGGATCCCGAACCAGATCAAAGAGTTCCCATTGGTCGATTTTCCAGTAGTGGATGAGCTTGTGGGTGGCCGTCCGAACCCCGTAGTGGGCCCGGGTGTTGTGATGGCCCGGATCGTGGTAATAGCGGTAATAAACCTCCTGCCGCCAGCCGGCCGGAGGCGGACCACTGAACAAGGGCCGCAGACTCCGACCGTTCATGTCCGCCGGAATCTGAGCCCCCGCCAGGTCTAGGAATGTCGGAGCAAAATCACAGTTGACCGCCAGGGACTCGCTGACGGTTCCAGGGCGGATGTGGCCCGGCCACCGCATGAGGAAGGGCATGCGAAAGGAGGGCTCATACATGAAGCGCTTGTCGTACATCCCGTGGTCACCGAGGAAGAATCCCTGGTCGCTGGTGTAAATCACCACCGTGTTGTCCTTGAGGCCGTTGGCATCAATCCAGTCGAGCAGTTGACCCACGCTGTCATCCACGCTCTGCACGCAGCCCAGATAGTCCTGCAAGTAGCGGTTGTACTTCCAACGGTCGAGGTCGTCTCCGCGCACGACGCGCTCCTGGCCGTTCTCGCGGACGGTCACTTCTTTGGGCACCTGACCCATCCAACGTTGCCGCTCCTGCCCGACTAGACCTTCGGGCGGAACCATCTTGAGGTCGTGCCGCGTCAAATTCTTGAACACCGACTGGTGGTTCTGCTTCAGGGCGTCGGCTCGGCCTTCGTAGGTGTCGCGAAAGGTCGGAGGCTCGGGAAACTCTCGGCCGGCGAACTCACGTCGGTACTTCTCAGAAGGCGTCCACTCGCGGTGCGGGGCCTTATGATGGCACATCAAGAAGAAGGGCTTGTCCTTGGGCCGATTCTTCAACAACCCCACGGTCAACTCCGTGATGATTTCCGTGACGTAGCCCTTGTAGACGCGGTGACCGGTCCGGTCATAGAGCACCGGATCGTTGTAGCGCCCCTGCCCCGGGAGGATATTCCAGTCGTCGAACCCCTGAGGGTCTGAACCCAAGTGCCACTTTCCAAGCATCGCCGTATAGTACCCCGCTCGCTGCATCCGATGGGCCACTGTCGTCTTCGTCGGATCAATGTCATTGAACACCGGCACTCCGTTGCGGTGGCTGTACTGCCCCGTCAGAAGAGTGGCACGACTCGGAGTGCAAATAGAATTACCGGCAAAACAACGGTCCAGTCGCAAACCCTGGGCGGCCAGACGGTCGAGATTCGGAGTCCGATTAATCCGGCTGCCATACGCGCTAATGGCGTGGGCCGCATGGTCATCGGTCATGATGAACAGGATGTTGGGCTGATCGGCAGCCAGCAGCGCCGCGGCCGACACGAAGGCCGACGCGAAGGCGGTCCAAATCACGGCGGGGAGTCTCATGGCCGAAGACTGCCACACGGAACCCTGCCGAGGAAAGTCAGTCCTTGGTCGATCCTAGGTCGACAGTCCTTGAGCGCTGCCCGTCACTCGACCGAACCAGGAATCAAACCACTCCGGGCAATCCCAAGCGTTGAGCGACCTCGCCCGACAAGACCTCATAGGCCGCGGCACCCGCGCTGTAGGGATCGTAAGCCATGATGGGCTTGCCGTGGCTCGGAGCCTCGGCCAAACGAGTCGTCCGGGGGATGACCGTTTCAAAGACTTTCTCACCAAAGTGCTGCCGAACCTCGGCAACCACGCTCTGCGCCAGTCGGGTCCGGGAGTCGAACATCGTCATTACCACACCCAAGATCTCCAAACCCGGATTGATGCCATTCTCGCGCACCTGATTAATCACGCGAGTCAGCATGGCGATGCCCTCCAACGCATAATACTCACATTGCAACGGCACGACCAATCGATCGGCTGCCGCAAAGCAATTAAGGGTCATGATGCCCAGAGATGGGGCACAATCGAGCAAGATAACTTGGAAGCGTTCGGACTCCTTCAATGGTTGAAGGATCTTCCGGAGGCGTAGGACAGCTTCCTCAGCGCGGGCCAGTTCTACTTCGATGCCGCACAAATCCAACTCGCTGCCGATCATCGACAAGTTGGGATAGGCCGTGGGCCGGATGCGATCTTCCAGGCTGCCCAGACCCAGCAGCGGTCGATACACGCTGCCTCCCTCGGTTTTCTCGAGGCCCAATCCGCTCGTGGCGTTGGCCTGCGAATCCAGATCAATCAGCAGCACGGAGTAACCCCGCATCGCGAGTCCTGCGGCGAGATTGATGCTGGTGGTTGTCTTACCCACCCCGCCCTTCTGATTGGCGATGGCGATGACCTGTGCAGACATGAGACGGACAGTCTCGCGCCGGTGAGACCCTAGGTGCAACGCGTAAGAATGCCGCGCTGCCATGCGCCGAGCGGATCATCCCAGCCTCGTCCGGCACAAACCCGTGTTGATGGCCGCAATGCCGCGCTGATTTGGGTTCTGCGGGCGAACTCCCCGCAGCGGCAGGTTCCAGGTCTCACACGCAGTGGTCGGCAAGGGTGCGAGAGCGCGCCGTCGAAAGCGCATCTGGGTCAGGGCCACCACCCATTCGCGGCCCTCTCGCTCCACCAGTCGATGATCTCCATCAATGCGACGGACCACCCGCACCTGGAATCCCTCAGTCAACCCCTCGGGCAGGCGCCCGCCGCCGGGGATTAATTCTACCACCTCACCCCGCTCCTCATCGAATCGCTCATTCATCTTCATGCGCTGACTCTGCTACACCTCTTTGGACAAAAGGTGTCCGATGGTCGATTCAGTGCCTCACAAGCTCTAGCCGACGGCTTCCAGGTCGCCGTCACCAAAAAGTCACTGGGTTCTGCGGCCCAATTGACGGTCAACGAAGGATTGCTCTTGAACCCGGACCTGCGTCCGAAGCATCACAGAAAAGTCATGGACAGCGCATCGGATCCGGTCGGCGCAAAGCCCAAGGGCCTCGCGAAATCTCCCCGCAAATCTCGGGGCAACTCCGCTTCAACGGCCTCGCCCGGCACCGATTCAGGAGGGACTCGTATCAAGAACTACGTTCTCGATACCAACGTCCTGCTCCACGACCCGAACGCGCTGCTCAACTTTCAGGACAACCACGTTCTCATCCCGATCGAGGTCCTGGAAGAGGTCGATAAATTCAAGCGGGAGACGAGCGAGCGCGGTCAAAATGCCCGGACTGTTTCCCGACGACTCGATGCCCTCCGCCGCCAAGGCAATCTCAACAAGGGCGTCCAACTAGCCAACGGCGGCCGTCTCCAGATCGTCTTTCTATCTACGCCCAAGGCTGGATCCGCACTCGATGTGATGGCCAATGGCAGCATGGACAATCGGATCCTCGCCCAGGCCCTGTGCATCCAGGCCGAACAGAAATCCTGCCCGACCATCCTGGTCACCAAGGACATCAATCTTCGGCTCAAGGCCGATGTCTATGGACTGGCCGCAGAAGATTACGAAACCGATCAGGTCAACCTGAAGGACCTCTACACGGGGATGTTCGAGTTAACTTTGCCCGCGGCCTCGATGGCCGAACTTAAGCTCAACGGCGAAGTGGCGCTCCCCCAAGCACGGGTACGGCATCCTAACGAGTACTGCACACTTATTGAGGAGGGAAACCCCAAGAGAACCGTGCTCTGCAAAGTGGATGCCAGTGGCGCCAAGCTTATTCCTCTCCAGGATTGCCAAAACGTCTGGGGTATCCGGCCCAAGAACCGCGAACAGCACTTCGCCCTGGACGCGCTGCTCGACCAGCGCGTGAAACTAGTGACTCTAATGGGGAAAGCCGGCACCGGAAAAACCCTGTTGGCATTAGCTGCAGGGCTCAAGCGAACGGTGAACGACCGCGAGTTTCGGAGGCTGGTGGTGGCTCGTCCCACGATTGCCATGGGCAAGGAACTAGGATTTCTGCCCGGGACACTCAACGAGAAGCTCTCACCGTGGATGCAACCCATTCACGATGCGCTCGAAACGCTGGGAGATCTGAACATGGGTCACGAGCACCGCCGAACCGGGGACATGCTTCGAGGCGGCACCATCGTGGTGGAGGCCTTGAGTTATATCCGCGGCCGGAGCATCGCTCATCAATTCATGATCGTGGACGAGGCCCAGAATCTAACACCGCTCGAGGCCAAGACGATCCTTACCCGCGTCGGTCATGGGACCAAAATTGTGCTCACCGGAGACCCCTACCAAATCGACAATCCTTACGTCGATGTGGCCTCCAATGGTTTCAACTATATCATCAGCCGCTTCAAGGAGCAGGCCTTGGCAGCCCATGTGGAACTTCAGCAAGGTGAACGCAGCGATCTCGCCGAGTTGGCCGCCAACATCCTCTAAAGACTTCTGACCTTCGGCCCAACCCGACCCGAATGCACCTCGCTCAAAGCCGGAATGCACTCATTCCGATTAGGGCGCCGGCCACACCCAAGCCGAGCCCGATATACCAGAAAAGTCGCCAGCGTGAGAGGATAGCCACCGAGCAGACGACCACTGCGATTTGCAGCGACAACGCGGCCTGATCGCAGCGATCGTTGATCTTGCCATTGGCTTCGGCCGCCGCCTCAAACTGCTCGGCCTCCTTCTTAATGTCCCCCTTTTCGGAGTCGTATCGCTTGGCCGTCGCCGCAGCCTTTGCCATGGAAGCCGACAAGGCCTTCCGATGGGCGGTAGCTTCAGGATCTGCTGTGCCTGCCTCGGACATCACCGGCTTGAGATACGACAGGATCTCCAACTCGGTCTCGTAGATGTTCTGCTTGATGCTCTTGGACTGGTAGTATCCCCAACGATTGGAAGCTTCGCTGGTCTTGATGATGGCGTCGGTCTTGGCGTTGTCGCCCTTGTTTTCGATGACCGCTAGCACCGCAGCCAGCAACGCAATGGTGATGGCCACCTGTTTACTGAACGGATCGTTCGCTTCGGGTATTTCTGGGGTTTCAGACATGGAAGAGGAAGGTTCTAAAAAATTCTATCCGTCAGGTCGCCGTCTCAAAAGCAATCCCTAACACACCCGTTGCCGTCAAGTTGAAGCCCATTGGCTGCCCAATTTGAGCAGCCTCCCTGCACGGCGGATCGGCGCTGAGTGCTCCCCCGAAGCCGATTCACCCTACTGCCCTGACGGACTAGAAATCAAGAGCGTCTACAGCTACTAATTCTTCAACACGTCTATTTGTCGAGCGTCTATTGAGCACCCGTCAAACACCGATAGAGAAAAAGCCCGCGACCCTATTGGGACGCGGGCTTTGAAGAAAAATCAGGAGGATCAGCGGAATGAATGGTCCGGGGGGTCAGTAACGATCGCCACCGCCACGATCGCCGCGCCAGCCGCCGCCACCGCCGCCGC
>CAJAHH010000120.1 GCA_903939515.1 uncultured Verrucomicrobiota bacterium
CTGAAGGGCATGCCTGAAGACTGGGTCAGCCCCAAGGACGAACTCTACGTCATCGAGAAGATGTGGCCTGGCGCCACACCACTGGCGACCTCGGTGAGCGAGGCCGACGGCAAGTCCTACCCGGTGGCTTGGGTTAATGGCTTCGGCAAGGCCCGGGTTTTCGGGACTACTTTTGGGCACTCCGACGCGACCTTCCAAGATCCGGTCTTCCTCGAGATGTTGAGCCGAGGATTTCTCTGGGCCGTTGCCTCAGACAGTCTCGTGGACCGTCACTAATTATCCCGGCAAGAGGGCTTCGTATCGACCGTCGGGCCCAAGTCGGGTGCTGCGACGAATGGCTCGTGTGATCAATCGCTTGGCCTGCTCCACGGCAACGGGCAGCGGATGTCCGAGGGCCAAGAAGGCCACGATCGCTGCCGAATAGGTACAACCCGTGCCGTGGGTCGAAACCCCTGGCACAAAGGGCGCCCGCAGGACCCGTTCTTCCTGACCGTCCCACAAGATGTCCGTGGCTTGGGGCACATCCCGGAGATGCCCGCCCTTAACCAGCACAGGAACCCCCCAACGCCCATGCATGCCCCGTGCGGCCCACCTCAGGTCGTCTACAGAGCGCAACGGGCGCCCGAGGAGCGCAGCCGCTTCATCCAGATTCGGTGTCACCAGTGCGGCCAAGGGCAATAGGCGGTCTTGCAGCGCACGCAGGGCATCCGGACGCAGCAATCGGGCGCCACTGGTGGCGATCATCACCGGATCCACCACCAACGGGATCTCCCGATGGCGGGCAAAATTCTCGGCAACGATTCGAATGATGCCGGCGTTGAAGAGCATGCCAGTCTTGGCCGCAGCCGGCGGCAGTTCCCGCAGCAGCGTCTCCAACTGGCACGTCATGAACGCCTTGGGCACCGCGTGGACACCGGTGACTCCAGCGGGTGTCTGGGCCGTCAGACAGGTGATCGCGCTGGTGCCGTGAACGCCCAGAGCCGCAAACACTTTGAGATCGGCCTGGATCCCGGCCCCTCCTCCACTGTCGGACCCGGCGACGGTCAATGCGACCGGCCGAAATGCGCCTCGATTCTTCACGCGCGGAAGAGTGGAATCCTTGGCAGCCCTTGCAAAGTCCGGAGGTCGGTGGATATGGCTTCGCCGAGTGGTCCTTTGATCGATGACCTCGGGTGGATGAGAGCGGTGCGGTGCCTCTAAAAGTAGCTGTTACTGGAGCTCATCCCCAAACCTATATCCACCTCGCTCATCTTCATTTTGAGTCAATGGGTACTCGATGGGAGATTCCCCGAGACTTTGACAAACCCAAATTCTATCTGCAGCGTTTGAAGGAACAGGGCCCTGCTAACCCAGACTCTCATCATGCAATTCCGAACTGTCTCTTCCCGGAACCGGATCCGTGCCTCTGCCGGGATCACCGTGCTCATAGCGCTCGCCTGCGGACTCTGTGGTCTGGTGGCTTACCAGTGGTATCGGGACGCCGATCTCCGCCTGCAAATTACCGAGCGCAACAAGCAGATTAGCGGCCTCAACGAGCAGAAACATGAGGTCGAAGTGACGGGCAAACGCGTCGAAGAAGAGCTCAAACGTGTCGAACAACTCAAGGAACGGCTCATCGAGCAGGACAAGACCAACAAGGTCGAACTGAGCCGCGCCAAGCGCGAACTCTCAGAGACGACGGTGAAGTGGGAACGGGCAACCCAGCTGGGCGAAAGCTACAAGGCCGCCTACGACAAGATGGCGACCGATATCAAGGCCCAGAACGAGAGCATAAAGAAGCTCAACGAGGCCTATTTGAACGGGGTGGCCATCAATAAAGACACCCTTGAAAAATACAAGAAACTGGCCACGGACTGCGAGGACCTCAACAACCGCTACAACAAGCTCTTCGAGCAAGCCGAGAAACTCCAACAGGCCCTCAACGCACAGGCCGCCGAGAAAAAGTAGGGCCCAAGCCCGTGTCCCGCTCGGAGGCTCACTCAAAGGGTGACTCTCCCAGCAGCGTCCGGAAATGGCAGGGGAATGACGCCAAAAGCCGCTCAGGGGTGACGCGCGGCCAAGAGGCTGATTAATCGCACGCCCACCACCACCGCGACCCCCAGTAACAGCAGGCCACTGAACTGGGATAGACGCCTCAAGGCCAAGGGTGAAATCGAATCTCTGTGTCGGGAGACCCCCCATCCCAGCAAACAGAACCACAACAGAGCTCCACAGGCGACGCCCCCGACGAAGGACTGTTTGCAAAGCCAGTTGTCTGTCAGCCACTCCCGGGACAGCAGCATTGCCGTCACGGTGATCCACAAGAGGAGAATTCCTGGGTTGCCCAGCACCCGCACAAATCCCGTCCAGAACGCCGTATGCGGGTGAAACCGTCGCTCCATCAGTCGGACCCCTTGGGTTTCTCCAGGAATCGGAACACCTCTCAGGTACTTGATACCCAACCACAGCATCAGAATGAAGCTGACCAATTCCATGGTGGCCCGAAAGAGCCGGGAGCCGAAGAGGGCGTCGAATCCTGCGAAAGCTGCCGCGCAATAAACGGCCTCCATGACCACCGCCCCCATCCCCACGAACAACGCCCAACGGAAACCACGATGGCCCCCCTCCGCGAGGATCGTGGCATTGACTGGCCCTCCCGGAACGCTCGCCAAGAAACCCGAGATCCCACCCAAAAGGGCAGCCGACACCATGGGCCAAGGATCACTCATGCGATGCGATTGAGGCCTGAGGCGTCAGGCAGCCGAAGAGTGGTCGTCGTCATCGTCATCGACCTCGATCTCTCGCTGCATCCGGCGCGAGATGAACGGTCGGATGAATCCATAGAGCAGATAGGCGATGCAAATGAGCGGCGAGACGATCGGCAAGAGTTTCTGCCACAGTAGGAAGAACAAGGCCGTAACCAAAACGATCACGATGGTCTTCACAAACGGCTTCTGGGTGCGCCAATTGAGTTTTTTGAAGGTGGGATACTTGACCTCGCTCACCATCATCACCGAAAGGAAGACGAGGATCACCGGCAGCCCATACCGCCAATAACCCACCCGGAAGTTCTTCTCGTCCCACCAGATGAGGAACAGCGTCAGAGAGGCTACCATTCCGGCTGCCATCGGTATGGGAAATCCCATGAAATGACTACCACCACCCGATCCAGACATGGCCGCCAGACAATTGAAGCGCGCTAACCGGAATGCGCCGCAAATCACAAACAACGCGGCGATGAACCAACCGATCTCCTTGTAATTGATAAACACATCCGCGAGCACCACGCGATGCACCAGAAAGGCCGGAGCGACCCCAAAGCTCACAATGTCGGCCAACGAATCGAACTCACGACCGAAGGGGCTTTCAAAGCCTCCCATCCGCGCCACACGACCGTCCAAGAGGTCGAGGATACAGGCCACCAAGATGTACAGGAGCGCCATCTTCACCTCGTGGTAGCCGGTGCCTCCGGTAAGATCGGCTTCAACGATCTTTGTCAGCGCCAAGAATCCACAAAAGAGGTTGCCCGCCGTAAAGAGGTTGGGCAGTAGGTAGATCTTGAGCTTCTGAGAGTCGTCGTCTGGGGGGCCTTGAGATGGAAGGGCGGAACTCATGGCGGATCAGCCCTCCAAACGCGCCACCACGGTTTCCCCGCCCACGACCCGATCACCCAGAGCCACAGCCACCTTGGCCTGAAGCGGGAGGTAGATGTCTACCCGGGATCCGAACTGGATGAGGCTAACGCGTTCCCCCTTGGCCACAACGTCTCCCTCCTGAACCCACGGGATGATGCGCCGCGCGATCAGACCTGTGATCAGCTTTATGGCCACTGGTCCGCACGCCGGTTCCGACGTCTGGAATCCGATGACAACGTTTTCATTCAAGGCAGCCGACTCCAGCTTCATGGCATTCAAGAACTGCCCCGGAGTGTGGCAAACGCGAATCACGGTTCCTGCCACCGGTGCCTGTTGCACATGCACATTGAAGACCGACAAGAAGATGGAGATCCGACGGCACCGTCCTCCCAGGACTGACAGTTCCTCGGTCTCATCGATGACATCCACTGTTCCATGGCCCGGTGCCACGATGAGGCCATTACCCACAGGAACTTGTGCGTCAGGATCGCGAAAGAAGTATCCGGCAAAGAGGGCGAAGCCGATCAACAATCCCGTCAGAGTGATGACCCCGGCCATTAAGATTCCGGGAATGAGGAAGCGACTAACCATGATCAGCAGCAGGCCAAGGACCCAATAGATCCCCAGCGCCCGCAGCATCATCCGATGAAAGGCGGCCTTAGCCTTCCCTTTGTGTTTCACGGCAATGAGCTTAGAGGCAGGTCCGGGTGGAGGGAAGCATCCAGATGCCTCGGAGTGACCGATGAAAAGGCAGCGTGAAGAGAACCCTCTGCGACTCAGCGATACCCTATCGAGTTCAAACCCGCTCTGGCGTTGTCACCGTTCTCGCGTTTGGTCAGTACGCCCGCTCCTATTTTTCAGACGCTGAGAAAAGTCCTACGGAGGACAGACATCGGTTTCCTAATGCCCCCAGAAGGTCTCCGTGATTAGCATCGGCTGCTTCGATGCCGACTGCCGCAATTCTATCCACCCATACGCCAGGGCTGTTCAATCAGGCAGTTCTAGAAACCGCCAAGCTTCTGCGCTCAGGCGGTGTCGCTGCAGTCCCCAGTGAAACGGTCTACGGCCTGGCCGCCAACGCCTTCTCACCCGAGGCCGTCCTCGGAATTTATCGGGCCAAGGGCAGGCCCTCGACCAATCCATTGATTGTGCACGTAGCCACTGCAGCCATGGCACGAGCGTGCGCCTCGGATTGGCCGAAACTGGCGGAATTATTGGCCCGACATTTTTGGCCAGGTCCTCTCACCTTAGTGGTGCCAAGATCCTCGATGATCCCGGACATCGTTGCGGCGGGAGGGCTAACCGTAGGCCTGCGATGGCCCTCGCACGCTTTCTTACAATCCTTGATCCGGGAATGCGGATTTCCACTGGCTGCACCCAGCGCTAATCCCTCGGACCAACTTTCCCCGACGACGGCCGAACATGTTATGGCCGGTCTTGGTCATCGAATCCCGCTCATCGTTGATGCGGGTCCCTGTGCTGTGGGAATCGAAAGCACCGTGGTAGATGTCACCGGCACGCGACCGCGGATCCTTCGACCCGGCATCATCTCCGCCGATCAAATAGCCCAAGCCACAGGTTTGATAGCAGACGAGCCCACACCAGACCCAGAAGGTCCTCTGCGAAGTCCCGGTCAACTAAGTCGCCATTACTCACCCAAAGCCCGTTTGGAGATTTGGTCGTGGGAGAGCGACGCCGAACTCTTAGATCGTGTAACCCGGAAATCAATTCCTCCCGAGCAACTCTTCGTGCTCACCCATTCCCGAGTGCCCGAAGAATCCATTCCAGCTCAAATATCCTTTATCCCGGACGATCCTGAAGCTTTCGCGCGGGCCCTTTATGGCTACCTGCACGAGTGCGATGATCGGGGTGGCGCTTTGGTGGTCATCGAAGAATTACCCACCGGCTCTGCCTGGGACGGTATCCGGGACCGCCTCCAGCGGGCCTCTGCTCCCGCCCGGCGCATTGGTTGAGCGCGTTGGTTGGGCGCGTTGGTTGAACGCTATGGACTACACCACCGCCATAGCCCACGGACTTCCGCCGTTTCGCGGCGGTCATTGAGTTATTTTTTCATTTAAATGAGAGATCGAACTCCATTGATCGACCCATCGATATCGATATCGGAGATTTAAGCGGCTGTGAATGGGAGCGAATCGAATGGATTTCATGGAGGTGTGGTCTTCACCAAGGCCCGTCTATCTCTAGTGAGGCTCTTCGAGTGCGGCCAGTCCTGTGGTGGTGCCATGTCTACGGTGCCGGACCGCTCGGAGATCGGTCCCTACCCAGGAGGTCATTGGGCTATATTTAGGGGGTTTTCCGCTGATTCCACCTTACCGGTGCACTTCTGAGGTAAGGCGATTTCTCCGAAAGCGGTACCTCTGCGGCGCCGGACCGCTCGGAGATCGGTCCCTACCTAGGACATTGGGCTACACCTGTCGGCCCCTTTTTACTCCCTCTAATGGTATAACAAAAAGCGCGTCCGGAGGTTTCCCTCGCGGACGCGCCTGGATTAATTTTTAACTGCTCAGCCTTGGGCTAAGCCGGCCGATCGAGTCGCTTACGGCATCGACAGGACGTTCAAGCGCCAGAACCGCGCCGGGACATTCTTGTCCACCTGCAGGTTCACCGGCACTCCCACGTCCGTACCTTCACCGGTCACCTTGATCGCCGTGGCGCTCCAGGCTCCCAGCTTCGTGGCGTTCTCAATCTGCACCACCGCACCCTTCGGTGCGCGCACTTCCAAGGTCAGCGTCTCGGCGCTGCTCGACTTGATCGACAGCTTCGATGCCTCACCGATCACGATCAGCACTGTCGCCAATCCGGAGTCCGACGTTCCGTCGTTCACTCGGAAGGTGAGGCTGTCTGTACCCGTTGCATTCGCATTGGCCGTGTACACCAAGTTCGGTGCAGTACCGCTCAAGGTTCCCAACTTCGGCTGCGACACCAACGTGTAAGTCAGCGTGTCTTTGTCGCCGTCGTAGGCCTTCAGCGTCACCGCTGCGGAGTTGCCCTGCACGGCTTTCACCGTCTGGGTCAGCGCCACCGGGCCGTCAGTGATCGAGGCAACCGTAATTGCTACCGTTACCGCGCTCGAGTCCAGTGCACCGTCGCTCACCTTGTAGGTGAAGCTGTCCGTGCCATTGAAGTCGGGGTTCGGCATGTACTCCAGGCTAGCACCTTCGCCGCTCACCACACCGTTAGCGGGCTGGCGCACCACCGCGTAGGTCAGCGTTGCTCCCTCGGGGTCGAAGCCCTGCAGGGTGATCATCGTCGCCGTATCCTCATCGGTCTTCACCGACAGCGTTCCGGCCACAGGCGCGTCGTTCACCGACGCCACCGTGATCGACACCGTCGCCAGACCAGAGTCGGCCGTTCCATCATTCACCTTGTAGGTGAAGCTGTCCGTGCCAGACACGTCCGAGTTCGGCACATACACCAGGTTCGGTGCGGTACCCGTCAGCTCACCCTTCGTCGGGCCAGCCACAACCGTGTAGGTCAGCGTGTCGCCGTCCACGTCGCTGCCACTGAGCGTGATCGCCACGGGCGCGTCTTCGTCCGTCGTCACCGACTGACCAGACACCACCGGCAGATCGTTCACCGCAGACACCACGATCGTCACCGTCGCCACTCCAGACTCCAGCGTGCCGTCGCTCACCTTGTAGGTGAAGTTGTCGGCTCCATTGGCGTTCGTCGACGGCGTGTACACGAGGTTCGGGGCAGTGCCGCTCAAGGTTCCCTTGGTCGGCGGACGCACCACCGTGTAGGTCAGCGCAGAGGCTTCGGCATCATAGGCACCGAGCGTGATTGCCTTGGCCGTGTCTTCCACAGCCGCCACAGCCTGAGATCCAGCCACAGGAGCATCATTCTCTCCGGTCACTGTGATCTTGAAGCGCTTCACCGCGCTGCGGTTCACTCCAGCGTAGTTCGTGCCGCCATTGTCTAGCGCGTACACTTCCACCAACGCCGTGCCGACTGCGTCCGCGGCCGGGGTAAAGGTCAGTTCACCAGCGGTGCTGATCGCAGGACCTTCAGAGAACAGGTTCGCATTGTTGCTGCTCAGCACGAAGCTCACCACTTGCGAGGACTCACTGGCAGGTCCGGCGGAGATCTCCGTCACGAACCCTGCCACCGTCGTCATCGTGTCTTCCACGCCACTCAGCGTGAACTCGCTCTCGTAGCGAGCCGCTCGGTACAGACCCCCGTCCAGCACGGCCGCCAACGCGTTACCGCCGTCGCCGGCGATCGCCACTGAGCCCCACACGCGAACCTCATCCTTGGCGCTCCAGCTCACACCGGAGTCATCCGAGTAGTACAGCTTGCCGCCCAGCACACCGGCCAGGAGCTGCTTGCCGTCCGCAGACATCGAGATCGACGACCACGCACGGGCGCTCTCACGCGCCGTCCAGGTCGCTCCACTGTCGTCCGAGGTGTAGATCAATCCGTTGACTTCCGTCGCAGCCAACTTCGTTCCGTCCGCGCTCGACGCGATCGACGTGAAGTACCGATTCACGCTTCCGCGCGTCGTCCAGTTCGTTCCGCCGTCGGTCGTGGTGTAGATCAATCCGTTGTACACGGCTCCAGCCAGCTTCATGCCGTCGGCTGACGAGGTCACTGCCTCCCAGTCCCGAGCCGCACCCACTGCTGTCCAGGTCGTGCCCGAGTTCGTCGACACGTGCACCTTGTCTCCGGAGGCCACTGCCACCAAATTGGTGCCATTGGCTGAGGAGGCCACCGATGACCAGCTCAACGCGGGGCTGCTCAAAGCCGCCCATGCGCTACCGTTGTAGCCAAACAACTGGGTGCCTCGCGCTGCCAATACCTTCGATCCATTGGCCGAGACTGCTACTGCGTTGTAGCTGCCGCTGCCCGAGGTCGTCGCATTCGTCGCAGTCGTTCCGCCATCGGTCGATACCGTCAGGGTCGTGCCAGAGGCTGCCACAACCACGTTACCGTTGGTCGAGATCGCCAAGCCGTTCCAGCTCGCATTCGCCGCACCCAGCTTCGTCCAGGTCGCGTTCTCGCCACCGGGCTTCAGTGCCGTCGGGATCGTGAAGCTCGGCATGTCGTTCACGTTGGTGATATTCAACGTCACCGTGGCCACACCGGAGTTGTCCAAACCGTCATTCACCTTGAAGGTGAAGCTGTCGGTTCCAGACTGATTGGCCGCCGGCGTGTAGGTCAGGTTCGGAGCGGCTCCACCCAAGGTACCCTTGGTCGGCAGCGTCAGCACCGAGTAGGTCAGGGTCTTGCCCGGCTCAGGCGTGCTGCCCGTCAGCGTCACGGCCACAGCGCCGGTATCTTCCAAGACTCCAACCACCGCGTTGGTCGCCACAGGAATGTCATTCACCATAGCCACCGTGATCGATACCAGCGCCACCGCGGAGTCCGCGGTGCCGTCGTTCACCTTGAAGGTAAAGCTATCAGGGCCGTTGTAGTTGCTCGTCGGCGTGTAGGTCAAAGCCGGGGCCGTGCCGCTCAGCGCACCCTTCGTGGGCTGCGTCACCAGCGTGTAGGTCAGCGCAGAGCCGTCCACATCGGTTCCAGCCAGCGTGATCGCCTTGGCCGTGTCTTCGTCCGCCGTCACCGACTGAGCGGTGGCCACCGGAATGTCATTCACGTTGGTGATCACAATCGACACCGTCGACACTGACGAGGTCAGGCCTGCGGCTACCACCTGGAAGGTGAAGCTATCGGCTCCCGTCAGGTTCAAGGTCGGCGTGTA